>NZ_BOPO01000146.1 GCF_017312725.1 Actinocatenispora comari | reverse complement strand
GCGCGGCGAGCGCCGGCGTCAGGGCCCCGGCGTGCGGCGCCGGCTGCAGCGCGCCGGCCAGCGCCCGGCGGTGCAGCGCGGCCGGGTGGTTCGGCGGGCCGTACGGTGAGTGCCCCTCGACCGCCGCGTAGAGCGTCGCGCCGAGCGAGAACAGGTCGGCGGCGGTGCTCGCCGGGCCGCCGGCGGCGACCTCGGGCGCCTGGAACGCCGGCGTGCCGCCGACCGTACCGGCGCCGGTCGTCGACCAGGTCGCACCCCCGATCCCGTCCCGCGCCGGCCGCCCCGCCGTACCGTCGCGGTCCGTCGCCGGGCCGGCCGCGCCAGGCGTCGCCGGGCCGGCGGGAGCGGCCGGATCGACGGATGGCGACGCACTGCCCGGACCGACCGGCACCGAACCGGCCGGCACCGAACCGGCCGGCCCGAGCGGCCGGCGCGGCCGCGGTACGCCGGTCGCCGGCCGGGACAGCCCGAAGTCGATCAGCTTGACCGCGTCCTGCGGGCCGACCAGCACGTTGCCCGGCTTCACGTCCGCGTGCACGATTCCCTTGGCGTGCAACGCTTCCAGCGCCTCGGCGAGCTGCGCGCCGAGCGCCGCGGCGCGCGCCGGGCCGATCGGACCGGACTCGGCGAGCAGTTGCGCCAGGCTGCGCCACGGCACGTACTCCATCACCAGCCAGCGCTGGTCGCCGTCGGTGACCACGTCGTACAGCGTGACGACGCGCTGGTGTTGCAGCACCGCCGCGGTACGCGCCTCCCGGCGCAGCGCCCGCCCGGCGCGCGGCCCGGTGTCCTGCGAGCGCTTCACCGCGACGGTACGGCCCAGTTCCAGATCGGTGGCGCGCCAGACCAGCCCCATGCCCCCCAGCCCGACCTGCTCCTCCAGCCGGTACCGGCCGGCGATCGGCCCGGCCGTCCCGGCCTCGTCGGGTGGATCCGGTGCGGTCATCCCGGCCCGGTCACGACGGTCTGCTCGGGCCGGCCGGTTCGGGTCGGCCTGCTGATGTGCCCAGTCATCCGGGCGTCCTCCCGGCAACGCGCGGTCGGCGGTGCGGGCCTCCCGACGCCGACGACAGCGGTCGGGGGCCCTGGTGCGGTCAGTTCGGCAGCATAGCCGCGTTTCCTGGCGAACCGGTACCGGCGCCGGGCGGCCACCGTACGCGACATGCCGGGCACCCACCGGTGCGTCCGGGGCGCGGTGCGGCGCCCGGGCGCTTAGGGTTGTCTGGTGGCGACATCGGTGGACTCAGAAGTGCTCGACCGTCTCGTCCGGGGCGAGGCGTACGACCCGCACGCCGTGCTCGGGGCGCACCCGCTCGGCGGCGACCGAACGGTGGTGCGCACGCTGCGGCCGGACGCGTTGCAGGTGGTGGTCGTCGACGGCGACCAGCGGTTCCCGGCGCGCAAGGTGCACGACGGCGGCGTGTTCGAGGCGACGCTTCCCGGCGCGCCCCGCGACTACCGGATCGAGGTGACCGGCGCCGACGGCGGGCAGCACCTGGCCGACGACCCGTACCGGTGGTTGCCGACGCTCGGCGACACCGACCTGTACCTGATCGGGGAGGGCCGGCACGAGGAGCTGTGGCGGGTACTCGGCGCGCATCCGCGCAGCTACTCGACGCCGAACGGGCCGGTGGACGGGGTCGCGTTCGCGGTCTGGGCGCCGAACGCGCGGGCGGTGCGGGTGATCGGCGACGGCATCGGTTGGGGCCCCTACGACGGGCTGTCGATGCGTTCGCTCGGCTCGTCCGGGGTGTGGGAGCTGTTCGTCCCGGAGTTCGCCGCGGACGGGCTCTACAAGTACCGCATCCTCGGGGCGGACGGCCGCTGGCGGGAGAAGGCGGACCCGATGGCGCAGGCCACCGAGGTGCCGCCGCGCACCGCGTCGCGGGTCTACCGCTCGGCGTACGAGTGGGGCGACGCGGACTGGCTCGCGACCCGCCGGCAGACCGAGTGGCACCAGCGGCCGGTGTCGATCTACGAGGTGCACCTCGGCTCCTGGCGGCCCGGCGCGACCTACCGCCAGCTCGCCGACGAGCTGGTGTCCTACGTGGCGGAGGTCGGCTTCACGCACGTGGAGTTCCTGCCGGTGGCCGAGCACCCGTTCGGCGGCTCCTGGGGCTACCAGGTGACCAGCTACTACGCGCCGACCGCCCGGTTCGGCAGCCCCGACGACTTCCGCTACCTGGTCGACCGGTTGCACCAGGCCGGCATCGGCGTCTACCTCGACTGGGTGCCGGCGCACTTCCCGCGGGACGAGTGGGCGCTGGCGCGCTTCGACGGCACCGCCTGCTACGAGCACGCCGATCCGCACCGCGGCGAGCACCCCGACTGGGGCACGTACGTGTTCGACTTCGGCCGGCACGAGGTGCGCAACTTCCTGGTCGCGAACGCGCTGTACTGGTGCGAGGAGTTCCACGTCGACGGGCTGCGGGTGGACGCGGTCGCCTCGATGCTCTACCTCGACTACTCGCGCAACCCGGGTGAGTGGACGCCGAACGAGCACGGCGGCCGGGAGAACCTGGACGCGGTGTCGTTCCTGCAGGAGACGAATGCGACCGTGTACCGGCGCCATCCCGGCGTGGTGATGATCGCCGAGGAGTCGACCGCCTGGCCCGGCGTCACCCGGCCCACCTACCTGGGCGGGCTCGGGTTCGGGTTCAAGTGGAACATGGGCTGGATGCACGACACCCTGTCGTACGTCTCGAAGGACCCGATCTACCGGCAGTACCACCACCACGAGATGACGTTCTCGCTGATGTACGCGTGGAGCGAGAACTTCGTGCTGCCGATCAGCCACGACGAGGTGGTGCACGGCAAGGGTTCGCTGCTCGGCCGGATGCCCGGCGACGACTGGAAACGCTTCGCCTCGGTGCGCGCGCTGTTCGGCTTCATGTGGGCGCACCCGGGCAAGCAGCTGCTGTTCGCCGGCTGCGAGTTCGCCCAGGTCGGCGAGTGGAGCGAGGAGCACGGCGTCGACTGGGCGGCCCTGGACTGGCCGGCGCACGCCGGGGTCAAGGCGATGGTCACCGACCTCAACGCCCGGTACAAGGACGCGCCGGCGCTGTGGACCCAGGACACCTCGCCGGCCGGGTTCGCCTGGATCGACGCGAACGACGCCGCCGGCAACGTGTTCTCCTTCCTGCGCTGGGGATCCGACGGGACGGTGGTGGCCTGCGTGGCGAACTTCGCCGGCGGGCCGCACGCCGACTACCGGCTCGGCCTGCCGCGGGCCGGGCGCTGGACCGAGCTGCTCAACACCGACGCGGAGTCGTACGGCGGGTCCGGCTGGGGCAACCTCGGCGAGGTGGTCGCGACCGACGAACCGTGGCACGGCCAGCCCGCCTCCGCCACCATCCAGGTCCCGCCACTCGCCACCCTCTGGCTCCGGCACACCCCCGACTGAGCCGTCGCTCGCCGGACGGCTCCGGCCGTACCGCGGCAAACCCGGGTGACAGCCGGGGTACCGCACCCGATCATGGGCACCGTGCGCCCGGCGACCGGCCGCGGCGTGACGCAGCCCGCGAGCGACGAGGACATCCGATGACGAGCACCGCCTGGCAGGAGTTCGAGCTGGCCGCGGCCGACGGCGTTCGGCTCGTCGGTCGGTACGGCGGGTCGGGCGAACCGGTGCTGTTCCTGCACGGCTCCGGCGGTGGGCTGCACTCGTGGGCGCCGATCGCCGAGCGGCTGTCCGGCGAGTACCAGGTGTGGCTGGTGGCCCGCCGCGGGTACGGGCCGAGCGGGCAGCCGGCGCCCGGCAAGCGGTTCGCCGACGAGGTCGACGACGTGCACCGGCTGGTGCGGCAAATCGGCGCGACCAACGGCGCCGTGGAGCCCGGCGTGCACCTGGTCGGCGCCTCGTACGGGGCCTACGTCGCGCTGCACACCGCGCTCGCGGAGCCGGGCGGGCTGCGCAGCCTGGCCGTCTTCGAGCCGCCGCTGTTCGCCGCCGGGCCGCGCATCGACCCCCTCGCAACCCGCTACCGGGAGGCGTTCGAGCGCGGCGACACGGCCGCGTCGCTGGCGGTGCTCAACGAGGTGACGCTGGTACCGGAACAGATCGTGGCCGCGTTCGCCGCGGCCTCGGCCGCCGAGCCGGATCCGGTCGAGGCGCGCCGCGCCGGGCTCGGCTGGCGGCACGACCTCGACGCGCTCGCCGCCGACGACACGGACCTCGCGCGCTGGTCCGGGATCGCGCTGCCGAGCCTGGTGATGGCCGGCGGCGACACCTGGCCGCCGATGCCGGAGACGACCCGCGGGCTCGCCGCGGCGCTGCCCGACGCGCGCCTGGTGGTCTGGCCCGGCCAGCTGCACTTCGCCACGGCCACCGCACCCGACCTGGTGGCCGACACCCTCCGCGAGTTCCTCACCGCGCTGCCGCCTCGTACCGCACGCTGACCCGGCCGCCCCGAACCCACCCGAGTGCCGACGGCCGCGACCCGCCCGGTGGACGGCGGAAGGCCGGCGGCCACGGCCGGTCCGCCGCCGGTACCGGTGGCCCACCGCGGCTCAGGCGGTACGGGACGGCAGGTCGGCGCGGCGGAGCAGCATCGGTGCGGCGACCGTACCGGCGAGCAGGATCGTTGCCGCGCAGACCATCGGGGCGCGCAGGCCGTAGCGGTGGGCGACGAAGCCGGCGGCCAGCGCGCCGAGCGGGCCGACGCCGAGGGTGACCAGTCGGAAGGCGCTGGTGACCCGGCCGAACAGCGCGTCGGGCACCAGCGACTGCCGCAGCGACACGGCGACCACGCCCCACAGCCCGTTCGCCGCACCGAAGACTCCGACCGCGATCCCGGCCGGTGCCGGGTGACCGGCGAGTGCCATGCCGGTGGCGCCGCCGGCGCCCAGTACCAGCGCGGAAAGCAACGCCGGCCGGCTGCCGAGCACCGTCGCGAGCCGCCCGGCGAGCAGCGAGCCGAGCACCCCGCCGACCGCGAACGCCGCCACGAGCAGCCCGTATCCGAGGCTGCCGAGGTGCAGCACGTCGCGGGTGTAGAGCACCAGCAACGCCACCGCGACGGTGGTGACGAGGTTGATCAGCGCGCCGTACCAGCAGAGCCGGCGCAGCAGCCGGTGCCCGAGCAGGAACCGCAGCCCGGCGACGACGTCCGCTCGCACCGACGACCCGGCACCGTCCGCGCGCCCCGACGAGGCGGTACGGGCGGGCGGCGGTGCGGCGGCCACCGGGATCGCCGCGACGAGGCCGGCCGCGATCGCGAAGCTCGCGGTGTCGACGAGGAACGGGGCGGCGGCGAACAGGGTGAACAGGGTGGCACCGACCGGCGCGCCGAGCAGCGTGTCGGCGACCAGGGTGCCGGCCTGCAGCCGGCCGTTCGCGGCCGGCCGGTCGGCGACCGGTACCAGGGTCGGCACGAGTGCCGCGGAGGCGGAATCGTAGACGGTACCGAAGCTGGTCAGGGTGAACGCGACGAGCAGGACGACCGGCAGCGTGACGGTGTCGGTGAGCACGGTCGCCGCGAGCACAGCGACCACGCCGGCGCGGACCAGGTCGAGCCGCCAGAGCACCCGGCGGCGGTCGACCCGGTCCGCGAGCGCGCCGGCGAGCAGCCCGAACAGTACCCAGGGGAGCTGCTCGGCGACCGAGACCAGGGAGACGAGCCGCGGGTCGAGGGTGACCGACGCGGCGAGCAGCGGCAGCGCGATCCAGTGCACGCCGTCGCCGAGCGCCGAGATCGTACCGGCACCCCACAGCAACCCGAACGGCCGCGGCCGCCACCGCCGCAGTCCCCCGACCTCGGCGCCGGCGGCGGGACCGGCGCGGTGGCCGGTTCGGTCACCGCGCATGGCCTACCCTGAGTGCATGCACGACGGACATGAACCGGAGTCTGGTTCAGGTTTTGCCGCGGTGTCAAGCCGCGGCACGCCGCGACAGCAGCGAAGCAGGGCAAAACGGGATCAGATCCTCGACACCACCGCGGCGCTGCTGGCGGAACTCCCGTACCCGGAGATCGGCACCAAGCTGATCGCCGAACGCGCCGGCGTCTCGGTCGGCTCGCTCTACCGCTACTTCGCCGACAAGGACGAGATCACCCGCGCGCTGGTCCTGCACTGGCTGGAGCGGATGCTCGCGGTCCTGGACGGCGCGCTGGTCGACCCGCCGGCCGCCCCCGGCGAACTCGTCGACCGGGTCGTGGACGCCTTCGCGCGGTTCTACCGGTCCGAGCCGGGCTTCCACCAGATCTGGTTCTTCAGCGGCCCGGCGGGGAACCTGGACCGTTCCGTCGGCGACGCGCACGACACCGCGCTCGCCACCCGGCTGCGCGCCGCCCTCGCCGACCGGTACGCCGTCGACGTGTCGCCGCGGCAGGCGCTGGTCGCCGTCAGCGTCGGCGACAAGCTGCTCAGCGAGGCGTTCCGGGACGACCCGGACGGCGACCCGGAGATCGTGGCCGAGCTGAAGCTGATCCTGCGCCGCTACCTGCTGCCGCCCGACCGGTCCACAGTGGACCGACCGGCCGGCGGGACGGATCAGCAGTAGCGCCCTGCGCGCCGCAACCCTTTCCGTCATGGGCTCGCCACGCTGCGCAGACGTCGACTCGCCAACCCGCCGAGCCCGGCCAGGCACACCACCACCGCGCAGCCGGCGACCACCGCGTCGGCGCCGGCCCGGTCGGCCCACCAGCCGAAGACGTTGAGCGTCAACAACAGCGGCGCCGTCTGGACCACCAGCAGTACCGCCTGGATCCGGGAGAGGTACCCGGTGGGCGAGGCCCGCAGCAGCAGCGGCCCGACGTGCGTGGTGAACGCACCGGTACCCAGCCCGAGCACGAACGTCGCCGCGGCCGCGACCGGGCCCGAACCGGCGAGCGCCAGCCAGCCGGCTCCGGCGCCGGCGACCAGCAGACCGCCGGCGAGCACGACGCCGGAGCGGCGGGCGGTGCCACGCACCAGTACCGCGACGATCACCAGGCCGACGCCGAGCGCCTCCGCACCCACCGCCCACCCCGCCGCGGCGGCCGGCCAGTCCTGCTGGCGTACCAGCAGCGGTACGAGCAACGAGGCGACGGGCAGCAGGAACCCGGCCGCGACCGCGACCAGCGCGCCCAGCCCGCGCAGCAGCGGATCCGCCGCCACCACCCCGATCCCGGCCCGGATGCGGGTCACCAGGCCGCCGCCGTCCGGCGATCCCGGCAGGTCGAGCCGGCCGCGCAGCAACGCCAGGACGCCGAGCAGCACCAGGTAGCTGGCCGCGTCGACGGCCGAGGTGCCGACCAGGCCGAGGCCGGCGACCAGCAGCCCGCCGAGCGCGGGACCGACGAACGCCGCGGCGCGACCCGCGACCTGGTTGGCCGCCATCGCGCGGCCCATTCCCGGGCCGGCGGCGAGGTGCCGGACGACGGTACCGGCGGCCGGGTACTGGAAGGCGCTGCCGACGCCCACCAGCATCGCCACCGCGACGAGCAACGGCAGCGCGATCCCCACGGCGGCGACGGCGGCGGCGAAACCCGCCGTCACCGCGAGCATCGCCGCACCGGCCCCGACCAGTACCCGCCAGGGCCCGTACCGGTCCGCCACCGCGCCGCCGAGCAGCGCCAGCAGCAGCCGCGGTGCCGTCGTCGCGGTCAACACCAGCGCAGCCCACGAGCCGCCGTACCCGGTCGCCGCCCAGCCGAGGGCGAAGCCCTGCGCGGAGGAACCGAGCAGCGACACCGCGCTGCCGCCGAGCCACCATCCGTACCCGAGCCGTCCGGCCACCGCGCCGACCGGACGCACCGCCGTCACGGCAGGCGCACGGGCATCAGGATCGAGTACGTGGTGGGGTCGTCGGGGTCGCGGACGGCCAGCGGGTGGTTCGGGCCGGTGAAGTCGAGGACGAGCTGCCCGGCGGGTGCCGCGGCCACCGCGTCGAGCAGGAAGTCGCGGTTGACCGCGGCGAGCAGCCCGGTGTCGTCGGCGTCGAGCACCGCGAGCGTGCCGGCGGCGTCCACGCCGAGCGCGGCGACCGGGCCGGCGCACTCCGGTACCGTCCGCAGCGGGCCGGCCGACAGCAGCTCGCGCAGCCGCTCGCCGTCGGTCGGGATCCGTTGTCCGCCAATCGATGCGGTCACCTGCTGGTAGTCGGGGTACTCCCCCGGCTGGGCCACGACGCGCAGCTCACCGAGCCGCATCACGTCGCCGTCGAGGCGCCCGTCGAGGCGGTCGCCGGCGAGTGCGGCGATCCGGGGCAGCTCGGCCCGCGGCACCGACAACCGGCCGTTCGGCCCGGTCCGGTCGGTGACCGGGACCGAGCTGACCGCCAGCCGGTACCGGTCGGTCGCGACCAGCGTCAGCCGGTCGGCGTCGACGTCGAACAGCACCGCGTCCAGCACGCCGGAGTCCTCGGCGGCGGACGGTACGGCGTGCGCGGCGGTGCCGGACGGCAGGGCGAAGCTGACCGCGGCGAGGGCGCGGCGCAGGTCGGCGGGGGTGACGCGGAAGGCGGTCACCGCGGGATCGGTCTCGGACACGACGTGCTCCAGTTCTCGTCGGGCGTCGGCCAGCCCGGCCTCCAGCCGGGCCAGGTGTTCGGCGACGAGCGCACCGACGAGCCGCCGGTCGTGGCGGGCGGCCAGCAGCAGGCGCATGTCGGCCAGCGGCATGCCCACCCGGCGCAGCCGCGCCAGCAGCCGGGCCGTACCGACCTGGTCCGGGCCGTACCGCCGGTAGCCGCTGCGCGGATCGACCTGCGCGGGCACCAGCAGCCGCGCCCCGTCGTAGAAGCGCAGCGCGCTGACCGGCAGCCCGCTCGCGCGGGCCAGCTCCCCGATGCTCAGCATCCCCCCGTCGAACACGCCCCGAACCCTCCCCCCTCAACCAACTGGAGAGTCAACATCGCAGGTCACGACCGTAGACCCAGCGTGGTTCGACCGGCCCTGCCATCACGAACTGTGGCCGTTGAGGAGCGGAGAGTGTAGGGGAGTGTGGAAATCCGCACGGGCTCTTTCGGGCGATGTACTCCTGTCGGGGGTGCTGCTTAGACTCCGCACGGCGCCGTACGGCGAAGGGAGCGCTGCGGAATGTCACGGGGTGGCGTGTTCTGCGTGGAAGGTCAGTGGGCGCGCGACATGACCAGTCGCGGCTCCGTGCTGCCGACGCTGGAGCTGCTGGAACGCATCCAGAGCATCAAGTACATCCACAAGGACGTCGCCACCGCCCAGGAGCTGGAGTACTACCTCGACCGCTGGACCCTCAAGCAGTACGACGACTTCAACGTCGGGTTCTTCGCCGTGCACGGTGAGCCGCAGCGGCTGCTGCTGACCGAGTTCAACCACCACGACAACACCATCGAGCTGGACGAGGTGGGCGAGATCCTGGCCGGCAAGTGCCCCGGCCGGCGGCTGTTCTTCGGCAGCTGTGCGGTGCTCAAGGCGCCCGACCGAATGCTGCGCGACTTCCTCGACCGCACCGGCGCGGCGCTGATCTGCGGATACACCAAGACGGTCGACTGGGTCGAGGCCGCCGCGTTCGAGACGGTGCTGCTCGACCGGCTGGTCAACGGCAAACGGGTCGACTCGGCGGAGTCGACGATGCGCTCGGCCCGGTTCGCCCCGTTCGCCGACCATCTCGGCTTCCGGGTCGTCTACCGCAACGGCCGCTGACCGCGCGGTAATGCGGTGACGTCGGTCGATGGGTACGGCATAGGCTGGGATCATGCCCGAGCCGCTCACCGTGACCCGTTCGATCTCCATTCCGGGGGCCGAGCTACGGTGGCGCTTCTCCCGCTCGGGCGGCCCCGGCGGGCAGGGTGTGAACACCGCCGACTCCCGGGTCGAGCTGTCCTGGGATCTGGTCAACTCGCCGGTGCTGTCGCCGACGCTGCGTGACCGGGCGGTCGAGCGGCTGGGCTCCCGGCTGGTCGACGGGGTGCTGACGGTGGCCGCGTCCGAGCACCGGGCGCAGCTGGACAACCGCCGCGCCGCCGCCCAGCGCCTCGCCGAGCTGGTCCGCCGGGCCGTCGCACCGCCGCCACCGACCCGCCGGGCGACCAAGCCGTCCCGCGGTTCGGTGACCCGCCGGTTGAACGCCAAGCGCCGCCGCGGCGACATCAAGAAGCTGCGCCGCGACACGAGCGACTGATCTGACGCGGCCCCACCGCCGCGCCGAGGTCGAGCAGCTGGTCGGCGTGGGCGCGGGCGGCCGGGTCGTGGCTGACCAGGATTGTGGTCCGGCCGGCGGTCGCGGTCAGCAGGTCGCGCAGCAACCGGTCCGCGTCGGCGGCGGGCAGCCCCTCGGTTGGCTCGTCCAGCAGCAGTACCTGCGGGTCGGCGAGCAGCGCCCGGGCCAGCAGCACGCGTTGCCGCTCGCCACCCGACAGGGTGCTGCCGTCCTGGCCGAGTTCGGTGGCCAGCTCGCCGGCGAACCGGTCACCCAGGCCGACCCGGCGCAGTACCGCCCGGAGCTGGTCGTCGGTCGCGTCCGGGTCGCCGAGCCGCAGGTTCGCGGCGAGCGTGGTGTCGAACAGGTACGCCTCCTCGCCGACGCCGCCGATCAGCCGCCGCACGTCGACCCCGGCGTACGCGTCGAGCGGGGTGCCGTCGAGCCGGATCGTGCCGGCCGCCGGCGCGACGAACCGGCGCAGCGCCGCGAGCAGGGTGCTCTTGCCCGACCCGCTCGGCCCGGTCACGACCAGCCGGCTGCCGGGCCGGACGTCGACGCTCACCCCGTCCAGTGCCGGCGCCCGGTCGTCGGCGTAGCGCACCCGCAGGTCGCGGATGGTGATCTCGACCGGCCCGGCCGGTACCGGCAGCGGCGTGGCCGGCTCCGCCACCGGCGCCGGTGCGGCGAGTACCGCGCGGACCCGGCGCAGCGCTGCCCGCGCGTCGACGAGCCGGCGGGCGGCCACCGGGAGGGCCAGCGACGGTTCCAGCGCCACCAGGGTGGTCAGCGCGACCACCGCGACGGCCGGTCCGCCGGCCCGCGTGGCCAGTACCGTCGCGGACGCGGCGGCGAGGCCCTGCAGGGCGATGCCGACCGCGGTGAGCAGGCCGGCCACCCGCGCCTCGGTGCGTTCCCGGCCGGCGCGGTCGGCGTGCGCGGCATCCGCGGCGGCGAGCGCGGCCGGCTCCGCGCCGTACGCGGCGAGTTCGGCCGCACCGTCCAGCAGATCGGTGGCGGTCACCGCCACCGCGGTGTCGTCGGCGCCGGCGGTACGGCGTCGGTGCCGGCCGGCGCACGCCGGCAGCACCAGGCCGGTCCCGACGAGCGCGGCCAGCAGCGGCGGCACCGACGATGGGGACAGCGCCGCCAGCACGACCAGGCCCAGCCCGCCGGCGAGCGCCGCGCCGGCAGCCGGGACGAGGCAGCGGACCACGAGATCCTGCACCGCCTCGGTGTCGGTGACCATCCGGTGCAGCAGCTGCGCCCGGCGCCACCCGGGCAGGCCGCCGGGCGCCAGCGGCACGAGCGCCGCGTACACCCGTTCGCGCAGCCGGGCCAGCGCCCGCAGCGCCGCACGGTGCCCGGTGAGCCGCTCGGCATACCGCAGGGTGCCGCGCAGCAGCGCGAAGGCGCGGACCGCGACGATCGCCACCGCCAGCGCCGCGAGTCCCGGCTGCTGTGCCGCCCGCGCCAGCAGCCAGGCCGCGGTCGCGAGCAGCGCGGTACCGGCGAGCTCCGCACCGGCGCCGGCCGCCGCGGCGAGCGCCACCGGCCACCACACCGCGCGCAACACACCACCCGCGCTCTTCCCTTGTCCCACCACGGATCCCGTCATGACCGAGACTCGACGAGTGCGGTGACCGGCGCGGTACCCGTCGGGCCGGATCGGCGTGCGACAGCAGCCTCGGTGGCGGGCCGCAGCGGTACCGGTCGGGCGGCGGCGATGGTGGCCGGGCGGTGCGCGACCGCGAGCAGGGTACGGTCGGCCGGCAGCCGGGTCGCCGCGGCCAGTACCGCTGTCTCGGTCGCCGCGTCCAGCCGGGCGGTCGGCTCGTCGAGCAGCAGCAGCGGCGCCTCCCGGCACAGCGCCCGGGCCAGCGCGACCCGCTGCCGCTGCCCGGCGGACAGCCCGTGCCCGTTCTCGCCGAGCCTGGTGTGCAGCCCCCCGGGCAGTCCGGCGACCACCTCGTCCAGGGCCGCGGCCCGGACCGCGCGGCGGATCCGCGCCTCGTCCGCGCCGGGAGCACCGAGTGCCACGTTGGCGGCGAGCGTGCCGGCGAACAGCCGAGGGCGCTGCGGCAGCCAGCCGAGCCGGTCCCGCCAACCGGCCAGCTCGGCCCGGTCCATGGCCGCGAGGTCGCGCCCGCCGAGCAGGACCCGGCCCCGCGCCGGCCGGACGAAACCCAGTACCAGGGCCAGGACGGTGCTCTTGCCGACGCCGCTGGGGCCGGTCAGCACCAGCCGGTCGCCCACCTCGACGGTCAGGTCGAACCCGCACAGCGCGGGCTCGTCCCGGCCCGGGTACCGCACCGTCACGTCCTCGCACCGCACCAGCACCGAGCGAGCTCCGGTACGGCGAGCCCGTACCGGCGGCGCGGCGGTGCCGGTGGCGACGGTGGCGACGGCAGTGTCGGCGGCCGCGGTGCCGGTGTCGGTGTCGGTGGTGGTGGCGCCGGTGTCGGTGGTGGTGCCGGCGGTGGCGGTGGCGGTGGCGGTGGCGGTGGCGGTGGTGTCGAGGATGGTGAAGGCGTCGTCGGCGGCGGCGAGTCCGGCCGCGCCGGCGTGGAAGCGGGCGCCGAGCGCCCGCAGCGGCAGGTACGCCTCGGGCGCGAGCAGCAGCACCACCAGCGCGGTACGCAGGTCGAGCTCGCCGGCCAGCAGCCGCAGCCCGATCGGCACCGCGAGCAGGGCCAACGACAGCGCCGCGACCAGTTCCAGGACCAGCGAGGTGAGGAAGGCGACGCGCAGCGCGCTCATCGTGGCGCGCCGGTGCGCGTCGGCGACCGAGCGCAGCCGTACCGCGTGCGCGCCGGCCCGGCCGAACGCCCGCAGCGTGGGCAGGCCGAGCACCGTGTCCAGGAAGTGTCCACTCAGGACGGACAGCCGGCGCCACTGGCGCCGGGTGGCGAGCCGGGCCTGCCGGCCGGCGAGCGCGCCGAACAGCGGAATCAGCGGCAGCGTCGCCGCCACCACCAGCGCCGAGGTCGGATCGGCCCAGCAGAGCCGAACCAGCACCGCGACCGGCACCGCCGCGGCCAGCGCGACCTGCGGCAGGTAGTCGCGCAGGTACGGGGTGAGCGCGTCGATGCCGCGGTCGGTCAGCGCGACCAGCTCGCCGGTGCGCCGCCCCGCCACCCACCGCGGGCCGAGCGCCTGCGCGGCGGCGAGCAGCCGGTGCCGCAGCGCCGCGGTGGCGCGCGCGGCGGTGCGACCGGCGAGCGCCTCCCGGCTCCCGGCCAGTACGGCGCGGGCCACCGTGACGGCCGCCAGCGCACCCGCGGGACCGGCCACCCCGGCGCCGTCGATCACCGCGACGATCAGCCGGGCCAGCAGTTCCAGCTGCGCGACGGTCAGCACGGCCAGGCCGGCGGCCGCCAGCCAGCCGACCGCCAGGTGCCGGCGCACCTCGGGCAGCCGGCCGACGCGGGCCCGGGTTCGGTTGCCGGACATCAGAAGAACGCGACCGTGCGGTCGGTGACCGGGCGCCGGAACAGCCACCACAGCAGTCCCTGGTGGGCGAGCACCACCGGTACCGCGGCGAGCAGCAGCACCGCCACCACCGTCGAGTCGCCGGCGATCGCGACCAGGTGCGGGGCCGCGCAGCCGAGTACGGCCAGCGCCGGCGCCGCGGCGGCGACTCCGGTACCGGCGACGGCCCGCCGACGCCGCCCGTGCCGCAGCGCGCGGCGGGCGAACAGCAGCCCGAGCGGGGCGAGCAGCACGAGGGCGGCGGGCGGCGCGAGCTGGGCGCGTACCGCGGGCAGGGCCAGGCCGGCGAGCGTCACCAGCAGGGTGGTCACGGCGGCGGGCAGCGCCAGCCGATCGGCCAGCCGTACCGCGCGGTCGGCGGCCGACGGCACCCGGACCGCGGTGACCGTGGCGCCGTGCGTGGCGAGCACGCCGACCACCGTCACCGCGCACGCCGGGCCGAACCAGGCGGTGGCCGGGTCGGTCAGGCCGAGCGCGGTCGGCAGGCCGAGGGCGAGGCCGCCGAGCAGCAGCCCCCAGCAGGCCGCGAACACCAGGCTGCCCAGCGCGTACGCGCCCTCCCAGCAGCGGCGCCAGCGGACCGCGTCGCGACGGCTCCGCAGCCACAGGCCGGCGTCGCGCAGCACCCAGGCCGCCAGGCCCGGGACCACCGCCGGCCAGGCGTCGGCCAGTACCCGCTCGGCGGCCGGGAACGCGCCGGCCACCAGCCCGGCGGCGGCGACCAGCCACATCTCGTTGGCCAGCAGCACCGGGCCGACACCGGTCAGGACCCGCCGGCGCGACCAGCCCGGCGGCGCCAGCCGGTGCAGCAGGATCCCGGTCCCCAGCCCGTACCCGTCGAGCACGAACCAGCCGGCCACCAACAGCAGCAACACCGCGGTCAGCGCAACGTCCATCTCTCGTCCCCTCTCACACCACGGCCGGTTCGGCCGCGGCGACCGGCTCGTCGTCGCCGAGCACCCGGCCCAGCGCCAGCCGGTGCGGGCCACGTCGCGCGAGCATCAGCAGTACCAGCCAGTTCGTCACCGCGAGGCCGACCACGACGACGCCGAACACGGCGAGCGACACCGCGACCTGGCCGGTCGGCAGCGAGGTGGCGTCCGCGGTGCGCAGCACGCCGTAGACGGCCCAGGGCTGCCGGCCGACCTCGCGCACCAGCCAGCCGCAGACCACGGCGACGAACGGCAGCGGGATCCACCAGGTCATCACCGAAAGCAGGAGCCGCCGGCGCACGATCCAGCGGCGGACCAGGAACGGCAGCAGGAACAGCCCGAGGTAGGTGGAGTACTCGCCGAACTGCTGCATGATCGAGAACGGCACCGAGATCCAGCCCGGCGGCCGGTCGGTGACCGTCCCGGTGCCCTTCGACGCCATGATCGCGTCGACCTTGCCGGGCTGGTCGGTACGCAGGTAGTCCAGCTGCGCCCAGCCGTACAGGAAGGTGAAGAAGGCTCCGGCGAGGCCGACCAGCACGCCGATCCGCAGCGAGCGCAGGAACACGTCGGTGTCGTCCGGGCGCCGGCGCAGCTGCCAGGCGCTGATCCCGGCGACGACCATGCCGCCGAGCATCAGCGCCGCCGGTACCAGGTGGCGCAGCGCACCGACCGCCTCCGGGTTGCCGAACAGCGCGCGCAGGTCGGTGACGCGCGCGGTGCCGTCGCGCAGCACGTACCCGACCGGGTGTTGCAGGAAGCCGTTGGCCACCATGACGAACACCGCCGAGGCGTACGCGGTGATCGTGACCAGGTAGAACGAGACCAGGTGCACGACCTTCGGCAGGGTGCCCCAGCCGAAGATCCAGATGCCGAGGAAGGTCGCCTCGGCGAAGAACGCGATGATCGTCTCCAGCGCCAGCGGCGCGCCGAACACCTGCCCGGCGACCCGGTTGACCCCTGTCCAGGCCAGGCCGAACTGGAACTCCATCACCAGCCCGGTGACGATGCCCAGGCCGTAGTTGACCACGTAGAGCTGGCCCCAGTAGCGCGTCATGGTCAGGTGCACGGCCCGGCCGGTCAGCACGTACCGGGTCTGCATGATCGCGATCATCGGCGTCAGGCCGAGGGTCAGCACCACGAACAGGAAGTGCACGTTCGCGGTGAGCGCGAACTGCACCCGCGCCAGGTCGACGGCGGTCACGAGCCCTCCCATGGGTTGACGACCTACGTGTAGACACGCTACATGTAGAGGGTCGACATGCAACCCCGAGATGACCCTGAGGTGGTGGGCGCCGGGATCGGCGGATGGGTAGGTTGACGGCATGAAGGCGGACCGGCTTCGCGGGCACCTCGACGCGCTGGTGCTCGCCGTCCTCGACGACGGCCCCCGGCACGGGTACGCGATCGCCGAGGCGCTGTCCGCGCGCAGCGGCGGCGCCGTCAGCATGCCCACCGGCACCCTCTACCCGGCGCTGCGCCGGCTGGAGCGGGCCGGCTACCTGCGCAGCGAGTGGGCGACGGTGGCCGGCCGCCAGCGCCGCACCTACTGGATCACCGACGCCGGCAGCCGCTTCCTCGCCGCCGAGCGGGCCGACTGGCGCGACTTCAGCGCCGTCATCGAAGGCGTCCTCGGCACCAGCTGACCGACCGCGCCACCGCCGGGAGTCAGGCCGGAAGCGGTGCGGCGGCGACGAACGAGCGGCGGGCGCTCCAGGCGATCAGCCCGGCCGGCACCGCGGCCGCCAGCACCGACGTGGTCACCGGACCGACGCCCGCCAGGCCCGGCGTGGCCACCGACATCACCGCGCAGGAGACCAGCATCGTCGCCGCGACGCCGAACCCGAAGACGCCGGAGGCGCGGGCCAGCAGGTCGGGGCGGGGCAGCACCCGCTGGCCGTAGGTGAACGCGACCAGCACCGCGCACAGCGCCAGCCCGGCCGGGATCAGCTGCAGCGCGTCCACCGTCCGGGCCAGCAGCCGGTACCCCGCGGACGGCGCCGCGCCCGACCACAGCTGGTGCTCCCCCAGCCGCCAGGACACCTCGGAGAACAGCCACACGTTGAGCTGCACCGCCGCGGTCAGCAGCAGCGTGCGGCGGCCCTGCGACAGCGCCAGCTCGGTGCGGTACTCGCCGGCCAGCTCGCGGACGGTGCCGAAGTCGGCGACCGCCAGCTGCTCGGCCTGCCACTCCGGGTAGCCGGCCTCCCGGTACGCGGCGGCCGCGTCGACCAGGCCGTCCCGGGCCTCGCCGACCAGGCTCGCCCGGGCCCGCGCCGGGCCGGGCAGCGCCGCGGTCAGCGCACGCACGTACTCGTCGATCGGGCCCACTTCGCCGCGCATCCCTCCAGGATGCCGCACCGCCGGGGGCGGCGCGTCCGGGATTCTCCCCCAGTCACCGCGCCGGGCCCGACGCATCGCGGAGCCCTGCGTCGGTGCCCGTCCCGGACTGGAGCTACCCGTCCCGGCGCCCCCGGCTGCGGCCGGTCGGGAACGCCGAGACGGAACCGATCAGTTCGCGGCGAGCGCCGAGGTGCGCACCACGGTACGGATCTGCCGCAGCAGCACCGACAGCGCGGCGAGATCCGAGCTGGTGCCCTGGAACTCGCCGATCGCCGACAGCGCCCGGCCGATCGGGGTGGCGTTCTGCTGCGCCCACGCGTCGACCCGTTCGGTGGCCGGCAGCGACTCGTCGGTCGCCGCCAGCGCCTCGGCGGTCAGCGCCGCGAGTGCCGCGTACAGGTCGTAGCGCAGCGCCTGCCGGGCCTGGGTCTGCCACCGGTCGTGCCGGGGCAGGTTGGAGATCTTGTCCAGCAGCTCGTCCACCCGGAACCGCTCCGACATCGCGTAGTAGACGTCCGCGATCTCCGCCAGCGGCCGGCCGGTCGCGTGCCCCACCTCGACCACGTCGAGCAGGCCGAAGCCCCACAGCACCCGGGTGGCCCGGTCGGCGAGGTCGGCCGGTACGCCCTCGGCGACGAGCTCGTCACGGTGCCGGGCGTACGCCTCCTGCTCGGCACCGCGGTAGAGGTCGCCGATCTTCGGCAGCAGCTCGGCCATCCCGGGCGCGAACCGCTCGATCTCGTCCGGTACCGCCAGCGGGCTGCGCCGGTTCTGCAGGATCCAGCGCACCGCCCGGTCCAACGCCCGGCGGGTACGCAGCAGCGCGTCGATCTGCGCCGCCGCCGGCACCGTGTTGTCCAGCGCCTCCAGCTCGCGCCACAGCGGCGCCAGCCCGAACACGTCCCGGGTGATCACGAACGCCCGCAGCACCTCGGCGGCGCTCGCGCCGGTCTCCTCCATCGCCCGGTACACGAACGAGATGCCGCCGCGGTTGACGGTCTCGTTGACCAGCAGCGTGGTGACGATCTCGCGGTGCAGCGGGTGCTCGGCCATCTGGTCGGCGTAGCGCTCGCGCAGCGCGGTCGGGAAGTAGTCGACCAGCGTCTGCGCGGTCCACGGTTCGTCCGGCAGGGTGGAGTCGAGCAGCTCGTCCTCCAGCGCGATCTTCACGTAGGCGAGGATCACGCAGAACTCCGGCGAGTACAGCCCGAGGTTCTGCTTGTCCCGGGCGGCGAGCTCCTCGTCGGTCGGCAGCCCCTCCAGCACCCGGTCCAGCCGGCCGGACCGCTCCAGGTCGGTGATCAGCCGCCGGTGCACCGGCAGCAGCGGGTACGCCTGGGCGCGGGCGCAGCCCAGCGCGGTGTTCTGGTCGTAGTTGTCGAGCAGGACGTGCTCGCCGATCTCGTCGGTCATGCTGGCGAGCACCTGCCGGCGCTCGTCCTCGGTCAGCTCACCGGCCGCCTTCGCCCGGTTGAGCAGCACCTTGATGTTCACCTCGTGGTCGGAGGTGTCCACCCCGGCCGAGTTGTCGATGAAGTCGGTGTTGATCCGGCCACCGGCGGCGGCGAACTCGACCCGGCCGAGCTGGGTGCAGCCCAGGTTGCCGCCCTCGCCGACGATCTTGCAGCGCAGCTGGCCGCCGTCGACCCGGACCGCGTCGTTGGCCTTGTCGCCGACCTCGGCGTTGTTCTCGGTGCGGGCCTTGACGTAGGTCCCGATGCCGCCGTTCCACAGCAGGTCGACCGGTGCCAGCAGGATCGCCCGGATCAGCTCCGGCGGCGACAGCGAGGTCACGTCGTCGGCCAGCCCCAGCGCGGCCCGGGCCGGACCCGAGATCGGGATCGACTTCGCGGTACGCGGCCACACCCCGCCACCGGCCGAGATCGTCGACGTGTCGTAGTCGGCCCAGCTGGACCGCGGCAGGTCGAACATCCGCCGCCGCTCCGCGTACGAGCGGGCCGGGTCCGGGTCCGGATCCAGGAAGATGTGCCGGTGGTCGAACGCGGCGATCAGCCGGGTCGTCTCGCTGCACAGCATCCCGTTGCCGAACACGTCGCCGGACATGTCGCCGACGCCGACCGCGGTGAACGGCTCGGTCTGGCAGTCCGTACCGGCCTCCCGGAAGTGGTACTTGACCGACTCCCAGGCACCGCGCGCGGTGATGCCCATCTTCTTGTGGTCGTAGCCGACCGAGCCGCCGGAGGCGAACGCGTCACCGAGCCAGTAGCCGTAGTCGGTGGCGATCTGGTTGGCGATGTCGGAGAACGTCGCGGTGCCCTTGTCGGCGGCCACCACCAGGTAGGTGTCGTCGCCGTCCTGGCGCACCACGTCGGCCGGGTGCACCACCGCACCGGACGGGTCGATGTTGTCGGTGATGTCCAGCAGCGCCGAGATGAACATCTGGTAGCAGGCGACGCCCTCGGCCTGGAAGGCTTCCCGGTCACTCGCCGGCGGCGCCTGCTTGAGCACGAAGCCGCCCTTCGCGCCGACCGGCACGATCACCGCGTTCTTCACCATCTGCGCCTTGACCAGGCCCAGGATCTCGGTGCGGAAGTCCTCCCGGCGGTCCGACCAGCGCAGCCCACCGCGGGCCACCGCGCCGAACCGCAGGTGCACGCCCTCGAACCGGGGCGAGTACACGAAGATCTCGAACCGGGGGCGCGGCTTTGGCAGCATCGACAACCGCTGCGGGTCGAGCTTGACCGCCACGTACGACTTGGGCCGGCCCGGGCTGCGCTGGAAGAAGCTGGTGCGCAGGGTCGCCTCGATCAGCGTCAGCAGGTTGCGCAGGATCCGGTCGGCCTCCAGGCTGGCCACCTCGTCCAGTTGCGCGGTGATCGCCTCGATCAGGTGCTGGCCGTGCTCGGCGCGCGCGTCGTCGGACAGCTGGATGCGCGGATCGAACCGGGTCTCGAACAGCGCCACCAGCAGCGTCGCGACGCCCGGGTAGGCCACGATGGTGTCCTGGATGTACTCCTGGCTGAACACCGTGCCGGCCTGCCGCAGGTACTTCACGTACAGCCGGAGGATGACGATCTGGCGCCAGGTCAGGCCGGCCCGCAGCACCAGCTGGTTCAGACCGTCCACTTCGGACTCACCGCGCCAGGCGGCGGAGAACGCGTTCTCCACCTTGGCCCGCACCTGGGACATGTCCAGCGCGTCGGCCGGCGGCCGCAACCCGAAGTCGTACAGGTAGATCGTGCCGTCGGCGCGCCGGATCTCGTACGGCCGCTCGTCGGCGACCGCCACCCCGAGCGAGTGCAGCACCGGCAGCAGCGCCGAGAGCATCATCGGCTCACCGAGCCGGAACACCTTGAACCGCAGGTCATCGTCGTTCTTGCGGCGCCGGTACAGGTGCATCGCGAGCTCGCCCGGCTCGTCCAGCAGCTCCAGCTTCGCCAGGTCCTTCGACGCCTCGTACGGCGTGTGCTCGTCCTTGTAGGTCTGCGGCAACGCCGACGCGTACCGCTCGTACAGGTAGCGGGACTGCTCGTCGCCGAGCTTGGCCCCCAGCACCAGCCGGAAGTCGTCCTCCCACAACCGGGTCGCGTCGGCCAGCTCGTGCTGGATCGCCTCCACGTCCAGCTCACCGGGCGGGTTGGTCGGGTCGGTGCGCACGGTGACGTGGATGCGGGCCAGCTGCCCCTCGGTGACCCGGGTCGAGTAGTCCAGCCCGACACCGTTGAGCCGGTCCATCAGGATCTGCTGGATGCGCAGCCGGTTGCGGGTGGAGAACCGGTCCCGCGGCAGGAAGACCAGGCAGGAGATGAACCGCCCGTACGCGTCGCGGCGCACGAACAGCCGCAGCTGCCGGCGGCCGGCCAACCGCAGCACGCCCATCACCGTGCGGTAGAGCTCCTCGGTGGAGATCTGGAACAGCTCGTCGCGCGGGTAGGTCTCCAGGATCTCCATCAGGTCGCGGCCGGAGTGGCTGCGCGGCGACAGCCCGGACCGGCGCAGCACCTCCGACACCTTGCGCCGCACCACCGGCAGCTGCCGGGTCGACTGCACGTACGCGGCGGAGGTGAACAGGCCGAGGAACCGCTTCTCCCCCACCACGTTGCCGGCACCGTCGAACGTCTTGATGCCGATGTAGTCCAGGTAGGCGTTGCGGTGCACGGTGGCCCGCGAGTTCGCCTTGGTGATCGTCAGCAGCCGTTGCTCCAGCGCCTTCGCCTCCGCCTCCGGCGCCATCGACGACAGGCTGCGCGGCTTGCCCGGCGTGCCGCGCAGGATGCCCAGCCCGCTGCCGTCCACCGGCGCCAGCAACTGCTCGCCGTCCCGCTGCGCCAGCTGGTACTCGCGGTAGCCGAGGAAGGTGAAGTGGTCGTCGGCCAGCCACTGTAGCAGCTCGACCGCGTCCTCGATGTCCTTGTCCGGCACCGGAAGCTGGGCGGTGCGCAGCGCACCGGCGAGCTGCCGGGCCTTCTCGACCATGTCCGGCCAGTCCTCGGAGACCTCCCGGACGTCGGTGAGCACCCGCTCGATGTCGGCCGACAGCGACGCCAGCGCCGCCTCGTCCTGCTGCCGGTCGACCTCGAAGGTCATCCAGCTCTCCACCGTGTCGTCCGGGCCGGCCTGGTCGGCCTCCAGCCGCGGCAGCACCGCCACCAGCTCGCCCGCGGCGTCCCGGCGCACCACCACCTGCGGGTGCACCACCAGGTGGATCTCCAGGTCGTGCGCGACCAGCGCGGCGGTCACCGAGTCGACCAGGAACGCCATGTCGTCGGTCACCACGGACAGCACCGTGTGCCCGCTGTCGTCCGGGTTGCGCAGCTCGACCCGCGGCGCACCGCTGCTGCGCCGCTGCGCGAGCGTGCGGTGCCGGCAGGTCGTCTCGTACAGCTCGGCGCCGGTGCGGCCGACCAGCTCCTCGTCCGGCACCAGCCGCCAGTACAGCCGGACCAGGTCGGCCATCTCGTCCGGGGTGGTGCCGGCCGCGGGCTCGGCGGCGGCCAGGCCGGCCGCCTCGGCGAGCAGCGCCTCGCGGTTCTCCACCGCCTCGGCCAGCGCGGCGTCGTCGGCCGCCTCGTCCAGGCCCGTGCCGGTCGGCTCACCCGCCGTCGGTGGCGCCGCCTCGCGCCCGGTCGGAAGATCCGAGCCGATCGGATCGGCCCCCTCCGACGTCTCGTCCGCTCCGGTCCGGCCTGCCCCGGCCGTCGAAGGATCCGTCGCCGAACGGCGATTCATGGGTAGCCACTCCCCTCGCCCCACCACGCTGTGGGTCATCCGGCTCCACCCTATGACCTTCGTGCGGCGTGGAGCCATCCGGTGCGGCCGGATGCGCAGCGTACGCAACGCGACTACACACGGGCGGATGACGGCGCACCGGACATACCGGCGCCGCTGTGCCCAACCGCCGGCAGCGACCGTGGTCACGTGGGTACGCCGCACAGTGATCCAGCCCATGTGTCCGACCGGCCGGGCGAGCGTCGCCAGCGGGACTATTCGGGCCAACCGAGCCGGGACGAGACGCCGATCCCGGGCTCCGCCACCGGTTCGTCCCGCGGCCAGCCCAGCCCGGTCGACCGGCGAGACACCGCGCCGTCGGCGGCCGGCGGCGCGGCGAGCGCCACCGTGATCGTCGCGTGCCGGTTGCCGGAGCCCGCGGCGAGCGGCGTCGACCGCCCGGCCGGTTCGGCGGCCGCTTCCGGCTGCCCCGGCGCCGGGCGGCGGTCCCATCTCGGCCGCAGCCCCGCCACCAGCGCGTCCACCAGCTCACCGGCGAAGCTGCCGTCCGGGTCGTAGTCCGGGTCGAACACGGTGACCTCGATGCCCAGGCAGCCCGGCACCGCGACCAGATCGGCCAGCAGGTGCTCCAGCTCGCCGTAGCCGATGCCGCCGTCGCTGGGCGCGTCGACCGCCGGCAGCACCGTCGGATCCAGCACGTCGGTGTCCAGGTGCACCCAGAACCCGGCGGTGTCGGACAACAGCGACGCCGCCCACGCGGCGGTCCGCGGCATCCCCTCGGCCCGCAGTACCGGCACGGTGCGGTGCGGGATGCCGGCGGCCGTGATGTCCATCCGGTACGCGTCGTCGTCGCGGATGCCGAGCACCACGATGTCGGACTCCCGCAGGTACGGCTTGAGCCCGTCGATGTTGGTCAGCCGCGCGTCGCCGCGCCCGGTGACCAGCGCGAGCTCCTCGCCACCGGCGGCACCCACGTAGTCGGCGTTGCCCGGGTGCCGGAAGTCGGTGTGCCCGTCGATGAAGACCAGCCCGTACCGGGCGCCGTCCTCGGCGCCGCGCCGGCGCAGCGCGAGCGCCGACCCGAGCAGGATCGAACAGTCACCGCCCAGCAGCACCGGGAAGGCGTCGTCGGCCAGCAGCGGAGCCAGCCGCTCGGCCAGCTTCACCGCGTAGTCGGCGACCTGGTCGGCCTGGTTCACCCCGTCGCCGGGCGCCCACTCGCCGGGGTCGTAGCGCGGTGGCACGACGCAGCCGGCGTCGTGCGCGTCGAGCCGGGCGAGCAGGTCGTGGTCGCGCAGCGCACCGGGCGCCTTGGCGCAGCCGGGAACCGCGCCCGCCGTCGGGGGCGTCAGCCCCAGATTCGACGGTGCATCCAGCACCGTGACCGGCTTGGCCCCCCGCTCGCCCGCCATCCGCTAGAACAACGCCGACGCCAGGTCACGGCGGGCCGCGGCGACCGCGGGGTCGTCCGGCCCGGCCACGTCGAACAGGCCGAGCAGGTGCTTGCGCACCGCGTCACGCTCCGGGCCGCGCAGCCGGCGCACGGTGTCGACCAGCCGCTGGTACGCCTCCTCGGCCCGGCCGTTCATCACCTCGACGTCGGCGGCGAGCAGCTGCGCGCTCGCGTCGTCCGGACGCTCCTGCGCGTCGGCCAGCGCGCGCCGCGAATCGACCGTCTGCACCCGGCGCATCAGTGCCACCTGGGCCATCCCGGAGGTGGCCAGCGGGTCGTTCGGCCGCTCGGAGAGCACCTGGGAGAACAGCTCCTCGGCGGCGTCCAGGTCGCCGGCGGCCAGGTTGTCGTCGGCGTCGATGATGCGCGGGTCGACCTCCGACTCGGCCGGGGCGGCGCCACCCGCCGCGCGCACCGCGTCGATCCACTGCCGCAGCTGCTGCTCACCGATGCCGCCGGTGAACCCGTCGACCGGCTGGCCGCCGACGATCGCGTACACGGTGGGGATGGACTGCACCCGGAACGCCTGGGCGAGCCGCGGGTTGGCGTCCACGTCGACGGTGGCGAGCACCCAGCTGCCGCCCGCCTCCGCGGCGAGCTTCTCCAGCAGCGGGGACAGCTGCTTGCACGGCCCGCACCACTCCGCCCAGAAGTCGACCACGACCGGGACCTGCAGGCTGCGTTCCAGCACCTCGGCCTGGAAGTTGGACTCGTCGACGGCGACGGACACGCCGGCCGGTGGCGCCCCCGCGGCCGGGCCGGTGGTGTCGGTGGACGGGGCCGGCTGCGCCGGCGCGGACGGGCTGGCCGCGGGCGGCCGCAACGCGCCGAGGTCCACCGCTCCACGGGTGAACGACGACGGAATCGAACGGGGGTCGAGCTGACTCATGCCACCTAGTCTTCCACCTGGATGCGCGTAGCCGCCGCCCGGCGCCGAAGGTAGCGGACCGTTCACGCGGTACGCACATATTGCCGAAAACGTCCGCCCCGGTCATGCTCCGCCACGCCCGCGGCGACCAGGGAATTCGCTACTCGCCGTGCCGCCGCACCGGCGTCGCGACGAAGGTGCCGCGCTGCGGCAGCGTGACCACCAGGCCCCGCTCCCGCAGGTCGACCAGCGCGCGCCGGACGGTGTTCTTCCCGACCCCGAGATCCCGCGCCAGGTCACCCTCGCTCGGCAACCGGCCGGAGTACACACCGGCGGCGATCCGGGCGGCAATCACGTCCGCCGCCTGCCGCCACACGTACTCCGGCTTCCCCGGATCGATGCTCACGCCGCAATCGTGCCCACCCCGGTAAGCCCAGCGAGGATGGTGTGTACCAGGGTTCACCCGGTTACAGTAGGAATCAGTAGGGTTTAGTATCAGGACGATCCGCATCGATTACGGGCGCCGATCAACGCCCGGTACACGAATGGAGCGCTGCCGATGGCTCGTCATCTGTTTCACCGCACTGCGGAGGTGCCTCGGGCCGGGTCGGAGGTGTGGATCAGCCCGGCGGCCGGGGTGCACGGCCGCGGCTCGTTCTGGGCGATGGTCGTGTCGACCACTCCGGCGCTGGTCGCGGGCGCGGCCTACCTGCGGGTGGTGCCCATCAACGACATCGACGGCGACCCCGTCGTCCGCACCTACTACGTCCGCCTCACCGGCCTGCTGGTCCGCGAGCCGAACTGAACGATCAGTGCTGGGACAGCACGAACAGGGTGATGATGGCGGCGATGAGCAGGACGCCGGCGGTGATGGCGGCGGCGATCTTGGCCGCGCTGTACGGCCGCTCGCCGTGCACCTCGCCGCTGCGCGCGTTGATCATCACGTGGTAGGTCTTGCCGCCGTAGACGTAGTTCGCGAGCCACACCGGCAGCAGCATCAGCTTGTACATCAGCTGCGCGTACTGGGTGTCGAACCAGTCGATGCGTTGCACGTCGCCGCCGATGTCGCGGCGGATGTCGCCCTTGATGACCACGGCCATCTTGCCCTTGGCGACCTCCAGCCCCTGCTCCGGCTCGACGTCGTAGCGCAGCGTCTGGTAGCCGGCCAGAAACGCCGGCTGGTAGGGCACCGACTGCTGCAGCGGCCACGGCTCCAGCTTCTCGGTGCGGGACGCGTCGAGCTGCCGGGTACCGACCACGAGCACGTCGTCGAAGAACCGCCGCACCTCACCGGACGCCGGGTACCACCGGGTGTGCTGGACCTGGCGGGTCTGCTGGTTGCCGTTGGAGTCGGTGTAGGTCTCGGTGGTGTAGTAGTGCTCGCCGCGGGCGCCGGTGTAGCGGGACGCGGTGTGCGCGTCGTAGGTCCAGTGCGGCAGGTAGGTGCCCTTGGTCGACTCGGCGGTGGCCACCTTCTTCAGCGCACTCGGCGCGAACCAGCGGGACGAGGTCCACTTGCGCAGCGCGCCGCGGGCCGCCTTCTCGTCCAGCTGGAACGGCAGCACCGCCTCCGGCACGACCTGCTCGCCGCCGGCCAGGTCGGCCACCATCGGCGCACCGCAGAACTGGCAGGACTGCGACAGCGTGGTGCCCTGGGTGCGGGCGCCGCACTTGCGGCAGACGTACTGCTGGGGGGCGAGCTGCGCGACCGGCTTGCGCGGCAGCGTGGCGAGCTCCTCGATGTGGTGCTCCAGCACCTGCCGCTGGGCCTGCGGGATCGCCTGCTCGTGCCCGCAGTACGGGCAGCGCAGCGTGTTGGTGCCCGGGGCGAACTCGACCCGCGCACCGCACGAGGCGCAGGGGAAGGCGTGCGGCGTCGAGGTGGCTTGTTCGGTCATGAGGGGCCCTACTCGAACAGACGGTCGGACGGGGGTGTGTCGTCCGGGCCCGCCGTGACGGCCGGCCCGGGCGGGGTCAGGACTGCGGCGGCAGCGGCGGCGGAACCGCACCGAACAGGGTGGCCAGCTCACCGACCTGGCTGGCGGCGGTCCACTGCGCCATCCCGTTGCGCCACACCAGGGTGTCGCGGGTCAGCGCGCCGGCCGACACCTGGCCGGACAGGCCGGCGGCGTCGAACGGGCCCTGCTGGGCGCCGTTGACCGCGATGTACCACTGCGGCTGCGGGGGCAGCGGCGGCGGGCCGGCCGGGGCCGGCGGCTGCTGGTAGCCCTGCTGCGGCGCACCCTGCGGCGGGTAGCCGGGCGCACCCTGCGGCGGGTATTGCTGCTGGGGATAGCCCTGCTGCGGGTTGATGTTCTGCGCGAAGCGCTGGCCGGCGGCGACACCCATGCCCAGGCCGAGGCCCTCGCCCATGCCGCTGCCCGGGGTGCCGGCGGCCTCGGCGATCGCGTTCGCCGTCTGGTACTTGGTGTACCTGTCCAGGTCGCCGACCACGCCCATCTCGGTGCGCTTGTCCATCGCCTTCTCCACCTCGGGCGGCACCGAGATGTTTTCGATGATGAACTTCGGGATCGCGATGCCGACCTCGGCGAGCTCCTGGCTGAGCGCGCCGGCCAGCCGGTCACCGATGTCCTGCTGGTGCGCGGCCAGGTCCAGCATCGGCACCTCGGCCTTGGCCAGCGCGCCGGACAGCCGGCCGACCAGCATCTGGCGCAGGTATTCCGACACCTCCTCGGTGCGGAACTGCGGGTCGGTGCCGACCAGCTCGGTCAGCAGCCGGCGCGGCTCGACCACCCGCATCGAGTAGGCGCCGAAGGCACGCAGCCGCACCATGCCGAACTCCGGGTCACGCACCATGACCGGGTTCTGGGTGCCCCACTTCATGTCGGTGAACTGCCGGGTGTTGACGAAGTAGACCTCGGCCTTGAACGGCGAGTGGAAGCCGTACTTCCAGCCCTTGAGGGTGGACAGGATGGGCATGTTCTGGGTCTGCAGCTCGTAGGTGCCCGGCCCGTACGCGTCGGCGATGCGGCCCTCGTTGACGAACACCGCGACCTGCGACTCGCGCACGACGAGCTTGGCGCCCATCTTGATCTCGTTGTCGTACCGCGGGAAGCGCCACACGATCGTGTCGCGCGTCTGGTCGAGCCACTCGACGATGTCGATGAACTCGCCCTTGATCTTGTCGATCAGCCCCATGAGCTTCCCTTCACGCACGCACCACCCGGTCGAGCCGCCGCTCAGCGTAACAACGGCACGCCAGAGCCCGGATCGACCGTACGCCGGGTGGGCGCGCGGTCGATCCGGGCTCTGGCCACTGCGGCTCACCCGTGCGGGTGGAGCCGGCGCTGGTAGGTCAGCCGTGCAGGCGGAGCCGGTGCACGCCGCCGTCCGCGGTACCGGCGAACAGCCACCGGCCGTCCGGGCTGCCGGCGAGGCTGGTCACCGCGGTGCTGCGCAGCCCGCCGGACACGTTGTGCCAGGTGCGCCCGTTGTCGGTACTGCGCAGTACGCCCCGACCGCCCTGCGGCAGCCCGTTCGTCGCGTACGAGGTGGTCGCCGCGTACAGGGTGTGCCCGGCGCCGGGCGGCGCGTACAGGTCGCTGACCCGCATCGGCAGCCCGCCGGTGTCGGCGGTGGCGAAGTGCTTCCCGCCGTCGGTGCTGACCCGGATCGACGAGCCGCCGACCACGATGCGCGAGCCGGTCACCAGGATCGACCCGACGCTGCCGCCGGCCACCTTGACCGCGGTGACGCCGCCGTCGTCGGAGCGGTACAGCCCGTCCGCGGCGCCGAGCCAGAGCCGGTCGGCGTCGCGCGGGTCACCGGCGATCGCGGTGTACGCCCGCGGGTGGTACAGGTTCTTCCAGGTGTGGCCGCCGTCGGCGGTGACCCGCAGCCCGTACCCGTGGGCGTAGCTCTTCATCGACACCACCACCCGGTCCGGGTCGGCCGGGCTGGCCAGCACCGCGTACGCGACGCCGTTGGTGCGGTCCGCGCGGATCCAGGTACGCCCGCCGTCGGTGCTGGTCTGCAGCTCGTAGCTGTCCACCGCCGGGTAGCCGAGCGACTTCCAGGCCAGCCCGGGCCGCTTCGGCGACACCCCGTAATGCGGCGCCGAGTAGTTGTAGCCCTCCTGCGCCGGACCCCACTCCGCGGTACCGGCGTCGATCCGCCCGGTCGGCAGCGGCGTGCTGTAGGTGTCCGCACCGGGTGCACCCGCGAGCAGGTGCGGCGCACCGTCGCCGTCGCCGGCCACCGCCAGGTCGGACACCTCGGCGCCGGGTACGCCGATCCGGCGGTAGCTGGCGCCGTGGTCGGAGGTGGTGTAGAGGCCACCGTTCTCCTGCGACACCAGCAGCGCGTCGTCGCCCGGCCAGGCGTCGGCGTCGGTGTCGACCGGGCCGCGGTTCGGCCGCGGCATGGTCGTCCAGCTCGCCCCGTGGTCGGCGCCGAGGTAGTCGACCTCGCCCAGCGCTGCCAACCAGATCGTGCCGTCGACCAGTGACAGCCCGCTCGGGTACGAGCTGGGCAGGGCGAACTTCTTCGTCCAGCTGGCGCCGCCGTCGGTCGAGCTGTAGACCACGCCGTCGTCGTCGGCGTAGACCACGGCCGTGCCGTCCGCGACCAGGCCGGAGACGAACGTGCGCGAACTCTCGTCGTACACCTCGCGGACCACCGTGGCCGGCGCCGGCTGGGCCGCGTCGAACCCGGCCACCTTGACGATCCGGCGCAGCGTCCCCACGTACAGGTCGTGCCCCGACACCGCCGCCCACTGCGGCGCGTCGCCCCAGGCCACCGGCTCGGTGCGCCAGCTGTCACCGTGGTCGTGGCTGATCAGTACGCCGGTGTCGGTGACCGCGGCGAGGGTGCCGCCGTCGGCGTCGGCGACCAGCGAGTGCACCTCGGTGTCCGGGAAGTCCAGCGTGGTCCAGGTCCTACCCCGGTCATCGGTGCGCAGGATCTTGCCCTGGTAGGTCGGGTCGAACACGGTGCGCAGCGTCTGCCCGCTCGCCCCGTTGACGGCGAGGTAGAGCCGGCTCGACCGGCGCGGGTCGACGACCACCTGGCCGTCACCGCCGGCGGCCACCGGCAGCCGGCCGGCCCGGGTCCAGGTCGCGCCGCGGTCGGTGGTGATCCACGGCGCCGGGCTGGTCCACTCCAGCAGCACGCCCATCCGCTCGTTCGCCGGCGTGGTCGTCAGGTGCCAGGCGGTCGAGTTGGGGCCGACCGGCTGCCACTTCGCCGCCTGGTTGCGCGCGGTGACCTCCAGCGCGCCGGCACCGGCGAGGCGCTGGCCGCCGGTCGCCCAGCCGGTCACCCCGACCTGGTACGCACCCGCCCTGGTCAGGTGCACGTCGGCGCGGTACCACTCGTCGTGGTCGCGCCGCGCGGTCACCGTCACCGGCCTGCCGTGCCGGCCGGCCACCCGTACCTGCGGGGCGCCGTTCAGCGGCGTCGGGCTGTAGACGAACACGGTGCTGGTGCCGTCGCTCGGGTCCGGTGCGGCGCGCACCACCAGCGGTCGCTCCGCCAGCAGGTACGGCACCCGCAGCGCCGGGCCGCCCGCCGGGGCGGCGGTGACCCAGCCGGACACGTTCGTGTCGGCGGACAGGTCGCGCTTCGCCGACACCGTGACGGTGACCGTCGCGGTACCGCCGGCCGGCACGCTGACGCGCTCCGGCGAGACGGTGGCGGTACCCGGAGTGCCGTCCGCCGCGGCCGACCGCAGGGTCGTGGTCGCCGCGGTGCTGCCGTCGTTGTGCAGGGTCAGCGTCGCGCTGCCGCGCACGGTGTCGCCGGACAGGTCGGCCAGCCCCATCGACAGGCTGCTCGGCTGCGCGGTCACGTTCGCCGCGGCCGCGCGGGCCACGTCGAGCCGGCCGGCGCCCTGCACCGTCGGGTCCACGTCGGCCAGCCCGTGCGCGGTACCGACCAGGGCGGCGGCGATCGCCGCGGCCGACCGGTCCGGGTGCGCCTGGCGCAGCAGCGCGGCGGCGCCCGCCACGTGCGGCGCGGCCATGCTGGTGCCCGACATCCGGTACTCGCCCGGGCCGTACAGCGAGGTCGGCACGGTGGAGCGGATCTCGACGCCGGGGGCGACCAGGTCCGGCTTGAGGCCGAACGCGGCGGTCGGGCCGCGGGAGGAGAACGACGCCATCGTGTCGGTGACGTCGGTACCGCTGATCGTGATGCGCAGCGAGTCGGTGCCGCCGATCCGGCCGAGCTCGGCGTACTGCGAGTCGTCCATGCCGAGCACGACCAGCTTGTCCATCCGCAGGCTGTCGCCGGAGTCCAGGCCGTGCGCCGGCAGGTCCACCGTGGCGGATCGCGGGGCCAGCTGCGGACCGGAGCTGCCCTGCTCGTACCCGATGACCGCGAGCGCGCCGCGCTTCTCGTCCGCGCGGGCCGCCGCGATGTCGGCGGAGCTGATGTGGTCGGCGCTGGGCGGTACCCGCCAGCTGCGCAGCACGATCTTGCCGCGCACGTCGCCGACCCGCTCGTAGTCCGCGTCGGTACCGGCGCCGACGTCGACCACCGGCGCGGTGACCGGCTCGGCCGGCGGGTTCGCCGACAGCGGGCTGCGCTGCACCTGCAACGGCTCGTGCTTCGGCGCGGTCAGCGTCGCCGCCGGCAACCGCACGCCGGAGGTGGACGCGCCGACCGCGAGCACGCCCGGCGCGTCACCCGGCGAGCTCAGCGTGCCGGCACCCGGTCCGTCGTTGCCGGCCGCCGCGACCACCACGACACCGGCGGCCACCGCCGCGGATGCCGCCCGGCCCAACGGATCCGTACCGTCGCCGGGGGCGCCGAGGCTGAGGTTGACGACGTCCGCGCGGTGCTCGTTCGCCGGGTCGACCGCCGCCTCGATGCCGGCGATGATGTCGGAGGTCCAGCCGCTCCCCCCGTCGTCCAGCACCTTGTACGCGGTGAGCGTCGCGTCCGGCGCGACCCCGGTGACGCCGCCCGGCTTCGCCGCGCTGCCGGCGACGATGCCGGCCACGTGGGTACCGTGCCCGTTGTCGTCGGCCGGGTCGGCGTCGTCGTTGGCGAAGTCGTAGCCGGCGACCACCTTGTGCCCGGGCCCGAACCCGCCGCCCAGGTCGGGGTGGGTGTAGTCGACGCCGGTGTCCACGATCGCCACCGTCACGCCGGTACCGCGCTCCGGCCGGCCCTGCGCGTCGTGCTGCTGCCACACCTGCGGCGCGCCGACCAGCGGCACGCTGGTGTCGGTACTGGCGTGCGCGCGCACGTCCGGCAGCACCGCAATGACGCCCGGCAGCGTGCGCAACGTGGCCACCTCGGACGCCGGTACCCGCAGCGCGATCGCGTTGTCCAGCAGGGTCAGCGACCGCTGGTCGTGCACCGCCACGCCGGCCTTCCGCGCCCGGGACAGGAACGCCCGGTGGTCGGCGGCGAGCTTGCCGCGGGCCGAGTCCACCTTGGCCCGGCCGGCCGCGGCGAACGCCCGGGTCGGTGCGGCGGCGATCGCCGGCTTGCCGGACAGTTCCACGATCACCCGCTGGTCCGGGCCGGACGGGGCGGCCGGCGCGGCGCCACCGCCGGGGCCCAGCAGCCCCGCGGTGGTGACCAGCGCGGCCGCCGCCGCGGCGGCCAGCCGGAATCGATGGCGTCTCATCGTCGTCACTCCTCGCGGCCGGCATGAGGGGGATGCACCGGCCGCCTAGATTCCAGCCGCCCGGGCCGCCGGCCACAACGCGTACGAGTGGCCCATTGCGGTCGGTGGCACCGATGGGCCACGATCCTGCGATGACGGTCACCTCCCTCGGCGCCGCCGGCATCGGCGAACTCGACGAGTCGGTCTACCGGTACGTGCTGGCGCACGGCGACGTGACGCCGGCCGCGGTGGCGGTGGCACTCGACATCGGCACCGAGCGGGCCGCCCGGTCCCTGGACCGCCTGCGTACCGACGGGTTGCTGCACCGGCTCGGCGGCCGGCGCCGGCGGTACGGGCCGAGCGAACCGCGGGTCGCGGTGGAGGCACTGCTGCGCGCCCGGACCGCCGAACTGGACGCGACCCGGGCCGCGGTCGACGAGCTGGTCGACCTGTTCCACAATGGACAGTCACCGGGCCCGGACACCGACGCGATCCAGGTGTTGCACGGAGCGGAGGCGCTCGGCCACTGGTTCGTCCGGCTGCAGCAGGAGGCCCGCGACGAGGTGCTGTCGCTGGACCGCCCGCCGTACGCGCTGACGTTCACCAACCCGATCGAGCCGGTCACGCTCGGCCAGGGGGTGCGCTACCGGGTGGTGTACGCGCCGGAGGCCCTCGACCAGCCCGGCGGGCTGGACGAGATCCGCCGCCAGGTCGCCGGCGGCGAGCAGGCCCGGGTGATGCCCGGGCTGCTGCTGAAGATGACCGTCGCCGACCGGCGCCGCGCGCTGCTGCCGCTGAGCCTGGACTTCACCGAGGTCCGTGCCGTCGTGGTGCACCGCTCCACCCTGCTCGACGGCCTCGTCGACCTGTTCGAGTCGTACTGGCGCCGCGCCGTACCGCTGTCGCACGTGCTCGCCGACCGCGCGGCCGTCGAGCGCGCGGCACCGCTCGCCGACGGTACCGGTCCGGGCACCCAGCGCGCCGAACCCGCTCCGCTCGGCTCCGACGACGGCATCGATCACGACGACCGGGAGCTGCTCGCGATGCTGGTCAGCGGGCTGAAGGACGAGGCGGTGGCGCGCCAGCTGGGCTGGTCACTGCGCACCATGCGGCGCCGGGTGCAGCGGCTGCACCAGCGGCTCGGCGCCACCAACCGGTTCCAGGCCGGCGTCCAGGCCGCCCGCCGCGGCTGGATCTGACGCCCCGCCGCACGGGTGCGGGCACGCGCCGGACGCCGCGGCGACGGGTGCGGGCACGCGCCGGACGCCGCGGCGCGGACCGGCCGATCGCCCGGCCGGCGGCACCGAACCCGGCCGGCGTGAGACGGTGGATGCATGATCGCACTCACCGAGATCGAGGCGGCGGCGAACCGGATCGCACCGTACGTGCTGCGCACCCCGACGGTGGCCTCCCCGGGCCTGTCGGCGCTGCTCGGCGTGCCGGTCACGGCGAAGCTGGAGGTGTTGCAGCGCACCGGATCGTTCAAGGTCCGCGGCGCGACGAACACCCTGCTCCAGCTCGGCGACGCGGACCGGGGCGCCGGTGTCGTCGCGGTCAGCGGCGGCAACCACGGCATCGCCGTCGCCGTGATGGCCGGCGAGCTCGGCGTCAAGGCGACGATCGTGATGCCGCGCTCGGCCTCCGAACACGCCCGCCAGGCCGCCGCCGCGGCCGGCGCCACGGTACGGATCACCGACGACATGGCCGGCGCGTTCGCGCTCACCGCGGCGCTGCGCGAGGACGGCCTCGTCGCCGTGCACCCGTTCGACGATCCGGCGGTACTCGCCGGGCAGGGCACCGTCGGCCTGGAGCTGGCCGCCGACGCCGGCGAGCTGACCGACGTACTGGTCAGCATCGGTGGCGGCGGCCTCATCGCCGGCATCGCCGCGGCGCTGCGCGCCCGGCGCCCCGGGGTCCGGGTCTGGGGCGTGGAAACCGAAGGGGCGCAGGCGATGTCCGCCGCGCTCGCGGCCGGCGGCCCGGTCGACGTCGAGCTGTCGTCGATCGTGACCACGCTGAGCGCGCCGCGCGTCTCGCAGCTGACCTACGACCACGTCGCCGAGCTGGTCACCGACGTGGTCGTGGTCTCCGACGCGGACGCGGTGCGCGGCACCCTGGACATCGCCGACCACGCCAAGGTGTGGACCGAGCCCGCCGCCGGCTGCCTGCTGCCCGCCGCCCGGCGCGTCCTCGACCGGGTCGGCCCACAGGCCCGGCTCGGACTGGTGCTGTGCGGCGGCAACGCCACCACCGCCTCGCTCGGGGTGGGCCGCTGACCCCGAGCCGGCAGCGGTCAGAAGCGGGCCGGTTCGGTGTAGGCGCCCCAGGTGTCGCGCAGCGCGGAGCAGATCTCGCCGAGCGTCGCCTCGGCCCGGCAGGCGGTCAGCATCGCCGGGATCATGTTGCCGTCGCCGCCGGCGACCGCGACCAGCTCGGCCAGCGCCGCCCGTACCGCGGGCTCGTCCCGGCCGTCGCGGCGGCGGGCCAAGAGCGCCTTCTGCTCCACCTCGACCTCGTGCGACACCCGCAGGATGTCCAGCTCCCTGCTGACGGTGTTGAGGTGGCTGTTGACGCCGACGATGCGCTTGTCGCCCTTCTCCAGCGCCTGCTGGTAGGCGAACGCGGACTCGGCGATCTCGCCGGTGAACCAGCCGTCCTCGATGCCGCGCAGGATGCCGGAGGTCATCGGACCGATGGCGTGCTCGACGTCGTCGCCGCCGCCCATGGTGAGGATCCGGGCGAAGATCTGCTCGGCCTGCTGCTCGATCCGGTCGGTCAGCGCCTCCACGTACCACGAGCCGCCGAGCGGGTCTGCCACGTTGGTGACGCCGGTCTCCTCCATCAGCACCGCCTGGGTGCGCAGCGCGATCTCGGCGGCCTGCTCGGTGGGCAGCGCGAGCGTCTCGTCCAGCGCGTTGGTGTGCAGCGAGTTCGTCCCGCCGAGCACCGCCGCGAGCGCCTCCACCGCGGTGCGCACCACGTTGTTGTACGGCTGCTGCGCGGTCAGCGAGACCCCGGCGGTCTGCGTGTGGAACCGCAGCCACTGCGCCTTCTCGCTGGTCGCGCCGTACCGGTCGCGCAGCCACCGGGCCCAGATGCGCCGCGCGGCCCGGAACTTCGCGATCTCCTCGAAGAAGTCGACGTGCGAGTCGAAGAAGAACGACAGTCCCGGCGCGAACGTGTTCACGTCCATCCCCCGGGACAGCCCCAGTTCGACGTAGCCGAACCCGTCGGCGAGGGTGAACGCCAGCTCCTGCGCGGCGGTCGACCCGGCCTCCCGGATGTGGTAGCCGGACACAGACAGCGGCTTGTACCGCGGGATCTCGGCGTTGCAGTACTCCATCAGGTCGCCGATCAGGCGCAGGTGCGGCTCGGGCGCGAACAGCCACTCCTTCTGCGCGATGTACTCCTTGAAGATGTCGGTCTGCAACGTGCCGTCCAGGGTGGCCAGGTCGGCGCCCTGCCGCTCGGCGGCCACCAGGTACATGCAGAACACCGGCACCGCCGGCCCGGAGATCGTCATCGAGGTGGTGACGTCGGCCAGCGGGATGCCGTCGAACAGCACGTCCATGTCGGCGGCCGAGTCGATCGCCACCCCGCAGTGACCGACCTCGCCGAGCGAGCGCTCGTCGTCGGAGTCGCGGCCCATCAGCGTCGGCATGTCGAACGCCACGCTGAGCCCGCCGCCGCCGGCGCCGAGCAGCATCTTGTACCGCTGGTTGGTCTGCTGGGCGTTGCCGAACCCGGAGAACTGCCGGATCGTCCAGGTGCGCCCGCGGTAGCCGGTGGAGTACAGCCCCCGGGTGTACGGGAACTCGCCCGGCCAGCCGATCCGCTCGAAGCCGGGCACGTCGGCGCCGGCCGGCGGGCCGTACACCGGATCGACGTCGTCGCCGGACAGCGTGCTGAAGTCGGCGTCGCGCCTGCGCGCCGCGTCGTACCGCCGCTGCCAGCGCTCGCGGCCCGCCTCGATGTCGGCCGAATCCATCAGCACTCCTCGTGTCCTTAACGATCCTTCAGTCACACGATACTAGGACGCCCAACTATCCGCCCGCCGCCCAGTCCGGTCGGCAAAGGACGCGATCGCGTCGAGGAGGGGAACCTTCGATCAACCGCGCGATCCCGTGACCAACCGGGCAGCGCAGGGCGCGGCGGGACGCGCCGGGGTCGGGTGATCGCCGGGCGGGGAGACGGCGTCAGTTGTCCGGGAAGCGGACGAAGACCAGGGCGTCACCGCGCGCCAGCGGCGCCGTCGCGGCCGGCAGCGGTACCGGCTCGTCCGAGCCGGCGCGCACCACCGCGAGCACCAGGTCGGGCAGCTCGGCCGCGCGGCGGCCCACCTCGTCCGGCGCCACCGGGCGCTGTTTGAGGTCCAGGCCGTGCCCGTAGGAGAACAGGTCCTGCGCGATCGTCGCCACCGACGGCTTGCACGCCGACAGCCCGACCAGCCGGCCGGCCGTCTCGGACGAGGTGACCACGGTGCGGGCGCCGCTCTGCCGCAGCAGCGGCACGTTCTCCTGCTCGCGGACCGAGGCGAACACGTCGATGGTCGGACTGACCTGCCGGACGGTCAGCGTGATCATCGCCGCGCTGTTGTCGTCGTGCACCGTCACCAGCACCGATGCCGCCGACTTCAGCTCGGCCTGGTGCAGCGTCTCGGTACGCTCCGCGTCCGCCTGCACCACCGCGAGGCCCATCGCCTCGGCCGCCGTCACCGCCTCCTGCCGCGGATCGACCACCACGATGCGCCGCGGGCTGGTGCCGTCGGCGAGCAGCGCCCGCGCCGCGGCCCGGCCCTTGGTACCGAACCCGCAGATGATGGTGTGTCCGCGCACCGACGACCTCCAACGCGAGACCCGCAGCTGCTCGCGCCCCCGCTCGGTCAGCACCGCGAGGGTGGTGCTGACCAGGATGACGAGGAACAGGACCCGCAGCGGGGTGATGAGCAGGATGGTGAGCAGCCGGGCCCCCGGCGTGAACGGCACGATGTCGCCGTAGCCGGTGGTGGTCAGGCTGACCGTGGCGTAGTACAGCGCGTCCAGGAAGCTCAGCGGGCCGCCGGCCGAGTCGTGGTAGCCGCCGCGGTCCAGGTAGACCACCACCGCCGACAGGAACAGCAGCGCGAACGCGAGCAGCACCCGCAGCCCCACCTCGACCAGTGGCGGTCGTTCCCGGCGGGGTAGCCGTACCAACGGGCGACGCCACACGCACCAGACAGTACGGTGCGCCGACCACGACACCGAGCCGCCCCACCGGGCGGGTCGCGGGTGCGTGCCATGCTGCCGGTATGTCGACATCGCCGGTGGAACCGCTGCTGGACCAGTTCGTCACCGCACTGCGCGAGGCGGTCGGGCCGGTCGCGGTGTGGGCGCACGGCTCGCTCGCGCTCGGCGACCACCAGCCCGGCCGCTCCGACCTCGACCTGCTCGCCGTTGTCGACAGCGCACCCGACCGCGACCGGGTCGGCGCGCTGCACCGGCGGCTGGACCCGGAGCCGTACGCGGACAAGCTGCACTGCTCCTACCTGCGCCGCGACCAGCTCACCGACCCCGGACAGCGCCACCTGACCTGGGCGCACCGGCACCTGCTGGAGCGGCCCGTGACGCCGGTGACCCGGCGCGAGCTGGCGGTCGGCGGCCGCACCCTGTACGGCCCGGCCCCGGCCGAGCTGATCCCGGACGTGACCGACGCGGCGCTGGCCGAGTTCGTCCGGGCCGACCTGGCCGGGTTCTGGCGGCCGGCGACCCGGCATCCGACCTGGTGGCTGCGCGACGTGTGGGTCGACCTCGGCCCGCTCACCGTGGCCCGGGCGCGCGTCACGCTGGAGGAGGGGCGGCTGATCAGCAAGGGCGAGGCGCTCCGGCTGCTGGCCGCGACCGGTGCGCCCGCGCAACTGTGCGACGACATCCGCCGCCGGCGGTACGAGAACGCCGCGCGGCTGGGCCCGCTGGCCCGGCTGCGCCGCGCCCAGCTCGCCCGCCACCTGGTCCGGGACCGCATCGACGCGCTGCTCGCCGGCTGACCCGCGGCCTACTCGGCGGGGTCGGGGTGCTGCGTCCCGGCCGGACGGCCGGGGTGGTCGGCGACGAAGTCGCCGGCGGCGAGCCGTACCCGGCGCAGCGCGGCGAACACCGCGTCGCGCTCGGTCTCGGCCAGCGCGTCCAGCCCGAAGCCGGCCGCCATCAGCTCGTCGGTGGCCTCGGCGGCGACCCGGCGGCCGGTGGCGGTGATCGCGGCGAGCACGCCGCGGCCGTCGGTCGGGTTGCGCCGGCGGGTCACCAGGCCCTGCCCGACCAACCGGTCGACGATGTTCGTCGCGCTGGTCGGATGCACCATCAGCCGCTCGCCGATCACCCGCATCGGCAGCTCACCGTGCCGGGCGAAGGACAGCAGCACGAGCGCCTCGTACCGGGCGAAGGTCAGCTCGTAGCGCTTCAGCAGGGCGTCGAACGAGGCGAGCAGCAGCTGCTGCACCCGCATGATCGAGGTGGCCACCATCATCGGGCCGCTCGGACCGAACTCGGTCTGCCACCGCGCGCCGGCCCGTTCGATCGGGTCGAACGGCAGGTTCAGCTCTTTGCCCACCGGCCCACCGTAGCCAGCGGCGGTCACCGGTCGGCGAGGCGCTCCTCGACCCGCTGCACCTTCGTCTCGATCGCGTTGCTGACGCCGTCCCGGATGTCCGCCTTGAGCACCAGCGAGACCCGCGGCGAGCGGGCCCGGACCGCCTCGGTCGCGCGCCGGACCACGTCCATCACCTCGTCCCACGACTCGCCCTCGATCGTGGTGAACATCGAGTCGGTGCGGTTGGGCAGGCCGGACTCGCGCACGATCCGCACCGCCTCCGCCACGTACTCGGCGACCGAGCCGTCCACCCCGCTCGGCGCCACCGAGAACGCCACCAGTACCGACATGGCCCGCCCCTCAGTCCTCGACGTGGATGTCGTCGATGATCACGTTGCACTCGCCGACGTCGGTGGCCATCATCGTCTCCACCGCGGCGATCACGTTCTCCCGGACCTGCTCGGCGACCTGCATCGCCGGATGGCCGAACTGGACGACCAGCGTCAGCGTGATGCGCAGCTGCTGCTCGGTCAGCTCGACGTGCACGCCGCGGCGCGAGCTGCCCTCACCGATCGCGAGCGACTCCCGCACCGTCGAGATCGCCCGGGCCACGTCGCCACCCAGGTCGTACACCCCGTCGACCTGCTCGGCGGCGAACGCCGCGATCTTCTCCACCACGTCACCGGCCACCGCGGTGGTACCGCGCAGTCGCGCCGGCCGATCCCCCACGGCCTCGGCGCCCGCCGCGGGCACCGGCGCCGGCTCCGCCGTCGCGTGCGAGCGGCCCGGTCGCGGTGCCGGTACCGGCGCGACGGCGGCCGGTGGCGGACCGTCGGCCGGGATCCGCGGAATGATCGTGGTCGAGTCGTTGTCCGACAGCGCCGGCAGGTCGGCGACCGCGGTCGCGGCCGATCCGTTCATTCGTCGGTCCGGATCGTCCGCGGCGTGCGCCGGCTTCCCCCCGCGCGGTCCCGCCGCATGCGATCCCGCGTTACGCCCAGCTTCGGTCTCGGTCATGCCCTCTCCGTCTGATCTCTGCCCGCCCCCGTCGGCACGGTGATACGCGAACGCGAGGGTACCGGCCCCGGCATGTCGACCCAACCGGCCGTGCCGAGTGTCGTCCGGCCGTCGGGTGACACGCCCGACACCCGGCGCCGGGTCGGCACGATCGGTGGCGCCGCGCACCGGCACCGGTCCCCGCCCACGTCAGTGTCCAACGACCGGCGCGGTCCTCGGCCACCGGTAGAGATCACCGAATTGTCGCCGGCGGGTCAGTCACCGCCCCGGACCAGCTCGCCCCTGCCGTCCCGCAGGTGCAGTTCGGCGTCGCAGGCCGCGGCGGCGTCCGGGTCGTGGGTGGCGAACACGACGGTGGCGCCGTGCCACGCCTGCTCGCGCAGCAGCTCGACCACCCGCTGCCGGTTCTGCGCGTCCAGTTCGCTCGTCACCTCGTCGGCGAGCAGCACCCGGGCGTTCGCGGCCAGGCCGCGCGCGATCGCGACCCGCTGCTGCTGACCGCCGGACAGCTCCTCGACCAGCTGGTCGGCCTGGCCGCCGAGCCCGACCGCCGCCAGCATCCGCTCGGTGCGGGCCACCGCCTCGTCCGCCGGCACCCCGGTGGCGAGCAGCGGTACCAGCACGTTCTCCTGCGCGGTGAGGATCGCGGCGAGGCCGTTGTCCTGCGGGATCAGTGCGACGCCGGCGGCGACGGTCTGGTCCCGGTCGCGTACCTGCTGCTCGTCCAGCCGGACCGCGCCGGTGTCCGGGGCGACCAGGCCGGCGATCGTCCACAGCAGCGTGGTCTTGCCGGCGCCCGACGGGCCGGTCACCGCGAGCAGCTGACCGGGCATCGCCCGTACCGACACGTCGGCGAGGACGGGGTGACCGCCGTAGCTGATCGTGATGTCCTCGACGCCGACGACCTGGCCGGCCCGGCTGCCGGCGGATCCGTCCGTACCGGCGTCGCCGTCGGCCACCACGGACGGCCCGCGCGACCGGTCACCGGTCCCCCGGGTGTCACCGGTCCCCCGGGCGTCGCCGGCTTGCGCACCGTTGCCGACGCCCGCAGCGTTGCCGACACCCGCGGCGTCGCCGGTTCGTGGGCCGCCGCCGGTGGCCGCGGCGCCGCCGCCGAACACGGGCGACGCGTCGCCGCCGAAGTCGGCGATCGCCTCGTCCCGGTAGCCGCCGAGCTCGGGGCGGTAGCGCGGACCCGGGTCGAACCGGGCCAGCGGATCCGCGCCGGCCACCGCACCGGACCGCCCGGCGCCGACGTCGCCCCCCGTTTCCGCGACGTCGGCGGGGTGTCCGGTGCGGTGGCCGGCGACCCCGGCGGTGGGGTCGGCATCGGTGCGGTCGGCGGGTTCGCCGGTACGGCCGGTGTCGATGGGTTTCACCGCGGCTCCTCTCGGGATGCGTCCTGCGCCGGGGTCAGCCGGACCGCCGTACCGTCGATCAGCTCCACCCGCAGCAACGTGCCCGGCACGATCTCGTCGAGGACGTCCGGCGGCAGGTGCACCGACCCGTCCCGGCCGACCACCGAGTACTCCTCGCCGCGGCGGCCCTCGGCGCCGACCCGGCCGTCCCGGATGGTGACGGTGCGGCCCATGCTGCCGCCGACGTCCGGGTCGTGCGTGACCACCACGACGGTGCGGCCGGCACGGTTGACCGCCGACAGCACGTCGAGCACCTCGTCCCGGGCGGCGGTGTCGAGCTGGCTGGTCGGCTCGTCGGCGAGCAGCAGCCCGGCGCCGTTGGCCAGCGCGGTGGCGATCGCCAGCCGCTGCCGGGCGCCCGGTGCGAGATCCGGTGGTCGGGTGTGCGCCTGGTCGGCGAGGCCGACCATGTCCAGCAGCTCGCGCGGCCCGGCGAGCCCGGCCCGCCGCGCCTTCGGCACGCCGGACTGGGCGAACCGCACGTTCTCGACCGCCGACACGTACGGCAGCAGGTTGCGCATCGCGCCCTGCAGCATCACGCCCACGTCGGTGGACCGCAGGTACGACAGCTCCGCGGCGCCGGCGCGGGCCAGGTCGTGCTCGCCGACGGTCAGCCGGCCGGCGGCCGGGGTGAGCAGTCCGGCCAGCAGCGACAGCAGCGTCGACTTGCCGGCACCGGACGGCCCGAGCAGCGCCACCGACTCGCCCGGTTCGATGTCCAGGTCCACCCCGGACAGCGCGACGACGTCGTAGCCCTCCAGCCGGTAGATGTAGACCAGCCCGCGGCAGGTCACCCCGATCCCGGCCACCCGGGTCACGCTGGCGGTACTCACGACCGTCCTCCTCTGCCGAGACTCGTGGACGCTGCTGCGTCGGACCGCCCACGAGGCACCCAGGCACGATGCGCTCGCGCCCGCCCGCTCGTGGACGTTGCTCCTCCGTCGCGACGCCCACGAGGCACCAGCGCGCGATGCCCGCGATTCGCTCGCCCACGCTCGCTCATGTCGATCCCTCCCGGAGTCGCTCCGGCCGGCCGCGGCGCACGGCGGCGCCCACCGCCACCGCCGCGGCGAACCCCAGCAGCAGTACCGAGGCGGCGAGCGCACCGCCCGGCCACCACGGCCCGGGCAGCCACAGCGGTGGCGGCCCGCCGTTCGCGCTGACCTGGGGCAGCCGCGGTACCGCCAGCGCCGCGCCGACGCCGCCGGCCAGGGCGCCGACCAGCACCGCGGTACCCAGCAGCAGCGTGTACTCGCGCCAGCCGGCCCGGCGCAGCAGCCGCCGGGACAGGCCGACCACCCGCAGCGCGGCCAGCTCGTACCGCAGCGGCCGGGCGGTCAGGTGCGCGGTGACCAGCACGGCCGCCGCGGCGAGCAGCAGCGCCACGAACGCGGCGACCAGGTACAGCCGCAGCGCGAGCGCCGGGCCCTGCCGGGCCAGCCGGGCCTGGTGCGCGGCGAGCGTGTCGGTGCCGGTGATGCTCAGCCCGGCGGCGGTCAGCCGGGATCGCAGGCTCGCCGGCGCACCGGCGGCCGCCCACACCTGGTAGACCATCGGGGTGTCGAGCGACGAGCCGTCCGGCGCGGAGCGGTCCGCGTAGGTCAGGTCGACCAGCAGGCCGTTGCGGATCGCCGGCACGGTCTGCGCCCGGGCCACCACCCGGTACGGCTGGTCCAGCCCGTACAGCCCGGGTCCGGTGCCGCGGCCCAGGTGCCGGCCGATCCGGCCGGTGCTCACCGCCGGCAGCGGGTTCGGCGCGTCGACCCGCAGCACCCGCAGGTCCTCGCCGCCGGTGGTGTCGAACCGCACGGTGGTGCCACCGGAGCCGACGGAGACCGTACTGACCGGCTGGTCCATGGTCGGGTCCACCCCGCGCCAGCTCCCGGACCGGTTCATCGGGGCGAGTTCGCGGCCGGCGGCGAGAAGCCTCGTGACAGCGAAGTCGCCGCGGATACGCGCCGGTGCGTCCGGCCCGCGGTACAGGTCGAACCCGACCACCCGGCAGCCGCTGCCGCACCCGCTCAGCCGCCCGGTGAGCCGGTACCGGCCGGTGTGCAACCCACCGAGCCGGACGACGTGCTGGCCGCGCCGGTCGTCGGACAGCAGCGCCACCAGGGTGATGTCCTTGCTGATGGCGCGGACGGTCACGTCGACGCCCAGGGTGCCGTCCCGGGCGGTGAGCATCGGCGGCGCCGACGGCCGCAGCAGACCGGCGAGGCGCGCCGGCGAGTCCGCCGCGAACGACGACTGCCAGTAGGCGACGTCCGCGAGCCGGCCGGAGTCGACGGCGAGCACCTCGGTGGTCTTCGCGCCGTTGCCGAACAGCCCGCGCGCCACTGCCATCGCCTGGTGCCCGGACGGGTCGGCCCGGCGGACCGCGTCGCGCAGCCGCTGCGCCGAGGCGACCTGGACCGAGTAGACGGTCGGGGCGCCCAGCTCGGCGCCGGCCCGCTGGGCCTGGTTGCGGCCGGCCACGTCCCACACCACCGAGCCGTAGCACAGCAGCGCGACCGCCACCGTGGTCAGCGCGACGGTACGGGGCACCTGCCCGCGCCGCGCCACCCGCGCCGCCGCGAGCAGCGCACCGATCCGGCCCCGCCGGCGGGCCCGGGCCACGCCGCGCCGCATCGCCAGCGGTACCAGCCGGCCGGCGAGAATGCCGGCCACCACCGCGACCAGCCCGCCGGCGAGCAGGCCCAACCGCCCGCCGGCGCCGGTCAGCAGCTCGTAGCAGGCGGCGACCGCGATCGCGACCAGGGCGCCCTCGGCGATGCCGGCGCGCAGCCGGCCGGACCGCGGCGGCACCCGGCGCAGCAGCTCGATCACCGGCGTCGCGACGGTACGCCGGGCGGCCAGTGCGGCGGCCACGAACGCACCGGCGAACGCGCCGGCCGCGGCGGCGAGCACCGGCCAGCGCAGCTCCGCGTGTGCCCCGGCGGCGAGCCCGACCCGGGCGTAGATCTCGGTACCGGCGAGGCCCAGCAGGATGCCGACCGGCACCGCGGCGACCACCAGAACCCCGACCTCGGCCAGCCCGAAGCCGGTGACGCCACGACTCGGCAGGCCGCGCAGCTTCGCCAGCGCCAGTTCCGGTACCCGCTCGTCGATCGCCGCCCGCACCACGCCGAACAGCACGAACCAGCACAGCAGCACCAGCTGCACCGCGACCAGCAGCGCGGCGGTGACCACCTCGCCGCGTTCGTGCTCCACATCGGACAGCACGCCGGTCAGCGGTGCGTTGGTGCGCAGCCCGGCCGCCTCGATCCGGGTGGTGCCGGCGGCCAGCCGCGCCTTCAACGTCGGTACGTCGTCCAGCCGGACCCGATCGACCAGCAGCCGGAAGTCGACGACGTTCTGGAACTGGGCGACGCCGATCGACCGCACGGTCGCCTCGGTGCCGAAGAACGAGTCGACCCGGCGGACCTCCTCCTGCTGGTCCATGTACACCGCGGCGTCGAAGTAGCCGTGGTCGAACCAGTAGTCGGCCGCGCCGCCCGGCACCCGGTACCGGCCGGCCACCCGCACCGTGGTCTTCCCCGGCGTACCGGCGTCCGCGCTGGTCACACCGCTCGCGGAGACCCGGATGCGCTGCCCCACCCGGTACGACGAGCGGCTGCTCACCAGCACCTCGCCGGTCGCCGCCGGGCAGTGCCCGGAGGTGATGGTCAGGTGCCGGCAGTAGCCCTGCCGGTACACCATCCGGCCGGTGGTGCGGTCGCCGGAGATCCTCGGCAACGCCAGCGAGGTGACCACGCCGCCGATCGGCGGCGCGTAGAAGTGCTGCGCCTGCATGGTCCGCGCGGCGTGCCGGGTCAGGTAGTCGACCGGGATCCGGGCCAGCGCGTCCGACGACGGCGAGGTACCGCTGCCGCCGGCCACGACGGCCGGGGACTGGTCGCCGGCGGTACCGATGGACTCGACGGAGAAGCCGGTCAGCCAGCTCGGCGCGGCGCGCAGCTGGTCGAGCAGGATCGACTGCTCGGCCGCGCGGGCGCAGGCCGGCCCGATCACCGCGGCGGCCACCGCGACCGCCGCGATCAGCCCCACCACCACCGACCGGGCGCCGCGGTACCGCAGCCCGGCGAGTGCCAGCCGCAACGTGTGCATCTAGCGGGCCCCTCCTCGTAGCAGCGCCGGTTCGACGCGCTCCAGCAGCCTGGTGGCCAGTACGGTCACCGCCACCATCGCCGCCGCGGCCGCGAGCACCGCGCCCGGCAGCCAGAACGGGCCGAGCGCGTAGCTGCGGTGCACCCCGGCGTCGGTGGCGGTCACCAGCTTGATCACCGGCAACAGCAGGACCGCGCCCAGCGCCCCGGCCACCAACCCGGCCAGCAGCGGAATGCCCAGTACGGCGCGGAACTCGGTGCGCAGCGCGCGGCGCAGCTGCGCCGCCGGCACCCCGGCGACCGCGAGCGCGGCCGCCTCGTACCGTCGGGCGTTGGCGCCGGCGTAGCAGCTCAGCAGCACCGCGCCCAGCGCCAGCAGCACCGCGGCGACCCCGGCCACCAGGTACAGGTGCAGGGCGAGGCCGGGCGCCTGCCGGGCCAGCCGGTGCTGTTCGTCGGCGAGGGTGGCGGCGCCGGTCACCGGTACCCCGGCGGCGGCCAGCCGGGCCCGCAGGCCGGTGGGCGCGTCCGGGCCGGCCCACACCTGGTAGGTCGGGGTGGTGTCGGCGGTGGCGTCCGGGGTGACCGCGACCAGCCGCTGCAGCCCGGTCAGGTCGGTCAGCAGCGCCCGCCGGCCGGCCCGCGGGATCTCGCGGTCGTGCCCGACGACGGTGAACGGGAGCGGGGTGCCGCCCAGCGCCGGGAACTCGAACCGGGTCGCGTCCGGCTCGTCCGCCGGCGCCGGCCCGGCCAGTACCGCCGGCAGCCGGCGCGGGACGCTCGCGTAACCCAGCAACGCGTCGGCGTCCTGCTCGCCCGCGTACCCGAGCACCAGACCGTCGGAGGTGGACGGTTCCAGGGTGAACCCGGAGTCGGCGCCCATCGCCCGCCACCGGCCGTCCGTGCCGAGGCCGGCGTCGAGGGCGGCGCCGTGGTCGGTCAGCGCGGTGATCGCGAGCCTCGCCCTGACCTGGGTGGCGTCGCCCGGGTAGCGGGCGATGCCGAGGCCGACCAGGTCGCATCCGCGCGCGCACCCGGGCAGCGTCGCGGAGTACGGGTGGGTCCCGGCGCGCAGCGTGCCGAGCTGGACCGTGCGGGCGGCGCCGGCCGCATCGGCGACCTGCGCGGTCAACGTCAGGGCGTGGGCACCGGTCGGCGCGTCGTCGACCCGTACCGTCGCCACGAACGGGCCGCGCACCGCGAGCGGCGCGGCGGTGTGGCTGGGCAGCGCGGCGACCATCGACCGCAGCGACCCGGCGGTACGGCCGGGCCAGGTGGCCGCGGCCGGCAGCCGGCCGGAGTCGACCGCGAGCACCGACACGGTGCCGTCGCCGTAGTGCACGCTGGTCTGCATCGCCGCCATCAGGCCGTGCCCGCCGGGATCGACCCGCCGCACCGCGGTGAGCAGCTGCTGCGCGCTGCCGGCCCGCACCGTGTACACCGCGTCCGCGCCGACCCGGTCGGCGGCCACCACGGAGCGGTTGTGCGCGGCCACGTCCGTCGCCACCACGGCGAAGCCGAGCAGCGCGACGGCTACCGTGACGGCCAGCACCAGCCGCTGCGCGATCGGCCGCCGGGCCAGCTGCGCCCGCGCCAGCAGCCGGTACGGGCGGACCCGCCCGGCCCCGGCCGCCCGCCGGCGACCGGCGAGCACCGCGGTCAGCCGGGCCGCGGCGAGCCCCACCACCAGCGCGATCAGCGGCGGAGCGAGCAGCCCCAGCTGCGAACCCGGATCCGACAGCACCTGGTACAGCGCCGCGGCGGCGAGCGCCGCGATCGCACCCTCCAGCACGTTCGCCCGCCACCGGCCGCGCGCCGGCACCCGGCGCAGCAGCGCCAGCGGCGCCGCCCGTACCGTGTGCCGGGCCGCCACCGTGGCCGCCGCCGCGGCGCCCGGCAGCGCCAACCCGGCCGCGGCGAGGATCGGCAGCGACAGCGCGACGTGCGTGCCCGGCGCGAGCACCAGGGCGGCGAGCAGCTCGGTGCCGCCGAGCCCGGCGAGCAGCCCGACCGGCACCGCCAGCACGATCACCAGCAGCGTCTCGGCCAGCCCGAACCGGGCCGCGCCGGCGCCGCCGAACCCGCGCAGCTTGGCCAGCGCGATCTCCGGACCGCGCTCCTCGGTCACCGCGGCCACCGCGAGGTAGAGCACGAACAGGCACAGCAGCACCAGCGGGACCACCACCACCGGCACCGACGACAGGATCGCGGTACGGTCCCGGCCGGCCGCGCCGATCGCCGCCGGCAGTCCGGTGCTCAGGTGGCTGCCGTCCTGTTCCAGGACCACGCCGGCGTCGATGGTCGCGGTGCGCAGCGGCGCGGCGTCGGACAGCGAGATCCGCTCCGGCAGCACCTCGATGTCGATCTCGGCGGCCTTGTCGCGCAGGCCGGGGAAGGCGGCCGACCTCGGGTTGGTGGACAGCAGCGGTTCGGTGTCCAGCGCGCCGAACAGGCCGCCGCCCCACCAGTAGGTCGCGCCGGCGTCGGGCAGCCGGTACAGCCCGACGATGCGGTGCAGGTACCGGCCCGGCTGCTCGCCCTTCGGGTCGTCGTCGCCCCGCTGGAACCGGACGGTGTCCCCGACCGACAGCCCGTACCGCCGGGCGGTGCTGGCCTCGGCGAGCAGGCCGGTGTCGTGGCTCGACGGGCAGTGCCCGGCGGTGAGCCGCAGCTGGCCGCACAGTCCGGACCGGTACACCAGCGCCGCGTCCGGCAGGCCCGGCTGCGAGGCGAGGCTGACCGTGCCGGACGCGCCCGACCAGCGGCGGCCGGTGACCGCGGCCAGTCGCGGGGTGTCGCGCAGCATCCCGTCCGCGGCGGCGGCCAGCGCGTCCGGCTCGTCGCCGGAGACCGTCAGCCCGATCGACGCCGCCGGCCGCGACCGCAGCTGGTCGGTGAGGGCGGACTGCTCGGCGGCGAGGGTGTAGCCGGGTACCAGCACGACCGCGGTGGTGGCGACCACCGCCAGCACGAACACCACCAGCGACCGGCCCGCGCGGTACCGGATCCCGCGCACAGTCACCCCGACGGCAGCCACCGCACCTCCCCGGCACCGCACGGCCGCGCGGGTCGCGGCCATGCCCTGACTGCTCGACCCGCGAGCGGGCCGGCCGGTTCAGCCCGGCGCGGGGTCCGTGACCCGATCGTTGCCGGTACGCGGTTCCGTGATGTGCCCGTGTCCACCCCGCAACGCACCGGTACGGGCCGGCGACGATCACCGCGCGGCACCCGGCGTGCCGTCGTCGGGTGCCGCCCCGGCGCCTGGCCGCACCGCGTCGGCGGCACCGGGGCGGATCGCGTCCCGGCAGGCTCAGCGGCCGGTGAGGGTGTGCACCAGGGTGTCGGCCGCCGCGTACGGGTCGAGTTCGCCAGCGACGACCCGCTCGGCCAGCGCGGTCGCCGAGGCCGCCGGCGACAGTTCGTCCAGCCGCCGGCTCAGCTGCCCCGTCGCGATCGCCCGTACCTCCGCCGCGGCCCGGGCCGCCCGGCGCCGGGCCAGCTCGCCGTGCTCGGCCAGGTGCGCCCGGTGCTTGTCCAGCGACTCGACCAGCTCGTCCAGCCCGTCGCCGGTGGACGCGACGCAGCGCAGCACCGGCGGGCGCCACTCGTACGGCTCGCGGCGGGCCAGCGCGAGCATCCCGCGCAGGTCCCGCGCGGCGGCGTCGGCGCCGTCCCGGTCGGCCTTGTTCACCACGAACACGTCCGCGATCTCCAGCACGCCGGCCTTGACCGCCTGGATCGCGTCACCCATGCCCGGCGCGGTGAGCACCACCGTGGTGTCGGCCAGGCTGGCGATCGCCACCTCCGCCTGACCGACGCCGACCGTCTCCACCAGCACCGTGTCGCAGCCGGCCGCGTCCAGGATCCGTACCGCCTGCGGGGTGGCCGCGGCGAGGCCGCCGAGCTCCCCGCGGGAGGACATCGAGCGGATGAACACGCCCTCGTCGAGGGCGTGTTCCTGCATCCGGACCCGGTCGCCGAGGATCGCCCCGCCGGTGAACGGTGAGGACGGGTCCACGGCGAGCACACCGACCCGTTCGCCGCGCGAGCGCAGCGCACCGACCAGTGCCGAGGTGGTGGTCGACTTGCCGACGCCGGGAGCGCCGGTCAGCCCGACGACCCGGGCGCCGCCGGTGTGCGGGGCGAGCGCCGCGGCCACCTCGCGCAGCTCCGGCGCGCCGTCCTCGACCAGGCTGATCAGCCGGGCCACCGCCCGCGGCCGGCCGGCCCGCGCCGCCTCGACCAGCTGCGCCACGCTGGCCCGTGGCGCCGCGGACCGATCAGGCACCGGTCACTCCCCCACCGACAGCAGCAGCGCGTCGCCCTGCCCGCCGCCACCGCACAGCGCGGCCGCGCCCAGGCCGCCACCGCGGCGGCGCAGTTCCAGCGCGAGCGTCAGGGCCAGCCGGGCGCCGGACATGCCGATCGGGTGGCCGAGCGCGATCGCGCCGCCGTTGACGTTCACCCTGTCGGCGTCGACGCCGAGCTCCTTGCCGGACTGCACCGCGACCGCGGCGAACGCCTCGTTGATCTCCACCAGGTCCAGGTCACCGACGGTCTTGCCGGCGCGGTCCAGGGCCCGCTTAATCGCGTTCGCCGGCTGCGACTGCAGCGAGTTGTCCGGCCCGGCGACGGTGCCGTACGCGCCGATCTCGGCCAGCCAGGTCAGCCCCAGCTCCTGCGCCTTGCGCTTGCTCATCACCACGACCGCGCAGGCGCCGTCGGAGATCTGCGAGGCGGTACCGGCGGTGATCGTGCCGTCCGGCAGGAACGCCGGCCGCAGCTTTGCGAGCGTCTCGGCGGTGGTGTCCGGCCGGATGCCCTCGTCGGCGGCGAACTCGATCGGCTCGCCCTTGCGCTGCGGCACCGACACCGGGGTGATCTCCTCGGCGAACACGCCGTTCTTGACCGCGGCGGCGGCGAGCTGGTGGCTGCGGGCGGCGAACGCGTCCTGCTCGGCCCGGCCGAGGCCCAGCCGGGTGTTGTGCCGGTCGGTCGACTCCCCCATCGCGACCTGGTCGTACGCGTCGGTCAGGCCGTCGAGCGCCATGTGGTCGCGCAGCGTCACGTCGCCGTACTTGTACCCGGTGCGCTGGCCGGTGAGCAGGTGCGGCGCGTTGGTCATCGACTCCATCCCGCCGGCCACCACGATGTCGAACTCGCCGGCCCGGATCAGCTGGTCGGCGTGCGCGATCGCGTTCAGGCCGGACAGGCAGACCTTGTTGACGGTCACCGCCGGGGTGGTCATCGGGATGCCGGCGGCGACCGCGGCCTGCCGGGCCGGCAGCTGCCCGGCGCCGGCCTGCAGCACCTGGCCCATCACCACGTACTCCACCTGCTCCGGCGTGATGCCGGCCCGCTGCAGCGCGGCCGAGATCGCGACGCCGCCCAGCGCGGTCGCCGGGAAGCTCGCCAGGCCGCCGAGCAGCCGGCCCATCGGGGTACGGGCGCCGTGCACGAGCACGCTTGTCATGGTGATGTCCCTCCACGTCTCACACCGCCGCGGTGTGCCGAGCCGGTCGGTGGGCGACCCGGCCCGGCGGTACCGCTGGCTTAACGACCGTTCACCAGCCAGACTACCGACATGCCCACCGATCACGAACCGCGCAGTAACGCCGACGACCATCTCACCACCGGCGCGCCCGGCGCCGACGAGCTGGGCGTGCTGCGCGTCGACCACGTCGGCATCGCGGTACCCGACCTGGACGCGGCGATCACCTTCTACACCGGCACGTTCGGGATGACCTGCGTGCACACCGAGACCAACGCCGACCAGGGGGTACGGGAAGCGATGCTGCGGGTGGGCGACGACCGCACCGGTGCCCAGCTGCAGCTGCTCGCCCCGGCGTCGCCGGACTCCTCGATCGCCCGGTTCCTGGACCGGCGCGGGCCGGGCGTCCAGCAGCTCGCGTACACCGTCCGGGACGTCACCCGCGCCGCCGCCACGCTGCGCGAACGCGGGCTGCGGCTGCTCTACGACGAGCCCCGGACCGGCACCGCGGGCTCCCGGATCAACTTCGTCCATCCGGCCGACGCGGGCGGCGTCCTGGTCGAGCTGGTGGAACCGGCCGACGACCACGCATCGTGATCGGACGTGTCGGCAGGGTACCGGTACCGCTCAGGCCGTCCCCTTCGGCGCGATCGGTCGTTGTCAGTGTCGGACCGACCGCTGTGCCGTGCCCGCCGCGGTGTGGCACGAACCGCCGCCCGCACGGGTGGAGCAATCCGAAGCACAGGCCTAAAGTGGCGCACACGGATGCACGTGGCCAAGGTCACTGATCCGACCCGAGACACCCGTCCAGACGTTGGGGGACTATGTCGGCTGACGCGACGAACCGTACCGCTGGTGACGCCGCAACTCCGCATGGTCCTTTCGGCTCACCAGGCCGTGCACGGGACGGCGGCAGCGCACCGACACCCACCGGTCGGGCGTGACGCCCGGACGCGGAGTCCGGCATTTCCACCTCGGCACGACAGACCCTGGGCTAGTACGATCGGCCCGGCGGATAACCCCACCAACCATCGGCAAACCGACAAATGACATCCCCCCGAAACGTCGGTGGTCGCCGTTCTCCCCCCGTACGGACCGGGACCTGCGGCCTCCCTCGGCAGCCCGGGGGTCTGCGAGGATGTGTCCATGGCCCAGCAGCAGCCCTCCCTGAACTTCTTCGACCAAGCCAACAGTCAGCCCGACTTCACCGTCGTGCTGCGCGGCTACGACCGTGCCCAGGTCGACGACTTCGTCCAGCGCCTCAACGCCGCGCTCAGCCAGTCCGAAGGCAACCGCGGCGAGGCCGAGCAGCGGATGAACGACGCGCAGCGCCGGCTGCGCCAGGCCGAGCAGCGCAACGCCGCGCTGGAGCAGAAGCTCGGCGACCAGTCCAAGCAGCTGGAGGAGAACAGCCGCCCCACGCTGTCCGGACTCGGTACCAAGGTCGAGCACATCCTGCGACTCGCCGAGGAGCAGGCCAACGAGCACCGCGCCGAGGCCAAGCGGGAGGCCGAGGGCATCCTGTCCGCGGCCCGGCTGGAGGCGCGCGAGATCACCGACAAGGCGCGGGCCGAGTCGGCCGCGGTCAAGTCCGGCGCCGAGCGGGAGGCCACCGCCACCAAGACCGCCGCCGAGCGGGAGGCCTCCGAGACCCGGGTGCAGGCCCGCCGCGAGTCGGACAACCTGCGCGCCGACGCCGAGCGCGAGACCAAGCAGCTGCGCACCGCCACCGCGCACGAGATCGCCGAGACCAAGGCGACCGCCGAGCGCGAGGTGTCCACCATGCGGGCCACCGCCGAGCGGGAGATCACCCAGCTTCGGGCGAAGGCGATGCGCGAGGCCGAGGAGCGCCGGGCCGAGGCCGCGAAACTGCTCGCCGAGGCGAAGGACAAGCGCGACAAGGAACTCCAGGCGCTGGCGCTGGAACTGGCCGAGCGGCGGGAGAAGTCCGAGCGCGAGGAGTCCGAGCGGCACACCGCCGCGGTCGCCCAGACCCAGAAGCTGGTCAGCGAGGCCGAGCAGCGGGCCAAGGCGGCGGAGGAGCGGGCCAAGGAGATCGAGCACCGCGCCGAGGCACGCCGGCAGGAGTCGGAGCGTACCGCCAACGAGACCGTCGACAAGGCCAAGGCGCTGGCCGACAAGACACTCTCGGAGGCGCAGGCCGAGGCCACCCGGGTCACCTCGGAGGCCCGGTCGGAGGCCGACATCACCACCACCGCGGCCCGCCGCGAGGTGGAGGACCTGACCCGGCAGCGCGACCAGATCACCGCACAGCTCGGGCAGCTGCGCGAGATGCTGGGCGGCTTGGCCAACTTCGGCGGCGCGCCGGCGGCCGCGGCCGCCGCGGCCGCCGAGGGTGCGGACAGCAAATCCGAAGCGAGTTCGGAGAAGGCGTCCGGCAAGTCGGGCGGCAAGTCCGGCAGCGACGACCAGACTCAGCGCATCCCCGCCACCAGCGGAAGCTGAGAATCCTTACCCAGTACGGAAAATCGCACCGGACGACACCCGCGTCCGGTGCGATTTTTTCGTTCGGGCACGCCTGTGTACTCTCGTCGGGTCGGCCGCCGGAGGCAGGCGTGCCGACCAGAATCCAGCAGGCCGAACAAAACGCGACCCCCGTCACTGTGCTGCCTTCCGTGTGTGACGGGCCGTCACGTGTGAGGATGGGACCATGGCGCACGGCGGGGAACAGGGTCTCTTCTCGTTGACCGACGGTGGCTCGCGCGGCGAGGCGAGCTTCGAGATGGTGCTGCGCGGATACGATCGGCGCCAGGTCGATCGGTTCGTGGCACAGGTCGAAGCCGACCTCACCGCACTGGCCACCGAACGAAACGACGCGTACACCCAGTTGCAGCAGGCCGCCGGTCAGCTGCAGCAGGTGCAGACCGAGCTGATCGACCTGCGCCGCCGCGCCGCCGTCGACGAGCAGCCCTCCTACCGCCACCTCGGCCCCCGCGTCGAGCAGATCCTCGCACTCGCCGAGGAAGAGGCGGATGCGATCAAACACGGCGCCGAGAAGGAGATCGCGGACAACCGCGCCCAGGCCGAGCAGGTGCTCGCCGAGGCCAAGGAGAAGGCCGAGCAGGCCCGGCACGACTTCGAGACCGCGCTGGCCGCCCGCCGGGCCGAGACCGAGGAGGCCGAGGAGGCGCACCGGGCCGAGGTCGAGGCCGAGTTCGCGGAGAAGTCCGAGCGGGCCGAGCGGCTGCTCGCCGAGGCCGAGCAGCAGGCCGCCGCGCTGCGCGCGGCCACCGAGGAGCATGCCGCGAAGCTGCGCGAGCAGACCGAGCAGGAGATCACCGCGCAGCGCGCGGAGGCCGAGCAGGAGCGGGCCGCGGTCGCCGAGGAACTGCGCACGCTGAAGGAAGAGACCACCAGCTACGCGAGCCGGGTCCGCAGCGAGGCCGAGCAGATCGCCCAGCAGACCACCGCCGCCGCCGAGCAGAAGGCGGCCGAGCTGCGCACCGCGGCCGAGACCGAGGCCGAGCAGATCCGGCACGACGTCGCCGCACACGACGCGAACGTCCGCGGCGACGCCGACGCGTACGCGCAGAAGACCCGGCAGGACGCCGACTCGTACGCCGAACAGGTGCGCACCGAGGCGGAGCTGGCGGCGCAGCAGCTGCGCACCGCGGCCGAGGAGCACTCCCAGACGGTCCGCAGCAAGGCCGAGGAGTCGGCCCGGCAGGCGAACGAGTCGGCCCGGCGGGACGCCGAGGCGATCCTCGGCACCGCCCGGGCGCAGGCCGACCGGATCGTGGCCGAGGCCGGCCGCAAGGTCAGCGAGCTGGACGAGCGGCGCAAGGTGATCAAGCGCGACATCGGCAAGCTGCGCGAGACGCTGACCCGGCTCACCGGCGCCAGCGCCGCGCTGCTGGACGATGACGACGACGAGGACGTGCCGCCGACACCGCTCGCCGAGACGGACGAGCCGACCCGGGTCAACGGATCGGCCGCGGCGGACGAACCGGCCGAGCCGGCCGCCACCGCGGACGACACCGCGGTGCTCACCGACAGCACCACCATCCTGGAGCCGATCACCGCCGACCCGGGCCCGGACCACAACAACGGCAACGGGTCCCGCGCCAACGGCAACGACCGGCAGAACAACCGCACCCCGCGCCGGGCGCAGTACCTGCAACCGCAGCAGCCCGGCCAGGGCCGTCGCTGACCCGGTGCGCTGACCCGGCGGCGGGCCGATGGCCGCGCTGAGCGCCGACACCCTGTCGGAGGTCACCCGGGCCATCGACCTGGCCGGGGTGTTCGCCAACGCGGTGCTGGGCGGCGCGCTCGCGGCCCGGGAGCGGCTGGACGTGGTCGGCCTGGTCACCCTGGCGGTCATCTCCGGTACCGGCGGCGGGCTGATCCGGGACACGCTGCTGCAGCGCGGTACCCCGGTCGCGCTGACCGACTACGCGTACCTGCTGACCGCGCTGGCCGGCGCCGGGGTCGCCTTCCTGATCAAGGTGGAGGGCTCCGCGTGGCGCCGGCCGCTGCTGTTCGTCGACGCGCTGGCGCTCGGCTTCTGGGCGGTCGCCGGCGCGCAGAAGACGCTGGAGAGCGGGCTGGGCTGGCTGCCGGCGGTACTGCTCGGGCTGATCACCGCGGTCGGCGGCGGCGTGGTGCGCGACGTACTGATCCGGCGGGTCCCGGTGATCTTCGGCGGCACCCTGTACGCGGGTGCCGCACTCGTGGCGAGCATCGTGGTCGTGGTCTGCACCCGGCTCGGCCAACCGACACTCGGCGTCGCCGCCGGCGTGCTGGTGGGTGCCGGGCTGCGGCTGCTGAGCATCCAGTTCCACTGGACCCTCCCGCAGGGTCGCAACTGGACCCTGCGGGACGGGCGGGAGTGGTGGGCGCGCAGCAACCCGCTGGTGCGCCCGGCCCGCGATCAGCAGCGGACGAAGCGGTGGGAGTCGTGGCGGGCCACCCGGCTGTCCCGGCGCGGCGGCCGGGACCACCCGAAACCGTGAACCCGGGTGGCCACCGAGCCCGGTGGGAAGAGCGCGGGCGGCCCGCCGGCCTGCCGGCAGCGCGCGGCCGGCTGGGCGACGCGCGGCTCCGGAAGCGGCCGGTTGACCGGCTCGGGCACCTGCGGGCGCCGGGCTCGGCCTCGGCCACGTACGGGCGCTGGGCCGGCTCGGCGGCGCGCGCCTAGGGTGTCTCGCCGGTGGCGATCGGGCGGGTCGGGTCGGAGATCCAGTCGCTCCACGACCCGACGTACAGCGCGGGCCGGAAGCCGGCGACGGTCAGCGCCAGGGCGGTGTGTGCCGCGGTGACGCCGGATCCGCAGTACGCGCCGACCGGTACGTCCTCGCGCACCCCGGCCGCCGCGAACAGCTCGCGCAGCCGCGCCGGGTCGAGCAGCCGGCCGTCCGGCCCGACGGTGTCGGTCTTGGGCACGTTGACCGCGCCGGGGATGTGTCCGGCGACCGGGTCGACCGGCTCCCGCTCGCCCCGGTAGCGTTCCGCGGCCCGCACGTCCAGCAGTACCCCGGTGGCGGGCAGCGCCGCGGCCGAGCCGGCGTCCAGCGTGGGCAACTGCCCCGGCCGTACGGTCACGTCGCCGGGCGTGGGCTCGGGGACGGCCGTCTCGACCGGGCCGCCGGCGGCGAGCCAGGCCCGGTAGCCACCGTCGAGCACCGCCACCCGGTCGTGCCCGGCCCAGCGCAGCGTCCACCAGGCCCGGGCGGCGGGCAGCCCGTCGCCGTCGTCGTACACCACCACGGTGGAGTCGGCGCGGACGCCGGCGGCGCGCAGGACCGCCTGCAGCCGGGCCGGGTCGGGCAGCGGATGCCGGCCGCCGGTCGGACCATGACCGGTCAGATCATCGGACAGCTCGACGAACACGGCGCCGGGCACGTGTCCGGACAGATGGTCCGGACGGGCCGAAGGCGCGCCGAGCCGCCATCGGACATCCAGGATCGTCAGGGGGTACTGGTAGGAATCCGCTGGGGGTTCGGCCTGGTCGAGGGCCGCCCGCAACCAGGCGGGATCGACCACGGTGCCGGGAGTCGTCATGGGCGTCACGACCCCAGTGTTCCGCAATCATTTTCAGGTAGCATGGTGCCCCGGGAGGGTGTGTTGAACGATCTGGTTGACACCACAGAGATGTACCTCCGCACGATCCTTGAGCTCGAGGAGGAGGGCGTCGCCCCGCTGCGCGCCAGGATTGCGGAGCGCCTGCACCAGAGCGGCCCCACGGTGAGCCAGACGGTCGCCCGGATGGAGCGCGACGGTCTGCTGCGGGTCGAGGGTGACCGGCACCTGGCGCTGACCGATGCCGGCCGGGAGCACGCGGTCGCGGTGATGCGCAAGCACCGGCTCGCCGAGCTGCTGCTGATCAACGTGATCGGGATGAAGTACGAGGCGGCCCACGACGAGGCCTGCCGGTGGGAGCACGTGATGAGCTCCGACGTCGAGCACCGGGTCTACGAGCTGCTCGGCCGGCCGACCCACTCGCCGTACGGGAACCCGATCCCCGGGCTGCACGTGTTCGATCCGGCGGCGGTCGAGCCGGCCGCGAGTGACGAGCACAACCTGGCCAGCGCGAGCGTGCGCGGCTCGGTGACGGTGGGGCGCATCTGCGAGAGCGTGCAGACCGACGCGGCGCTGCTGGAGCGGTTGCATGCGGCGGGCATCGACCCCGGTGCGAAGGTGCACGTCGAGCAGGACGGCGACACCGTCACCATCACCCATGAAGGCGCGGAGCTGCGACTGCCCTCGTCCGTCGCGAGCCGGGTGTTCGTCACCGCCTGAGTGGTCCGGCCCGCGGGCATCCGCCGCCGTGGTTGCTCCGTGCGGTTCGACTTTCCCGGATTCGGGCTGGTGCCAACGGTTTTGCGTGGTACCCAGAAATGGATGAGCGCACCGGTGCGCCCGGCGGACGGCCAGCTGTTCCAGCCGGGAGAAGAGATCTTGTGGTGGCTGCGGCCGACCGAGGCCGGCAGCCGCGGCGGCTACCTGGTCCGCCGGTTCTCGCGTGCGGTCGCGGCGTTCGCGACCGCCGGGGTGGCCAGCGTGCTGACCTTCGGGGTGGTGCTGCCGCTGCTGTCGTCGGTCCGGCCGGACGTCACCGCCTGGCTGCTGCCGCTGCTGGCCGGTGCGGCGCTGGTGGTCGCCGGCGGCGTGCTGCTGCTCGCGGTCGGCGTGCTCGCCCTGCTGGTACCCGAGCCGGCCTGTCCCCCGCCGCCCCGGGTGGTGTCCGACCTGCTGTACGTGATCACCGACCGGCGGCTGCTGGTGGTGCGGACCTCCCGCGGCTCGGGCCGGGAGTACCGGCCGGACGACCTCGCGCCGACCGGCCAGGTGCCGCCGACCTACCGGATCGACGAGGTCGAGCCGGGCGTCGGCAACATCCTGATCGGGGCGCAGTCGCCGAGCGGCTGGATCCCGCGGATGAGCCTGTGGTCGGTGCCGGAGCCGGCGAAGGTGGTGGCCCGGATCCAGGAGTGGGCCGGCGGCACGGTCCAGCCGGCGGACTGAACCCCCGGCCGCCGGGGCAATCGGTTCGGTGGCCTCAGCGCTTGGCTTCGAGCGTGCGGGCGTAGTCGGCGAGCTTGCCGACGTTCTCGCGCGCGGTGTGCGCGCCGACGTCCCGGGGATAGGTGTAGCGCAGCGTCACGATCTGCTGGTGCTTGCCGAGCCAGGCGATCTCGACCGCCGGGCCGGCGCCGTCGCCGGCGGCGAGGATCCGGCTGTACGCGGCGGAACCCAGGTTGGACAGGTCGTCCGAGTCGCTCGGCGCCGCCTTGTCGAACGCCTTCGCGTCCGCCTGGGTGCCGATCACGCTGAGCACCAGCGACGGGTAGTCGGAGTAGAGCACCTGCAGCGCGCAGGCCTTCGCGCCGGAATTGCTGCTCGCCGCCGCGACCTGGAACTCGGTGCCGGTGGCGGCCTGCACGCTGGCGTAGTCGAGCAGGGTGCAGGTGCCGCCCGCCTTGCTCGGCGGGGTGGGTGACGCGGACGGGGTCGGCGCCTTCTCGAACTCGCCGGCGCCCACCGGTGCCGGCGTCGCGGTCTTCGGCTCGTTCGCGGTCGGGTGCTCCAGCCGGGCGCAGCCGGACAGTGCCGCCACGCCTGCCAGCAGGGCACCGGCGAGCGCGACGTGTCTGGTACGCATCGTGTCGGTCTCCCCGGGTCGGTCGGCCGCGCCGCGCGATCGGCTCGTGCGGCGGGCGGTGCGCGTGACCGGGTACGGCCCGGCCGGCTCCCCACCGTACGCGGCGGGTGCTCGCCGGGACGGACCGCACGTGCGTGAGCTGGGCCGCATCGGCACGAACATTCACCAGTTTCCAGGACGAAAACGCCCAATATTCCGACGCCGCGCCAGTCACGCTCCGTACTCAGTCGGCGGACAGTTCGCGCAGCTCGTCGTCGGTGAGCATCAGCTGCGCGGCCGCGGTGTTCTCCGCCACGTGCGCGACCGAACCGGTGCCCGGGATCGGCAGCATCACCGGCGAGCGGGCGAGCAGCCAGGCCAGCGCGACCTGGGCCGGCGTCGCGCCGTGCGCGGCGGCGATCCTGCCCACCGCGCCGGACAGCTCGCCGGCCGCGATCGGGTACCACGGGATGAACCCGAGGCCCTCCGCGGCGCAGTAGTCCAGCACGTCGGCCGACCGCCGCTCCATCAGGTTGTACAGGTTCTGCACCGACACGATGTCGACGATCTCGCGTGCCTGCTGGATCTGCTCGACGCTCACCTCGGACAGCCCGATCAGGCCGATCTTGCCCTCCTGCTGCATCATCCGCAGCTCACCGAGCTGGTCGCCGAGCGGTACCGCGGGGTCGATGCGGTGCAGCTGGAGCAGGTCGAGGCGCTCCACCCCGAGCCGGCGCAGGCTCATCTCGACCTCCTGCCGTAGGTACTTGGGGTGGCCGACCACGTGCCACTCGTTCGGGCCGGTGCGCACGAAACCGGCCTTGGTGCCGATCACCAGGTCGTCCGGGTACGGGTGCAGCGCGGTGCGGATCAGCTCCTCGGAGACGTACGGCCCGTACGAGTCGGCGGTGTCGATGAAGGTGACACCGAGCTCCACCGCACGGCGCAGCACCCGTACCGCCTCGGCCGGGTCGGCGGGTGGGCCCCAGATGCCGGGGCCGGTGATGCGCATCGCGCCGAAGCCGAGCCGGCGGACGGTCAGCTCGCCGCCGAGGACGAACTCGCCGCTCGCCGCGGCGACGGGACTGCTCTGGGTCACGGTCTGCTCCTCGGATGCTCGCGTCGGCGGTACGCCTTCGACCCTAACGACGGCGGGTCGGCCGGACGGGGTGAAACGGGTCGCGGTAACGCCGGGGGCCGCGGGCCGTTAGACACCGCGGAGTGAGCGCAGCACGACGCTGCGCCGATCGAACCGTGTTAGGAGACCTCGTGCGCGCCACCGTGGCCCTCGCCGCCCTCACCGCCGCCGCAGCCCTGGTACTGGCCGGCTGTGGCAGCGCCCCCGACAAGCACGCGGCGGCGAAGGCGAGCGGCTCGGCCAAACCCAGCGCCAGCGCCAGCCGGTCGAAGCCGGCGTCGCCGTCCCCGGCGCCGACCCGCTCGGGCGGGCCGCGCAGCCTGCTCGCGGTCAGCGAGGCGCCGATCGACCTGTCCGAGGCGCAGCAGCCGCCGGCCGACGCGGTCGTGCAGTACTGGACCCGCTACGGCACCGCGGTCTCCACCCGGGACCTGAAGGGCTCCGGGCTCGCGGAGGTGGTGACGAGCAAGACCGGGGTCGCCGGTACCGGCAAGCTGGTGGACGCGCTGGCCGCGAAGAACCAGCGGTACCAGGGCAAGCTCGTGGTGAACATCCGCAGCGTCGGGATGGGCGGCGACACCGCCACCGTGGACGCCTGCATCGACCAGAGCCGGTCCCGGCTGACCGACGCCGACGGCAACAAGGTCGACGAACCCGGCAAACAGAACATCCTGCCGATCGCGCACACGCTGGTGCACGAGCACGGGCACTGGCTGGTCGACCGGATCCAGCAGGGTGGGTTCACCTGCTGATCCGCCGGCGACGCACCTGCCGGGCTGGCGTTGACAGCGGTGTGCATCGCTAGCGTGGGTGGCATGCGGATCGGCGAACTGGCGCAGCGGTGCGGTATCAGCACCAGGATGCTGCGCTACTACGAACAGCAGGGGCTGCTGGCCGACCGGCGCGACAGCCTCGGCTACCGGCGCTACCACGAGTCGGACGCCCGGCTGGTGCAGGAGATCCTTGCGCTGCAACGGATCGGCTTCACCCTGGCGGAGGCGAGACCGTTCGTGGAGTGCCTGCGTTCCGGGCACGACAGCGGCGACGCCTGCCCGGCCTCGCTGGAGGTGTACCAGCGCAAGCTGGCCGCGCTGGACACCGGCATCGCCCGGCTCACCGCCGCCCGCGACCAGGTCCGCGGCCAGCTCGCCGCGGCGCTGGCCCGCCGTACCGCCGCGCTCGCCGAACCGTGCTGCGAGTTCAGCGCCGCCGAGCCGGCGGTACCGGTCCGAGCGGAACGGTCCAGCGCCGCCGAGGGCGCGGTGGCGATCCGAGCGGGAGAGTCCAGCGCCGCCGAGCAGACGGTGCCGAGCCGAGAGGGGCAGTCATGATCGACACCGGCCGGGTCCGACCCGTCACCGACGCCACGTTCGCCGCCGAGGTGCTCGGCGCCCCGCTGCCGGTACTGGTCGACTTCTGGACCGACTGGTGCCCGCCGTGCAAGCGGCTCGCTCCGGTGCTCGCCGAGCTCGCCGACGAGTACGCGGGCCGGGTGGAGTTTCGCAGCATGGACGCCGACGACCAGCCGGAGACGGCGCGCTCGCTGCACGTACTGGCGTTCCCCACGCTGGCGCTCTACCGGGACGGCGAGCTGATCCGTACCGTCGTCGGCGCGCAGCCGCGGCACCAGTTGCGCAAGCTGCTCGACGCCGCCTGACCGCGGCGGCGACCACGACCGGTCCGGCGGGTCGCGCACCGTCTGGTACGGCAATATCCTTCTTTGGTCAACGGACGGCAGAAAGTCATCAACGGATGGAGTTCGCCACGATGACCGACGATCACTCCGCGCTGGACCGGCGCACCCTGTTCAAGGCCACCCTCGGTGCCGCGACCGTCGCGGTCGTCGGTACCGAGCTGGCCGGCACCGCGGCGTCGGCCGCACCGGTCGCGCCGGCGGCCGACGGGTTCGACTTCGTCATCGGCTGCGACGAGTGGGGTGCCCGCCCACCCTCGAGCCCGATCCAGTTGAGCGGCAACGTCACCAACAAGATCATCGTGCACCACATGGAGTTCCCGAACAGCACCGACTACTCGCTGGAGCACGCGAAGCAGCTCGCCCGGGACTGCCAGGACCTGCACATGGACACCAACGGCTGGGCCGACACCGGCCAGCACTTCACCGTCAGCCGGGGCGGGTACGTGCTGGAGGGCCGGCACCGCAGCCTGGAGACCCTGGAGGGCGGTCAGCAGCAGGTGATCGCCGCGCACTGCCCCGGCGAGAACGGCAACGCGATCGGCATCGAGAACGAGGGCACCTACTTCACCGAGACGCCGCCGCAGGCGCTGTTCGACGCGCTCACCACGCTGTGCGTCACGGTGTGCCGGCAGTACCGGCTGCACGCGTACGACCTGTTCGGGCACTGGGACTTCCGGGACACCGACTGCCCTGGTGCCGCGTTCTACCGTGAGTTCCCGCAGCTGCGGCGCGCGGTGCAGGCCGGGCTCGGCGAGTCCGCCGCCGGCGCACCGCCCCGCCGCTGGCCGGACATCTGGCAGTTCGTCGGCGGACCCGTCGTCCAGCTCGGTCAGTACCTGCTGATCGCGGGCGGGGCGAGGCTGACGGCGAGCGGCACGTTCGACCAGAAGACGATCAAGGCCGTGCAGAAATGGCAGTCCCAGCACGGCATCCCGGTCGACCCGGACGCCACCTTCACCACCGCGACCTGGGAGACGCTGGTACCGGCGCTCGCGCCCGGCGCGACCGGCGCCGCGGTCACCGGCGCGCAGACCATCCTCGCGCACAAGGGCTGCGCGGTGAGCGCGACCGGCAGCTACGACGCGGCGACCCAGACCGCGGTCACCGCAATCCAGCAGCTGCACGGGCTGCCCGCGACCGGCTCGCTCGACGTCACCACCTGGTGTGCCGTCGCCGGCGGCACCGTCCGCGAGTCGCTGTCCTGACCGCGGCGGTCAGTGGCGCAACGCCGGGTGGTCGCCGATCACGGTGGCGGAGTTGGCGGGGACCTCGGTGAACCCGGCGTCGTGCACCACCGGCAGCGCGGCCACCGCGAGCCGGTGCCACGCCGCCGGGGTCGCGGTGCGTACCGCGAGCGGGAAGCCGGCGTCGGCCCAGATCTCCCGGGCCGCCGCCGGCAGCGCCGCGTAGGTCAGCTGGGCGCCGTGGCCGGTCTGCGCCATCGCCTTGCCCGCGGTCATCGACAGCGCGGGGTTGAGCCACAGCACCGGCGTACCGGCGGCCGGCGCGGCCGGCGGCTCGGTGTCGTCGAAGTCGGTACCGCCGACCTGCAGCCGGGCCAGGTCGGCCGGCCAGCCGTCCAGCGGTACCGGCGGGAACACCCGCACGGTCGCGCTGCGGTGCTGCAGCGTCAGCCCGGCAAGCGCCTCGGCCCGGCGCCACTGCGCGCCGCGGGCCCGGCGTACCACCTTGCGGATCCGGCCGTCGGTCCACGCGGTCACCGCGTCGTGCCACTCCCCCGCCGGCTGGGCGCTGCGCGGGTCGGACAGGAACGTCAGCACCGCCCGGGCGGCGGCCTCCAGCGCGTCGGTGCGCTCCGGCGGCGCGTCCCGCTCCAGCCGCACCACCAGCGGCAGCACGTACTGCGGGGCAGCGTCACGGGGATCGGTGTCGCCAGTGTCGGTCGCCGCGTCGTCCACGGCCCGCAGCATGCCACGCGGCGGTGCCGGACGAGCCGCCGACACCCAGCGGCGCGGCCCGGGTCACCGACCGCCCGGCCGGTACGCGACGGTGATCAGGTGGCTGGAACTGCCCAGCAGGCTCGGCTCCGCCTCCACCCGGCGCAGCTGGTCGAGTACCAGCCGGATGCCGTCCGGGTCGGCCAGCAGGTCGGTGAGCCGGTCACCGAGCTGCCACAGCGACCCCTCCACCGCCAGCACCCGTTCGGCGGTCAGGCCGGCCTCCCGCGCCTCGTCGGCCGGCTCCTCCGGCCGGTGGAAGTACGCGTCGGTGAACCAGCCGCGGCCCGGCTCGGTGTTGCGGTGCACGCCGGTGGCCAGGGCCCGGTCCACGATCGGCGCGAACCGCGGGTCGGCGTAGTACCCGCGGACGAAGCCGTCGTGCAGCGAGGCGAACCGGCTGATCGTCGCGGCGAGCACGACCCCGCCCGGGCGCAGCACCCGGGCCGCCTCCCGCCACGCCGCCAGCCGGTCGGCGCGGGACAGCAGGTGGTAGAGCGGGCCGAGCAGCAGCACCGCCTCGACGCTCGCGTCGGGCTGCGCCAGCGCGCGGGCGTCACCGACCTCCGCGGTCACCCCCGGCAGGGTCGCGGCCCGCTCGACGTGCTCGGGTACCAGGTCGACCACGTGCACCGGGTGCCCGGCGGCGGCGAGATCGCCGGCGTACGCACCGGTCGCGCCGCCGACGTCGAGCACGCTCGCCGGCGGGGCCGGCAGGTACCGGGCCAGGATGTCACGGGTGCGCAGCGCCTCCAGCAGGCCGGCGCCGGCGTCGAGCCGGGTCCGCTCGCCGCCGCGCCGGTAGTACTCCAGGATGTCGGCCATCCACGGATGGTCACCGGTCCGGCTCGCGACGGCAACCGGATAGCTGGTGCGGGAGGACCGCTCGCTCGCCCGCGGCCCCGACGACCTCTCGGCGGGTTGGGCGCGGGGGTGTCGGTGGCGGGCGGCAGAATGCTTCGCAACACGACGTCGTACGAAGGTGGCTCTCGTGGCAGTCAGTGTCAACCAGCGGATCGCCGAGGAGCTCGGGGTGCGCGACGGCCAGGTGGCCGCCGCCGTGCAGTTGCTCGACGCGGGCAGCACCGTGCCGTTCATCGCCCGGTACCGCAAGGAGGTGACCGGCGCGCTGGACGACGCGCAGCTGCGCACCCTGGAGGAACGGCTGCGCTACCTGCGCGAGCTGGAGGAGCGCCGCGCCGCGGTGCTGGACGAGATCCGCGGCCAGGGCAAGCTGGACGACGCGCTGGAGCAGCAGATCCTCGCCGCCGACTCGAAGGCCCGGCTGGAGGACATCTACCTGCCGTTCAAGCCGAAGCGGCGGACCAAGGCGCAGCTCGCCCGCGAGGCGGGGCTGGAGCCGCTGGCCGACACGCTGCTCGCCGACCCGACCCAGGACCCGCAACAGGTGGCGGCCGGCTTCGTCGCCGAGGGGGTCGCGGACGCCGCGGCGGCGCTGGACGGGGCACGGGCCATCCTGGTGGAGCGGTTCGCCGAGGACGCCGACCTGATCGGCGAGCTGCGCGAGCTGATGTTCACCCGCGGCCACCTGGTGTCGAAGGTGCGCGAGGGCAAGGAGCAGGACGGCGCCAAGTTCGCCGACTACTTCGACTTCGCCGAGCCGTACCCGAAGCTGCCCTCGCACCGGATCCTCGCGCTGCTGCGCGGCGAGAAGGAGGAGGTGCTGGAGCTGTCGTTCACCGCCGACGCGCCGCCCGCCGAGGGTGCCGCACCGGCGCCCGGCCCGACCACGTACGAGCAGCGCATCGCGGCGCGGTTCGGGGTGCGCGACGAGGGCCGGGCGGCCGACCGGTGGCTGGCCGACTCGGTGCGCTGGGCCTGGCGGACCAGGATCCTGGTGCGGCTGGGCATCGACCTGCGCACCCGGCTGTTCGCGACCGCCGAGGAGGAGGCGGTGCGGGTGTTCGCGGCGAACCTGCGGGACCTGCTGCTCGCCGCGCCGGCCGGCGAGCGCGCCACGATGGGCCTCGACCCGGGCTTCCGCACCGGCGTGAAGGTCGCCGTCGTCGACGCGACCGGCAAGGTGGTCGACACCGCGACGATCTACCCGCACGTACCGCAGCGCAAGTGGGACGCGTCGCTCGCGACGCTGGCCGCGTTGTGCGCCAAGCATTCCGTCGAGCTGATCGCGATCGGCAACGGCACCGCCTCCCGGGAGACCGACCGGCTCGCGATCGACCTGATCAAGCAGCATCCGGAGCTGCCGCTGACCAAGGTGGTGGTGTCCGAGGCCGGCGCGTCGGTCTACTCCGCCTCCGCGTACGCCTCGTCCGAGCTGCCGGAGCTGGACGTGTCGCTGCGCGGGGCGGTGTCGATCGCCCGCCGGTTGCAGGACCCGCTGGCCGAGCTGGTCAAGATCGACCCGCAGTCCATCGGCGTCGGGCAGTACCAGCACGACCTGTCGTACGGGAAGCTGTCCCGCTCGCTCGACGCCGTCGTCGAGGACGCGGTGAACGCGGTCGGGGTGGACGTCAACACCGCCTCCGCGCCGCTGCTGACCCGGGTGTCCGGCATCGGTACCGGGCTGGCCGAGAACATCGTGCTGCACCGCGACGCCAACGGCCCCTTCGCCTCCCGCGCAGCGCTCAAGTCGGTGCCGCGACTCGGCCCGAAGGCGTACGAGCAGTGCGCCGGGTTCCTGCGCATCCGCGGCGGCGACGACCCGCTGGACGGCTCCGCGGTGCACCCGGAGGCGTACCCGGTGGTACGCCGGATCATCGAGCGCACCGGCTCCGGGGTCACCGAGCTGCTCGGCAACGGTCGGGTGCTGCGGGCGCTCCAGCCGGCCGACTTCGTCGACGACACGTTCGGGGTGCCGACGGTCACCGACATCCTGGCCGAGCTGGAGAAGCCGGGCCGGGACCCGCGGCCGGAGTTTCGTACCGCGACGTTCGCCGAGGGTGTCGAGACGCTCGGCGACCTGAAGCCGGGCATGGTGCTGGAGGGCACCGTCACCAACGTCGCCGCGTTCGGCGCGTTCGTCGACATCGGCGTGCACCAGGACGGCCTGGTGCACGTGTCGGCGCTGTCGAACACGTTCGTGTCCGACCCGCGCGACGTGGTCAAGTCCGGCGACGTCGTCAAGGTCAAGGTGCTGGACGTGGACATCCCGCGCAAGCGCATCTCGCTGACGCTGCGGCTCGACGACGAGCCCGGCGCCGCCGGCGAACGCCGGGGCGGCGGTGGCCCGCGCCGCGGCCAGCAGGGCGACCGGTCCGGCCAGCGCAGCCAGGAGTCCGGTCAGCGCGGCCAGGGCGCCGGGCAGCGGAGCGACCGGCGGCAGTCCGGCGGCCGAGGGCGGCCCG
>NZ_BOPO01000145.1 GCF_017312725.1 Actinocatenispora comari | reverse complement strand
GGCCGGCGCCGCCCCGGCGGCCGGGACCGAGAGCCCCGCGGCCGACGGCGACCCGGCCGCCACTGCCGGGACGTCCGGCGAGAGCACCTCGCCGGACGGCGCATCCTCCGCGACCGGAGCCGACCCGGCCGGGCCGCCCGGGACCGGAGCCGGCGCGGCGGCAACGTCCGCGACCGGAGCCGAGTCGGCGGGCGGCGGGGCCGCTGCCGCCGCGCCGGCACCGACCGGGGGCGATGCGCGCGACGCCCTGCTCGCGGACGCGCCGGCGCGCCTGGCCGCGGCGGTCGCGGCGTGCCCGGCCGCCACCATCGTCCTGGTCAGCCCGGAGGTCGGGCTGTCCGTGGTGCCGGCGTCGCGGACCGGGCGACGCTTCGCCGACCTGCTCGGCGCGATCAACCGCGCGGTGGCCGACGTCAGCGACCGGGTCGCGCTGGTCGTCGCCGGCCGCACCCTGTGGCTGCCCGCCGCCGGTGACGCCGCCGTGCCCGCCGCGGCCGTCCCGGC
>NZ_BOPO01000144.1 GCF_017312725.1 Actinocatenispora comari | reverse complement strand
CGGGTGCGCTGGTAGGCGGCGAGGGCGTCGGCCTGGCGCCCGGCGGCGGCGAGGGCGCGGACGGCGAGGGCGCAGAGCCGTTCGTCCAGCGGGTGTTCGCCGGCCGGGCCGGCGATGGTCGCCGCGGCCTGCTGCGGCGTGCCGGCGCCGAGGTACGCCTCGGTGAGGTCGCCGAGCACGGTGCGCCGGTCGGCGTCGAGCCGCTCGGCGGTGGCCGCCGCGTACGGGGCGGTGACGTCGGCGAGGGCCGGTCCGCGCCACAGCCGCAGCGCCTCCTGCAGCGGTTCGACGGCGCCGGCGGGGTCGCGGTGCCGTAGCCGGTGCCGGCCCTCGGCGGCGAGCGTGGCGAAGCGGCGCACGTCGACCGCGTCGGCGTCCACGTCGAGCTGGTAGCCGGCGGGTACGGAACGGATCGGGGTGTCGGCGGGGAGCGCCCGGCGCAGCCGGGACACCAGGGACTGCAGCGCGTTGCCGGCGCCGGCGGGCGGTTCGTCGCCCCACAGCGCGGCGATCAGCCGGTCGGTGCCGACGGGTCGGCCGGCGTCGAGGGCCAGCCGGGCCAGCAGGGCCCGGAGCCGGGCACCGGCGACGACGACGGCCGCACCGCCCCGA
>NZ_BOPO01000143.1 GCF_017312725.1 Actinocatenispora comari | reverse complement strand
CCGGCGGCCGCACGGCACCACGCCGGCGCCGGGCATGCGCGCGGTGGCTGGTCGAACCGCGCTCGGCCGAGCCGCACCCGCTCGACCGGCCGGGTCGAGACCGCCGGCGCCGGCACGGGTCCGGTGCCGGCACGAAGACTGCACGATGGAGGAAGAGATGACTGCCTACACGTTCACGACGAGCACCCCGGTCGGGCCGTTCACGGTGCTGGCCGCGGCCGACCACGCCGTCCTGGCCAGCGGTTGGACCGACGACCCGGAGACGCTGCGGGTGCTGGTGCACCCGTCGCTGCGGCCGGAGCGGGTCACCGCCGGCGACGGGGGCGACATCGCCGCCGCGGTCGAGGCGTACCTGGCCGGCGACCTGACCGCGACCGACCGGGTCCAGGTCCGGCAGGCCAGCGGTCCGTTCCTGGCGCACTCCTGGGACGTGCTGCGCACGGTGCCGGCCGGCGACCCGGTGACCTACACCCGGTACGCGGAGCTGGCCGGTCGACCGGCCGCGGTCCGGGCCGCCGCCAACGCGTGCGCGCGCAACGCCGCGGCGCTGTTCGTACCGTGTCACCGGGTGCTGCGCACCGACGGTTCGCTGGGCGGGTTCCGGTGGGGGCTGCCGGTCAAGCGCTGGCTGCTCGATCACGAGGCGCACTGAGCGCGCGCCAGCCGCGCACGCACACGTACGCGGCGAGCAGCAGGACGAACAGGCCACCGTCCGCGGCGAGGATCGTCGCGGTGCCGGTGGCGCTGCCCGCGAGCTGGTAGCCGAGCGCGGCGAGGGTCAGCGCGAGCTTGCTCGCCAGCACCAGTTCCCAGAGGTACGGCAGGGCGTGCGGGCGCGCCGCGAGCAGGGCGAACAGGCCCGCGAAGACAGCGAGACCGACCATCCGCCAGGTTTCCACGATGCGGGTGTCGGCGCCGGCGCCGACCACGTCGGCGACCGCGGCCACGGCCGAGAGCAGGGCCGCGGCGGCGGCCACCGCGGTGAGCACCCGGCCGACGGTGAACGCCGGGCGCCGCCCGACCCGTACCTTGAGAACTGTCATAGCTAGAAAGCTAATACTAATAGCCATGGGAAGCAAGGATGTGCCGGTGAGGTCCGCCACACCGCCGCGGGCACCGGAGCCTGTATGTGCTGTCCAGCGGACGAAATTGACGCGAAGCCTGTCGGTCCTTACCGATAACGTCGGGGTGTGCCCAAGGAACCTCCCGAACCCAGCCGCAGTGCGCACAACCCTCTACACAATCTGTGGCGAATCCGGCACTATCTGCGTCCCTATCTGGGCCACATGATCGTCATGCTGGTGTCCGCCGGCCTCGCCGTCGGCGCCAGCATCGTCGTCCCGCTGGTGATGCAGCGCGTGGTCGACGGGCCGGTGCGGCACCACGACCAGAACGGACTGATCTGGTTCGGGCTGGCGGCGCTCGCTCTCGGCGCGCTGGAAGCGTTCATGGTCTTCCTCCGCCGCTGGACCCAGTCGTACGCGTCGCTGTCGATGGAGGCCGACGTCCGCGACGACCTGTACGCGCACATGCAGAAGCTGCCGCTGACCTTCCACGACCGGTGGCAGTCCGGGCAGCTGCTGTCGCGCGCGATCACCGACATCGGCTCGCTGCGCCGGTTCCTGTCCTTCGGCGTGATCTACCTGATCGTCAACATCTGCCAGTACGCCGTGGTCGTCGTGCTGCTGATCCGGCTGTACCCGCCGCTCGGCGCCCTGGTGGCGCTGTCCGCGGTGCCGCTGTTCCTGATCAGCCGGCAGTTCGCGAAGCGGTTCCTGCGGGTGTCCCGGCAGGTGCAGGACGCCCAGGGCGACCTCGCCACCTACGTCGAGGAGTCGGCGCACGGCATCCGGGTGGTCAAGGCGTTCGGCCGGCGGCACCACATGTTCACCCGGTTCACCGCGAACGCCGACAAGGTCTACCAGCTCGCGGTGCAGCGGGCCCGGCTCGACTCCCGGTTCGCCCCGCTGTACGAGCTGATCCCGAACCTGTCGCTCGCCGTCATCATCGTCGTCGGCGCCGTCGCGGTGGTCCAGGGCCACATGACGCTCGGCCAGCTCGTCGCGTTCGCCACCCTGCAGATGGGGCTGGTCTGGCCGGTCGAGTCGCTCGGCTGGATCCTCGCCAGCGGCCAGGAGGCGATGACCGCCGCCGACCGCATCTACGACGTGTTCGACACCGAGCCCACCGTCGTCGACCGGCCCGGCGCCGTCGACCTGCGGCGCGACGAGCTGCGCGGCGCGGTGCGGTTCTCCGACGTCCGGTTCAGCTATCCGGGCAGCGACACGCCCGTACTGGCCGGCATCGACCTCGACATCGCACCGGGCGAGACGATGGCGCTGGTCGGCGTCACCGGCTCCGGCAAGACCACCGCGGTCTCGCTCGTCCCCCGGCTGTACGACGTGACCGGCGGCCGGATCACCATCGACGGCCACGACGTGCGCGACTGCACCCTCGACTCGCTGCGCCGCAACGTCGCCACCGCGTTCGAGGAGCCGATCCTGTTCTCCATGAGCGTCCGGGAGAACCTGGCGCTCGGCCGCCCCGACGCCACCGACGACGACCTGGCCGAGGCGCTGCGCGTCGCCCAGGCCGACTTCGTGTACGAGCTGCCCTGGGGGCTGGACACCCGGGTCGGCGAGCAGGGGCTGTCGCTGTCCGGCGGGCAGCGACAGCGGCTCGCGCTGGCCCGCGCCGTCGTGTCCCGGCCCAAGGTGCTGGTGCTCGACGACCCGCTGTCCGCGCTCGACGTCAACACCGAGGCGCTGGTCGAGGAGGCGCTGGAACGGGTCCTCGCCGGTACCACCGCGCTGCTGGTCGTGCACCGGCCCAGCACCGTCGCGCTCGCCGACCGGGTCGCGCTGCTGGAGGACGGCCGGATCACCGCCGTCGGTACCCACTCCGAGCTGCTCGCCACGGTGCCGAGCTACCGCGCGGTGCTGTCCGCCGAGGCGGACGACCGGCCCGATCTGCTGCCCGAGGGAAAGGGGGTCGCGGCCCGATGAACCAGCGTGAGCGAGCGAACGCGTCGCGCCCCGGCGGCGTTCCGGCGAGGGAGGAACACCGATGAGCTCCCCCACTTCCGAACAGCCGCTGGACATCGAGGCGTGGCGCGGGATCGCCAGTGAGGAGAACTCCGAACGTACCGCCGCGGAGGCGACCGACAAGCGTTCGGTGGCCCGGCTGCGCTCCCGCAGCATGCAACTGCTCGGCTCGCTGGTCCGGCCGCACCGCCGCATCCTCGCGCTCGCCGTGGTGCTGCTGCTGGTGCAGGACGTGGCCGCGATGGCCGGGCCGTTCCTGGTCCAGGTCGGCATCGACCGGGGCATCCCGCCACTGCGCGACCACCACAGCTACGCGGTGCTGCTCTCCGTCGGCGTCGCGTTCCTGACCGCGTCCGGGCTCGGCTACCTGACCAAGCGCGCGTTCCTGATGCTGTCCGGCCGGATCGGCCAGGCGATCCTGTTCGACCTGCGCCGCCGGGTGTACAAGCACTTCCAGAAGCTGTCCCTGTCGTTCCACGAGCGGTACACCTCGGGCCGGATGATCGCCCGGCTGACCTCCGACATGGACTCCATCTCCGAGATGGTCGACAACGGCATCGACGACCTGGTGCTCGCCGGGCTCAACGTGATCAGCGTGGCGATCATCCTGCTGTTCCTGGACTGGCCGCTGGCACTGGCGACGCTGTGCTCGTTCCCGTTCCTGCTGTGGCTGTCGGCGTGGTTCCGCAGCCAGTCGGCCCGGGCGTACCGCCGGACGCGGGAGACGGTGTCGCTGGTCATCGTGCACTTCGTCGAGTCGCTCGGCGGCATCCGCGCGGTGCACGCGTACCGGCGCGAGCCGCGCAACCAGGAGATCTTCGAGGCCGTCAACCACGAGTACAAGCGGGCCAACCAGCGCGCGTTCCAGCTCATCGCGATCTTCTCCCCCGGGATCAAGCTGATCGGCAACGTCACGATCGCCGTCGTGCTCACCTACGGCGGCTACCGGGTGCTGCACGGCCAGGCCGAGATCGGCGTGTTCGCCGCGTTCGTGCTGTACCTGCGGAAGTTCTTCGAGCCGATGCAGGACCTGTCGATGTTCTACAACTCGCTGCAGTCGGCCACCGCCGCGCTGGAGAAGCTCGCCGGCGTGCTGGACGAGAAGCCCGACGTGGCCGAGCCGACCTCGCCGCACGAGCTGACCGCGTCGCGGGGCGAGCTGCGGTTCGAGTCGGTGCAGTTCGGTTACCGGGCCGACCGGCTCGTGCTGCCCGAGCTGAACCTGACGCTGCCGGCCGGCCAGACCGTCGCGGTCGTCGGCGCCACCGGCGCCGGCAAGACGACCATCGCCAAACTGGTGTCCCGGTTCTACGACCCGACCGCCGGCCGGGTCACCCTCGACGGCGTCGACCTGCGCGATCTCGCCGAGACCGACCTGCGCCGCGCGGTCGTCATGGTCACCCAGGAGAACTTCCTGTTCTCCGGCACGGTGCGGGAGAACATCGCGTTCGGCAAGCCGGACGCCACCGACGCCGAGATCGAACGCGCCGCGCGGGCCATCGGCGCGCACGACTTCATCGCCGCGCTGCCCGAGAGGTACGGCACCGACGTGGCGAAGGGTGGCGGCCGGCTGTCCGCCGGACAGCGCCAGCTCGTCGCGTTCGCCCGCGCGTTCCTCGCCGACCCGGCCGTGCTCATCCTCGACGAGGCGACCAGCTCGCTGGACATCCCGTCCGAACGGCTGGTGCAGCGTGCCCTGCGCACGATCCTCGCCGACCGTACCGCGATCGTGATCGCGCACCGACTGTCCACAGTGGAGATCGCGGACCGGGTACTGGTGCTCGACGCCGGCATCGTGGTCGAGGACGGCACCCCGGCGCAGCTCATCGATGGCGACGGCCGCTACGCCGACCTCCACCGCCAATGGGAAGACTCCCTGGTCTGACCACGCCTGCCAGGTGACCGGATTCCGGGCACCACCGAAGTGCGCCAAGCGCTACTGTGTTGCGGCCCCACCGGGCCGCACCTCCTTCCGCAGAGAGGAACACGGGAGTGCGCAGACCCCTCGTGCGCCGCGTCGTCGCCTGTCTGGGCGCCACCGCCGCGGCCGCCGCCACCGTCCTGGTGGCATCGCCGGCAACGGCCGGCACCCACTACCACGACCAGCCACGCGTTTCCTGGTCGTACACCGATTCCGCCGCACCCGACACGAACCACGTCGACCCGACCGACGACGTGCCGCTCGGTGCCTGGCAGGACGACGCCGGCACCATCCACCGGTCCCGCGTGTACGCGAGCTTCGACATCAGCGGGCTCGCCGGCCGCCACGTCATCGTCGCCCACCTGTACGCACGCGAGTCGGCGGCAACCGACTGCGCCGAACGCCAGATCGAGGTGTGGCGCACCGCCGACGGACCGCCCAGCCCGACCTGGAGCAAGGCACCACAGGCGATCGAACAGCTCGGTGTCATCGGCGCCACCCAGACCTGCCCGGCGGATCTGGGGCTCGACCTGACCGACGCGGTACGGGCAGCGCTCGCCGCAGGCCGCACCGAACTGTCGGTCGAACTGCGCGAACCGACCGCGGTCGAGGACCAGCCCGCGCACGGCCGGCGGCTGAACGCGCAGTACGGCATGGATCTGGACGTCGGGTCGAACGCGATCCCCAGCACTCCGACCACGCTGACCAACGACGAACAGCCGTGCACCACCAGCACCCCCTACGCCTACGTGGCCGTGCCACCGTCATCGGCGCCGCTGGGGTCCCAACCCACCCTGTCGGCCCTGTTCGGCGACCCCGACGGGCTGGAATCGTCGTTCTCGGCCGAGTTCGTGCTCTGGCCCGTGGCCCATCCGGACCAGACCACGACGCTGCCCGACGACTACGCCCAGCAGGGCACACCCACTGACGTCACCGTGCCCGCCGGTACCCTGGCCGACGGCGTGACGTATGCCTGGCACACCCGGGCCAGGGACGGTGTCGACACCTCAGACTGGTCGGCCACCTGCTACTTCGTGGCCGACACGCAGCGGCCCGACAAGCCGCCGGCGGTCACCTCCACGTACACCACCGACGGCTGGAACGCGGGCGGCACGCCGATGCAGGTCACCTTGAGCGCGAACGGCGTGAGTGACGTCGTCGCGTATCAGTACTCGTGGAAGTCGCCCCTGGGCACGATCGACGTCGGGAACGGAGATCCCTTCGACGGCAAGGGTTTCGTCCGCGCGGACACGCTCGGCGGCTCGGCGACGGTGAGCCTGGTACCGCCGAACTCCGGCCCGAACACGCTGACCGTCGCCAGCTACGACCGGGCGTACCAGCAGTCCGACTCGACGACCTACACCGTCGAGGTGCGCGACACGTCTCCCGTCGTCACCGTCGACGGGACACCGCAGTACGGCAGCCCGGTGACCGTGCATCTCGCGCCCGGGCCGAACGTCAGCGACGTCGACGACTACACCTACACGGTCAACGGCGGTGCGGAGCAGACCGTCGCGGCGGGCAGCGACGGGTCCGCGACGGTCACCGTCGAGTTCGACAGCCCGGGCCTGAACCAGCTGGACGTGCGCAGCCACAGCAGCAACGGTTGGGTCACCCCCGTCAAGTCCTGGAGCGTCACGTTCGACACCAGCCCGACGGTCACCTCCGACACCTGGCCGGAGTACGACACCGGCGGTGGGGTCGGTGTCGCCGGGACGTTCGCGGTGAGCTCGTCACTGCCCGGCGTCGTGTCGTTCGGGTACTCGTTCGACTGGGGTGACGAGAGCGTCGTCGCGGCCACCGACGGCGGCGCGACGATCCCGTACACGCCGGACTCCAGCGGCGGGCATGCGTTGGAGGTGTACCCGATCCTCGCGGACGGAACGCACCTGAGCTCGTACACGTACTACTTCACGGTCGCCGAGGAGTGACGCGCCGGCGGGCGTCCCGCGGCATCGTCCGCCACGGGACGCCCGCCGCACCGAGATGCAGGTCGTTCCGCTGCCTGCCGTCGAGCAGCGGCAACACCGCCGCGTGGCCGGACGACACGCCGTTACGCCGCCGAGGTCTTCGCTGGCGCGCCGACGACCGGAACATCACCCCGATACGGGCGCCGGTGGCCGTGACGGCACGGGCGTGCCTATCCTGGACACATGTTCGAAACGGGGGCAGAGTGCGTCGCCGACCCCGTCGTGCCCGGCATCGTCGACGGGCCCCTCGATGAATGCTCGTTCGATCCCGCCGACCTCGATCCGCCCGTCGACCCGTCCGCGTTCGAACTGCCGGTGTTGCCGGTGGAGTGGCTCGACGCGGACGACTGTCTCACCGCGCTCGCGGCGGCCGAGCAGCAGATCGCGATGCTGTACGCCCGACAAGCCCGACTCATCGCGCGCTTCGCCGCGCTGCGCCGCGATCACCCGCTGCGCCCGACCTCCGAGTTCACCGCAGACGAGCTCGCCGCTGCACTGAGCTGGCCGCGCTGGCGGGCTGCACAGCGACTCGCTCAGGCCGAAGCGCTGACCGCGCGACTACCGGCAACGATGGCCGCGCTCGACCACGGCTCCATCGATCCGCCAACCGCCGAGGGGCTGTGCCGGGTCACCGCGCAGGTGGCCGACTCCACCACCGTCGACGCCGTGGAGCGAAAGGCACTCGGACCGAACCCCGCCGGGCTGACCAGCGGCCAGATCAAGGCCCGGGCCCGGCGCGCGGTCGCCGAGCTCGACCCGCACCATGCCGACCGTCACCTGCGCGCCGCCCAGCAACGACGGGTCACGCTGGTCCCACAGGAAGACGGCATGGCCGGGCTGTGGGCGTTGCTGCCCGCCGAGGATGCTGTCGCGATCCGCGACCGGCTCACCGCGCTCGCGCGCGACACCCGCACCGACGACACCCGTACCGCGGACCAGCGCCGCGCCGACGTGTTCGTCGACCTGCTGCTCGGCGCGCCGGCGCAGCGTGAGGTTCGGGTGAACCTCACGCTGCCTCTCGACACGGCGCTCGGTGGAAACAGCCCCGCCGAGCTGGCCGGGTACGGGCCGATCGACGCCGACACCGCACGGCGACTCGCTGCGGACGCAACCTGGCGCCGAATCCTCACCGATGCCAAGACGGGCGCGGTCGTCGATGTCGGCCGCAGCACGTACCGGCCGCCGGCCGCCCTCGCCGATCTCGTGGTGGCACGCGACCGGTGCTGCGTCTTTCCTGGCTGCACGTACCCGGCCGACTCCTGCGATCTGGACCATACGATCTCGTGGCAAGACGGTGGAAGCACCAGCGCGGCCAACCTCGGCGCGCTCTGTCGGCATCACCACCGCCTGAAACACGAGACGGCGTGGCAACTGGAACAGCCTGCCCCTGGGCGCTTCCGATGGACGAGCCCCACCGGCCGGCGGTACACGACGGGTTCGGCGCTGTCACGGGGACAACCGACCAGCAGACAGCCAACCGGCCCCGAACGGGATAGCTAGCTCGGGAAACGCGTCGCCGGGACAGCCTGCACTCCGTAGCATCGGCACATGACCGCTACGGAGCGCGCCGCCGCGCGCGTCCCCGATCGACCGTCCCTCGACGGGCTGGCCGAGAAGTGGACGCGGCGTTGGGCTGAACTGGGGACCTACACCTTCGACCGGCGGAAGAACCGGTCCGAGGTATTCGCCATCGACACCCCTCCGCTCACCGTATCCGGGTCCGTCCACATTGGACATGCGTTCTCCTACACGCACACCGACATCGTCGCCCGGTTCCAGCGGATGCAGGGCAAGGAGGTCTTCTACCCGGTGGGCTGGGACGACAACGGTCTGCCCACCGAGCGCCGGGTGCAGAACTACTTCGGGGTGCGATGTGACCCGACGCTGCCCTACGTCGCTGGTTACCGCCCGCCGCAGCAGCCGGTGGAGGAGCAACAGGCCGTGTCCCGGCGCAACTTCATCGAACTCTGCGAGCGGCTCACCGCCGACGACGAGCTGGTGTACGAGGAGACCTGGCGACGCCTGGGGCTGTCGGTGGACTGGTCCGCGCGCTACACGACGGTCGGCACCTCGGCGCAGGTGGCGAGCCAGCGTGCCTTCCTGCGGAACCTCCGCAGAGGAGAGGCGTACCAGGCCGAGGCACCGTCGCTGTGGGACATCTCGTTCGGTACCGCGGTGGCGCAGGCAGAGCTGGAGGACCGGGAGCGCCCCGGCGCCTACCACCGGCTGCTGTTCCGGGCCGCGACCGCAACGGTGGACCCGGACGACGACGAGCCCACGGGCGAACCGTTGTACGTGGAGACGACGCGGCCGGAGCTGCTCCCGGCCTGCGTGGCGCTGGTGTTTCACCCGGACGACGATCGGTACCGGCACCTCGCCGGTACGACGGCGGTCACGCCGCTGTTCGGCGTCGAGGTGCCGATCCGCCCGCACCGGCTCGCCGACCCGGAGAAGGGCACCGGCCTCGCCATGATCTGCACGTTCGGCGACCTGACCGACGTGATCTGGTGGCGGGAGCTGGACCTGCCGATCCGCTCGGTGATCGGCCGCAACGGCCGGATCCGGCACGACGTACCGGCCGGGCTGGAGTCCGCCGAGGCAGGCTTCCGGTACGCGCAGCTCGCGGGGTTGACGGTGGCCGCGGCCCGTCGCCGGATCGTGAAGCTGCTGCGGGAGTCCGGTGAGCTGGTCGGTGAGCCGCGGGCCATCACGCATCCGGTCAAGTTCTACGAGTACGGCGAAGCGCCGCTGGAGATCGTCACCGCCCGCCAGTGGTACCTGCGCAACGGCGGCCGTGATCTGCCGCTGCGGGAGCGGCTGCTGGAGCGGGGACGCGAGCTGCGCTGGGTGCCGGAGTTCATGCGCCACCGGTACGAGCACTGGGTGAACGGGCTGACCGGCGACTGGCTGGTGAGCCGGCAACGGTTCTTCGGGGTGCCGATCCCCGTCTGGTACCAGGTGCGGGACGACGGCACTCTCGACCACGATGCGCTGATCCTGCCGTCGGAGGCCGAGCTGCCGGTGGATCCGCAGAGCCAGCCGCCGTCCGGCTACTCCGAACAGCAGCGGGGTCGGCCGGGCGGGTTCGCCGCCGACCCGGACGTGTTCGATACGTGGGCGACCAGTTCGTTGACGCCGCAGATCGCGGGTGGCTGGGAGCGCGACGACGACCTGTTCGACCGGGTGTTCCCGATGGACCTGCGGCCGCAGGCGCACGAGATCATCCGTACCTGGCTGTTCTCCACCACGGTGCGCAGCCAGCTGGAGCACGACACCCTGCCGTGGCGTACCGCGGTGATCTCCGGCTGGATCCTGGACCCGGACCGCAAGAAGATGTCCAAGTCGAAGGGCCGGGCGGTCGGGCCGGACGAGTTGCTCGACCGGTACGGGCCGGACGCGGTGCGGTACTGGGCGGCGTGCGGTCGCCCCGGAGCCGACTTCACCCTGGACGAGAACCTGATGCGGGTCGGCCGCCGGCTCGCCACGAAGGTGCTCAACGCCAGCCGGTTCGTGTTGGGCCTCGGCTCGGCCGACGCCTTGCACGCCCCGGTCACCGAACCGCTCGACCGGGCGATGCTGTCGGAGTTGCGCGGCGTGATCGCGGCGGCGACGGCGGCGTTCCAGGCGTTCGACCACACCGCCGCGTTGGAGGCCGCCGAGCGCTTCTTCTGGGCCTTCTGCGACGACTATCTCGAACTGGTCAAGTCCCGCGCGTACGGGGAGCGTGGCGACGCGGCGGCCGCCTCGGCCAGGTCGGCGCTGGGCTGGGCGTTGTCGGCGCAGCTGCGGTTGCTGGCGCCGGTGGTGCCGTTCGTGACCGACGAGGTCTGGTCGTGGTGGCGGTACGGGTCGATCCACCGCGCCACCTGGCCGACCGCGCACGAGCTGACCCCGCTGGTGGGCGACGAGCCGGGGCTGCGGTTGGCGACGGTCGGCGAGGCGCTGCGGCAGATCCGGAAGGCGAAGTCGCAACGGAAGGTCTCGATGCGTACCGACGTGTCGCTGGCGGAGGTGAGCGCGCCAGCGGCGTTGGTGGAGGAGATCCGGCTCGCGAGCGACGATCTGCGCGCCGCCGGCCACCTCGACAAGCTCGAGTTCCATCCGGAGGCCGCGACCGAGCTCGTCGTGGCCTGCACGTTCTGATTCGTCCCGGCGGGGGCGCGCTCCCCCGCCGGGCGATCGGACCGTGCCATGCGGCTGCCCCGGCGCAGGGGCCCGGCTAGGCTTTCGGCTGTGGCGGACGAACCGGAGCGCAGGCCGGCGGTACGACCCGAGGCGGCGGTCGAGCGGACCGCCATGCGCGCATCCGACGACGACCGGGAGCGCGTCGCGCAGGTGCTGCACCAGGCGGCGAGCGAGGGCCGGCTGACCCTCGACGAGCTGCAGGAACGGCTCGACACGGTGTACGCCGCGCGCACCTACGGGCAGCTCGAGCCGGTGCTCGCCGACCTGCCCGACACCGGTACCCCGCTGGTCTCCTCGCCGCGCCGGGTCGCCGAGGAGCCGGAGGACACCCGCGTCGTCGTCGGCTTCCTGTCCGGCCCGTCCCGGCGGGGCAGTTGGCTGGTGCCGCGGACGCAGATCGCGGTGGCGGTGATGGGCGGCGTGACGCTCGACCTGCGGGAGGCCCGGTTCGGCACCGACGAGGTGACGATCCAGGCGTACGCGATGATGGGCGGCGTCGAGATCATCGTGCCGGACGATCTCGACGTCCGGGTCGACGGTTTCGGGCTGATGGGCGGGTTCGACGACACCGCCGCCGGTGCCGGCGACGGCACCGGCCCGCGGGTGCGGGTGACCGGCTTCGCGTTCTGGGGCGGCGTCGACGTCAAGCGCAAGCGTCGCCGCCGACCCGCCGACGACTGACCCCGGCACCGGCCGCCGACGACCGACCCGGCGCAGGGCGGTGCGGGACAGCCACCCGGCGCGGCCGCGCCTCAGCCGCGGCCCGGCGCGCCCGCGGAATCGCCGCTGCGGCGGATGCCGGAGGTCGCGCACCACCCCGGACGTCGGGCGCCGCGCGGCGCCCGGAACCGTCGCCGCCGGTGGATGTCAGTCGCTGCCGCCGAAGTCCCCGAAGTCACCGAAATCGAAGCCACCGTCGAACATGCCGCCACCGTCGCCACCGCCGTCGCCGCCACCACCGTCCCCGCCGTCCTGGCCCTGGGCGAAGCCGTCGGCGAAGCCGTTGTCGTACCCGCCGTCGAAGCCGCCCATGCCCATCCCGGGTGAGAAGAACGCGTCGAACAGCAGCATCGTGCCGACCCCGGCGGCGCCGGCGACCAGCGCGGTCTTCCACCACGGCTCCGAGTACCACCCGGCCGGGACGGGCCGGCCGCGCACCATGCCGCCGGGGTAGTAGTACGGCGTGTCCGAGCTGGCCTGCGGGCCGGCCCGGTATTCCTTGCCCTCCAGGGTGACCTCGCGCTCGGCGGTGAGGGCGCCGGCGGTGCGCTGGCCGGGCATCGGCGGCAGTTCGGGGCCCGGGTCGAGGTCCATCGCGGTCCGGGCGGCGCGCACGTAGTAGAGCCCCTCCAGCGCGGTGTGCCCGGCGAGCTCGAACTGCTTGGTGCTGGTGGCCTGGTCGAGCTGGCTGCCGGCCGCGTTGTACCGCTCGCCGGCGTCGACCAGCGCCTGCTTGACCGCGGCGTCGTCGTTCGCCACCAGGTTCATCACCTGGCCGCCGAGCCGTTCGTACCACCGCTGGGCGTCGGCGCGGGCGTCGGCCAGCGCGCGCTGCTTGCGCTGCTTGCTGGCCCGGGACCACCACACGGCGCCGGCAACCACGAGCACCACGAGAACGATGATCAGCACGAGCGTCTTCATGAATCGACGGTACCCGCATTTGCCCAGCGCTTACCTGAGAGCCGGGCCCTGGCGTCCGGTAAGTCCGCATCGATCTTTGCCGGGTGGCGGTGCGTGAAATCGTCGTACCCGCGAGGCATGCTGGCGGCCATGGACGTCGCTGTCGTACTCGTCGTCGCCGTGCTCTGCCTCGCCGCCGGCGTCGCGATCGGGGTGCTGTTCGCGCGCTCCCGGGCCGCCGCCGACACCGCCCGGTTGGAGGAGCGGCTGGCCGCGGCGCGCGACGGCGAGCAGCGGCTGGAGCAGTCACTGCGGGCGCTCACCCACGACGCGGCCCGGGAGCAGTCGGCGAGCCTGGGCACCCTGGTCGCCCCGCTGCGCGACAGCCTCTCCCGGTACGAGCAGCAGCTGGCCGAGCTGGAGCGGTCCCGGGTCGGCGCCTACGCCGAGCTGCGCGAGCAGCTGCGGGAGGTCGCCGGTACCTCCGAGCAGCTGCGCACCCAGACCGGCCAGCTGGTGTCGGCGCTGCGGGCGCCGCAGGTGCGCGGTCGGTGGGGCGAGCACCAGCTGCGGCGCATCGTCGAGGCGGCCGGGCTGGTGTCGCACTGCGACTTCGACGAGCAGGTGACGGTGACCACCGACGACGCGGTGGTCCGGCCCGACCTGGTGGTGCACCTGTCCGGCGGCAAGCAGGTGGTGGTCGACGCGAAGGCCCCGTTCAGCGGCTACCTGGACGCGATGGAGGCGCGGGACGAGCCGACCCGCAACGCCCGGCTCGACGCGCACGCCCGGCACCTGCGGGCTCACGTCGACCAGCTCGCCGCCAAGGCGTACTGGTCGGCGTTCGAGACGGCGCCGGAGTTCGTGGTGCTGTTCGTGCCGGCGGACACGTTCCTCGACGCGGCGCTGCAGCGCGACCCGACGCTGCTGGAGCACGGGTTCGAGCGCAACGTCGTGATCGCCACCCCGGCGACGCTGATCGCCCTGCTGCGCACGGTGGCGTACGCGTGGCGGCAGGACGCGCTGGCCGCCAACGCCGCCGACGTGCACCGGCTCGGCAAAGAGCTGTACGGGCGGCTGGCGACCATGGGCGGGCACGTGGCGAAGCTCGGCGGCGCACTGTCCGGCGCGGTCACCGCGTACAACAAGACGGTCGGGTCGCTGGAGAGCCGGGTGCTGGTGACCGCGCGCAAGTTCGCCGATCTCGGGGTCGCCGGCGAGGCCGAGGCGGCCGAGCTGCTCGGCGCGCCGCCGCAGGTCGAGTCGGCGGCCCGGCAGCTGCAGGCGCCGGAGCTGGTGGCGAGCGAGCAGTCCGCGCTGGTGGCGTTCGACGACCTGCCCCGGCAGCCGCGCGACCCGGCTCCCGCGGCGGCCGAGCCGGGTCGGCGCAGCGGCGAGGCCTGACCGGCGGAGAGGCCACCCGTTCCGCCACGGTGCGTAGGCAGATGCCAGCCGTGTGATGAATAGGTGTTTTTGCCACTGTTGCCGGTGTCTGAGGTCACCTATCCTGGCCTGTTCTGCTCACGGCCAGGGAGGTCCCATGCGCCTGACGACACGACCGCGCACCATCGCACTGCTTGGTGGGGCTGCCCTTGTCGGCGCCCTGCTCGCCGGCGCCACCGGCGCCTCCGGCACGCCGGTGCACCACTCCGTCACCCCGAACGCGGACGCCCCGATCCGGGTGCTGTTCGACAACACCAAGGCGGAGACCGCCGGCAACGCCGACTGGATCATCAGTACCTCGCAGCCGGATCCGTTGGGGCAGAACCCGAACCCGCAGTCCGAGACCGACTGGACCGGCGCGCTGTCGTCCTGGGGCGTGGCGCTGCAGAAGACCGGCGGGTACAGCCTCGACACGCTGTCGACGGGCACCATCACCTACGGCGGGGGCGGCGCGCTCGACCTGTCGAACTTCGACGTGTTCGTGCTGCCCGAGCCGAACGTGGCGCTCAGCGCGGCGGAGAAGACCGCGGTGATGAAGTTCGTGCAGGCCGGCGGCGGGTTGTTCATGATCAGCGATCACAACAACAGCGACCGGAACAACGACGGCATCGACTCGGTCGGCGTGCTCAACGACCTGATGACCAACAACAGCGTCGACTCGTCCGACCCGTTCGGCTTCTCGATCGACGTCAAGGACATCAACGCCGACACCCCGAAGGCGATCTCGGACAGCAGCAACCCGGTGCTGCACGGCAGCTTCGGCGACGTGACCTCGTCCAGCATCAACGACGGCACCACTCAGACGCTCAAGCCGTCGGACAACGCCGACGTCAAGGGCCTCGTCTACCAGTCGTCGGCGACCGCCGGCGGCACCACCGGGTCGTTCTTCGCCACCAGCAGCTTCGGCAGCGGGCGGGTCGCGGTCTGGGGTGACAGCTCCACCATCGACGACGGCACCGGCCAGTCCGGCAACACCCTGTACGACGGGTGGAACACCAACAGCAACGCGGCGCTGGCACTGAACGCGACCGCCTGGCTCGGCGGCGGCTCGACCACCGGTGGCGGCGGCACCGGCGGCGGTACCTGCACCGCCGGCCAGTTGATCAGCAACGCCGGCTTCGAGAGCGGCGGCACCGGCTGGTCCGCCAGCTCCGGCGTGATCACCAGCAGCTCGCAGGAGCCGGCGCACACCGGCTCGTACAAGGCGTGGCTGGACGGGTACGGCACCACGCACACCGACACGCTGTCCAGGTCGGTCGCCGTCCCCGCCGACTGCGGCACCGCGACCTTCTCGTACTGGCTGCACATCGACACCGCCGAGACGAGCAGCACCGCGTACGACAAGCTGAAGCTCGACGCGGTCACCCCGGCCGGGACGACCACGCTGGCCAGTTACTCCAACACCAACGCGACCTCCGGCTACGTGCAGAAGTCCGTCGACCTCTCCGGGTACGCGGGGCAGACCGTCACCCTCCGCTTCACCGGCACCGAGGGCTCCAAGCTGCAGACGTCGTTCGTCATCGACGACACCGCCCTCGACGTCTCCTGAACTCGTCGTGCCGCCGGGTCCTCGCCCCCCGGCGGCACGCCCGGACCGCACTGTCGGGCGGGATTTCCCGCCCGCGGATCGCCCGCGCCGGGCCGACAACCGACGACGGACTCCCCTCACCGTCACCGGCCCGGCCAGGTGCGGGCGATCCGCACCGTACGGCCGATGGCCGCCGCACCGGCGCGTTGCCACCATCGTCCCGTGCTGATCTTGATCCGCGTCGCCACCGTCGCGACGGCATACTGCGTGGCTCTGGTCGGGGCCACGATGCTGCCCGGGCCGTGGGCCCCGCCGTGGTGGTTGTCGTTGCCGGCGGTACCGGTCGCGGTGGCCGGTGTCGTGCTGGCGCAGTGGAGCATCCACCGCCAGCGTCGCAGCTGGAACAGGTCGTGGCTGGCCATGGCGGACAACTTCCGGGCGGCGGCCGCTTTACCTCGACGGCTCCGCGTGCTGGCCGGTGTCGCGGGTGTGGTGTTGCTGTCGTCCATCCTGGTGAGCATGCCGATGATCAGCCAGTTCGGGTTGTCACACCAGGGCGGCCGCTACTGGCGCGACGAGCGTTCCGGCCAGGTCGTCGAGATCTCCGAAACCGAGTACTGGCGTGCCCGGGCCGCCACTGACCGGGCCTTCGCCGGCATCGTGGGCTGGTTCTGCCTGGCAACCGCCGCGGTGCAGGAGGGCCGGCGGCGACGCGACGAGGGGCGGCCCGGCGCTCGATGACACCGACGCCGGCGGCGACCCCAGCTCCCGCTCCGGCCAGGCCGTACGGGGGTCAGGTGTTGCGGGCGGCGAGGTCGCGTTTGATCTCGCGGGGCAGGGCGAACGTCTGCCGCTCCTGCACGGTGGTGATCTCCTCGACGTCGGCGTACCCGCGGGCGGCGAGGTGGCCGAGAACCTGCTCGATCAGGTCCTCCGGTACGGAGGCGCCGGAGGTGAGGCCGACCGTCGAGGCGCCGGCGAGCCAGCCGTCGTCGATCTCCGACGCGAAGTCGATCAGGTAGGAAGCGCGGGCGCCGGCCTCCAGCGCGACCTCGCGCAGCCGCACCGAGTTGGACGAGTTGCGGGACCCGATCACCAGCAGCACGTCGCAGTCGGGTGCGATCTGCTTGACGACCTGCTGCCGGTTCTGCGTCGCGTAGCAGATGTCGTCGGACGGCGGCGACTGCAGCCCCGGGAACTTCGCCTTCAGGCGGTCGACGGTCTCCAGCGTCTCGTCGACCGACAGCGTGGTCTGGGACAGCCACACCACCTTGCTCGGGTCCCGGACCTCGACCTGGTCGACCGCGTCGGGGCCGTCGACCAGGGTGACGTGCTCGGGCGCCTCGCCGCTGGTGCCGACGACCTCCTCGTGCCCCTCGTGCCCGATGAGCAGGATGTCGTACTCGTCCCGCGCGTACCGCCGGGCCTCCTGGTGCACCTTGGTGACCAGCGGGCAGGTCGCGTCGATGGCGTGCAGGTTGCGCTGCCGGGCCTGCTCGTGCACCTCCGGGGCGACCCCGTGCGCCGAGAAGATCACCGTGGCGCCCTCGGGCACCTCGTCGTTCTCCTCGACGAAGATCGCGCCCTTGCGCTCCAGCGTCTGCACCACGTGCTTGTTGTGCACGATCTGTTTCCGCACGTAGATGGGTGCACCGTAGAGTTCGAGCGCGCGCTCGACGGTCTCCACGGCTCGGTCGACGCCGGCGCAGTATCCGCGCGGCCTGGCCAGCAGCACCCGCTTCGTCATGATCCCCATGGTAGGCCGCCGTACCGGTACCGCAGGCCGAGGTGAGGTCCTCCACAAACCGCGCGGGCGCGCCCGGCATGCGCACCCGGTACAGGACCTAAGCTCGTCGGATGGCCGAATCCGCCGCCGAGGCACCCCGTACCAGCCCGGACGAGCCGTGGCCGGTGCGGGTGGTGAGCCAGAAGATCTCCGCCTGGATCGCCCGGCTCGGCTGGGTCTGGGTGGACGGGCAGGTCGCCCAGGTCTCCCGGCGTCCCGGCGCGGGGCTGGTGTTCCTGACGCTGCGCGACCCGTCGGCCGAGATGAGCCTGTCGGTGACCTGCTACCGGGACACGTTCGAGTCCTGCGACCCGCCGCTGCGGGAGGGTTCCCGGGTGGTGGTGCACGCGAAGCCGGAGTTCTACGCCGGCCGCGGCAGCCTGTCGCTGCGCGCCGACGAGCTGCGGCACGTGGGGCTCGGCGAGCTGCTGGCCCGGCTGGAACGGCTGAAGAAGGTCCTCGCCGCGGAGGGGCTGTTCGCGCCGGAGCGGAAGCGGCGGCCACCGTTCCTGCCCCGTACCGTCGGGCTCGTCACCGGCCGGGCCAGCGCGGCGGAGCGGGACGTGCAGGAGAACGCGGCGGCCCGCTGGCCGGCGGTGCGTTTCGCGGTCCGCAACGTGCCGGTGCAGGGCCCGACCGCGGTGCCGCAGATCCTCGACGCGCTGGCCGAGCTGGACGCCGATCCCGAGGTGGACGTGATCGTGCTGGCCCGCGGCGGCGGCAGCGTCGAGGACCTGCTGCCGTTCTCCGACGAGGCGCTGTGCCGTGCGGTGTTCGGCTGCCGCACCCCGGTGCTGTCCGCGATCGGGCACGAGACCGACACCCCGCTGGTCGACTTCGTCGCCGACGTGCGCTGCTCGACGCCGACCGACGCCGGCAAGCGGGTGGTACCGGACCTGGCCGAGGAGCGGCGGGTGATCGAGCAGCACCGGTACCGGCTGGACCGGGCGGTGACGCACCTGCTCGACGGCGAGCGCCGGTGGCTGTCCGCGGTCCGGTCCCGACCGGTACTGGCGCGCCCCGAGCTGTTGCTGTCCGGCCGGCGCGACGAGGTCGACGGGCTGCGCGACCGGGCCCGACGGGTCCTGGCGCACCGCGTCGACGCGGCCGGCAGCGACCTGCACCACACGGTGGCCCGGCTGCGCTCGCTGTCGCCGCTGACCACGATGCAGCGCGGGTACGCGGTGGTGCAGCGCGCCGCCGACGACGCGGTACTGCGCGACCCCGCCGACGCGGCACCCGGTGCGGCGCTGCGGGTACGGCTGGCCGGCGGCGAACTGGCCGCCACCGTCACCGACTCCCCCGAGCCGTCGCCACGCTGACCGACGGGACCGGTCCGAGCCGTAAGGTGGCTGCTGTGACGGACGAGGACACGACGGTCAGCTACGAGAAGGCGCGGGCGGAGCTCGCCGCGGTGGTGGAGAAGCTGGAGGCGGGCGGCACCTCGCTGGAGGAGTCGCTGGCGCTGTGGGAACGCGGCGAGCGCCTCGCGGACGTCTGTCAGCGCTGGTTGGACGGTGCGAAGGAGCGGCTGGACGCGGCCCGCGCCGCCCGGGACGAGACGGCCGGCTGACCGTCGCTGGCGGGTCGCCCCACCGTTCGGACGGCACGAGCTGTCCCAACGTCGGGTTAAATTGCCGGCCGGGCTCTGTCGCAACCCGCCCGCGAGGGCCGACCCTGGAATGAGCGATCGGCCGAGGTGTATTTCCGGGGGGTATACGCATCGTCGGACCGCAGCCCTCCGCCCACCGGCACCGCCGGTGGGCGGTGTGCTGTCGGTGACGGTGCCGCCCGGCGGCTCAGTGCAGCGAACCGGCCAGGGTGCGCATCTCGTCGTCGTTGGTCTGGCCGACGACCAGGATCGTACGGTCGGGCTGCAGCAGCGCGAGCACCTGGTTGTTCTTGTCGCCGGTGTAGCGGGCCCAGTCGGCGCCGCCGATGTGCTGGCTGCCGGCCGGCCGGGCGTGCTTCGGCACCGCGTCGGACAGCAGCTTCGCGGCGTCGCCGTTGCTCTCCACGATCTGCGCGAACCCGCCGGACGGCGTCACGTACCCGAGCCGCAGCGTCACCGTGCCGCGCTGGTCGGTGGTCTCGGCGCTGGTGACCTTCCAGTCGGGGCCGAGCCGTCGCGGCGCCGCGACCGGGAACCGGTCGGCCTGCCGGGCCTGGGTGATGGCCGGCTTCGCGTCGACCACGGTGACCTGCCGGTCGGAGGAGAGGTACTGCCACACGCCGACCGCGATCAGGATCGGCACCAGCAGCACCGCCATCGAGATGATCATGTCCCGGCCGGTACCGCCCCGGCGACGTCGAGGCGCCGCCTCGCCCTCGGTCGGAGCCGGGGGCGTGCCCTCGTCTGTGTACAGCGGTACTCGGCGCGCCACGTACCCATCGTCGCCGATCCTCGCCGCCGCGACCACGCCGGGGTGGCCAGGGCAGGACGGCCACGCCGAGGAGGCCACGGTAGGACAGCCACGCCGGGCCACAGCGGCACGTGGCGCGCCCGCGCGCCGGGTACCGATCTGCCAGGATTCGAGGGAGTGCTCAGCTGGCGGAGGGGAAGACCATGGCAGACACTTCGCGACACACCGAGGTGCTGGACCGAAACCTGGCGTTGGAGCTGGTACGGGTCACCGAGGCGGCGGCGATGGCCGCGGGCCGGTGGGTCGGCCGGGGCGACAAGGAGGGCGGCGACGGCGCCGCGGTCGACGCCATGCGCCAGTTGATCAACTCGATCCAGATGCGCGGGGTGGTGATCATCGGCGAGGGCGAGAAGGACAACGCGCCGATGCTCTACAACGGCGAGCGGGTCGGCGACGGTACCGGGCCGGAGGTCGACGTGGCGGTCGACCCGGTCGACGGCACCACGCTGATGGCCGCCGGGATGCCGAACGCGCTGGCGGTGCTCGCGGTGGCCGAGCGTGGCGCGATGTTCGACCCGTCCGCGGTCTTCTACATGGACAAGCTCGCCGTCGGACCGGACTGCGCCGACGTCGTCGACATCGAGGCGCCGGTACGGGAGAACCTGCGCCGGGTCGCGAAGGCGAAGCGCACCAGCATCTCCGACGTCACCGTGTGCGTCCTGGACCGGCCCCGGCACGACCAGCTGGTGGCGGAGATCCGGGAGACCGGGGCGCGCATCCACTTCATCCGGGACGGCGACGTGGCCGGCGCGATCAGCGCCGCGCGCGAGCAGTCCGGGGTGGACGTGCTGATGGGCATCGGCGGTACCCCGGAGGGCATCATCGCCGCCTGCGCGATGAAGTGCCTCGGCGGCGCGCTGCAGGCGAAGCTGTGGCCGAAGGACGACGCGGAGCGGCAGAAGGCGATCGACGCCGGCCACGACCTGTCCCGGGTACTGCGCACCGACGACCTGGTCGCCGGCGACAACGCGTTCTTCGCCGCCACCGGCGTCACCGACGGCAGCCTGCTGCGCGGCGTCCGGTACCGGTCCGGCGGGGTGACCACGCAGTCGATCGTGATGCGTTCCAAGAGCGGCACGATCCGCATGATCGACGGGGTGCACCGGTTGGAGAAGCTCCGCCAGTACTCGATGGTCGACTTCGGCGGCGACCCGGTCGAGGCCGACTGACCGGGACCGCTCGGCGCCCCGGTCGAACCGCCGGGGCGTCAGCCGGGCCCGCCGAGCAGCCCGATCGAGCCGGTCGGGGGTCGGCGAACGAGCCGGTCGGGGGTCGGCGAACGAGCCGGTCGGGGGTCGGCCCGAACGAGCCGGTCGGGGGTCGGCCCGAACTGTCCGAGGGCTCGGTCGCGGCGGTCGAACCGCCGGCGGCAGCTGTCGCCGGGCAGCCTGGCCGGGTGTCAGGTGGAGCTGCCGCCGGGCATCTCGACGGTGCGGTCGGAGCCGGTCTTGCCGAGGCCGAGACCGTCGACCCCGGGCAGCGTCAGCGTCGGCGACGAGCCGCCGAGACTGGCCGGCGAGCCGGAGTCGGTCGGCTTGGGCCGGCGCACCCGCGGCTGCCGGAACAGGATCGCCGCCACCAGGCCGGCGATGAAGCCGCCCAAGTGGCCCTGCCAGGAGACCTGCTCCTCGCCGGGCAGGATGCCGCTCAGCTGCCAGCCGAACAGCAGCCCCATCAGCAGGCTGATGCCGAGACTCCACCAGCGCCGCTCCACCAGGCCGCGCAGCAGCAGGTAGCCGAGGTAGCCGAAGATGACGCCGCTGGCCCCGACGGTGATCGAGTGGCTCGGGCCGAACACCCACACGGTCAGCCCGGACACCACCGCGATGAACGCGGTGATCAGGAAGAACCGTTTGGTCTGCCCGGCCAGCACGAACGTGCCGAGCAGCAGCAGCGGCACGCTGTTGGCCAGCACGTGCGTGAAGCTCGCGTGCAGGAACGGCGCGAACACGATGCCGTCGAGGCCGGTCAGGCTGCGTGGCGCGATGCCGCCGGCGCGGTCGAGCGCGCCGCCGAACAGCGTGTCCAGCCCCTCGATGCCCCACAGCACCGGAATGAACGCGCACATCGCGAGGAACGCGCGCCCGATCGAGGCATAGAACGGCTCGGTGCCGAACCGCAGCCGTTCGTCGCCTGTCGCCGTGTCGGTGCGCAGCCCGCCGGTAGCCATTCTTCCTTGGTACCAGCGTCACGCCAGCTCGCCCATCGGGGTTTTCCCCGGTTCGCGGCGCGGGCCGACACAAATGCGGCGACACCCGGTCGTACGGCCGGGTGTCGCCGCGGTTCGCGCTCGGGTCGCGCCGACGATCGGCGCGGCGGGATGGTCAGTACCAGCCGGTGGACTCGGAGTGGTTCCAGGCACCACACGGCGTGGAGTAGCGGTTCTTGATGTAGTTGAGGCCCCACTTGATCTGGGTGACCGGGTTGTCCTGCCAGTCGTCGCCGTACGACGCCATCGAGTCGCCGGGCAGCGCCTGCGGGATGCCGTACGCACCGGACGGGTTCGCGGCGTGCACGTTCCAGCCGCTCTCCCTGGTCCACAGCTTGTCCAGGCAGGCCATCTGGTCCAGGCCGAACCCGGCCTGCAGCAACAGGGTGCACCCGGTGGCGCGGTTCCCGCTGTACTCCTTGCAGGAGCTGGGGACCGGGCCGGCCGAACCACCGCTGGTGCCGGACGAGCTGGCCTTCTTCTGCTCGGCGGCCTTCTTGGCGGCGTCCGCGTCGCCGGCGACCGCCGCGGCGTGCTCGCCACCGGCCGCCGCGTGCTGCTTGGCGTCCCGGGCCGCACTGCGACTCGCCTCGTCGCGCATCTTCTGCTGCCGGTACCCGTCGGTCGCCTGGCGTTGCGCCTGCTGCTCCTCGATCGGGTCGATCGGCTGTCCGACGACCTGCTGCTGCGCCACCTCGGTCGGTTGCTGACCGGGGCGGTGCACCGTCAGGTACGCGCCGCCGGCGAGACCGCCGACGAGGACGAAGACTGCGAACATCCGAACTGACAACTTCGTGCCGATCCGGCTCACGCGTCGTTCCCTTCGACGGGGACAGGGGGTGGAACGGCTACCGCGCGTGCCGGCGACCGTTCGGCGTACCACCCTGACGCACCCGAAGGCGACACGCCAGGCCGGATCCCGCGGATAGTGGCATCCGTCACCGTCAGTCGCAAACACCGTGAGCCGTACGGACTCGCCGCATCACGCTGAGTCAGCTCAGCGCAGACGATCGCCCGTTGATCCATGCCAGGGCCAACGGGCGATCGAGGCTTCAGGTGACTCGTCGGGTCACCCGGAGGTGGGGAGCTATGGGGTCAAATCCTCCAGCAGATCCGTGACCACTTCGGCGATCCGGGATCGTTCCGACCTGGTGAGTGTGACGTGCGCGAACAGCGGATGGCCCTTCAACGTCTCGATCACCGCCGTCACCCCGTCGAACCGGCCGACCCGCAGGTTGTCGCGCTGCGCCACGTCGTGCGTGAGCACTACGCGTGACCCCGTACCGATCCGGGACAGCACGGTGAGCAGCACGCCGCGTTCCAGCGACTGCGCCTCGTCGACGATCACGAACGCGTCGTGCAACGACCGGCCCCGGATGTGGGTCAGCGGCAGCACCTCCAGCAGCCCTCGGGACACGACCTCCTCGACGACGTGTTCGGAGGCGAGCGCGCCGAGCGTGTCGAACACCGCCTGACCCCACGGCGACATCTTCTCGGCCTCGCTGCCGGGCAGGTAGCCGAGCTCCTGACCACCCACCGGGTACACCGGGCGGAACACCACGACCTTCTTGTGCGCGCGGCGTTCCATCACCAGTTCCAGGCCGGCGCAGATCGCCAGCGCGGACTTGCCGGTACCGGCCCGGCCACCGAGCGAGACGATGCCGATCTCGTTGTCCAGCAACAGATCCAGCGCGACCCGCTGCTCGGCGGACCGGCCGTGCAGGCCGAACGCCTCGCGATCGCCGCGGACCAGCTGGACGTGCTTGTCCGGCCGGACCCGGCCGAGCGCCGAGCCGCGCGGCGAGGACAGCACGAGGCCGGTGTGGCAGGGCAGGTCGCGCGCCTCGGGCAGGTCGAGCGGATCGCCGCCGTACAGCGTCGCCATCTCGTCGGCGGTCAGCTCCGCCTCGGCCATCCCGGACCAGCTGGGATCGGAGGCCTGGCCGTGCCGGTACTCGTCCGCGGGCAGGCCGACCGACGCGGCCTTGACCCGCAGCGGCATGTCCTTGGTGACCAGCGTGACGTCCTGGCCCTCGGCGGCCAGGGCCAGCGCGACGGCGAGGATCCGGGCGTCGTTGCTGCCGTTGCGGAACCCGTCCGGCAACACCGCCGGATCGGAGTGGTTCAGCTCGACCTGCACGGTGCCGCCGTCGTCGTTGACCGGCAGCGGCTCGTCCAGCCGCCCGTGCTGGTACCGCAGGTCGTCGAGCAGCCGGAGCGCCTCGCGGGCGAACCAGCCGAGCTCGGGGTGGTGCCGCTTGCCTTCCAGCTCGCCGATGACGACGAGCGGCAGGACGACCGCGTGCTCGGCGAAACGCCGGAACGCGGACGGATCGGACAGCAGCACCGAGGTGTCCAGCACGTAGGTGCGGCGGGGTGAGTCAGGGGCCTTGGTGCTACGACGTGTGCTCACAGGGCCACTCCGCGAGGCGCGCACCTCCACGCCGGGTCGGTGAGAGGTCCCGCCGGTGCGGCGTGCCGGGACGCGTGCCGGGCGGCCGGCCGAGCCGGCGCGCGACGTCGACGAAACGCGACCTGGCGACGGCCGCGGCCGTCGGGCCCTCTCCGGCCGGCGCGGTGATCCCCACGCCGGTGACTGCTCGGCCGGACTCGCCCGCACGCGGGCCGGGTGCCGGCCCACCGTGACGACGTACGCCGCATCCGGGCCTCCCGGGTGGCCCGGGACGTCCCCGTACCACGATCCAGACGTTAGCCAGCAAATCCGGATACGGCCAGTAGCCCGCCCTTACTCACTGCGCGTGTCATCCGGTCGCCACCCGTCCGTCATCGGTCGTCCGCCCGGCTCCCGACCGCGCCGGCGGCGTCGTCGGGCCGCGCGGGCGACGGTATCGGCGGCGAAATGGCGTTGCCGGGCGCACCGGTCTCCTGTCACCGTCTGGGCATGCGTACGACTCTCACCCACCTGCTGCCCGCCCGCGCTCCGCGTTCCACCGCGACGCGCCAGCAGCAGCACGTCCGGGTCGGGAGGCGTACCGGCGTCCGACCGTGACCGGGGCGCTCGTCGCGGGGCTGCTCGCCGGGTACGGCATCGCGATACCGATCGGCGCCGTCGGCGCCTACCTGGTCACCCTGTCCGCCACGGCCGGCCCGCGGGTCGGTGCCGCGGCCGCGCTCGGCGTCGCCACCGTCGACGGCCTGTACGCGGCGGTCGCGGTGCTCGGCGGCACCGCGCTGTCCGGCCGGATCGCCCCGTACGCCGGGGTCGCCCACCGGCTCGCCGCGCTCGTCGTGCTGGTCGTGGCCGGGTGGCTGGTCGTCGGCGCGATCCGCCGGTACCGCCGGCACGCCACCGCGACCGCGGGCCGCGACACCGCACTGACCCCGGTACGGGCGTACGCGGTGTTGCTCGGCATGACGCTGCTGAACCCGACGACGCTGGTGTACTTCGGCGCGGTCGTGGTCGGTGGGCAGGCCGGCGCCCTGGGCGGGCCGGCCACCGGCGTCGTCTTCGTCGTCGCCGCGTTCCTCGCCTCGGCCAGCTGGCAACTGCTGCTCGCCGCCGGCGGCCTGCTGCTCGGCCGGCTGCTCACCGGGCCGCGCGGGCGGCTGGTGACCACGCTCGCCGCTGCCGGCGTGGTCGTCGCCCTCGCGATCCGGCTCGCCCTCGGCTGACCACCGAACCTGCCCGCCGCGCCGGTCGTGAACCCGTGCCGGCGGGCAGGCCGGTCCTGGACCCGTGCGGCCCGGCACAGCGATCGCGGCCCATCGCCGGGATCGTGTCCTGGATCGGCGCAGTGCGGCCGGGTCAGTGGCCGTAGCGGCGCTGGCGGTTCCCGTACGAGCGGAGCGCGCGCAGGAAGTCGGTACGCCGGAAGTCCGGCCAGTGCGCCTCGCAGAAGTAGAACTCGCTGTGCGCCGACTGCCAGGTCAGGAAGCCGGACAGCCGCTGCTCGCCGCTGGTCCGGATGATCAGGTCCGGGTCGGGCTGGCCGCGGGTGTAGAGGTGCTCGGCGATGTGGTCGACGTCGAGCACCTCGGCGAGTTCCTCGATGGTGGTACCGGCGGCGGCGTGCTGCTGCAGCAGCGAGCGCACCGCGTCGGCGATCTCCCGCCGCCCGCCGTACCCGACGGCCACGTTGACGCGGGCCCCGCCGGTACGGTCGGCGGTGCGTTCCTCGGCGGCCTTGAGCACCTCGGCGGTACGGGCCGGCAGGATGTCCAGCGCGCCCGCCACGTGCACCCGCCACGGCCGCTCGTCGGCGGACAGCCCGGTCACCACGTCCTCGATGACCCGCAGCAGCGGCTCCAACTGCTCCACCGGGCGGTTCAGGTTGTCGGTGGACAGCATGTAGATCGTGACGTGCCCGATGCCGAGGTCGTCGCACCACTGCAACAGTTCCTCGATCTTGCGGCCGCCGGCCTGGTGCCCGAGGGCCGGGTCGTCGAAGCCGTTCTCCTTGGCCCAGCGGCGGTTGCCGTCGATGATGACCGCGACGTGGTGCGGCAGCGGCTTGCCGGACAGTCCCGCGCGAAGCCGTCGCTCGTACAGGCCGTAGACGAGGGTGCGCAGGCTCACGGCTAGGCAGCGTACGCCGACCGGCACCGACCGCAAGCGGCCACGGGCCCGGATCGGTGGCGACGAACACGCCCGACCGTGCCGGGTGCGCCTCGCGGTGACGTCCGGGCCGGCGCCGCCGAGACCCGGACGAACCCCCGAAGCACCGAGCGGGCGGCCGCCACCTCGGTACGACCCGGGCGGGGCCCGCCGCCCAGGCACCGCGCCGGCGGCGACGTCCGTGCGCCACCGCCGGCGCTTGGTGCGTGACCCGCACCGGGGTCAGCCGAGGTCCGGGCCCTTGCGGCGGAGGTCCTCGACGGTGGACATGGCGCCGCGCAGCTCACCGAGCCACGCGTCGGCGTGCTCGCCGACCAGCCGGACGCACCAGGCCAGCGCCTCCGACCGGGACCTGGCGACGCCGGCGTCGACCAGCGTGTCCAGCACGACGCGCTGCGGCTGCCGCAACCGGGTCATCACCGGTACCGACTGGGTGGTGAACAGTTCGCGGGTCTCGCCGCAGGTGACACCCCAGCTGGCGTGGCGCCGGTAGCGGTGCTCGACCTGCTGGGCGATGCCGATCCGCTCGTCCCGGGTCTGCTCCCGGAACCGGGCGATCCGGCCCTGCTCGGCGCCGGCGCGCTCCGCCTCGGTCCCCGGCTCGTCGCCGGTCGCCTCGGGCGGCGGGATGGCGCCGACGATCAGGATCTCCTCCCGGTCGACGGTGATGGTGGGCGGCTCGACGAACCACTCGTCGGGCAGCCGGCCGCGGATCCAGCCCGCCGCGTCGGCGGCGGACGGCGGCTCGGGCTGTGCCCCGCCGCGACCCCTTCCCCAGCCCCGGTGCGGCGGCCAGGCTCCCTCTCCTCGCATCGTTCCTCCCCATTGAACGAAATGATGATTACAGCATTACACGTGCAATCAGCATTGCCAACGGGAAGAGGTCGGGCGTCAGCGGGCAGCGGCCCGGCGCGCACCACGCGACCCGGTACGGCGGGGCCGCGGCGTGCCGGTCCCGGTGTCCGGCGGCGCGAGCAGCAGCACCGCGGCCGGCGTACCGGCGAGGCGGCCCAGCGGGTCGTCCGCGCAGGCGGCGGCGTAGAAGTCGGCCGGCCGGTCACCGACGCACGCGAGCACCTGGCAGCCGCCGCCGACCCGGTCGGTACCGACCACGGCGCAGCCGGCGATGCCGGTGGCCACGTCGTCCCGCAGCCCCGCCCGTACCGCGGCGAGCAGGTCGGCGGCGGCCGCCGCGGGGTCGGTCGGCGCGGCGGCGACGGCGACGTTCGCCGGGAAGGTGGCGCGCTCCACCGGGCCGCGCACCTGCCGCACCGGCTCGCCGGCGACCCGGTCGAACAGGCCCTGCCGGTGCAGCAGCCGCCCACCGGCGCCGGCCGCGGCGGCGAACAGCATCCGGCGCAGCCCCGCCTCGTCGATCGCGGTCTGCATCGTCCACGGGTTGCCGAGGCCCTGCCAGGACCGGTCCCGCACGAACCCGGACATCCGCCGCGCCCACCAACCCGGCCGCAGCTCCCACAGCGGCCGTACCCGGCCCTGCGCCACCGCCAGCGGCCGGGCCGCGACCACCAGGTACCAGCAGCGACCGAACCGGCGCCGGTACCGGTCGTCGGCGCAGGCCGCGCGCACCCGTTCGGTGACGTACCAGGCGACCGAGTCGGCGTACGCGTCGCCCGCGCGCAGCGTCCGGGTCGCCACCGGCAGCCGCAGCCAGCGCGCGCCGTCCACGGTGGTGCTGGACGGCCGCTCCGGCGGCGCCTCGGCCGGCCGTCCGGCCGCGCCGGACTCGATCAGCCGCAGCCACCGTTCCAGCAGGAAGGCCCGCCAGAACCGGCCGGCGTCGGTCCGCCGGCCGGCGAGCAGGTCGCCGAAGCCGGCGACGACCTCCCGCGGGTCGGGCCCCGGCCGGCGGGCGAACGACGCGGACAGGAACGTGGCGTACACGTCGGCCCGCAGCGCCCGCAGCACCGCCAGCGTCGGATCGGCCGGCGCCGGGTCCGCGGCCGGCACCGCCTCGGCGGGCAACCCGCGCCGGCACCGGGCGAGCAGCTCGCGGGCCGCACCGGTACCGGCGACGTGCCGGTACGGCATCTGCAGCGCCACGCCGAACCGGGTGGCGACCCGGTCCGCCACCCGGGTCAGGTAGCCGGGCGCCGCGGTGTCGGCGAGCAGCGCGGTACCGCCGAGCGGGTCCAGGATCGCGTCCACCTCACCGGCGGCCCGCCGCGCGACCACCCAGGCGGCCAGCACGTCCGGATCCGGTACCGGCTCGCCCAGCCCGGCGAGCAGGTCGTCCACGTCGGCGATGCGTACCGGTACCGGGGCGTCCCGCAGGCCGGCGGCGGTCACCGCGGCCGGCGTGGCCGCTCCGGGCAGCAGCGCCCGGTAGACCGGCAGCGGCTCCGGGTCGTCGCCGGACGTCGGGCCGGCGGACGGGCCCGCGTCGGCGGGTGGCGTCGGGTCGGCGTGCGCCAGGCCGAGCAGGGCGACGCCGGTCATCGCGCCGTCCAGACGTACGCCCAGCCGCAGTCCGGCACTGGCTGGCGGCGGCGTGGCCGGCGCGCCGGCGGCGTGCGTGACCGGGCGGACGCCGTGCGCGCCGACCTCCAGCACCTGCCCGGGCAGCAGCCGGCGCACCCCGGCGAGGAAGGTACGGGTGTCGACGTCGCACTCGCCGTCGACGCGGAACCGCGCGGTGGTGTCCGGGTCCGGCCGCGCCGGTACGCCGGCGGCGAGCAGTGCGGCCGGTTCCGACGCGACGAGGACCGCCCCGTCGTGCCGGGCATAGTAGAGCGGTGGGCCGTCGCCGTGCCGGCACAGCACCAGCACCCCGCGGGCCGGGTCGGCGAGCACCGCGGCGTACGGATCGGTGCCCGCCCGGCCGAGGACCGCGCCGGCGCCGCCCTCGGCGTACCGGGCGAGCAGGGTGGAGGGCTCCGCGACCCCGTCCACCACGACGGCCGCGCCGCGGTGATCGTGGTGCACCTGCGGGATCCCCGCCCGTACCGCCATGGCCAGCTGGCCGCCGTCGTCGTGCCAGCCGGCGACCTCGTCACCGCGCGGTGCGAGCCCGCGGACGAGCTCGTCGAGCACCCGGCCGCCCGCGGCGCGACCGTCCGCTGCCGCGCCGCGCGATGCGCCGTCGCCCGCCGCCGGGCCTGCTGCTGTCGACCCGGCGGGTGTCCGGTCCCCGGGCGCCCTTATGCCGAAATACGCGGCGAGTCCTGCCATCTGGCGTCATCTCCATCGATCGGGCGATGACTGATCGTACATATGCGATCACGGACGGACTTCTCCGGCGTCACCGACGGACGATGCGCCGAATCCGGGCGGTGAGCCGCGCCGTCCGTCTACCGTCGGAACCCGGTACTTCGTGCGAGGAGGGACCCATGATCGAGCCATCGCGGCCGGAGGTGCGGCGGTTCGTCGCGGCGGTCAACGCCGGCGACCGGGCGGCGCTGACCGCGGCCCTCACTCCCGACGCGACGATGTCCGACGACGGCACCGACCGGGATCTGCGCGACTGGACCGAGCGGGAGATCTTCACCAGTGACGGGAAAATGTCCGTCGAGTCGGAGTCCGACGACGGCCTCGACCTGCTCGTCCGTTACACCAACTCCACCTGGGGCGCGATGGACACCCGGTGGCACTTCGTCGTCGCGGACGGCCGGATCAGCCGCTTCGAGACCGGCCAGGCCTGACCGTTCCCGGCCCCGGCCGTTCCAGGCCCCGGCCGTTCCCAGTCCCGGCCGTTCCCAGTCCCGGCCGTTCCCAGTCCCGGCCGTTCCCAGTCCCGGCCGTTCCCGGCCCCGGCCGTTCCCAGTCCCGGCCGTTCCCGGCCCGAACGTTGCAGGCCCGAACGTTCCGGGTCCGAGGGTTTCGCGGCCGGGCCGTTCGGGCCCAGCCGCCGGGGCCGGTCGCGGCCGCTCGGTCCACCCCCTGCCGCACGCCCGGCGCGCGGTGCCGTCAGCGGGACAGCTCGTCGCGCAGTTCCTCGGCGCTCCGGGCCGGGCGGTCACAGACGAACCCCCGGCACACGTACGCGGCCGGGCCGCCCTCGACGAGCCCGCGATCGGCGAGCAGCGGCACCCCCGGCGCGTCCGGTTCCCCGGCGACCAGCACCGAACCGGCCGGCGCGGCCCGCCACGCCGCCGGGCGCAGCGCATCGCCACCCACCACCGCGATCTGGTACGGCCCGGTCAGCGCCGCCGCCGCGACCGTCAGCGCGTGCCCGGCGAACCGCGGGTGCTCGGCGACGATCGGCGCCAGTACCGACAGGGCGCCCTCGGCGTCGTCCCGGTGCTCGGTGGAGCCGGTCAGCGCCGCGTAGGTCAGCAGCGCCTCGGCGATCGCGGACAGCCCGCTCGGGGTCGCGTTGTCGGTCGGGTCGGCCGGCCGGCTCACCAACCGCTCCGCGTCGTCGGCGGTGTCGTACCACCCATCGTCGGTACGGAAGTGTTGCCGCGCAACGGAAAGCAGCGCCTCGGCGCGGGTGAGCCAGACCGGGTCGGCGGTGTGCTGGTGCAGCGCGCAGAACGCCTGCGCCACCGCACCGTGGTCGTCGAGTACGCCGGCGGGGGTGCCGACCCGGCCGTCGCGGGAGACGCGCCGCAACCGGCCGTCGACGACGTGCACGCCGGCCAGGAACTCCCCCGCCTCGACGGCGGCGTCGCCCGCGGCCACGTCACCGGTGAGGTTCGCGTACTCGACCAGGGCGGTGATCGCGAGGCCGTTCCAGGCGGCGACCACCTTGTCGTCCCGGGCCGGCTGCGGCCGCTCGGCGCGCGCCGCGAGCAACCGCTCCCGTACCGAGGCAAGCCGCGGCGCGTCGTCGGATCCGGGCATGCCCTCACCACCGGCGCCTGCACCCGGCACCGGTTCGGCGGAGTGGGAATCGCCGACAGCGTCGGCGGCGAGGGTGTCACCGGCGGCGTGGGTGTCGTCGGCGGCGGGCAGCTGCAGCACGCTGGTGCCGGCCTCGAAGGTGCCGGCGTCGGTCACCGCGAACGCCTGCGCCGCAAACGATCCGTCCGCATCGCCGAGCACGGCGCGCAGCTGCGCCGGCGTCCACACGTACGTGCTGCCTTCCGTGCCGGCCGCGTCGGCGTCCAGCGACGCCGCGAACGCCGGGCCGACCCGCAGGTCGCGCAGCAGGAACTCGACGGTCTGCGCGGCCACCCGGCGGGCCGTCTCGTCGCCGGTCGCCCGCCACAGGTGGGTGTAGGCGCGAAGCAGCAGGGCGTTGTCGTACAGCATCTTCTCGAAGTGCGGCACCGTCCAGGTGGCGTCCACGGCGTAGCGGGCGAACCCGCCGGCGAGCTGGTCGTACATGCCGCCGCGGGCCATCGCCGCGCAGGTGTGCCGCACCAGCGCCAGCGCCTCCGTGTCGCCGGTCCGCTCGTACTGCCGGATCAGGAACTCCAGCACCATCGACGGCGGGAACTTCGGCGCCGTGCCGAACCCGCCGTTCACCCGGTCGTACTGCCCGGCCAGCGTGCGGGTCGCCGCGGCGAGGTGCTCGGCGGTCAGCGGCGCCCCGGGGCGTACCGGTGCGGCGGCGCGACGCAGCGCCGCGGTCACCGCCGCGCCCTGCCCCACCGCCTCGTCCCGCTGGTCCCGCCAGACCCCGGCGACCGCCTGGACCAACCCGACGAACTGCGCCTTCGGCAGGTACGTGCCGCACCAGAACGGCGCGCCGTCCGGGGTGGCGAACACCGTCATCGGCCAGCCGCCCTGCCCGGTCATCGCCTGGGTGGCGGTCATGTACACCGCGTCGACGTCCGGCCGCTCCTCCCGGTCGACCTTGACCGGCACGGTGTGCTCGTTGACCACCGCCGCCACCGCCGGGTCCTCGAACGACTCGTGCGCCATCACGTGGCACCAGTGGCAGGCCGCGTACCCGACGGAGATCAGCAGCGGCACGTCCCGCCGGCGCGCCTCGGCGAACGCCGCCTCCCCCCACTCCCACCAGTCCACCGGGTTGTCCGCGTGTTGCAGGAGGTAGGGCGAGGTCGCCTCGGCAAGGTGGTTCACCACCCCATCGTCACACGCCACCCGCGGCGCCGCCGGCGGGCCGGCCCGACCGCCTCCGCCGGCCCCGGCTGCCCGGCGCTGCCGTCAGGGTGTCGCGGTGACCGTGACGCGGACGGTGACGGTGACCGGGCCCGGGTTGCCGGGGCCGCGGTCGAGCACGGTGGCGTAGCTGCCGTCGGCGCGTTGCCGCTGGTACGTCAGGCGCAGCCAGGTGTGGCCGGCACGCAGCGCCCGTACCTGCACGCCGGCTCCGGTCGCGTCGGACAGCGTCGCCACGGACGGGTCGCCGATGGTGGCGGTGACCCGGTTCAGCGGGTTGGTCAGTGCCAGCGCACCACCGTCGGCGTTCCGGACGTCGGCGGTGACCTGCTGCGTACCGCCCGCAGCCAGCGTCAGCGCCGACACCGAGGCGTCGATGGCGTACGGTGCGACGCCGGACGGGATCGGCTCGTCGCCGGTGGACTGCTCGATCCGCAGCGTCGGGTTGCCGTCCGCGTCCGGGTGCCTCGGGTCGAACGCGAGCCGCTCGGTGTAGAGCCGGCGGTCCGGCGTCGTCGCGGTCGGCCGGCCGTGGTGCACGTAGTACAGCTGGCTCCCGTCCGGCGAGGCGACGATGCTGCCGTGCCCGGTCGAGTACATGCCGAGCGTCGCGTTCTGGCTCAGCACCGGGTTGCCGGGGTGCTTGTGCCACGGGCCGAGCGGGCTGTCGGCGGTCGCGTAGCCCACCCCGTACTCGGGGGTCTGCCAGTTGTTCGCCGAGTAGGTGAGGTAGTAGACCGTCCGGCCGTGCACGGTGCGGGCCCAGGTCGTCGAGCCCTCCTCCCAGCGGCGGTCCTTGTTCTGGCCGTTGGTCTTCGCGTAGTCGTTCACGTCGGCGTTCTCCCACGACTGCTTGTCGTGGTCGTAGTCGAGGACGCGCACGTACCCGTCCTTGCGCGCACCGGTGTCTCCGGCCGGCCGGTTCGCGTCGCGGTAGTTCGGCGCGATCGTCGGCATGGTCTGCCCGCTCGGATCCCGCCACCAGTCGCCGGTCAGCTCGACCGCGTAGATGTTCGACTCCTCGACGTACTTGCCGAGGTCGTCGTCCCACACCCAGTTCCGGTACGCGTTGCGGGAGAAGTACAGGTAGATCCGGCCGTCCCGGTCGAAGAACACGTTCGGATCGATGAACGGCAGGTACGTGCCGAGCGGCGCGGTCTGCCCCTCGGCCTCGGTGGCCGGCGGCTTCTTCTGGTCCGGCCCCATGATCAGGTTGACGTCGTGGTAGTTCGGGTCGTACGGCCAGTAGTCGATCGGCTGGTTCGCGATGTCGTGGAACGGGCCGGCCGGGGAGCGCGACACCGCCACACCGACCTTGCACGGCTCCTCGAAGTCGGCGTAGCCGAACCACTTCGCGGCGTTCGCATCCGACCGCGCCGCGTAGAACAGGAAGTACAGGCCGGTCTTCGGGTTGTGGTAGACCTCCGGCGCCCAGAACCAGGTGTTGCCCCACTGGTTCGCGTCGTTCGCCGGCAGCGCACCACCCGGCACCTTCTGCCACGTGGCGAGGTCCGCGGACCGGTAGATCGCGAAGTGCCAGCCGCGGTCCGCACCGTCGGTGGAGTAGGCGTAGTAGCTGCCGCTCGCCTTGTCGTACAGCACGAACGGGTCCGCGGCGTCGACGCTCGCCGAGTTGAAGTAGGTGGCGTTGGTGCGGTGCGGCGGTGCGGGCCGGCCGTGCGCCGCCGCCGTCATCGGCGTCCCGGCGAGCAACGCCAACAGCAACACCGCGATGCCAGCGATCCGCGTCCTGCGCATGTCCGCCTCCACCTGTGGCGTCCGCGGGGCGCGCCCGACCACAGGTGGCTCAACCTAGCCAGGCCGTACCGGGCAGTCAATCGCCGGACCGGACGCACGCCACCGGGCTACTCCTGGCCGGGCTGGGCGGTCCGGCCGGACAGCGGGATCACCTGCGCGCCGCGCGAGGTGGCCGCCTGGCGCAGCGTCCAGAGCACCTTCGCGGTCTTGTCCGCCGGCATCGGCGGGAAGAAGTGGTAGCCCTGGCCGGCCTCGCAGCCCATCGCGGACAGCGCCGCCTTCTGCTCCGCGGTCTCGACGCCCTCGGCGACCACCCGCAGCCCCAGCGCGCGCCCGAGCTCCACGGTGGACCGGACGATCGCCTCGGCCTCCGGCGCCTCGCCCATCCGGGCCACGAACTCCTGGTCGACCTTGACCTCGTCGACCTCGAACCGGGCCAGGAACGTCAGCGACGAGTACCCGGTGCCGAAGTCGTCCACCGACAGCCGCACGCCGAGCGCCCGCAGCCCGGCCAGCACGTCGTCGATGATGTCCAGCTCGGTCATCATCACCGTCTCGGTGATCTCCAGGACCAGCCGCTCCGGCGGCACGTGGTGCCGGCCGAGCAGCTCGGCCACGTCGGCCGGCAGGTTGCGGTCCAGCAGGCTGCGCGCCGACATGTTCACCGCGACCGGGATGTCGAGCCCCTCCGCGCCCCAGCGGGACATCACGCCGAGCGCGACGTCCAGCACGTACCGGGTGAACGGGCCGACCAGCTCGCTCTGCTCGACCACCCCGACGAACTCGCCCGGGCCGATCAGCCCGCGCCGCGGGTGCTGCCACCGGATCAGCGCCTCGGCCCCGGTCGGCTCCCCCGACGCGAGGTCGATCGCCGGCTGGACGTGCAGGATCAGCTGGTCGTCGACCGCCAGCGCGGCGCGCAGCTCGGCCAGCAGCGCCAGCCGGTCGGTGCTCGCCGCATCCCGCGCCGGGTCGTACCGGCAGATCGCCCGGCCGGTGCGTTTCGCCTGGTACATGGCCACGTCGGCGCGGCGGAGCAGCTCGGCCATGACGCAGCCGCCGGCCGGCACCGCGGCCACCCCGATCGCCGCCTCCACCGACAGCGCTACCCCGGCGATCTCCACCGGCGCGGCCAGCGCGGCGGCGAGCTGCCGGGCCCGTTCTGCGGCGTACTCGGAGCCCTGCCGCCACACCGGCGGGGACGGGATGAGCAGCGCGAACTCGTCCCCGCCGAGCCGGGCCAGCATCTCGTCCGACTCGACCCGGGCGGACAGCGTGGTGGCGATCGCCCGCAGCAGCTGGTCGCCGGCGGCGTGCCCGAGGGTGTCGTTGACGTCCTTGAAGTGGTCCAGGTCGAGCAGCAGCAGCGCCACCTCGCGCGGGTCCTCGTCCGGCTCCACCCGCAGCTGCTCGTCGCCGTACTCCAGCAGCTTGATCCGGTTCACCAGGCCGGTGAGCAGGTCGTGCTCCGCCTCGTACGCCTTGCGGTCGGCCATCTCCTGCAGCCGGGCGTGCGAGGACGCGTTGTGCAGCGCGGCGCCGAGCGCGTCGGCGAACGCGGACAGCGCCAGCCGTTCCCGGGCGCCGACCGTGCTCGGATCGTGGAACCGGACCCGCAGCTCACCGACCGTCTCCGCACCGACGGACAGCTCGTGCACGAGCACCCCGGTGCCGTCCAGCGGCGATTCGGTGACCTGGTGGACCTCGCCGGCGGTGTCGCTGCGGTACCGCTGGGTCGGTGCGCCGGAGCGGCACACCGCGACCTCGACCGACTCCGGCGAGAACAGCCGGTGCGCGCCGGCCGCGGCCGCGGACACCACCCCGGACACGTCCAGCCGGCTCATCGCGTGCACCGCGCCGGCCAGTTCCTGCCAGGCCCGGCGCTCGTCGCCGGCCCGCATCCGCGCCGTGTACACCTCGTGCAGCAGCCAGATCAGCGGCGGCCCGGCGGCGAGGTAGCGGAAGTCGGCGAGGCCGAGCCCGACCGCGACCAGCCCGAGCGTGATGTTGCCGGCGAGCATGACGAGCTTCGCGCTCAGGTTGCTGAACACCGCGTCGCGGGCCCGGGTGCGACCGGCCGTCAGCCAGATCGCCGCCGCCGCGAACGGGAAGCTGACCAGCCAGTATGTCACGCCGCCGGCGGCCAGCGCCAGCCCGGTGCGCGCGGTGAGCGGCGGCACGTCGCCGACCCCACCGAGTGCGGCGGCGACGGAGCAGGCCGCGGCCACCCCGATGGTGGCCGCGGCCGTGTTGTACAGCGCCTTGATCGGCGCCGCACCGCTGATCAGGCCGCCGGCCAGGACTCCGACCGGGACGACCGCGACCAGCCAGTGCGGCGGCAGCAGACACATGCCGACGAGCAGCGCCGCCTCGCCCCAGTGCACGCCGAGCCGCTGACTACCTGCGCGGATCCAGAGCGCGACACTGCGGGCGAGAGCGAACAGACCGATCGTGGCAAGGAAACGGTAGGGCCCGGGTGGGTGCTCGGCCCCGGCGATCGCACCACCGGCGATCGCCAGCGCCACCAGGCAGGACACGGCCACCAGGACGCGCAACCCGCCCGGCACCGAGCCGGAGAAGGGCCGGACGGACTTCATCCGCCTGCCTCCTCCCACACCCGCGCCGCGTCGGCAGCGCCGTCATCCCCAGCTGACCTCACGCATGAGCGGTGCACCCCCCTTCTCGGTACGGCAGAAAGGGTCCGGCACCTCCCCGCCATGAGAGTAGGGATGTCCGGTATCAATCGGAATTGGAAAACCGGCCGATGTGACCCGATCGATGGTACCGAAGCGGCCGAAGGGGCGCAGTCCGACAAAACGGTCGGAGTAAATCTACTCAGAGAGTGAAACAGGGGCGACTTCGCGTGGCGTACCGACGGCACACGGTCAGCGCTGGTCGGTCGAACCCGACTGGCTGCTCGCCTCCGCATCACCGGCCGCCTCGCTCTGCTCGGGATGGTCGCCACCGGAATGGTCCTCGCCCGTGTGATCCTGCCCCGAAACCTCGTCGAGCGGGAGGGGCTGCTCGGATGTCGAACCATCGTCGAACCGAGCGGGCAGGCGACGCAACCGTCGGTTCATGTTGCGGATCAGCAGCACGGTGGCGATCGCCAGCAGGATGATCACGACCAGGCCCAGCGGCCCGGCCATGCCGCCGGCCTCGGTGTCGCCGAAGTTGTTCTTCGCCAGCGGCAGCGCCCGCACCGGCGACACCGCCTGCACCGACGACACTGCGCCGACCACGGCCGACCCGGCAGCGAGCACGGACATCGTCGGCACCTCCACACCCTCGGCGCATTCCACGCATCGGCCGGCGCCGTCGCTGCTGCGCCGGCCGGTGCGTCAACGGTACGCCTGGGACAGGTGCCGGATCAGCGCAGCCCGGCGAACAGGTCGTCCTCCGGCAGGGACGTCTCGACCAGCGATTTCGCCAGCTCGAAGTCCTCGGTCGGCCACACCTTCTGCTGGATGTCGAGCGGCACCCGGAACCACTGCCCGTCCGGGTCGACCTGGGTGGCGTGCGCCCGCAGCGCGTCGTCCCGGATCGAGAAGTACTCCCCGCACGGCACCCGGGTGGTCACCCGGCCGCCCTTGTCCCGGCTCCAGTCCCACTTCTCGATCGCCTCGGCCCACGGCGACTCCAGCCCGGCGGCGAGCATCGCCTCGTGCTGGGCCAGGATGCGGTCCTTGCTGAACCCCATGTCGTAGTAGAGCTTGCTCGGCTGCCACGGCTCGCCGAACTCCTGGTACCGCTCCGGGTCGCCGGCGGCCTCGAACGCCTCCATCGTCACCGTGTGGCACATGATGTGGTCGGCGTGCGGGTAGCCGCCCTGCTCGTCGTAGGTGGTGACGACCTGCGGCCGGAACTCGCGGATCAGCCGCACCAGCGGCGCCGCGGCGACCTCCACCGGCACCCGGGCGAACGAGTCCTCGGGCAGCTCGTCGACCCGGGCGGGGGTGTAGCCCTCCAGGTAGCCGGAGTCGACGAAGCCGAGCCAGGCCTGCTGCACGCCGAGGATCTCGCGCGCCGCCGCCATCTCCTTCGACCGGATCTCGGCCAGGTCGCGCCACACCTCGGGGCGGTCCATCTTCGGGTTGAGCACGTCGCCGCGCTCGCCGCCGGTGCAGGTGGCGACCATGACCTCGACGCCCTCCCGCGCGTACCGCGCCATCATGGCGGCGCCCTTGCTGGACTCGTCGTCGGGGTGTGCGTGCACCGCCATCAGGCGGAGATCACCGGACACGTATGCTCCTCGAAACTCATCGTGTGACTTAGCCCATATCCAGCCGGCCGGCGCACGGCCGGCTGGCTTTACCAGGTCTCGCTGGCATGATGGAACCGCTGTCCCTGGGGCGTCGGTACAGCATTCTTGCCGACGCATCTGACAACACTGCGAGGACATCGATCGTGACCAGCATCCGGAGCGGCGTGACGACGCCGACATTCCCGCCGGGCCGTTACGGCCACCGGCGGGAGCGTCGCGCGACGCCGCGATGGGTGCTTCCGGTGCTGATTGCCGGGGTTCTCGTGGCGGGCCTGGTCGTCTCCGTCGGCTACTACCAGCAGTACGGAGAGTCGGAATACCAGGCCCAGGTGGTGCGTTCGGCGGTGGTGAGTTCGTCCACGGTGACGATGACCCTGCGGATCACGCGCCCCGACGACAAGGCGACCAGCTGTACGGTCCGGTCCCGCGCCTACGACGGCGCCGAGGTGGGCAGGGCCGACGTGGCGGTTCCGGCGGGTGCGGGCCACGACACCGTGGCCTATTCGCTGCACACGTCCCGCCAGGCGTACACAGCCGAAGTCGTGGGCTGCGGCCCGGCGCACTAGCCGACACACCGCAGCCGTCCGACAGCATTCCGTGAGTCGGGGTACACCCATTGGTGTGCTCCGCTGCTAGCTTTGGAAATTCGCAGTCAGCGCCGGCGCGCCGGCGAGGATCGCACGTGAAGGAGTACCAAGTGTCGACGACCGACCGCGAGGCACCTGTGACCTGGCTGTCCCAGGACGCCCATGACCGGCTCAAGAGCGAGCTTGACGAGCTCATCGCCAAGCGGCCGGAGATCGCCGCGGAGATCAACGAGCGGCGTGAAGAGGGCGACCTGCGCGAGAACGGCGGATACCACGCCGCTCGCGAGGAACAGAGCAAGATGGAGGGCCGGATCCGCTACCTGCAGGAGCTGCTGCGCGGCGCGCGGGTCGGTGAGGCGCCGAAGAGCGACTCGATCGCGCCCGGCACGGTGGTGACGATCCAGTTCGACGGCGACCCGAACGACACCGAGAAGTTCCTGCTCGGTTCGCGCGAGATCGCGGCGACCACCGACCTGACCGTGTACAGCCCGGAGTCCGCGCTGGGGCAGGCGATCCTCGGCCACAACGCGGGCGACACGGTGAGCTACACCGCGCCGAGTGGCGCCGACATCTCGGTCACGATCGTCGATTTCGAGCCCTACCAGGGCTGACGCGCGACCTCGCCGGAGGCGCCCGCCCGCGGTTCGCGGCGGGCGCCTTCGCCGTGTCGGCACCCGGTCACGCGGATCGGGCGTCGGGGTGTGCCCCGGCGGCCCGCCCGGTACCGCCCGTAGGGGCCGGGGCCGCACAGATCCGTCCCGGAGCCGATGTCCCGGGCCGGCGCCGCGCCTACCGTTGATCTTGTCCGGACGAGGTCCGGAACGACGAAGGGGTGAGGGTGCCATGGCGTTGTATCGACCGCGCGAGGGCCGCATGATCGCCGGGGTGTGCGCGGGGCTGGCGCACCGGTTCGGGCTGTCGGTGGGCCTGGTCCGGCTGTTGTTCGTGCTCTCCGTGATCCTGCCCGGCAGCCAGGTGCTGGTGTACGCGATCCTCTGGCTGCTGATGCCGAACGAGGACCGGGTCAGCTACCACGTGGCCTGACCGCTCGGGCCGGGTGGCCTGACCGCTCGGGCCGGGTGGCCCGACCGCTCAGGCGGGGAGCGGCTCGATCCAGGTGAGGTGGCCGTCGGCGGCGGCGAGCCGGCGAGCCGGCCCCGCCCCGGCCCGCACCTGCAAGGCATAGCTGATCCCGTACCGCTCGTACCACTCGGTGGTGTCGTCCGGGGTCTCCAACGACACGGTGTACAGCCGCCGGCGCCGACCGAGCGCGCCGATCGCGGCGTCGAACGCGGCGCGGCGCTCCTCCGGTACGTGCACCCGGGTGGCGGCGTGCCAGACCACGAGCGGGCGGTCGGTCGGCAGGTCCGCGTCCAGCCGCGGCAGCGCGGTGACGGCGTCGCCGGCGAGGATCCGCGGACGGCGGGCGGCGACCAGCTCGGTCGCGGCCCGCAGCAGCTCGTACTGCGGGAGGTTCTCCGGCCAGACCAGGGCGCGCAGCCAGCGGCGTTCGGTCGGATCGGTCAGGTCGATCGGGTGGAGATCGACACCGAGCCGGTCGCCGATCTCGGGGATGCGGGTCGGCACCGGCCGCGACGAGCGCCAGCGGGTCTCGATGCGTACCGGGGAGCCGGCCGGGCCGACCTCGGTGTCGCCGATGCGGCAGCGGTACGCGTCGAAGGCGAGGTGGATGCCGCCGCTGGCGCCGACCTCCAGCAGCGTGACCGGGCCGGGCTCGTCGATCGCGGCCAACCCGATCCGCAGCGCGGCGGAGCGCTTGACCACGTTCGTCTGCACCAACCGCGTCGTGACGAGCGCGATCAGTTCGGCCTCGGTGGCCCGGCAGAAATCGGTGAACTCCCTGGTCAGCGCCGGATCGCCGGGATCACGGGTGCCGCCGAGCGACCGGTACCAGCCGGCGAGCGGCGCCGGTGTGCCGGTTTCGGACAGCAGCAGGAAGTGCACCGCGGCGAACAGCAGGTTGGTGGGCTGCTGGCCGGCGCGGCAGTGCTCGGCGACGGCGAGCAGCCGGTCGTCGGCGGCGACGATGCCGGCCAGCCGCTGGTAGAGCGGCGAGGTGGGGAACTCCCGCTCGCCGTGCGAGAAGCGGCGGGCGAGGTCGCGGCGGGTGGGGCGGCGCACGTCGTCGACGGTCATGGCTGCCAGGCTCTGCCTCGCGGCGACATGTTGTCAATATTGATTGCATCAACATATCGTGGGCGGATGTCCGATCCCCGATGGTTGACCACCGAGCAGGCCGCGCAGCTACTCGGCGTCAAGGCCGCCACCGTGTACGCGTACGTCAGCCGCGGCCAGCTCACCCGGCACCGCGGCGGCGACCGGCGCAGCTCCCGGTTCGAGCGGGCCGAGGTGGAACGGCTCGCCGCGCGGGCCCGCCGGGGCGGTCGCGCCGGCGCGCTCGACGTGGTGCTGGACACCGAGCTGACGCTGCTCGACCCGGCCGGCCGGCTCTACTTCCGGGGCCGCGACGCCACCACGCTCGCCGCACGGCCGTTCGAGCAGGTCGCCGAGCTGCTCTGGACCGACGCGGGCACGCACTCCAGCGGCCCGACCGACGAGCCGGGTGCGGGCGAGCGCGGCGAAGCGGTGGCGCACGAGGCCGCGTGGGTCGCGGACGAGGCGATGCTCGCGGTGGCGCACCGGGTGCAGGCCGCGCTGCCGGCGGGCACCCCGCCGGCCGACCGGTTCCGGGTCACCGTGGCCGCGCTGCCGACGAGCGACCCGTTCCGGTACGACCAGCGGCCGGCGGCGGTGGCCGCGACCGGCCGGGGCCTGATCGCCGCCGCCGTCGACGGGCTGCCGCGCCGCAGCACGCCGGTGGACGACGGGATCGCCGCCCGGCTGTGGGCCGGCTGCGCCGACCGGCCACCGACACCGACCCAGCTCCGCGCGTTCGACGCCGCGCTGGTGCTCAGCGCCGACCACGAACTCGCGGTGAGCGCGCTCGCGGCGCGGGTGGCCGCCTCGGCCCGGGCCGATCCGTACCTGGCGGTGCTGGCGGGGCTGGCGGCGCTCGGCGGTGGGCTGCACGGCGGTTCGGTCGGTGCCGCCGAGGGGATGCTCGCCGAGCTGGCGGCCGGCCGTACCGTGGCCGACCTGGTGGCCGACCGGCTCGCGGCGGGTGCGCCGGTGCCGGGCTTCGGGCATGCCGTCTACACCGGTACCGATCCGCGCGCCGAGGCGGTCCTGCGGTTGCTCGGGCCGGACCCGGGTGGCCCGCTGGCCGGCCGGCTCGACGAGCTGGTCGCGGCGGTCGGCCGGCACGGCGGCCCCCGCCCCAACTTCGATCTGGCGCTCGGCGCGCTCGCCGTGACGTACGGTCTCGCGCCGGGCAGCGCCGAAGCGGTGTTCGTGCTCGGCCGGTGCGCGGGGCTGCTCGGCCACACGATCGAGGAGTACCGCCACCGGTTCCGGTTCCGCCCGCGCGCCGTCTACGTCGGCGCCGCACCGTGCCCGGAGCAGTGACCCCGAGCCTCCACAGTGGACTGGGCGGGATCCGTGGTGGCCCAGCGGATCAGGCAACCGGCTGGAACGCGGCGACGGTGGCCCCCTCGGGGTCGGTGACGATCGCGTACGACCCGACGCCGGCGATGTCCGCCGCCTCCCCCGCGGTACCGCCGAGCCGGGTCGCGGTGGCGCGCGCCGCGTCGAGGTCGGCGACCCCGACGAACGGCAGCCAGCCGGTCGGCGCGCCGGCGTCGACGGCGATCGCCTCGGCGACCCGGGTGCCGTCCGGCGCGTCGAACACCGCGGCGTCGCGGCCGGGTGCCACCGTGGCGTGCCAGCCGACGGTCGCCGCGTAGAACCCGGCCGCCGCGGCGACGTCCGGGGTGCGCAGCCGGTCCCAGACGAACCCGGTCGGCGCGGTGCCGGCGGGGCGCTCCGGTGCGAACGAGCAGAAGATCGACCTGTCCGGGTCGAGGATCGGCGCGATCCGCCCGGCGCCGGGCACGTCGGCGGGGCGGCCGGTGGTGACGATGCCGCCGGCGGCCGCGGCCGCGGTGGCGACGGCGTCCACGTCGTCGGCGCCCACGTACGGAGTCCAGTGGCCGCCGAGTCCGAGCTTGACCTCGCTGATGCCGCCGATCACGGTGTCGCCGGCGCGGATCAGCCGGCCCATCGGGTACTCCTCGGTGGTCCAGCCGAAGAGCTGCTGGTAGAAGCCGGGGGCGGCGGCGATGTCGACGGTGCGCAGCTCGTGCCAGACGAAGCGGCCTGCGGTGGCGGTCATGATGCTCCTTCGAGTGTTAGCGTGTTGTCTGCCCCGATGCGACATCTGCATCAGTGCAGTTATTAGATTAGGGAAGGTAATTCAGGGATGTCAAGCGGGATGCCGGCGAACGCGCACGAGGTCTACCGGCGCTATCTGAGCGCCGTGGTACTGCACGGCCAGGCCAGCGCGAGCGCGATCGGCCTCGGCGCCTCCGACCTGTACGCGATGAACCTGCTCGCGCTCGGCGGCGCCATGACCTCCGGCGAGCTGGCCCGCCGTACCGGGCTGACCACCGGAGCCACCACCCGGCTGATCGACCGGCTGGAGCGGGCCGGCCACCTGCGCCGGGTGCCCGACCCCACGGACCGTCGCAGGATCATGCTCGAACCGGCCGCGCCGGCGACGAACCTCGACGGCGTGCACGACCCGGCGCGCCGGGAGATCGGTGAGCTGCTCGCGTCGTACTCGCCGGAGCAGCTCACCACGCTGTTCGACTACTTCACCCGGGCCACCGACGCGTACCACCGGGCCACCACCGAACTGCGCGACCACGGTACGGCCGGACAGTCCACTGTGGACAGCTGACGGCGGCGTGGCAGAATCGGCCCGTGCTGACCCCGATCCTCGCCACCCTCGGCTACGTCACCGACGGCCACGACGTCCTGCTGATCCACCGCAACAAGCGGCCCGACGACCTGCACTACGGGCACTACAACGGGCTCGGCGGCAAGCTGGAACCGGACGAGGACGTCGCCGCCGGGATGCGCCGCGAGATCGCCGAGGAGTCCGGCCTGGCGGTCGAGGCGATGACGCTGCGCGGCACCATCTCCTGGCCCGGCTTCGGCCACCACGGCGCGGACTGGTTCGGTTTCCTGTTCCGGATCACGGCCTGGCAGGGCACCGCGCACGCCGGCAACCACGAGGGCACCCTGGAGTGGGTGCCGCTCGAGCGGCTGCCCGAGCTGCCGATGTGGCCGAGCGACCGGCTGTTCCTGCCGATGGTGTTCGACGACGACCCCACGCCGTTCCACGGCTGCATGCCGTTCGAGCACGGCGAGATGACCTCCTGGTCGTACTCCCGCTGAACGGCCGTCCACACCGGACGGTCTACTGTGGATGACCGGGTGCCGCGCGCCGGCCGGCGGGCGGAACGGGGTGCCGCGCACGGAGCTGGCCGTCCGATGGGCCGAACCGCGCCACCCGCAGCGCCGACCTGACAGCGGTGCCGACCCGACAGCGGTGCCGCCTGAACCGGTGCCGACCCGACAGCGGTGCCGACCTGACGGCAATGCCGACCTGACGGCAGTGCCGACCTGACGACGGTGCCGACCCGGCCGCGGCGGCACGCCGGGCACCGGGCCGGGGTCCGGCGTCGTAGGCTCAGGTCATGTTCACGGTGTTGTTGACGATCCACGTGGTGCTGGCCGTCTTCCTGATCGGCCCGGTGGCGGTGATTCCGATGACCGCGCTGCGGGCGATCCGGCAGCGTGACGCCGCCGCGGTCCGCAGCGGCGCGCGGCAGACCGCGGTGTTCGGGTTCGGCTCGATCCTGGTCTTCCTGTTCGGCTTCGGCGTGATGGGCAGCAAGCCGGACTGGTTCAGCTTCTCCGACCTGTGGCTGCTGCTCTCGGTCATCGCGTACATCGTGGCGATCGTGCTGGTGCTCGCCCTGGTGGTGCCCGACCTGGGGCGGGCCGCCCGGGCGATCGAGGCCGACCCGGTGGACGATGCCCGGGTCGGCGCGTTGCGCGGCCGGATCAGCGCGCTCGCCGGGGTGGCCAGCCTGCTGTTCGTGTTCATCGTCGTGATGATGGTCGCCCGCCCCTTCTGAGCACGCCGCCCGTGGTCGTCGATCGGCGGCGCGGTCAGCGCTGCGGGTACCCCGGGGCGTGCCGGGGCCAGGGGGCGGCCTCCTCCAGCTGGGCGGCCACCCCGAGCAGCAGCCACTCGCTGCCCGGCGGGCCGACCAGCTGCACGCCGACCGGCAGCCCGTCCGGCCGGGTCCCCGCCGGTACGGTCAGCGCCGGCAGCGCCGCGACGTTCCACGGCGCCGCGTACGGGGCGTAGCGCACCGCGGTCAGCACGTTCGGCAGCCAGCCGCGGGCCGACCAGCGGCGGGCGGCCGGTGGCGGGCCGGCCAGTACCGGGGTGAGCAGCAGGTCGTGCCGCTCGAAGAAGGCCAGGCTGTCGTCCCGCCAGCGCTCCGCGTCCGCCTCGCGGACCAAGCCGTGACCGAAGGCGAACGCGCCGATCCGGGCGTGCCGCCGGGTACGCGGCTGCAGCGTCTCCGGCCCGAACCGCTCGGCGTCGGCGTACGCGGACGCGAACCAGCGGGCCATGGTCGCCTTGACCAGCCGGGGCGGGTAGCGCGGGTCGGCCCGCCGGGCGCTGTGCCCGAGCCCCACCAGGACCCGGGCGATCCGGCCGACGGCGTCGCGTACCGGGGTGTCGGGCAGCACGCCGACCACCGGACTGCGCAGCGACACGGCCACGTTGAGCCGGGGTGGTTCCGCGGGCCGGCGGCCGACCAGCCGGCCACCGTCGTCGGCCAGCACCGCGTGGCCGAGCGCGGCGTCCGCGACGGTGGTGGCGAGCACGCCGTTCTCCGCCATGCCGAACCAGTCGGTCTCGCCGATGTCCGCCGGCACCACGCCGCGGCCCGGCTTGAGGGCCACCAGGCCGCAGCAGGCGGCTGGGATGCGCAGCGAACCGAGCCCGTCGTTGCCGTGCGCGATCGGCACCATGCCCGCGGCGACGGCGGCGGCCGACCCGCCGGACGAACCGCCCGGGGTGTGGTCGAGCTGCCACGGGTTGCGGGTGATCGCGGTCTCGTCGTCGGTGACCGGGAACAGCGCCAGCTCCGGCATCCGGGTGGTACCGACGACGACGGCACCGGCACCGCGCAGCCGGTGGACCACCTCGTGGTCGGCCTCGGCCGGCGGCAGGCTCGCGGCGGTCGACCCGTACCAGAGGGTCTCGCCGGCGATCGGCACGTTCTCCTTGACCGCGACCGGCACGCCGGCGAGCGCGAGCCCGCCGAGGTCGGGCAGGTCGTCGATGACGTTCGCCTCGCCGAGCGCGGGCACCGTGCGTACCTCGCGGAACGCGTGCAGCTGCTCGTCCGCGGCGGGCAGCGCGCGCAGGTGCTCGTCGACCACCTCGCCCGCGGTGGCGTCGCCGCGTCGCACCGCCCGCGCGATCTCGCTCGCCGTGGCACCGACCCAAGCCATGGACCCCGCCCCCTTTTCGGCAGCAGCGCGTCCATGGTGCCAGTTCCGGCCCCGATGCAGACATCCAGGTACAGCATGTGACACAAGATCACGCACGGTCACACCGCGGCCGATCGGGCGGTCAGTGCGGGGCGGGGCCGTAGGCGCCGAAGCCGTCGACGACCAGGTCGTCGCGCAGGCGGAGCACCTCGCTGACCGCGCGACCCGCCTCGTTGCGGTAGTTGATCACCACGGTGTCCAGGCAGAGCTGGACACCGGTGACGGTGAAGTGCAGGTCGGGCAGCCGCGCGAGCCCGGCGGTCCAGTACGCGCGAAGGGCCGGCTTGCCGACGATGGTGTCGGTGCCGACGACGGTCGCCGCGAACGGGGACCGGAACACCACGTCCTCCGCGTAGTCGGCGAGGACCCGGTCCAGGTCGTGCGAGTTCCAGTTGGCTTCCCAGCGGGCGGCGAACCGCTGCGCGTCGTCGATGTCCACAGTGGAACCCTACCGGCGCCGGCGGCGCGGCCCCGACCCCGATTCCAGATCGTGGTCGGCACCGCGGGTTCGCTTGGCGCACAAGCGAACCCGGACGGGTCGGCGGGCGCGCGGGCCGAACCGGCGCGGCGCGGACGGTCCCGCGGGCCGAACCGGTGCAGTGCGGACGGTCCGGTGGGCCGGACCGTCCGCACCGCGACGGGAGCCTCAGGCGAGCGCCTGGCTCAGGTCGGCGAGCAGGTCGTCGACGTTCTCGATCCCGACGGACAGCCGGACCAGGTCGTTCGGCACCTCCAGCGGCGAGCCGGCGGCGCTGGCGTGCGTCATCCGGCCGGGGTGCTCGATCAGCGACTCGACCCCGCCGAGCGACTCGGCCAGGGTGAACAGCCTCGCCCGGTCGCACACCCGGACCGCCGCGTCGGCGCCGGCGGCGAGCCGGAAGCTGACCATCCCGCCGTACCGGCGCATCTGCTTCGCCGCGGTCTCGTGCCCGGGGTGCGTCTCCAGCCCCGGGTACAGCACCGAGGCGACGGCGTCGTGGTTGGCCAGGAACGCGGCGATGCGCTCGGCGTTGTCGCAGTGCCGGTCCATCCGTACCGCGAGGGTCTTGGCACCGCGCAGGGTCAGCCAGGCGTCGAACGGGCCGGCGACCGCGCCCATCGAGTTGGAGTGGAACGCGATCTGCTCGGCGGTCTCGTCGTCGTCGACGACCAGCGCGCCGCCGACCACGTCGGAGTGCCCGCCGAGGTACTTGGTGGTGGAGTGCACCACCACGTCGGCACCGAGCAGCAGCGGCCGCTGCAGGTACGGCGAGGCGAACGTGTTGTCCACCACCAGCTTGGCGCCGTGCTCGTGGGTCAGCCCGGCGAGCGCGGTGATGTCGGCGATCGACAGCAGCGGGTTGGTCGGCGTCTCGCACCAGACCAGCTTGGTTGCGTCGGTCATCGCCGCCCGCACGCTGTCCACATCGGACAGTCTGGCCGCGGTCCAGGACAGGCCCCAGCGCGCGGCGACCTTGCTGAACAGCCGGAACGTCCCGCCGTACGCGTCGTCCGGGATCACCACGTGATCGCCCGGTTGGCACAGGGTGCGCAGCAGGGTGTCCTCGGCGGCCATCCCGGAGGCGAACGCGAAGCCGCGCCGGCCGCCCTCCAGCGCGGCGAGGCACTCCTCCAGCGCGGCCCGGGTCGGGTTCTTCGTCCGGGAGTACTCGTAGCCTTCCCGGGTGCCGCCGACCCCGTCCTGCGCGTAGGTGGACGTGGCGTAGATGGGTGGGATCACCGCGCCGGTGCGGGGATCCGGCTCCTGCCCGGCATGGATGGCAAGAGTCTCGAAGCTCTGGTTCATTGGCCGAGCCTAACGGTTGGCGTGGCGTTCACGGGCCGACCCGTACGCTGTGGCCGTGGCGGACTGTCTGTTCTGTGCGATCGTGGCCGGCGAGGTGCCGGCTCAGGTGGTGCTCGACGAGCCGACCGCGGTGGCGTTCCTGGACGCGCGGCCGGTGTTCAAGGGCCACACCCTGGTCGTACCGCGGGTGCACCGGGCGACGTTGACCGATATGCCGGCCGACGACCTCGGTGCCTTCTTCGGCGTGGTACAGCGGATCGCCGGCGCGGTGCAGACCGGGCTGGCGGCGGCCGGCAGCTTCGTCGCGCTCAACAACACGGTCAGCCAGAGCGTGCCGCACCTGCACGTGCACGTGGTGCCGCGCAACCGCAAGGACGGGCTGCGCGGGTTCTTCTGGCCGCGGACGAAGTACGCGGACGAGGCCGAAGCGGCCGACTTCGCCGCCCGGATCCGGGCCGCGCTGTAGCGCCCGTCCCCGCGGGAACAGCGGGCCCGCCGATGCCGTTTCCCCTGATGAATCACCAGCACGTTGGCTGGTGAGTCACCAGCGAGGAGGGACGACGTGAACCTGTTCGGCCACTCGACCAGGATGCCGACCGCCGACCAGTTGCTGCCGGGCCGACCGGAGGCGATGCCGGTCGCCGACCGGCACACCGTGCTGGACGCCCCGCTGCGCGGCCCCTGGCCCGAGGGCTACCGGGTCGCCGTGTTCGGGATGGGTTGCTTCTGGGGCGCCGAGCGGATCTTCTGGCAGCTGCCCGGCGTGTACTCGACCGCGGCCGGCTACGCCGGCGGCAGCACCCCGAACCCGACGTACGAGGAGGTCTGCTCGGGCGGCACCGGACACGCCGAGGTGGTCCAGGTGGTGTACGACCCGGCGAAGGTCTCGTACGAGCAGCTGCTGAAGACGTTCTGGGAGAACCACGACCCGACGCAGGGCATGCGGCAGGGCAACGACCGCGGCACCCAGTACCGGTCGATCGTGCTGACCACCGACGCCGAGCAGGCGGCCGCGGCGGAGCGCACCAAGCAGGCGTTCCAGCCCGCGGTGACCGGGGCCGGGCTGGGCGCGATCACCACCGAGATCGCGCCGCTGACCGACTTCTACTACGCCGAGGACTACCACCAGCAGTACCTGTCCGACGCGAAGAACCCGTACGGCTACTGCAATCACGGCCCGAACGGGCTGAGCTGCCCGATCGGGGTGGCCCGTACCGGTTCCTGACCCACCGTGGCCGCCCCGGGTGAGCCGGGCCAGCGGTCGAGTACGACGGGAGTCGCCTGCCGGCGGCTCCCGTCGGTGCGTGCAGGGGCAACGGTTCGTGGTCGCCGGTGGCCGATGCCGGCGTGGCACGAAGACGGGATGAGCCGGTTCGCGAGCCACCTGTACCTTCGTGTTCGACGCACCGGAGAGCGGGCAACGCGCCGGACACGCAGGTAGATACACGAGGGAGCAGCGCGATGAGCGACGAGACCTACGAGGCCGACGTCAACGGCGACGGCGTCGACGACACGATCGACGTGCAGCACGACGGCAGCGACACCGAGTACCTGATCGACACCAACGGTGACGGCACCGCCGACTACCAGGGCGTCGACGAGGGCAGCGACGGCAGCATCGACGCCGTCGAGGCGGACACCAACGGTGACGGCACCGCCGACGTGACCGGCACGTACGACAGCAGCGGCAACCTGACCTACGCCGCCGAGGACACCAACGGCGACGGCAGCTACGACCAGGCGGTCGCGCTGGGCTCGGACGGGCAGTACCACGAGGCCGACTACTCGGACCCGAACAACCCGTACATGAACACCTGAGCACCGCTCGACGACGGCGGGTCGACCCGGATTCGGGGTCGGCCCGCCGTCGTCTGTCCGCGCGGTCCACCCGGCGGCCGGGCCGGGCCCGGGCAGTACGCTCGCGGCATGTGGTTGCGCGCGGGAGTACCGGAGGACACTCAGCGGCTGCTGGCGATCCAGCGGGCGGCCTCGCTCGCCGCCTATGGCCACATCTTCCCGGCCGAGCAGTACCCGTTCCCCGACCAGCAGGTGCTGGCCGAGTCGTGGGCGATGCTGACCGACCCGGCCTGCCAGGTGCTCGTCGGTGTCGGGGACGGCTCGACCGCGGTCGGCTTCGTCACCCGGCAGGCCGACCTGATCTCCCGGCTCTACGTCGATCCCGCGTACTGGCGCCGCGGGTACGGCGCGCGCCTGCTCGCCGCCGCGGTGGACGGCGCCCGCGCGGACGGGCACCGGACCGCCCGGCTGTGGGTGCTGGCGGACAACCGGAACGCGCGCTCGCTGTACGAGCGGCACGGGTGGCGGATCGACGGCCGCACCGGCACCGCGGGCTTCCCGCCGTACCCGACCGAGATCGGCTACCAGCTGGAGCTGGCGGAAGACACGGTCGCCGCCGGCAACGAGGACCCGGTCACAACCGTCGACGCAGCAACGCCACCGACTTCGCGAAGTAGCGATGATCGGTCGGCCGGCTGAGGAACTGCACCAGCGCGAACAGGTCGACCGCTTCGGCCACCGCCCGCCAGTCGGCCGGCAGCAGCCCGCCGGCGTCCCGGAACGCCGCGACGAACCGGTCGGCGTAGCCGGCGGGCCGGTCGGCGGCGAACCGCAGCGCGTTGCCGAGGTCGAACATCGGCGAACCGGACAGCGCGAACTCCCAGTCCAGTACCGCGCCGATCCGCCAGCCGCCGCCGTCGCGCACGGCCAGGACGTTCTTCGGGTTGTAGTCGCAGTGCACCAGCCGCGCCTCGGCGCGGACCGTCTCGACCAGCGGCGCGGACCGTTCGGCCAGCGCCCGCAGCGCGTCGAGTTCGGCCGGGGTGAACGCGGCCGCGGCGTTGCTGTCCGGCAGCTGGCCGGCGACGAACTCGGCCAGGCCGGTCGCCACCGGCCCACCGGTGACGGTCAGGTCCGGGCCGAGGAAGCCGGGTGCGGTGAACCGTACCGACCCGATCGCGGCGAGCGTCTCGCCCATCGCCGCGCCGATGCCGGCCGCGTCCTGCGCCGTGCCGTACCCGATGACGCGGTCGCCGGGGGTGCCGGCGGCGAACGCGGAGACCAGCAGCGGGTCGCCGAGCAGCGCGCCGGCCGGGTCGGCGAACACCGGCCGGGGCACCGGTACCGCGCTGTCGGCGAGCCGCACGGCGAGCGCCGACTCGACCGCGCAGGCGGCCGGATCGAGGTACCGGCGCAGCACGTACCGGTGGCCGGATGCGGTGCGCGCCGCCACGTTGCGGTTGCGGTACCCGCCGGTCAGCGGGCGCACCGCGACGATCGGCGCACCGAGCCGGTCGCCCACGGCGGCCAGCTCGGCAGCGCCGAAGCCGACCCGGTCCACGAAGGGTTCGGCGACGGTGCGGCCGGACCGGCCGCCGAGCGGCCCGGCCGCGGTGGACCCGCCCTCCCCGCCGAACGGCTCGGCCGCGGTGGACCCGCCCTGGCCGCCGAGCGACTCGGCCGCGGTGGATTCACCTTGGCCGGCAAGCGGCGCGGCGGCTCCGGCGGTACCGGCAGCCGCGGTGGCGTCGGCCTCGCCGGAGGCGCCGGCCGGCATCAGGCGGTGGACAGGTAGGCGAGCAGGTCCTGCCGGGTGAGCACGCCCTTGGGCTTGCCGTCGACGAGCACCAGCGCGGCGTCCTCGTGCTCCAGCAGCGCGATCGCCTCGCCGACCGGCTGGCCGGCACCGATCATCGGCAGCGCCGCGGACATGTGCCCCTCGATCGGGTCGTGCAGGTGTGCCTTGCCGGTGAAGACCGCGTCGAGCAGGTCGCGTTCCTTGACCGAGCCGACGACCTCGGCGGTGACGACCGGCGGTTCCGCCTTGACCACCGGCATCTGGCTCACCCCGTACTCGCGGAGGATGTCGATGGCGTCGCGCAGCGTCTCGGTGGGGTGCACGTGCACCAGCTCGGGCAGGGAGCCGCGCTTGCCGGCGAGCGCGTCGCCGACGGTGGCGGTCTCACCGCCGGTGGCGAGGAAGCCGTAGCGGGCCATCCAGCCGTCGTTGAAGATCTTCGACAGGTAGCCGCGGCCGCCGTCGGGCAGCAGCACCACCACGATGTCGTCCGGCCCGGCCGTCTCGGCCACCCGGACCGCCGCGGCGGCGGCCATGCCGCAGGAGCCGCCGACGAGCAACCCCTCCTCGCGGGCCAGCCGGCGGGTCATCTCGAACGAGTCGGAGTCGGAGACCGGCACGATCTCGTCGCACACGCTCCGGTCGTACGCGTCCGGCCAGAAGTCCTCGCCGACCCCCTCGACCAGGTACGGCCGGCCGGTGCCGCCGGAGTAGACGGAGCCCTCCGGGTCGGCGCCAACGATGCGCACCGCGCCGTTCGAGATCTCCTTGAGGTACCGGCCGGTACCGGAGATGGTGCCGCCGGTGCCGATGCCGGCGACGAAGTGGGTGATCCGGCCCTCGGTCTGGTCCCACAGCTCCGGCCCGGTGGTCTCGTAGTGCGACCGCGGGTTGTTCGGGTTGGAGTACTGGTCGGGCTTCCAGGCGTTGGGGATCTCGCGCACCAGCCGGTCGGAGACGTTGTAGTAGGACCGCGGGTCCTCCGGCGCCACCGCGGTCGGGCAGACCTCGACCCGCGCCCCGTACGCCCGGAGGACGTTGATCTTGTCCTCGCTGACCTTGTCGGGGCAGACGAACACGCAGTCGTACCCGCGCTGCTGCGCGACGATGGCCAGCCCCACCCCGGTGTTTCCGCTGGTCGGCTCGACGATGGTACCGCCGGGCTTGAGCTCGCCGGACGCCTCCGCGGCGTCGATCATGCGGACCGCGATGCGGTCCTTGACGCTGCCGCCGGGGTTGAAGTACTCGACCTTGGCGAGCACGGTGGCCCGGGTGCGCTCGCCGATCACGTTGCGCAGCCGGACCAGCGGAGTGTCGCCGATCAGGTCGACGACAGAGTCGTGGTAACGCACGCCGTTGTGCTCCTTCGTTCGCGCCGGGAGACCCGGCCACCGCCGGTGATGTCTGTCGAGCTTAACGATGGCTCGATTCCGGCGGCTGCCGGCGGGTGTTCCCATCTTCTACATTTCGTAGTAACTTCTACCCATGGTAGAAGATCGGCACCGTCCGGCGATCCCCACCGTCGCCGACTGGGCGGACCGGCGGCTGGCCGGCGCCGGTCCGCTGCGCACGCTGTTCAACAAGGTCTTCCCGGACCACTGGTCGTTCATGCTGGGCGAGATCGCGCTCTACTCGTTCGTCGTCCTGCTGCTGTCCGGCACCTTCCTCGCGTTCTTCTTCACCCCGTCGTCCGCGGAGGTCGTCTACCACGGCTCGTACCTGCCGTTGCGCGGCGTGCGGATGTCCGCCGCGTACGCGTCGTCGCTCGACCTGTCGTTCGACGTGCGTGGCGGGCTGATCCTGCGGCAGATCCACCACTGGTCCGCGTTGCTGTTCATGGCCGCGATCGTCGTGCACCTGCTGCGCACGTTCTTCACCGGCGCGTTCCGGCGCCCGCGTGAGCTGAACTGGATGGTCGGGTTCCTGCTGTTCTGGCTCGGCTTCACCGAGGGGCTGCTCGGCTACTCGCTGCCCGACGACGCGCTGTCCGGCACCGGCCTGCGCATCGTGGACGCGATCATCATGTCGATCCCGGTCGTCGGCAGCTGGATCTCGTTCTCGCTGTTCGGCGGCGAGTTCCCGGGCACGGTGATCCTGGAACGGTTCTACATCCTGCACGTCTTCGTCGTACCCGGCATCATTCTCGGGCTGATCGCGCTGCACCTGGCGCTCCTGGTCAAGCAGAAGCACACCCAGTGGCCCGGCCCGGGGCGCACCGAGCACAACGTGGTCGGGCACCGCATGTTCCCGGGCTTCGCGGCCAAGGGCGGCGGCTTCTTCATGATCGTGTTCGGCGTGCTGGCGCTGTTCGGCGGGCTGATCCAGATCAACCCGATCTGGCTGTTCGGGCCGTACCAGGCGGCCGTGGTGTCGTCCGCCTCGCAGCCCGACTGGTACGTGATGTTCCTGGACGGGTCGGTGCGCCTGTTCCCCGCCTGGGAGCTGCGGTTCTCCCTGCTCGGCCACGGGTACACGGTGCCCGCGGTGTTCTTCGCCGGGGTTCCACCGCTGGTCGGGATGCTGCTCGGCGGGCTGCTCTACCCGTTCCTGGAGCAACGGTTCACCCGCGACCGGGCCCACCACAACCTGCTGCAGCGGCCCCGCGACGTACCGGCGCGCACCGGCCTGGGCGCGATGGCGGTGACGTTCTGGCTGGTCCTGACGCTGTCCGCGGGCAACGACGTGATCGCCGACAAGTTCCACGTCAGCCTGAACGCGATGACCTGGGCCGGCCGGATCGCGCTGCTGATCCTGCCGCCGCTGGCCTACCTGCTCGCGCACCGGATCTGCCTCGGACTGCAACAACACGACCGGGAGGTTCTTGCGCACGGCGTCGAGACCGGCATCGTCAAGCGGCTGTCCAACGGAGCGTTCGTCGAGGTGCACCAGCCGCTGGCGGACGGCGACGAGCCCGTGCCGTACCGGGGGTGGGCGGTGCCGAAGAAGCCGAACCGGCTCGGCGTGCTCGACCCGCCGGTGAAGGGGTTCTTCGTCCCCGTGCAGTCGACGCCGGACGAACCGGCGCCCGCCGAACTCACCGGCTCCCGGCACTGACCCGGGCGCCGCGATCCTGGGCGAGCCGCCGGCCCCGGTCCGTGACCGTGCCTGGGTCCGGGGTGTGGCGGCGGCGCCTAGCGGGACGTGTCGCCCACCGGGCCGAACCGGGCCTCCGCGGGGCGCCGACCGCCGGTCGGGGTGTCCTCCGGCTGGTGCCGGTCGCCCGCCGGGGGCTGCTGCGCCCCGGCGCCGG
>NZ_BOPO01000142.1 GCF_017312725.1 Actinocatenispora comari | reverse complement strand
CCCAGCGCGCCGTGAGCCGCCGGTCGCGGGCCGGCCGGCGCAGCAGCAGCCACCCCGCCAGCAGGCCGGCCAGCCCGAGGATCCAGCACGCCAGCCCGATCGCGTACCGCGGCTGCGCCAGCAGGTGCGCCGACGGCAGCTGCCCGTACGGAACCCCGCCCTGCACCGCGCCGACCGTGTACGCCGCGACCGCGAGCAGCACCGCCCCGGCCAGCCCGATCACCCGTCCCCGGACCGCGGCACCGAACCGCCGTCGCCCGCGCCGATCGCCGCGCGTCAGCGGCTCGCCCTGCCCCACCCGCCCATGCTTGCACGCCCGCCACCCGCCCACCGGGCTGCCGCCCGGCTCCCGCTTCCCGCTTCTGTGCGCTCGTTGCTGGCGGTGCAAAGACCACCTCTGTTCGCGGTTTTGACCCCGCGTGGGGGAATGCGAGGAGAGGGCTTCGCCCCCTCCTCGCGCTCCTTCCCCGCCAAGGGGGCCGCCCCCTTGGCCATCCCCGCCCAGCCCCCGGTACTGCTGCCCATCGACGCCGAGCAGCCGTCGAAGAAGAACGGGGCACCGGCCCGGCCTACCCATCACGGCCACGCCCGCGTCGCTCGCGTCGCGTCGCACCGTGGGCAGTTGGTTGTCGGGGCGGGCTAGGTGTTGTGGTTCGTGAGGTTGTTGACACCGGCCTGGCGA
>NZ_BOPO01000141.1 GCF_017312725.1 Actinocatenispora comari | reverse complement strand
TAATATTTTTGTAAATTTTTTATTATATTCTACAATTGGAAATAAAAGAGGTAGAAATTTAATTTTAATTAATAATTATTTAATTATTTCATAGTAATAGTACATATTAGAGACTAAGAATTGAATTAAGAAATATTTTTTTAAGCATAGATTTGTCTACAATTATTATTTTAATTTTAAAGATAAATTTAATTTATTTAGTT
>NZ_BOPO01000140.1 GCF_017312725.1 Actinocatenispora comari | reverse complement strand
CGGGCCCACCGGGCCGGGCCGGACGCTGCGACGGCATCTGGGACGGGCTGGGCCGCGGCGGCATCGAGGCCGGACTCGGCCGCGGCGGACGCTGGTCGCCACCGGGCCGCGGGCCGCCGGGGCCGGCAGCCGGACGCGCCGAGCCGCCACCCTGGCCGATGCCGAACGGGTTGTTGCCGGGACGCGGCGCCGGACGGCCGCCCGGGCGCTGCCCGGGCC
>NZ_BOPO01000139.1 GCF_017312725.1 Actinocatenispora comari | reverse complement strand
TTACGCTAATTTTATAAATTCTAATAAAATAAATTAAATAAATAAAACAAATAAAATTTTTTTTACAAAATTAAAATTTATTTTAAAAATTTAATTTAAATACATTAATTATTTTTTATAAAACATTATAAGTAATAAAAAATTTTAGGGTTATAATTATTCCCTCTCTTTTATCTAAAAAAAATTTATAATAATCTTTTTTATTAAGACCAAAAATTTATTT
>NZ_BOPO01000138.1 GCF_017312725.1 Actinocatenispora comari | reverse complement strand
CCGCCGCGCTGGAGGCGTTGCTGAGCGCGCAGAGCTGGGACGGTGCGCCGTTCGCGGCGGCCGACACCGCCCGGCGCCGGATCGCGCGGGTGACCGGGTTGGCGCCGACGCCGGCGGCGGCGCACGAGTTGACCGATGCGTTGGGCGAGGCGGCGGAGGCGAGCCTCGGGGTGGGTGATCTGCCCGCGGCCCGCGGGTACGCGCGCCGGCTCGCGGCGCATCCGCTGCTGGCCGAGGACGGCCACCGGGCGACCAGCCGGCTGCTGGTGGCCGGATCGCTGGCCGTCGACGTCGACGAGGTGCTCGCCGCGAGCGTCCGGTTCGCCGACGGCTGGCGGCGTGCCGGTAGCCCGGCCCAGCCGGCGTTGGGTTCGGCGGCGGCGGGGGTGGCGATGATCCACGGTCTGCGCGGCGACCGGGCGGCGGCCGACAAGTGGCGGGCGGTACTGGACCGGCTGGGTGCCGGGGCGGGCCGCAGCCACGGGTACGGGGCGGTGTTCGACGCGATGCTGCTGCTGCACCGCGGCGAGGCGGCCGCGGCGGTCGACCGGCTGGCGCCCGAACCGGACCAGGTGTGGCGGTGGGTGACGTGGCTGTGGCTGCACTGGTACGTGGCGCTGGGGGCCGAGGCCGCCGCGCTCGCCGGCACCGCCGACGCCGCGGCGAGGGTCGCCGCGGCCGGCCCGGTCGTGGCGGGCAACCCGGTCGC
>NZ_BOPO01000137.1 GCF_017312725.1 Actinocatenispora comari | reverse complement strand
GCGGTGGCGGCGGCGATGACCGCCGGCGGCATCGACAGCGCCGCGCTGCCGGCGATCGCGACGCAGCTGGCCGGGCTCGATCCGGTCGGCTGCCTGCGCGCGTATCCGGGGCCGGTGTGGCTCGCCGCCGGCAGCCGGGACCCGCTCGGCCGGGACCTCGACGCGCTGCGGGCGGTGTGCCGGCGGGGCACGGTGGTGCGCTGGCCGGGCCGCGGACACCTCGACTGCCTGACCGACCCCGACCGGATCGCCGCGCTGGTCGCAACCGTGGCCGCAACCGCAACCGCAGCCGCCGCAACCGCAACCGCAACCGCAGCAGAGACCTCAACCGCGGCCAAGACCAACACCGAGATCGCAGGCTTATCCGGTGCCGCGGCCGAGACCGCAGACGCGGCCGAGACCGCAGAC
>NZ_BOPO01000136.1 GCF_017312725.1 Actinocatenispora comari | reverse complement strand
GTTTGTCAGGTAATCAACCATAAACGATGTGACTTGTTCATTTGTGAGGCTGCCTGAAGCTGTGTTTCCTTTGGATGATGCCCATGCGGATGTGTAGGTCTTCGGCTGGTCGTTTTTTATTTTTTTCACATTTGTCCCAGAAGAATCTGAGGCTGGATCAGCTTTTTCAAAAACCCATTTTTTATGTTTTGTATCATATGAGAGTACATAATGAAAGCTCGGTTCCGCCTCTTCCATATC
>NZ_BOPO01000135.1 GCF_017312725.1 Actinocatenispora comari | reverse complement strand
TCGGCGCGGCGCGCCGCTGCCGCCTCGACCCGGGCCTGCTGCGCGGCGGCGCTCGCCTCCTGCGCCCGCTGCTGGTGTTGCCGGGCGGTACGGTCCGCCTCCCCGGCCGTGGCCCGGGCCGCGGCGTGCGCGTCGCGTTCGGCGGCGAGCCGCTCGGAAAGCTCGTCCCGGCCGGCTTCTGCCGCCTCGGCCCGATCGCGTTGCTGCTGCTCGACCCGCTGTACGGCGGCGAGCTGCTCGGCGAGCCGGTCGCGTTCGGTGGCGGCGGTACGCGCCTCGGCCCGGGCGGCGTCGCGCTGCTGCACGGTGTCGGCGTGCAGCGCCTTCGCGGTGGCGGCGTCGGCCCGGGCGGCGTCCCGCTCGCCCAGCGCGGTACCCAGCTCGGTGTGCGCGGCGCTA
>NZ_BOPO01000134.1 GCF_017312725.1 Actinocatenispora comari | reverse complement strand
GGTCCGGCCCGCCGCGCGGACACGCCCGGGCCACCCGCAGCCGGCGCGGGCCCGCCGGGCGCGGCGCCCGGAGCCGGCGGTGCACCGGCCGACGACAGCTTCATCGCCATCGGCATCATCCGGCCGCCGCCACCGCCACCGGCGAGTACCGACGGCGGCTCCCAACCGGACGGCAGCTCCACCGGCTGCGTCACCCGGCGCGGCGTCCCGCCCTCGGTGACCACCCGGCTGTCGACCGCCACGTACGCGGTGAACCGGCACAGCACGCCGAACCGCAGCGACGTCGCGACGATCCTCGCCTCGAGCGGCGAGCGGTCGGTCGCGCCGATCGCGTACTCGTCCTCCAGGTCGCGCAGCCGGCCGCGGGCCCAGACGGCGGCCGCGGCCGGGTCCTCGGCGGCGACCAGTTCGACGCTCGTCGACCACGGGGTGCCGTCCGGCCGGCGGGCGTGCACGCGCACCCGGCCGCCGCCGGCCGCGCGCAGCCGACCGGCCAGCACGACCGGCGCACCGGGGAACAGATCCGGCATCCGGGCCGGGGTCAGCGTGCCGGCCACCGGCTCCGCGCCGTCGAACTCCAGCCGCAGGTCCCGCAGCACCGGGGCGGAGATCCGCCGGTGGATCGCGGTCATCGCCTCGTCCAGCCGGTCCATCGACTCCACCAGCTCGCACCGGCCGCCGCCGAGCGCGGCGAGCCGGCCGAGGAATCCGGCGTTGACGGCACGGTCGATGCCGACGGTGTGCACCCGGACGTCGGCCAGGCGGTCGGCGCTGGCGGCGACGATCTGGTCCTCGTTGCCGACCTGACCGTCGGTGACGAGCACCAGCACCCGGTCCCGGCCGGACTCCGCCAGCAGCGACAGCGCCTCGGTCAGCGGGGCGAGCAGCTCGGTACCGCCGCGGGCGTCGGTGCGGGCCAGCGCCTCGACCGCCGCGTACCGGTGCCGGTCGGTGGCGGTGACCAGGCCCTCCGGCAGCCCGTCCACGTGCTCGACCACGTGGTCGAACCGCAGCACGGCGAACCGGTCGGCGTCGGTGAGGGTGTCCACGATGCGGGCCGCGGCGCGGCGGGCGGCGACCATCTTCCAGCCGTTCATGCTGCCGGACCGGTCCAGCAGCAGGACCACGTCGCGCGGCCGGGGCGGCACCGCGTCGGTCGGCGGCAGCAGGGTCAGCCGCACGGTGCCCGCGCCGTACTCCGGGTCGGGCTCGGAACCGTCGGCGTCCGGGGTGACGCTCGCCGCGGTCGCGACGGCCTGCTCGCCGTAGCCCAGGCGCAGCACGAAGTCGCGGTCGGCCCGCTCCCCCGGCGCGATCGCGAGCCGTACGCCGTCGTCGGTGCGCTCGGTGTCGACCGTGTGCAGGCTGGAACGCACCTGCCGCAGCGGCAGCCCGCCGGCGTCGACCTGCACCGTCACCGACAGGTCGATCGGGTTCGGGAACCCGGGCAGCAGCACCGGCGGGGTGATCCGGGACGCGTCCGGCACCGCGTCGGTGTCCGGGACCGTACCGTCGCCCACCGAGCCGCCGGGCAGCGGCGCACCGGGGATGTAGCGGGGTGCCACCACCAGCGGGAAGCGGAACGTCGCGGCGTCGTCGGCGTACGGCAGCAGGCCCTCGGTGGTCAGCTCCACCTCGACCCGCTCGCCGGGCAGGATGTTGCCGACCCGCATGGTGAACACGTCCGGCCGCTCCTGCTCGGCGATCGACGCCCGCTGCCCGGACTCCACCGCCTTCTCGTACCGCTTGCGCGCGGCACCGCGCTCCTGCAGCTCGGCGTCGACGACCCGGTCGTCGGCGGTCATCCGCATCCCGGTCACCGCGGCCCGCGGCGGCAGCGGGAAGACGTACGTCGCCTCCAGCGGCTCGTCGTACGGGTTGCGGAAGGTCTGCCGCAGCACGGTGTGCGCGGTCAACCCGACGATGCGCGCATCGACCGCCAGCGCGGCCAGCGGCAGGTTGCCTCGCGAGGTGGTCAGCGCGCCGGCGCCGGGCTCGTCGTCGGCGGTCGGCGCACCGGCCCGGCGTCCGCCGACCCGGTCGAACTCGGGGTCGCCGAGCGTGGTCAGCTGCACGGTCATCGCGGTTCCTCCTGCGGGTCGCTGCGGTCAGTGTCGTCCTTCGGGCCGGCGGCCGCCCGGCTCTCAGCGCGGTGCGCGGCGAGCGCCGCGAGCAGCGGCGCCGCCGCCGCCCGCAGTGCGGCGGCCCGTGCCTCGGTGGGCGCGGCGTCCCCCGGCGCCAGCAGCAGGATCGCGCCGTCGCCCAGCACCAGCCCGTGCACGGCGCCGGGCGGGGCGTCGGTGCTGGCCGGGGGGTTCGCGCTGGTCGGGGCGTCGGTGCCGGGCGGGATGTCGGTGCTGGTCGGGGGGTCGGTGCTGGCCGAGCGGTGCTGCGGTGTCGCCGCCGGCGGCACGTCGAGCCAGAACCGGGGGCGCACCGGCACGTCCGGCACGCCCGGGGCGGCTGCGTCACCGGCGAGCAGCTCGGGCGGGACCGCGGCGATCGCGGCGAGCTCGTCGTCGGCAGCGCCGGCCAGCTCGGCCTGGATGTCGGCGAGCCGGACGCCCTGCGCCTGCCGGCGCTTGATCGCGACCAGCTGCAACAGCTGTCGCGGGCCGTAGAGAGCGACCCGGCCGCGCATCACGCCGGGGCGGTCGACCAGGCCGGTCGACGCGTACCACCGGACGGCGCGGCGGTCGGGCAGCTGCCGGACCCGGCCGTTCCCGGCCGAGGTGCCGGCGCCGGACAGGGCGCGGCCGGCCCGCTCGACGAGCTCGTCGAGCGTCCAGAGCGGGTCGACCCGCCGCGGCTGCGTGTCCATACCAGAACCATGACACTGTCATCGTGCCAGTGTCAACCGCCACAGCGCGACGCTTGCCAGAAGAGCGTTAGCGATATATCTTCGAAGGCACGTGATAGAGCTGAGAACGCAAAGGAGAAGGATCATGGATTACGCCATGGACCCACGAACGGCACACCTGCGCAGCGCCTTCGGTCGCGGCTTCGCCCGCTTCGCCGAGTCCGAGCACCACGACGGCGGCCACAGCCACGGCCGCGGCGGGCGCGGACACGGCGGCGCCGAGCGACGCGCGTACCACCGGGGCTGGCGCGGCGGAGGCCCGGGCTTCGGTCCCGGCTTCGGTGGTTTCGGGCCGGGCTTCCCGTTCGGCCCCGGCGGTCACCGCGGCGGCCGGCGCGGTTCCCGCGCGGCCCGCGGCGACATCCGGCTGGCCGCGCTCGGGCTGCTCGCCGAGCAGCCGATGCACGGCTACCAGCTGATGCGCGAGATCGCGACCCGCAGCGAGGGCGCCTGGCGGGCCAGCCCGGGCGCGGTCTACCCCGCCCTCCAGCAGCTGGAGGACGAGGGGCTGATCGAGCCGCAGCCGGGCGCCGGCAAGCGGGTGTTCACCGTGACCGAGCAGGGCCGGGAGTACGTGCAGGAGCACCGCGACGAGATCGACGGGGTGTGGCGCTCGGCGGCCGAAGGGGTCGACGAGAGCTGGCTCGCGCTGGCCGACACCGGCCGGCAGGTGATGCAGGCGTTCGGCCAGGTGGTCAGCGCCGGCAACCGGCAGCAGGTCGCGGCGGCCACCAAGCTGATGGCCGACACCCGTCGCCAGCTGTACCGGATCCTCGCCGAGGACGAGTCGGACGACAGCGCACCGACCGAGGACACCCAGAACGACTGACGGGTCACTTCCGCGGTCAAAAACAGGACGCTGGCCGTCGCGCCACGCGATCATGACAACAGCCGGACCCGGCCGGGTCCGGCTGTTGTGGTGAGGAGAGCGCAGATGACACAGATCCCGGACGGCCCGGTCGTGGTGGGCGTCGACGGGTCGCCGGCCGGCGGCGCGGCGATCGACTGGGCGGCACGCTTCGCCGCCGAACGCAACCTCCCACTGCGGTTGATCTACGTGTTCCCGTTCCCCTCGCTGGCCGCGTCGGTCGCGCCGGAGAGTCTGCCGACCGAGTCGGAACTGCGTCCCGGGTTCGAGCGGATGGTCAGCGAGGCCGCGGACCGGGCCCGCAAGGCGGCCGGCGGTGAGCTGGTGGTCAGCGGCACCGTGATCGAGGGCGTACCGGCCGAGGCGTTGATCGACGAGTCGCAGCGCGCCGGGCTGGTGGTGCTCGGCAGTCGCGGGTACGGCGGCTTCCGAGGGCTGCTGGTCGGGTCGGTCAGCGTGCAGGTCGCGGCGCACGCGGCGAGCCCGGTCGTGGTCGTCCCGCCGCGCGGCGACGGCGGCGGCGCCGGGCCGGTCGTGGTCGGCGTGGACGGCTCGGAGCTGTCCGAGGCGGCGGTGGGCTTCGCGTTCGAGGCGGCGTCGTTCCGCAACGCCGAACTGGTCGCGATCAGCACCTGGCAGGTACCCGCCGGGCTCGACCTGGTGCCGATGCAGATCGACGTGGAGCAGTTCGGCGCCGACCAGGACCGGGCCCTGGCCGAGAGCCTCGCCGGCTACCAGGAGCGGTACCCGGACGTGCGGGTGCGGCGGCAGGTGTCGCTGGGCAGCGCGGCCCAGGTGCTGCTGGACGCCGCGGCGGACGCCCAGCTGATCGTGGTCGGCTCGCGCGGTCGCGGCGGCTTCAAGGGGCTGCTGCTCGGCTCGGTCAGCCAGTCGGTGCTGCACAACGCGAACTGCCCGGTCGCGATCATCAAGGACCGCGCCACCGAGGAGTGAGCCCGGCCGCCGGCCCCGGGGTGTCCGCACGGCCCGCCCGGGCGGAGCCCTGCGGGCGCCCTAGCGGGCGGCGAGCAGTTGCACGTACTGGACCTGCCGGTGGATGGCGTAGGCGTCCGCGGGGTTGCGCACCGGCAGGTCCACCACGTGCTGCCGGCCGCCGTCGTTCCCGCAGACCTGCACCACGCCGGTCGTCTGGTCCTGCCGGACCAGCAGGAACAGCAGCGACACGAACGGCACCACGAAGAAGCCGAGGACTGCCGCGACGATCGCCACGGTCGGGATCACCCGGCGCGTCTGCCAGTAGTCGTAGCTGCGCCACACCGAACCGGACAGCGGGAAGGTGCCGCCCGGGGTCCGCACCGTGTCGGCGGTGACGGCGATCGGGCCGAACCGCACCAGCACCTCGTTGGCCGGGCCGTTCCAGCGCGGGGGCCGGGGCGGTGCCGGCGCCAGATCCGCGGTCAGCGCCGCGAACTGCGACCGGCTGGACGCCGCGTAGGCGGCCGCGGCCCGCCGATCGAACTCGGCCAGGTCCAGCCGGCCGGCGCCCACCGCCTCGCGCAGCCGCCCCACCAGCGCGTCCCGCTCGTCGTCGGTCGGTTCGACACCCGGCCCGGCGGTCGACGAGGGATCGGCGTCGGCGGGCCGCGGCGCCGCCGGAGTCTGCAGTGCCATGCCACCATGCTCGCCGCCGGGCCGGGTTCCCGGCATCGGGCGCGGTACCGAGCTGTCCCCGATCCACCCCTCAGGGATCACCCCGAGCCCGGGCAGCGCCTCGGCGGTCCGAGTCGACGCCCGCAGACTCCGCTCAGCCCGCGTCGGAGGTGGCGAGCCGGCCGGTGACCACGGCCGGGCCGGTCGCGGACCGCTCGTGTACCCCCAAGGCGGTGACCGCGGCCGCCACCAGCGCGACGCCCAGCCACTGGGTCAGCGCGAACTTCTCGCCCAGCGCGAACACCCCGACCAGCGCCGCGGTCGCCGGGAACGCCAGCTCGGCCAGGGTGGCACGAGACGCCGCGGTGCGGCGCAGCCCCCGGTAGTACAGCAGCAGCGCGAGCAGGCCGGGGATCAGCGCCAGCGCCACCACTGCCGGCCAGTCGGCCGGTGCGACCCGCCACGAGGTACCGGTGGCGAGCGCGATCACCACCGCGGTGGGCAGCCCGATCGCGAACCGCAGCACGGTCAGGGTGGTCGGGTCCAGTTCGGTGGACACCAGCCGGCCCAGCACCGTACCGCCGGCCCACAGCGCGGCGGCGCCCACCGCGAGCAGCGCCGCCTCGGCGCTCGCCAGCCCGACGTGCAGCGGGTCCGGGAAGGTCAGCAGCCAGGCACCGGCCAGCGCCGGCACCACGAACAGCAGGTACCGCCGGTGCAGCCGCTCGCCGAGCAGCAGCCCGGCCAGCCCGATCGCGAACAGCGGCTGCAGCTTCTGCAGGACCAGCGGGGTGATCGCGTCGCCCTTGGTGAACGCCAGGGTGAACAGCGTGGTCGCGAGCGCCGAGGCGCCGGCACCGACGCCGAGCATGGCGAGCCGCTGCCGGCCGGTCAGCCGCCGCCAGCCGCGCCAGGCCCGCGGCAGCAGCGGCGACAGGATCGCCACGCAGACCGCGTGTTCCAGCACCACGATCAGCGGGATGGGCAGTTGGGTGGTGAGTGGCTTGCGCAGCAGCGCGTCGGTCCCCCACAGCGCCGACGACAGCGCCACCAGCCAGGTCAGGTCCCGGGTACGGGCAGGTCCGGTCATCGCTCGATCATGTCCCGCCGCTGGTGCCGACCGCGAGGCGGCTGTGCCGATCCGCCCATCATCACCCGGTGCGCCGAGCCGCCGTACGGCCGGTGTGGACACAGACGACCAGGTCACAGCGGCGCACGCCGCCGCCGACGGCCGCAAACCAGACCAATACAGTCGGGTGAACCCCTCCCTCGACCGGCAAGGATCCCGCATGCCCGCACCCCGCCCCGGCCCCACCACCGCCACCCGGGCCGATCATCTCGGCGACTTCACGGTGACCCGCCGGGTACTGCTGCTGCTCGGCCTGGCGGTGGTCATCGGCGCGGCGAGTGCGGTGGTGGCGTTCGCGCTGCTGCGGCTGATCGGACTGGCCACGAACCTGTTCTTCCACTTCCGGGTGGACACCGCGCTCACCGCGCCGGACTCGCCACACCGGCTGGTGATCCTCGGCGTACCGGTGCTCGGCGGGCTGATCGTGGGACTGCTGGCCCGGTTCGGGTCGGAGAAGATCCGCGGGCACGGGATGCCGGAGGCGATCGAGTCGATCCTGACCGGCGGCAGCCGGGTGCAGCCGCGGGTGGCGATCCTCAAGCCGCTGTCGGCGGCGATCTCCATCGGCTCCGGCGGCCCGTTCGGCGCCGAGGGGCCGATCATCATGACCGGCGGCGCGGTCGGCTCGGTGCTCGCGCAGCACCTCAAACTGACCGCCGACGAGCGCAAGATCCTGCTGGTCACGGGTGCCGCCGGCGGGATGGCCGCCACCTTCAACGCGCCGCTCGCGGCGGTCCTGCTCGCGGTCGAACTGCTGCTGTTCGAGTGGCGGCCACGCAGCTTCCTGCCGGTGGCCACCGGCGTCGCCACCGCCACCGTGGCCCGCTACGCGCTGCTCGGCTCGGCGCCGATCTTCGGCGTGCCGGCGGTGCACCTGCACCTGGACCCCGGTGTGTACCTGCTGTGCGTGGTCGCCGGCTGCGTCGGTGGGGTGCTCGCGGTGCTCGCCACCAACCTGGTGTACCTGGCCGAGGACCTGTTCGCGAAGCTGCCGGTGCACTGGATGTGGTGGCCGGCGATCGGCGGCCTGGTGATCGGCGTCGGCGGGCTGATCCAGCCCCGCGCCCTGGGCGTCGGGTACGACGTGATCCGCGACCTGCTCACCGGGCACGCCGGGCTGAGCCTGATCGTCGGCATCCTGGTGGTCAAGACGCTGATCTGGGGGTTCTCGCTCGGCTCCGGTACCTCCGGCGGCGTGCTGGCGCCGGTGTTCATGATCGGCGGCGCCCTGGGCGCCCTGGAGGCGCGGGTGTTCCCGCACGTCGGGCCCGGGTTCTGGGCGCTGGTCGGGCTGGCCGCGGTGGTCGGCGGGGTGATGCGCTCGCCGCTGACCGGGGTGGTGTTCTCGCTGGAGCTGACGCACGAGTGGGCGGCGCTGCTGCCGCTCGCCATCGCCGCCACCGCCGGGTACGGGCTGTCCGCGCTGGTGCTGAAGCGCTCGGTGCTGACCGAGAAGATCGCCCGCCGCGGCCATCACCTGACCCGGGAGTACTCGATCGATCCGTTGGAGATCATGTTCATCCGCGAGGTGATGAGCACCGAGGTGGTGACGCTACGGGTGGACAGCCCGCTGTCCGCGGTCACCGCGACGTTCCTGTCGCCCGAGCACGTGCAGGTACGCGACCGGCAGCACCGGCAGCGGCTGTACCCGGTGCTGGACGCCGGGGACCGGCTGGTCGGCGTCGCGACCCGGCGGGACCTGCTGGACGCGGCGCTCAACCCACCGCAGTCCGGCACGGTGCGCGACATCATGGTCGCCGACCCGGTGGTGGCGCTGCCGGACGAGACGCTGCGCGAGGTGGCGAACCGGCTCGCCACCTCCGGCGTGACCCGCATCCCGGTCGTCGACCGCACCGACGCGAGCCGGCTGCTCGGCGTCGTGTCGGTCGGTCAGCTGCTGCGCGCCCGGCTGGTCGACGTCCGGGAGGACCAGCACTCCGAACGCATCCTGCGGCTGCCCCGCCGCCGTACCGCCCCGGCCGAACCGGTGGCCGGCTAACCGTCCACCGAACGGGTGGCCCGCTGACGGTCCGGCGGTCTCGCCGCCCGCGCCGGCGGTTCGCGTCGGGCCGCGGTTCGCGTCGGGCCGCGGTCCGCGTCGGGCCGCGGTCCGCGCGAGGCCGGCGTTGGCCGCGGTCCGCGCGAGGCCGGCGTACGACGCGGGTCAGGCGCCGGCGGCGTGGACCACGTGGGACAGCAGGATGGCGGTGGTGACCGGGCCGACGCCGCCGGGGACCGGGGTGATCGCGGCGGCCACCTCGGCGACCTCGCCGGTACGCACGTCGCCGACCAGGCCGCCGTCCGCGGTCGGGTTGGTACCCACGTCGATCACCACGGCGCCGGGCGCGACATGTTCGGCGCCGAGCAGCCCGGCCCGGCCGACCGCGGCGACCAGCACGTCGGCCCGCCGGGTGTGCTCGGCGAGCTCCCGGGTACGGGAGTGGCAGACCGTCACGGTGGCCTGCTCGGCGAGCAGCAGGGTGGCGGCCGGCTTGCCGACCACGGTGGAGCGGCCGACCACGACCGCGTCGCGGCCGGCCAGCTCGACGCCCTCGGCGCGCAGCAGGTGCAGCACCGCGGCGGCGGTCGCCGGCGGGTAGGCGACGGCGCCGGCGGCGAGCAGACCGGCCGAGCGCGGGTTCGCGCCGTCGACGTCCTTCGCCACGTCGATCGCGCCGCCGGCCTGTACCGGGGTGATCCCGGCCGGCAGCGGCGTCTGGCACAGCACCCCGTGCACCGTGTCGTCCGCGGACAGCTCGGCCAGCCGGGCGACGAGCTCGTCGGCGCCGACCGGCGGCCCGACCACCCGGCACTCGATGCCGAGCTTCTCGGCGGTGCGGGACAGCTGCCGCACGTACCATGCGGCGCCCTCGTCCGGCGTCGGCACCACGATGGCGAGGCACGGTCGTACCGGCGCGGCGGCGACCCGGTCGGTCAGCTCGGCGCGCAGCGTGGCGGCGATCGCCCGCCCGTCGATCATCCGCGCGGTCACGACGTCGCCTCCGTGCCTTCCGGGTGTTCGCGCTGCTCGGCAACCGCCCAGCAGGCTGCCTCGTTCGGTTGGGGTCGGCGGTGTTCCCGGTGCCGCGCGGTCATGACGACAGCTCCGCGCGCAGCCGGGCGGCGAGTGCACGGGCCGGCCCGAGCTGGTCGGTCGCCGCGGCGAGCCGGCCGGCGAGCGCTGCCCGGTCCGGCTCGGGCAGCCCGGACAGGTTGATCTCGACGTTGATCGCGGCGGACTCGATCGCCGCGGCGGCGGTGCTCGCGGCGACCGCGACATCGGACAGCACCGTCCGGTTGGACCGGCCGGGCAGTTCGGCGGCGAGCCCGGCGACCTCGGCGGCCAGGGCCGCGATCGCCAGCGGCGGCTCGGCGGCGGCCACCGTCGCCGCACGGATCGCGTCGGCCCGGCCGGGATCGGCCCGGTCGATCCGGTAGGTGGCCATCAGCTCGCGAAACGCGGTCGCATCCCGGTCGATCAGCGCGACCGCGTCGGCGCGCAGCTGCGCCGCGCGGGCCAGGATCCGGGCGGTGTCCGGCTCGTACTGCGCGTACTTGGCTCGGCCCGTGGTCAGGTTGGCCACCATCTCGACCAGGCCGGCGGCGATCGCCGCGGTCATCGCCGCGGCCGCGCCACCGCCGGGCGCCGGCGCCGAGGACCCCAGTTCAGCGAGCCAGTCGTCGACACTCTGCATGCCGCGAGCCTACGTGCGCCGCCGCCTCGGACGGCCGACACCCGGGGAACCCGCCGCCCCGACACCGGCGGATCGCCTGCCGGCCGGGCCCGGCATGCCGGCGTCGCGGCCCGCCGGGGTCGGTGCCGGCGGGTCAGCGCCGGCGGGGTCGGTGCTGGCGGGCCAGTGCCGGCGGGGTCGGTGCCGGCGGGGTCAGTGCCGGCGGGGTGCGAAGCGGCCGGCGCCGACCGCGATCAGCCCGGTCAGCACCGCCACCACCACGAACGAGACCGACAGCGAAGTGGCGCCGGCGATGCCGCCGATCACCGCCGGCGCGGCGAAGCCGGCCCCGTACGAGATGGTCGCGACCCCGGCGATCGCGTGGCCGGGGTGGCTGGTGGCCGAACCGGCGGCGGTGAACGTCAGCGGTACCACCACCGACACGCCGACGCCGAGCAGCGCGAAGCCGAGGATCCCCGGTACCGCCTGGCGGGAGAGCGCGACGAGCACCGCGCCGGCCGCGGCGAGGATGCCGCCCAGCCGTACCGTGCCGACCACGCCGAGTCGGTTGACCACGCCGTCGCCGACGAGCCGGCCGGCGGCCATCGCCATCGCGAACCCGGTGTACGCGCCGGCCGCGATGCCCTGCGGCGCGTGGGCGATGTCGGTGAGGTACTTCGCGGCCCAGTCCGAGCCGGCGCCCTCGCCGAACACCGCGCAGAACCCGAGCAGCCCGATCAGCAGCACCGGCCGCGGCGGCAGCGCGAACGCGGGTGGCTCCACCGCGTCCGGCCGGGGCCGGACCGGCGGCAGCAGCCGGGCCGCGAACTGCCCCAGGACCAGCAGGATCGCCGCCATCACCGCGAAGTGCAGTCGGCCGTCGACGTTCAGCGCCGCGGCGAGCACCCCGACGCCGGAGGCGGCCAGCCCGCCGACGCTCCACAGCCCGTGCAGCCCGGACATGATCGACCGGCCGGCCGCCTGCTCGACCGCGACCGCCTCGGCGTTCATCGCCACGTCCGCCATCCCGGACGCCGCGCCGTACACCAGCAGCGCCGCGCACAGCGGCGGCAGGTTGGGGGCGAGCGCGGGCAGGACCAGCGCCGCGCACCAGCAGCCGAGCAGGATCCGGGTGACCTGCCGGCCGTCGTAGCGGTGCAGCAACCGCCCGGTGAACGACATCGCCGCGATCGCGCCGATCGCCGGGAACAGCAACGCCAGGCCGAGCTGACCGGTACCGACCCCGACGTGGTCGGCGAGCCACGGCACCCGGGTGGCGAACGTCCCGGTGACCGCGCCGTGCACGGCGAACACGCCGGACGCGCCGAGCCGATCGCGCCGCATGCCCCCCACATCCCGTCCCGCCGTCGAACCGCACGGCGTCACCGCGCGGGGTACCGGTCGATCATCGCCGCCGCGCCGCCCAGCGCGTGCGTCCGCCACACCCGGGTGCGACCGCAGCCACAGTTCCGCGGCACCGAAGGCGCCACCGGCGCGTTCCCGGGCCGGCGGGCGGCGCGCCCCGGCGACGCGGGC
>NZ_BOPO01000133.1 GCF_017312725.1 Actinocatenispora comari | reverse complement strand
GGCTCGTCTCGGTGAGCCGCGAGCCGGGGTACGCGGCGTGCACGGCGCGCAGCCGCCGCAGGTCGTCGAGTTCGGCGACGGGCCAGGCGGGGTGGGGCCGGTTCACCGCGGCCTCCTCTCGGTCGGGCGGGCGTCGGCGCGGCCGGCGGGCAGTTCGACGCCGCCGGCCGGTGCCGGGGCCGGCGGGTCGGGAGGGGCGTCGGCGAGCCAGGCGCGGCGGAACATCCGGCGGGCCCGGAACAGCCGGGACCGTACGGTGCCGGTCGGTACGCCGAGCAGCTCCGCGGCCCGTGCCTCGTCCAGGCCCTCCAGGTCGCGCAGCATCAGCACCGCCCGGTGTTCGGGGGCGAGGCGGCGCAGCACGTCCGCGACGTCGACGGCGAGCGCCGGATCGCCCGGCGCCGGGATCTCGCCGAGCTCGGCCGGCACCGTCCGGGCCGAGCGACGCGCCACCCGGACCGCCTCCCGCACCGCGATCACCCGTACCCAGCCGAACAGCGCCTCCGGGGTGCGCAGCGAGCGCAGGTTGCGCAGGACCACGATCAGCGCCTCCTGCGCGGCGTCCGGCCCGTCCGCGAGCGCGATCGGGCCGCACAGCCGCCGCACGTACGGGGTGATCAGGTCGAGCAGGTCGTGCAGCGCCAGCAGATCACCGCGCTGCGCGCCGCGGACCACCGTCGCGATCCGCTCCGGTCCCGGCCGCGCGTCCCGGCCGTCGGCGGCGGTCACCGGCGTCGCCGCCGGCCGCCCGCGGGGCAACGATCCCTGGTTCGCACCGGCACCCTCCGTCTCGTCGGTGTACCGGGAAGGAGACTGCCGGACGGCGGAACGCTCCCCCCTGTGACGTGGTTCACCGAACGGATCGCGGCGGCCGTCCGGGCGCTCTGTCCGGACGAGATCGGGCCGGTCGAACCGCGACCGCGCGCCGGTCGCGAGGAGGTAGCGGTGAGGGTTCGTTCGATCGCCGGCGCCGTGGTGGCGTCGGTACTGATGCTCGACGGCGGTCTGCACACGTTCTGGGCGGTGTCCGGCAGCCCGTGGCCGGCGCACGACCACCATGCGCTGTCCGCCGGGCTGCTCGGCACGCAGGTGCCGTTCACGCCGCCGGTACTGGTGCCGCTCGCGGTGACGCTGTTCGGCGGCGCGGTGCTGGTCGCGGCGCGCGCCGGGCTGCTCGGCGCGGCAGGTCGGCGGGTGCCGCGCTGGCTGCCGTACCTGGCGACGCTCGCGGTGACCGGCGGCACCGCGGTACGCGCGGTCGCCGGGTTCGGTTGGCTGGTGACGGCGGATCCGGCGAGCACGTTCTTCCGCCTCAACCTGGCCGTCTACACGCCGCTGTGCCTGCTGCTCGCCGCCGCGGGGTTGGTACTGCTACGCCGGGAGCACCGCGATCCGGTGCCGGCGACACCGGGATGAGCCCCGCCGCGGTAGCCGACGGCGGGCGTCCGCCGCTCCGGCGACCCGCGGCCGGGCCCGGTCGAGGTGGCCCGGCCCGCACCGACCGGATCGTGCGCGTCACGCCGGCGCGGCGGCGGTGCGGTGGTGGGCGAGGGCGCCATGGGCCGGGCCGGCGTCGGCCGGTTCGGTGTGCACGATCGCGGCGGCCAGCCGAGGTATCGCGTGGATCAGCCGGTGCTCCACCTCGTGCGCGATCCGGTGCGCGGCGCCGACGGGCAGCGTGGCATCCACGGCGACGGCGAGCTCGGCCCGCAGGCTGTGCCCGACCCACCGGACCCGGACGTCGTAGGCACGGTCGACGCGATCGGTGCCCGCGGCGGCGCGCTCGATCGCCGCGACGGTACCGGGATCGACCGCGTCCATCAGGCGACCGAACACCTGCCTGGCCGCATCGACCGCGACGAAGGCGATCCCGACGGTGATGGCCAGCCCGATCACCGGATCCGCCAGCGGGATCCCGACCGCCACGCCGGCGGCGCCGAGGACCACCGCGAGGGAGGCGAAACCGTCGGCGCGGGCGTGCAACCCGTCGGCTACCAGGGCGGCCGAACCGATCCGGCGGCCGACGGTGACGCGCCAGCGCGCGACCAGTTCGTTGCCGGCGAAGCCGATCACACCGGCGGCGGCCACGACCCACAGCTGGTGGACCGGCTGCGGGTCGAGCAGCCGCCGTACCGCCGCGTAGCCGGCCAGCACCGCCGAGGCGGCGATGACCAGTACCACGACGACACCGGCGAGGTCCTCCGCCCGTCCCAGACCGTAGGTGTGGCGGCGGGTGGCGGCTCGCCGGCCGAGGACGAACGCGACCCCGACCGGCAGCGCGGTCAGGCTGTCGGCGGCGTTGTGGACCGTGTCGCCGAGCAACGCCACCGATCCGCTGAACAGCACGACCACCAGCTGCACCACCGCGGTCACCGACAGGGCAAGGAACGAGAAGACGAGGGTACGGACGCCACGCCGGCTGTTCTCGAGTGCGGTGTCGACGCGGTCGGCACTGTCGTGGCTGTGCGGCACCAGCGCGTGCCGGACCCTGCCCCAGACGCCACCGTGCCGGTGCGCGTGGCCGTGGTCACCGCCCTGGGCGTGAGCGTCCCCCGGACCGTGCGGGTGATCACCACCGTGCTGGTCGCGGTCACCACCGTGGTGGTCGTGCTCGCCGCCGTGGTGGTCGTGATCGCCACCGTGCCGGTCGTGCTCGCCACCGTGGTGGTCGTGCTCGCCGTCGCGATGGTCGTCGGAGCGGTGCCAGGTGACGGTCAGCTGGTCCCGGTTGCCGAACCGCTCGAGGTCGGACCCGATCAGCCGTTCGAGCTGCGCCAGGCTGGTCGCGTCGGGGGCCTCGATGCGCAGCACGAGGGCATCCGGCTCGGCGTCGAGCGTGCAGCGGCCCCGATCGAACTCCAGGGTGGCGGTGGTATCGGACTGTTCGACCCGCAGCATTCGGGGATGCGGTTGGCTCGCACCGCCGGCGTCGTGCCCGCCGTGACCGGGCCGATGGCCGATCGCCTGGGCATGCCGGCCCAGCTGGGTCAGGTAGCGGCCGGGTCTGCGCGTTGGTACCCGTGCTTCGGAGATGGGCATGGTGTCCGCCTTCTCGGAGGGGTCGGGTCAGGACCGGACGGCGATCAGCCGCCAGCCGTGGATGCCGGCGGGTCCGGCCGGGTTCGTCAGGACGGTGGGCGCGAGCGCCTCGATCCGCCAGCCGTCGGCGAACGTGGTCGCGATCTCGTCCGCGCCGACTCGGCGTGGCCCGCCGCTTCCCGGTTCCCGATCGCTGAAACACAGCATCAGGTACCGGCCACCGGGCGCGACGACGTCGCGCAGGCTTCGGACGTAGCTGGCTCGATCCTCGTCGCCGAAGATGTGGAACAGACCAACGTCGAGCACGGTGTCGTAGGTGTCCCCCAGTTCGGCCAGGTGATGGGCGTCGCCGAGCAGGAACCGCGCCGACAGGCCCCGGTGCTCGGCCCTCTGCCTCGCCGCGTGCAGGGCCGCGGGCGCGATGTCGACGCCGGTACTGTCCAGACCGAGCGCGGCGCACATCAGCACGTGCTCGCCGGTACCGCAGCCGACGTCGAGTACCCGGCCACGGATTTCGCCGCGGTCCGCGAGCTCCTGCATCGCCGGCTGTGGCCGGCCGAGATCCCAGTGCGGGGTGCCCGCGTACGAGTCGTTCCAGTCGCCCGCGTGCATCGACCCCGGCGACCCGCCCGGCCGGGCGTCGCCGCCGGGGTGGGCCGGTCCGGCACCGGATCGGTCGAGTGCAGCGGTCAGCTCACCGGCGAAGGCGTCCGGTGCGGACACGAAGCCGATGTGGCCGCCGGGAAGGTCGATCATCGGCCGGCCCAACCTGGCGGCCAGGCTGGCCGTCGCCGCCCGGCACGGGTGGTCGCCGCTGTCTCGACCGGCGGCCGGCACGATCCGGTCGGCGTGCGCGCCGAGGGCGGCGAGGTCGAGGTCGGCGGCCGGGTACTGGCGCAGCTCGTGCTCGAACCAGTACGCGACGTTCTTCGGGTTCTTCGGCGCGTGCGCCATGAACGTGGCGTCCGAGCCGGGGAACGTGCGGGACCGGAAGCGGGCCATCGCCACGTCGGGCCCGTCCTCGCGGTACCGGTCGTACACGCTGGCGAAGAACTCCAGCCACTGTTCGCCGCCGGTCAGCTGGCGCATCAGCGGCGGCTCGTGCGCCACGACGGCGGCCGCCACCTCCAGGTGCCCGGCCAGCACCGTGAGCGCGACGATCGCGCCCGAACTCGAACCGAAGAGGGTGGCCGGGCCGTTCCCGAGGTGCTCGATCAGTCGGCGCGCGTCGTCGGCGTCGGCGGCGAGCCGATCACGGTTCTCCGGCGGACCGTCGAGATCGCTGCGGGAGAAGCCGCGCCGGTCGTACCGGACGACCGTGTACCGCTCCGCGAGGTGCCGGGACACCATCCGGAAGACGTCGCCGTCGCCCCCGGCGCCGGCGATCAGGAGCAACGTCGGGCCGCTGCCTTCCGCCTGGAAGTGGAGCCGGGCACCGGGTACGTCGAGGTACCCCATCAGTTCTCCCCCTCCTGGACCGCCTGAGTGGTGGTCGAGCCGTGCCGCGACCGGTGGGTGGCGCCATGGGCGTCGTGCTGATGGTCGTGCCCGTGCTGCGGGTCGGCGCGCCGGCGGCGCCTGATCAGCAGCGCCGCCGCGACTCCGCCCGCCGCGACGGCCAGGGCCACGCCGTGCACGGCACCCAGCGAGATCGCGACCTCGGTAGGCAGCACCACGAAAGCCACGATGATCAGGACCTTTACGGCCAGGGCCACCGCCATCCAGCGCGGGCGTGGCCGGCCGATGCCGTGAAACCCCTTCACCGGCCGGCCTCCTCGACCGCCACGATGCCGTGTCCGTTCACTGCGCCCTCTCCTCGTCGTCGGAGCCGGTTCGATGGAAACGATTTTACGAGACAGTCTGTCTCTGTCAAATACATGTCGTCCTCATGGAGGGCAGAGTGTACCGCTCGATCGAGGGAGGGAGGGAGGGAGGGAGGGAGCCGGGCGGGTGGCGACCGCCGGCGTTCGAGAGCGGCGATGCCGCTCCGGTCCGGACGAGCCGTCGGACGGGCGCAGCTAACCGCGCAGGGCCGCGGAGAGCCGGGACAGGTGGTCGGTCACCGGGCCGAGGGTGAGTACGCCGCTGCCCGCGCCGGCGAGCTCCCCCGCCGCCGGTCGCAACGCGTCGCGCGCCCGGGCGATCGCGGTACGGTCGCCCAGCTGCACCGCGGCATCACCGACCAGGCACCACAGCGCCTCGGTCAGGTGGTTGTGCCGCGGCTCCGGTACCGATCGCAGCGCGTCGCCCGCCGCCGCGGTGCGGCCCGCCGCGAGCAGCACCAGCGGCCGCACCCACGGCAGGTACGGGCCCCAGTCCAGCTCCCCGGTCGGCGCCGGGATCGCGTTGCCACGCCGCACGCTCAGCAGCGCCAGCGGCAGCAACCCTCGCTGCAGGCCCGGCATCCCGGCGCCGTCGAGCAGCTCCGCCGCCCGCCGGTACGCGGTGACCGTGTCCTCCGGCGGCGCCCCGGCGATCGCCGAGCGCAGCGCCCGGTACCAGGTGGTGAACACCGCGACCAGCGGCGACTCGTACTGCCGGGCGATCGTGTCGGCGGCCTCGGCGTGCCCGTCCGCCGCGGCCAGGTCGCCCAGCCCGGCGGCCGCCTGCATGCCGATCAGGTGGCCGAGCAGTTCGTAGGTGGTCAGGCCGCGACCGGCGGACAGCTCGACCAGCTCGGCGCCGATCGTGGCGCGCGCCGCGGCCAGTCCGGTCCGGCCGAACGACTGCAGGAACAGTCCGTTGAGCGCGAACGCGAGCAGCGCCGGATCGCCGGACCGGCGGGCGAGCGCCACCGACTCCTCCGCCGCGGCACGTACCTCGGGTTCGCCGCCCCCGCGGGACTCGACCGCGATCGTGGCGAGCAGCCGGGCCCGGATCGCGGCCGGGCCCGCGGCCGGCAACCGGGCCAGGGTGCGCCGCGCCGCCGCGACCACCTCGGCCGCCTGCGCCTCGTCGTCGACCCGGGACCAGATCGCCGGCACGTCGTAGCCGCCGATCACCCGCGCGGTCAGCTCGACGTCGCCCAGCGCCTCCGCGGCGTGGATGGTATCCAGCCGCTGGGCCCGCGCCTCGACCAGCCCCGGCCCGCCGGTCACCGCGAGCGTGCGCAACAGGTCCACAGTGGACCGCAGCCGGGTGCGCACCCCGGGAACCGAGCGGTAGCTCTCCGCTGCCCGCAGCCAGACCCGCTCGGCGCGTTCCCCTTGCGTACCAGCGGATTCCGACTGGCGCAGGATGTCGGTCTCCAGCCGTCGCAGGGCGGGACCCGGGTCCAGCCCGAGCCGGTCGACCAGCATCGACCGGGCCCGGCGCAGTACCGCCAGCGCCTCGGCCTGCCGGTCGGTGTCGCGCAGCGCCGTGGCGAGCAGCGCCCACGCCCGCTCGCGCCACGGATGGTCGGCCAGGTGCGCGTCGAGGTCGGGTACCACCTCGGCGGCGCGGCCCAGGGCCAGCCTCGCGCTCGCGGACAGCTCGACCGCCTGCAGGCGCAGCTCGGTCAGCCGGATCCGGTCGGCACGGGCCCACGGCTCGTCGGCGAACTGCCCGTACGCCGGGCCGCGCCACCAGGACAGCGCCGCCGCGAGCCCCGCCGCGGCCTCGGCCGGCGCCGCGGTACGGGCGTCGCGCACGGCAGCCTCGAACCGGCTGGCGTCCAGTCGCTCGGTGGGCAGCCGCAGCGCGTACCCGGCGCCGGCGGTGACGAGCACCCGCGGTGCGGCCCGCGGCGGCCGGTCGGGTTCCAGCGCCCGGCGCAGGTCGCCGACGAAGGTACGGAGGGCTCCCGCCGGGTTCGCCGGCGGCACCGGCCACAGGTCGTCGACCAGCACCGACAGCGGCACCGACCGGCCGCGGGCGGCGACCAGCCGAGCCAGTACCGCCCGGTGCCGCGGCCCCTTCAACGCGATCTCGGCGCCCGCCGCGTCCCAGCCGGTGACCTCGCCGAGCACCCCCACGGTGACCGGACCGCTCACCGGCCGTCCCCCTCCGCCGCAAGGCGGTACTCGCGGCGCTGATCGGATACTGATCGGGCCGCGGCACGGTGGGTGCCGACACCAGCACCACGGAAAGGACGGCCAGGATGGCACCCACGATCACCGACTTCGAGTACCGCCGGGTACCGGTCGCCGACGGCGTCGCGCTCCACGTGGCGATCGGCGGCACCGGCAGCCCGCTGGTCCTGCTGCACGGGTTCCCGCAGACGCACCTGATGTGGCGGCACGTGGCCCGGGAGCTGGCCGGCGAGCACACCGTCATCTGCCCGGACCTGCGCGGGTACGGCGCCAGCGACAAGCCGGCCGGCACCGACGAGACGGTGTACGCCAAGCGCACCATGGGCAACGACGTGGTCGCGCTGGCCGCCGCGCTGGGACACGAGCGGTTCGCCCTGGCCGGGCACGACCGCGGCGCGCTGGTCGGTTTCCGTACCGCGCTGGACCATCCGGACCGGGTCACCCACTTCGCCAGCCTCGACGTGGTACCGACCCTGGACACCTGGAACGTGCTGCACGGGGTGTCCGCCGCCGTCGCCTTCCACCTGTACCTGATGGCGCAGCCGCCCGGCCTGCCCGAGCTGATGATCCAGCGCAGCGCGGACGAGTTCTTCGGCCACTTCCTCGACGCCTGGTCGAGCGAACCGGGCACGATCGAGCCCGAGTACCGGGCCGCGTACCTCGCGGCAAGCGCGCGGGCGGTGCCGTCGATCGTGGCCGACTACCGCGCCTCCGCGGGCATCGACGTCCGGCACGACCAGGCCGACGCCGACCTGGGCCGGCAGCTGCGGATGCCGGTCACCGTGATCCAGCAGGACTGGGGTGCCGCCCTCGGCTACGACGCGGCGGCGGTCTGGCGCGCCTGGGCGCCCGACCTGCACCACCTGACCACCAACGCCGGCCACTTCATGGCCGAGCAGGCCCCCGCCGAGATCGCCGCCGCGCTCCGCGACCTGCTGAGCCGTTAGCGGTCGCGCGGGCAGCAGCGCGGCGTCTGCCACCGGTGGCGTGCGCATGGCCCGATCGTAGCCAGCCACCGACCGCCCGCGTCCGAACACCGGTACCACGTCCGGGGTTCGGTGGCGGTCAGGTCGCCGGGCGACGCCCGGGCCGAGCGGCCGGAAACCGACGAAAGTCGCGGGGTGGGACCCGAGCGGCACGACCTTCGGTGGTACCGGCCGCGACCATCTCCGGTGGTGCGCGGCACGGTGCGGCTGCTGGGATCGGTGGCAGCCGGTCGAACGCCGAAGGGGGCAGCCATGACATCCCACCCACCGGGCCGCAAACGCGCCGCGCTGACGCTGGTCGTCCTGACGCCGGTGATCGCCGAGCTCGGGCTGGGCAGCACGCCGATGCACTTCGCGTACCTGCTGCTGCTGTGGCTGCCGATCTACGGGTTCGGCGTGCTGCTGATCCGCGAGTCGGTACGCCGGTTCGGTGGCGGCTGGCCCAGCCTGGTGCTGCTGGGCGTGGCGTACGAGGTGGTCGAGGACGGCATCGGACTGCAGGCGCTGTCCAGCCCGCACCTGTACGGCGCGGCCGGCATGGCGCCGCGACTGTTCGGCCTCAACACCGCCTACTGGGAGCTGAACCTCGTCTACCACGTGGTGTTCAGCGTGCTGATCCCGATCGCGCTGACCGACCTGCTGTTCCCTGCCCTGAAGGACCGCCCGTACCTGCGGCGCGGTGGACTGGCCGGCGTCGGCATCGGCGCCGTCCTCGGCGTCGGGCTGTTGCGCGCGGCCGTGCCGCCCAGCCAGGACCCCGGCTACACCGCGCCGCTGTGGGTACTGGTCGGCTGCGGGACCGTCGTCGCGGTGCTGGCCGTCCTGGCGCTCGCGGTACTGCCCCGGCGCGCCCCGGCCGGTCCCCCCGGTGCCGGCACGGACCGGGCCCGGGCCCGCGTGCCGGGGGCCACCGGCGTGCCCCGGCCGTGGCTCACCGGCGTGGCCGGCGCCGTCGGTACCGCCCTGTACCTGGGGCTGTTCTTCGTCCTGAACCACGGGGCACGGCCGGCGTCCCCGCACGGGACGTGGGCGCTGGTGCCGATGGCGGCCGTCGCGGTGCTCGCCGTCGCCGCCTGCTGGCTGCTCGCCCGCTGGTCGCGCAGCGCCTCGTGGCACGACCGACACCGGATCTGGTTGCTCGGCGGCGCGCTGGTCGCACACTCCGTGCTCGGCGCCGTCGGCATGGTGCACCAACCGGTCGACCGCGTCGGGCTGCTCGTGCTCGCGGCCCTCAGCGTGGCCCTGCTGGCCCCGCTGGCCCGCCGGCGTCCCGCGGTGCCGTCGCGACCCGTCCGGGTCTGACCGCCCGATCGGGGCCGCCGGCCCGGGATGCGGCGACCGGGGCTGCCGCCGGCAGCGGCACCTCGCGCGCTGGCCCTTCGGCGCACCACCGCATCGGTACGCCCTGCCGCCGGCCGGAGCGTACGGGCGGCAGGGTCCGACCCCGGGCGTGGTGCCAGGATCGTCGGTATGGACTTCGAGCCGGTCACCGCCACCGCTGCCCGGCCGGTGCCGTTCGCGCTGCTGGCGCAGGAGTGGCGGGACGTGACGTTCCTGCACTGGGCGGTGGCACCGGACGCGGTCGCGCCGCTGCTGCCGCCGGGACTGCGGCCGGACCAGCACGAGGGACGCACGTACGTGGGGCTGGTGGCGTTCCGGATGGTGCGGGTGGGACCGCCGCGGCTGCCGGTGCCCTACCTCGGCACGTTCGCCGAGACCAACATCCGGGTGTACTCGGTGGACCGGCACGGCCGGCGCGGCGTGGTGTTCCTGTCCCTGGACGCGGGTCGGCTGCTGCCGGCTCTGGTCGGCCGGTACGTGACCCGGCTGCCGTACCGGTGGGCCGCGATGCGGCTGCGCCGGGAGCCGGACGGCACGGTGCGGTACCTGTCCCGTACCCGGTGGCCGGGGCGCGGCACCGTCGACCGGCTGGCGGTCCGACCGGGCGAGCCGATCGGGACGCCGACGGCGACGGAGGCGTTCCTGACCGCGCGGTGGGGGCTGCACACCCGGATCGCCGGCCGCACCCGGTACCTGCCGAACGTGCACGAGAGCTGGCCGCTGCGCCGCGCGGAGCTGCTGGACCACGACAGCGGGCTGGTCGCCGCCGGTGGCCTGGCCGAGGCCGGGGCCGAACCGGTCAGCGTGCTGTTCTCGCGCGGTGTCTCGGTGCGCTTCGGCCCGCCGCTGCGCGCGTGACCATCGTGGTTTGGTTTGAACACTCCGTTGAAAACGAACGGTTGACAACACCCCGTTGTCGCAGGCACGCTGGTGGCATGTCCAGTACCGAGGATCCCTTCGTCGCCCCCGAACCCAGCCGCGCCCGCGCCGAGCGGGTGTACTCCGCGCTGCTGCGCATCGGCGAGCGGCACGCGGCGACCGACGCCCAACGGGCCCGGCAGGTGCACCCGTCGATGCTCGCCCCGCACGAGGCGGTGCGGCTGGTGTCGTTCCTGCTCAGCGGCGCCGCGCAGGCGGACGCGGCGGAGCCGGAGGTGGACCGGGCCGACATCACCGCGGCGCTGAGCCTGCTCCCGCTGGTCCGCTCCGAGCTCGACGAGCTGGAGGGCGGGCTGCTCGCGATGGCCCGCGGCCACGGCCTCACCTGGGCGCAGATCGCGTTCGGGCTCGGCCTCGGCACCCCGCAGGCCGCCCGCCAGCGGTACGAGCGGCTCGCCGGCCGGATCGCCGACCCGCAGGCCCAGCAGGACGTCGCACGGTAGCCGTCGACGCAATACATCCATCGTTTCCTGATATTGCGTTTTTCTCCGTCCTGTCGGCATGATCACTGCACCTGCCGCCGACGGACGGAGAAACCATGCGACGTCCAGCGCTCGTGGTACTGATCGCCGTGGCGCTGGTGCTGGCCGGCACCGGCTGCGCGACGTCGAAGGGTGGCACCGGCGCGGACGGTGTCCATCTGGTCAAGGCCGGCACCCTCACGGTGTGCACCCACCTGCCGTACGAACCGTTCCAGTACAAGAACGACGCCGGGAAGATCGTCGGGTTCGACATCGACCTGATGAACCTGGTGGCGAGGAAGCTCAAGGTCAAACAGTCCATTGTGGACACCCCGTTCGAGGGCATCAAGTCCGGGCAGGACCTCAACTCCGGGATGTGCGACGTGGCCGCCGCCGGCATGACCATCAACCCGGAGCGGCAGAAGGTGATGGACTTCTCCAGCCCGTACTTCGACGCCAACCAGGCGCTGCTGGTGCGCTCCGGCAGCCACTACGACTCGCTGGACTCGTTGCGCGGCAAGAAACTCGGCACCCAGGCCGCCACCACCGGCGAGGAGTACGCGAACCAGCACGCCAAGGCGGCCGGCTACACCACCGTGTCGTACAAGGATCTGGCCGCGCTGCAGCAGGCGCTGGCCACCAAGCAGGTCGACGCCGCGATCGACGACCTGCCGGTGATGACCACCTACGTCAAGCACCACCCGGCCGGATTCACGGTCTCCGCGCAGTTCTCCACCGGTGAGCAGTACGGCTACTCGGTGAAGAAGGGCGGCAACCCGAAGCTGCTCGCGACCATCAACCAGGTGCTCGCCGCCGCGCACAAGGACGGCAGCTACGAGAAGATCTACGCCAGGTGGATCGGCGGCAAGCCCGGCGGCGCGTCGTGACCGTCGCACCCGGGCCGCCGCACCGGCTCACCCGCCGGCAACGGCAGCGCACCACCCGGATCGTGCAATACGGCGTGTTCGCCGCGGTGGTGCTGCTGGTCGTGTTCACCGCGAACTGGCGCGACCTGCAGCAGGGGTTCTTCCGGCCGGACGTGGCCGCCTCGATGTTCCCCGGCGTGATCTTCCCGGCGCTGGTCAACACGCTGCTGTTCACCCTCGGCGCGTTCGTGTTCGGCCTGATCGTCGGTACCGTGCTGGCGTTGATGCGGCTGTCCTCGGTGCGGGTGTACCGCTGGGTGGCCACCGGGTACGTCGAACTGTTCCGCGGGCTGCCGGTGCTCGTGGTGCTGTTCGCCGTCGGGTACGGGATCCCCATCGCGTTCCCCGATCGCGCGATCCCCGGCGGCGTGTACGGCAAGATGGCGCTGGGGCTGGGTCTGACCGCCGCCGCGTACATGGCGGAGACGATCCGCGCCGGCATCCAGGCGGTACCGCGCGGCCAGCTGGAGGCGGCCCGCACGCTGGGCATGTCGTACACCCGGGCGATGGTGTCGATCGTGATCCCGCAGGCGTTCCGGATCATCATCCCGCCGCTGACCAACGAGATCATCCTGCTCACCAAGGACAGCTCGCTGGCGTACGTGCTGGGCGTGACGGCGACCAACGTGGAGATCACCAAGTTCGCCTCCGACGTGCTCAACACCCGGGTCAACGCCACCCCGCTGGTGGTCGCCGCGCTCGCCTACCTGGTGATCACGTTGCCGCTGTCCCAGCTGGTACGGCGGCTGGAGCTGCGGGCGGCGAGGGCGCGATGACCGACGCGGTGGTGGTCGAGGGGCTGGTCAAGTCGTTCGGTGCGACCGAGGTGCTGCGTGGCATCGACCTGTCGGTGGCTGCCGGCGAGGTGGTGTGCGTGATCGGGCCGTCCGGCTCGGGCAAGTCCACGCTGCTGCGCTGCATCAACCTGCTGGAGACGCCGTCCGCCGGCCGGATCTGCACGCTCGGTGTCGAGATCACCGATCCGGACTGCGAGCTCGACGCGCTGCGCCGCCGGATCGGCATGGTCTTCCAGCAGTTCAACCTGTTCGGACACCTGACCGTCCGGCGCAACCTGACCGTCGCGCAGCGTCGGGTGCTGCACCGCGGCCGGGCCGAGGCGGACCGGGTCGCAACCGACGCGCTGGCCCGGGTCGGCCTGGCCGACAAGGTCGACGCGTACCCGGCGCACCTGTCCGGCGGGCAGCAACAGCGGGTCGCGATCGCCCGGGCACTCGCGATGGGTCCGGAGCTGATGCTGTTCGACGAGCCGACCAGCGCGCTGGATCCGGAACTGGTCGGCGAGGTGCTCACGGTGATGCGCGAGCTGGCCGAGGGCGGCATGACGATGCTCGTCGTCACGCACGAGATGGCCTTCGCCCGGCAGGTCGCCGACCGGGTGGTGTTCATGGACGGCGGGGTCATCGTCGAGTCCGGCCCGCCGGACGAGGTTCTGGTCGCGCCGCGCGAGGAGCGCACCCGCGCCTTCCTGCACCGGGTACTGGACCCGACCGGTCTCACCGAGGCGGAGCTGGAGGGCGGCTGACCCGGCAGCGATCAGTCGACGACCTCGCCGGTGCTGTCGCGGAGCTCGGACCGTTCGACGTGAACGGTCAGCGGCAGTCCCGGCACCGGGTGGTCGCCGGCAATCGGGCGCAGCGCGTCGGCGACCGCGGCGACCGCGGCCTGCGGCAACCGCAGCGTCAGGTGGTGGTACGGCTTGTCCGGCTGGCGCGGGGGATACTCCCGAAGCCGGAACGACGTGCCGGGAGCGAACCGGACGCGATGCGTCGGCCCTGCCACGAGCAGGGACCGATCGTGTGGCAGCCTCGCCTGGATCATGCGGCGCAGCGAGTCGACCTCAGCCGCGCCCACCGTCACGATCGCCGCTCCGTCCACCACCGACCACCGAACGTCCATGACGAGGCGGTTGGTGTCCGAACCGTCCGCGGCGCTGCCGGCCGCTGCGGCGGCGGCGAACTCCGGATCCGTCAGCGCGCTGGCTCGGCCCGGCTCGGTGACGGACAGCGAGAACTTCGCCGCGAACAGGTCCTGGAACGAATCCATCCGCCACAGCTCGGCGGCCTGCACCTCGTCCAGGGTCAGCCCGACCACTTGCAGGAAACCCACGTCACCGTGCGGCGTGTCGATCCAGGGCAGCTCCGGGTCATCGACGAACATGACCGCACGCAGCCGCGTGTCGAGGTCGGGCGCGATCGGACCGCTCAACCTCACGGGCTGGCTCGACGACCATGCGTCGATCTCGGCCTGGTGTTCGGCCAGGTACCAGAGCAGGTTCAGCGCCCAGGCCGGCGGCTCGGTCTCGGTCGGCGCACGCGCCACCCGGAAGGTGAACTCGAAGCCGCACCCGGAATGCCGGTGGTTGTCGGACGTCTTCTCGTACAGCTCGGTCATCCCGTAGCTGATCAGGTGCCAGTGCGGTACCGGCTCGATGCGCGGGTACGCGCTGATCTGTTCCAGCGCCGCCGCACCGGTGGGCCCGGCGGTGCCGGCCGCGCCGGCGCGCAGTGGCTCGCGGTCCCCGTACAGCCCGGCCAGCACACCGTCGATCGCGTCCCGACCAGGCGCCCCGCGGTCTGCCACCGTGTTCCTTCCGCCCCGCCGCGGCGGGAGCCAGTCGTGTCGGTCGCCCGCCAGGGCCCCGATCACCCGCCGTGACCCCGAATTCTGGCATGCCCGAGGGGCAGGTGTCACGGCGCGCGTCACGCTGCGGTCCGGCCGGATGGTCCACGCAAGCCGGTGGTGGCGGATCCGTGTCCGTCGCCGGGCGGGGGTGGCGGGGTCAGGGTCGGCGGAAGGTGGTGCGGTGGGCGCTCGGGCGGCGGCCGGTGTGCCGGGCGAACAGCGCGGCGAACGTCCCGGCGTCCCGGTAGCCGACCGCCGCGGCGATGCTCGCCACCGTGCGGTCGGTGGTCTCCAGCAGGTGCCGGGCCCGCCGCACCCGGGCCGTCTGCAGGTACTGCAGCGGGGTCTGTCCGGTCTCCGCGGCGAACCGGCGCAGCAGCGTGCGGCTGCTGGTGTGGCAGGCGGCGGCGAGCCGGCCCAGGTCGTACCGGTCGGCGAGGTGCCGGTCGAGCCAGCGCATCGCCCGGTGCGAGAACTCGGTGCCCGGCCGGGGCAGCAGCCGGGCGTCCACGTACGGCGCCTGCGAGGAGCGGGCGTCGTCGAGCAGCGCGACGCGGGCGGTGCGGCGGGCCACCCGGGCGCCGCTGTGCCGGCGCACCAGCGCGAGCGCGAAGTCGTACATGGCGCTGAACGCCGCGGTGGTGGTCACCCCGCCGTCGGTGACGACGAGCCGGTCGGCCAGCACCTCGACGCCCGGGTACCGCCGGGCGAGTTCGGCCGCGAACAGCCACGCGGTGGTGACCCGCCGGCGGTCCAGCAGACCGGCCTCGGCCAGTAGGAACGCGCCGACACAGATCGACACGACGGCGGTACCGGTGGCGGCGCGGTCGCGGATCAGCGCGAGCTCGGGGCCGAGGGCGGCGAGCCGGGCGGCGGTGTCGATGTCCGGGCCGAGCTCGAACCCGGGCACCACCAGCACGTCCGCCTCGCGCGGCGGGCCGACCGCGAGCGGCACGCCGCCCGCCGCGACGACCCGGTGCCGGGGCGAGACCACCGACACCTCGAACCCCGGCCGGTCCGGGCCGGCCACCCGGGACGCCATCGTCAGCAGGTCGGGCACCCCGAAGACCTCCGAGGCGAAGCAGCCCGGGTACGCGAGGACACCGACCCGCACGCCGCCCCCCTCCGAGCAGGTGGCGAGATCGCCGCCAGACCTGGCGATCCCGCCACTGCCCAGCGTACGGCGTCGCCGGGCACGCTGTCGACATGACCACCGCGCAACGACCTCCGGACGACCCGATCACCGACTTCACCCGCCGCCGCGTCGACGTGGCCGGCACCGTCAAGACCGTGTACGTCGCGGGCACCGGTCCCGCCGTCGTGGTGCTGCCGGAGATGCCCGGCATCAGCCCGGACGTGCTGCGACTGGCGCGCTGGATCCGGGACGCCGGCTGCACCGTTCTCGTCCCGTCGCTGTTCGGGGTCGACGGCGCCTACCCGACCGCCGAGGAGGGCACCGCGGTGTTCAGGCGCACCTGCGTCAGCGCCGAGTTCCGCGCCTTCGCCGGCGGCGGTACCAGCCCGGTCACCTCCTGGCTGCGCGGTCTCGCCCGGCAGGCACACGAGGAGTGCGGCGGCCCGGGGGTGGGCGCGATCGGGCTCTGCTTCACCGGAAACTTCGCGCTGACCATGACGCTGGAGCCGGCGGTGATCGCGCCGGTGGTCAACCACCCGTCGCTGCCGATCGACGATCCGGCCGGCATCGAGCTGTCCGCCGAGGATGCGGCGGCGGTCCGGGAGCGGGTCGAGCGGGACGGACTGACGGTGCTGAGCTACCGGTTCGACAACGACAGGTGGTGCACCGGCCAGCGGTTCGCCGCGTACCGGAGGCTGCTCGGCGACGCGTTCGACGGCCGGGTGCTGCCCGGCGACCGCGCGAACCCGGCGCCGCCGGAGTTCTTCGCCGACGTCGTCGGTACGCCGCACAGCGTGGTCACCGCGCACCTGGTCGACGAGGCCGGGCACCCCACGATCCAGGCCCGGAACGAGATCCTCGCCTTCCTCACCGAACGCCTGCTGCCCGCGCCCCGACGCTGACGGGTACCGGAGCGCCGCGGTGGCCGGGTCGCACCCGGCCACCGGCGACGGCTCAGCGGTAGCGGCTGAAGTCGTTCTGCTTGTACAGCGCGGCGGCGTTGGCCGGGGTGACCGCGACGATGTCCAGCGTGCTCTTCTTCGCCACCTTCTGGTGGTGCAGCAGCTTCTCGACCGTCGCCGCGGCCTCCTTCGCGCAGGTCGGGTAGATGAACGTACCGGCAAGCTGGCCCTGCTGCACGGCGCGGATGCCGCCGTCCGGGATGGCCAGCCCGTCGGTACCGATGAACTTGATGGACTTCTGTTTGCCGGCCGAGGATGCCGCCAGGTAGCCGCCGAGCGCCATCGGGTCGTTCTGCGCGTACACCAGGTCCAGCTTCTGGCCCTGGGCGAGCCACTGCCCGGTGATGCGGGTCGCGTCGTCCTTGAGCCACTTGGCTTCCCGGTGCACCACCAGGTGGATCTTCGGGTTCGCCTTGATGGCGTCCCGGAACCCCTTGTCCCGGTCGATCTGCGGCTGATCGGACAGGATGCCCTGCAGCTCGCCGACGTTACCGCCGTGCGGCAGCAGGCTGACCGCGAGCTGGCCGGCCTTCTTGCCGGCGACGTAGTTGTCGCCGCCGATGAAGGCGGAGTAGCAGTCGGTGTTGACCGACCGGTCCAGGATCACCACGGGAATCTTCGCCTTGCACGCCTGTGCGACCGCCGAGGTCAGCGGCGCCGGCTCGTTCGGCGACACGATCAACGCGTCGACCTTGCGCTGGATGAACTGCTGCACCTGGGAAACCTGGGTCGCCGAGCTCTGCTTGGCGTCCGCGATCGGCAGCAGCTCGACGTCCTTGTACTTCTCCATGAAGTACTTCAACTGGATGTTGAGCTGGGCGCGGTAGGGCTCGGCGTTGTTCGACTGCGAGTATGCGACGACGAAGTGGCCGGACTTGCCGGCGCTGGCAGGGGTCTGCGCGGTCGACGCGCACCCCGCCAGTACGGTGCCGGTCGTGGCGAGCGCCACGGCCAGCGCGAGAGCGCGCGGCCGGGCGATGGCACGGGTTCTCACGAGGACCTCCCGGTTCTGGCAGTGATCCGTCGAACGAAGTGGGCCAGGCTGCGCAGCAGGTCCGGTCGTTGCAGCACGACCGCCACCACCACGATGCAGCCCTTGATGATCAGTTGCAGGTTGTCCGAGACGGCGTTGAGCCCGAGGACGTTGTCCAGCAGGGTGAGGATGAGCGCGCCGACGAATGTGCCGACCACCGAACCGCGGCCACCGGCGAGGCTGGCACCGCCGATCACCGCCGCGGCGATGGCGTCCAGCTCGTACGAGGTGCCCGCGAGCGGGTCCGCCGAAGCGCTGTAGGCGGCGTCGATCGGCCCGGCGAAGCCGGCCAGCAGTCCACACAGGACGAACACGGCGATCTTGACCCGGTCGGTGTTGACGCCGGAGAGCCGGGCGGCGGTCTCGTTGCCGCCGACCGCGTACACGTGCCGGCCGAACCTGGTCTGCGACAGCAGGAGTTGGCACAGCACGCACACCAGCACGAAGGCAAGGACCGGGTAGTACACGCCGGCGCCGAGGGTGCCGGCGAACAGGTTGTGTCCCGGGGTGCCGAACAGCTGGAACGTGTTCGAGTGACCGGTCAGGGCGCCGTTCGGGCCGGCGACCTGGGTGCCGACGCTGACGTTGTCGGACAGCTGCCGGTCGATGCCGCGAAACACCGACAGGGTGGCGAGCGTCATCACGAACGGCTGGATCCGCAGCCAGGTCGAGCCGATCCCGTTGACCAGCCCCATCGCGGCGCCGCACAGCATGCACAGCGGCAGGATCACGACCGGCGGCAGGTCCTGGTTCACCAGCAGCATCGCCGACACCATCGAGGCCAGACCGAGCATCGAGCCCACCGACAGATCGATCCCGGCGGTCAGGATGACCAGCGTCTCGCCGACCGCGAGGATACCGCGCGAGGCGAACGCACCGACCGCGTTCGTCAGGTTGGCCTGGCTCAGGAACGTGTCGCCGCGGGTGACGATCCCGAACGCCACCACCAGTACCAGCCCGACGTAGCCCTGCAACGACCCCAGGATGGACACCGCGCGCCGCCACCCGGCGACCTGTACCGGCGCGGCAACCCCGGTCACCTCACCCGTCACGTCACCTCCCCTCCCCCGCGCGGGCACCACCGGACGCGGCACCGGCGAGTACGGTTCTGCGGGCCATCGCGGCGGTCAGGATTGCCTCCTGGCTGGCCTCGTCGGAGTCCAGCACGGCGGTGACCCGCCCCTCGCACAGCACGACGATCCGGTCGCACAACGCCAACAGCTCGGGCATTTCCGAGGAGACGAGCAGGATCGCGGTGCCCTGCGCGGCCAGCCGCCGGCAGATCCCGTGGATCTCGGCCTTGGCGCCGACGTCGATGCCGCGGGTCGGCTCGTCCAGCAGCAGCACCGACGGGCGGGTCAGCAGGCACTTGGCCAGTACCACCTTCTGCTGGTTGCCGCCGGACAGGGTGCCGACGACCGCCTCACCGCCCGGCGTGCGTACCCGCAGGGCGGCGATCTGTTCGTCCACCGCGCGGCGTTCGGCGCGGCGGTGCACCCGCCCGTACCGCCGGAACCGGCGCAGCGCCGCGAGGCTGGCGTTGAACCGTACGGTGTTGTCGAGCACCAGGCTCTGCGTCTTGCGGTCCTCGGCCACCAAGGCCAGCCCGCGCCGGATCGCGGCCCGGGGCGAGGACGGCCGGTACCGGCTGTCGTCCAGGCTGATGCTGCCGCGCACCGCCCCGTACACGCCGTACAGCGCCTCGACGACCTCGGTACGGCCGGCACCCATCAGCCCGGCGAGCCCGACGATCTCACCGGCCCGTACGGTCAGGTCCACGTCGTGCAGGCCGGCGCGGCCGGCGGCCGGATCGGCGGTGACGGTGAGCCGCTCGACCCGCAGCCTGGTCCCGGCGACGGCGTCCGGTGCACCCTCGCCCGGGTACATCTCGCCGAGCGGGCGGCCGACCATCATGCCGATCAGCTCGGCTCGGCTGGCGTCGGCCATCGCCCGGGTACCGACGCCGGCGCCGTCACGCAGCACGGTGACGGTGTCGGCGATCTCCTCCAGCTCCTCCAACCGGTGCGAGATGTAGATGACCGCCACGCCGCGCGCGGTCAGCGTTCTGATCACCCCGAACAGCCGGCGTACCTCGGTGTCGGCCAGCGCGGAGGTCGGCTCGTCCATGATCAGTACCCGCACGTCCACCGACAGCGCCTTGGCCAGCTCGATCAGCTGCTGCTCGGCGATCCGGCACTGCCGTACCGGCGCGCGCGGGTCGAGGTCGAGACCGACCGCGGCGAGCAGTTCGGCGGCGCGGGCGCGCATCCGGCGCTTGTCGATGGTGCCGAACCGGGTCCGGGGTTCGGCACCGAGCAGGATGTTGTCGGCGACCGGCAGGTCCGGTACCAGGGTGAGCTCCTGGTGGATCATGCCGATGCCGAGGCGGTGCGCGTCCCGCGGCGAGTGCGGCCGGACCGGTCGGCCGGCCAGTTCGATACTGCCCTCGTGGTCGGTCAGCGCCCCGGACAGGATGTTGCACAGGGTCGACTTGCCGGCGCCGTTCTCGCCCAGCAACGCGTGCACGGTACCGGCGTGCACATCGAGGTCGACGCCGCGCAGCGCCCGGACGCCGGGGAAGCTCTTACCGATGCCCCGCACCGACAGTGCGGGGGGCTCGTCGTCGGGGATCGGCGGCATGGCGCGCCTCCTAGGGGGCGGGTCACGCGGTCGGCGGCGCGGCCGACCGAAGACAGCACAGCCAGAGGAAATCGATTTCTGATGAGAAGCTAGGCGTTGCACGCAAGTCGTGTCAAGGCGCCGCGAAAACTCCCGGAAACCAGCACGAATCGGTTGACGGGGCAGCGACGAGGCACTACGGTTGCGCACCCTCGTTCCCGCCCAACGGCGACACCACACTCCGGTCGCCACCGAAGGTCTCGGCGGCAGGCCCGCCGACGCCCACGTTCGCGGGAATCCCCGCACGATCCGTGGGCACTTCCTTACAATATATACGGATGAAACGTATAAAAGCGTCTTATCGGTCACAGCGACACGTGTCAGGAGGCTGCATGCGACATCCGGCTCTCCGCCTGCCCGCGGCGGCAGCGGCGGCACTGCTGGCCGCCGCGGTACCGGCCGCGGCGCTCGCCGCGCCGCCCACCGCCGTCCAGTCGTGGACCAGCGACCTCGCCGACGGCCAGCAGGTCAACACCGAGTACTCCGGCGGCGCGCTGCGGATCCACCACACCGGTTGGCATCCCGCCTCGTCCGGCGGCGGCGGGTACGCGAGCGAGATTCTGCCGGCGCACACCCTGAGCGCACCGGCCGACACGGTGCACGCCACCGCGGTCGCCCGCACGCCGAACGGCACCACGGTGACGCTCGAGGTCCGGGGCCGGTCGTCGGATGGCCGGTGGACCGGCTGGCAGCCCGGCACGGACGCGCACTTCGACACCGCGGTACGCCAGGTGCAGGCCCGCGTGACGCTGACCACGACGATCACGAGAACGCCGGTGGTACAACGGATCCGGGCCGAGGCACGCAACTCCGGCGAGAGCGCCCGGGCGCCGCGAGCGGCGGCCACCGCGCACGTCTTCGCCACCCGCGAGGGGCTGGTCGGCGGCACCACCGCGAACGGCCACGTCATCACCAAGAACGACCATTTCGTCGCGCTGCCGTCCGGCCGCGGGCTGTCGCCGAAGGGCAGCGACGACTACTCGGTGCACGTGTGCAACCCGGCCACCGGCACCTGCCTGGACCAGCCGGTGTGGGACGTCGGACCGTGGAACACCCACGACGACTACTGGTCACCGCCGGCCAGCCGGGAACGGTGGCAGGACCTGCCGCAGGGCACGCCAGAGGCGCAGGCCGCGTACGACGACGGGTACAACGGGGGCAAGGACGAGTTCGGCCGGTCGGTGGCGAACCCGGCCGGCATCGACCTCGCCGACGGCACCTTCGCCGACCTGGGGTTGAGCGACAACGGCTACGTGGACGTGAGCTTCCTCTGGACCGGCTGATCGCCCCGGTCTTCGGCGCCGGCCGTACTGCCGCCGCATCGCCCTGCGCGCCCGACGGGCCGGAGCCGGGACAGGCTCCGGCCCGTCGGGTGTGACCGCGCCGGCACTGGTGACGCCGCGTGGTGCCCGGCCGGTGCCGCAAGCCTGGACCGCGCGCCGGATTTGCACGCCGTGATCGGCTCTTGACACGTTTGTGGCGGTAACGCTAGTTTACCGAGAAATCGATTTCACCTCCTTTCCGGCCTCGCCCCCTCGATGCCTTGGTTCGCCCCTCGGAGGTTTCGTGATGTCCGCATCCCCGTGGTCGCGCCGCCTCGCGACCATCGCCTCGGCGCTGGTCCTCGTCGGCGCCGGCGCACCCGTGCTCGCCACCGCCGCACCGGCCGCGGCCGACCCCGCACCGCACGCCGCGGCGGAGCTCGGCCCGGTCGGCTGGGACACCTACCGCCATCCGGAGCGGCTGGCGGAGCTGCCGACCGGCAGCCGCACCGCGCAGTTCTCCAGCTTCGACCGCACCGGCGGCAACGGCGACGGCTTCGACGGCACGTACTCGTGCCTTCGCACCACGGGCGACGGTTGCGTGATCGCCGAGCGCACCGGACCAGGCGAGATCGACTCGATCTGGTTCACCCGGGACAACGGTGACGTCAGCCGGACCGGCAACATCACGGTGACGCTGGACGGTACCGACGTGCTGCACGCGCCACTGCAGGACGTGGTCGACGGCAAGATCGGCGCGCCGTTCGTGTATCCGTTGGTGGCCAACGCGTCCCAGAGCTCCGGCGGGGTGTACATCGACGTGCCGATGCCGTTCGCGCACTCGATGCGGGTGACCACCGACGCGAACCCGCTCTTCTACCACGTGACCTACCGGCAGTTCCCGGCCGGCGCGCATGTCGCCCGGTTCGACCCGAGCGACCGGGCGAGCGACGTCCTCACCACCCTGGCCGCCGCCGGTACCGCCGATCCCAAGCCGGCGCAGCCCGGTGCCCGCACGGCGCAGCACACCGTGGACGTCGCCGCCGGCCACACCGCGACCCTGGACACCGAGCAGGGCCCGGGCGCGCTGACCGCGCTGCGACTGCACCTGCCGCAGTTGACCGCGCCCGGCGGCGACCCGGACGCGGTCGCGCACACCGACCGGATCCTCGCCCACGTCCGGCTGCGCATCAGCTTCGACGGCGAGCGCACGGTCGACGCCCCGCTCGGCGAGTTCTTCGGCACCGGCCTCGGGCTGTACCCGGTGCGCTCGTTGTACTTCGGGGTCGACCCGGACGCGCGGACGCTCACCAGCTGGTGGCTGATGCCGTACCGGCAGAGCGCGACGGTGCAGCTGGTGAACTCCTCGGACACCGCGATACGCGGCGGCGACGTGTCCGTCACCGCGGCGCCGGCCGACCACTGGGCGCGCGATCTCGCGCCGGGCGGACCGGACGGGTACTTCCGCGCCACCGCGCACCGCGCCGGCACCGTCGACGGGCGCGACCACACGTTCCTCGACACCAGCGGCCGGGGCCGGCTGATCGGCGTCAGCCAGACCATGATCGGCAAGATCACCAGCGGGAACCTGCGCGACTACCTCGAAGGCGACGAGCGGCTGTACGTCGACGGCAGCGCCAGCCCCGCCATGCACGGCACCGGAACCGAGGACTTCTACCAGAGCGGCTGGTACTTCAACCACGGCACCTACACCGATCCGCTCAACGGCAACACCGGGCACGAGACGCAGACCGCGGGCTGCGCGTACGACTGCACCAGCGCCTACCGGCTGCTGCTCGGCGGTGGGCCGGCGTTCGGCAGCTCGATCCGGTTCGGCATCGAGCACGGCCCCGGCGACCACGATCCGGCCACCTACGGCTCCACCGCCTTCTGGTACGGCCAGCCCACCGGCACCGCCCGCTGGACCGACCGGATCACCGTCGGCGACGCCGCGAGCGAGGCGGCACACCGCTACCACGCCCGTGATTCCGCCGGCCCGCAACCGCTGACCGGCACGTACGAGGGGAACGACGGGACGCCGACCCCGTTCACCGTCCCGGTACGGGCGAGCGCCACGGCGGTGTCGTTCCGGCTCGCCGTCGATCCGGACAACACCGGCGTACGGCTGCGGCGCACCAGCGATCAGCAGCACGCCTACCAGCAGGTACAGGTCGCGGTGGACGGCGCCGACGCCGGCACCTGGACCCAACCGCTCGCCAACACCGACCACCGGCTGCTCGACGACGAGTACGTGCTGCCGGCGGCGCTCACCGCCGGCCGCAGCACGGTGACCGTCACGCTCACGCCGGCCGACGGCGCGCCTTCCTGGACCGCCGCGGCGTACCATGCGCTGTCGATCGTGCCGCCGTTCACCGACCGGACCACACCCGGCCGGGTCGGCGGGGTGCAGACCACGCCGGCCTCCGGCGCGGTGTCGCTCGCCTGGCCGGCGACCACCGACGACGTGTACCAGCCGCGGTACCAGGTCTACGGCTCCGACACCGACGGGTTCACGCCTGGCCCGGCCACCCTGCTCGGCAGTACCGAACTGCCGGCGTTCGCCGACACCGGTCGCGGGCCCGGCGAGCACCGCTGGTACCGGATCCGGGCGGTCGACGCCGCCGGGCACCGCGGCGCGTTCTCGGCCCAGATCGCCGGCACCGCAAGCAACACGCTGGTGGTCGAGGCGGAGTCGCTGCTGCCCCCGGTGTCCAGTACCGCCGGCGTGGTGGCGCAGTCGGACTGCTGCGGCGTGCACTGGTCCGGCTCGGCGCAGCTGTGGTTCACCCCGACCGCAGCGGGCAATGGGGTGACCGTGTCGTTCACGGTGCCGACCGCCGGTTCCTATGCGCTGCAGGCGGTGCAGACCGAAGCGCCCGACTACGGGACCACCACGCTCGCCGTCGACGGCGAGCCGGCCGGCGAGACGTTCGACGGGTACCACGCCGGGTCCGTCGCGGTCGGTGATCCGTTGCCACTCGGCACGAAGACCCTGACCGCCGGCACGCACACGCTGACGCTGACGGTCACCGGAAAGAACGACGCCGCGACGAACTACTACGCCGGTCTCGACTACCTGTCGCTGACCCGCACCGGCGCAGCCCGCTCCGGCTGAGCCCGCTGCGCGCCGGACCGATCCACCGAGGAGGCACCGGATGACACCGATCTCGCGCCGGAATCTGCTGGTACTGGGTGGACTCGGAGGCGCCGGGGTGATGCTGCGGGCGGGCGCCGCGACCGCCGCTACCCGTGCTGCCGTGCGCAGCCACGACGCACCGGCGGGCACCTGGGTGGGCGCCGGCGACCTGGAGCACGTCTACGACGCATCCGTTCCGGGCGCGCCGAAGTACCTCAACGACCACACCGTGATCCGGGCGCAGGACGGCAGCTGGCACCTGTTCGGCATCATCGGCGACGCCGCACCGCCCGGCCGGTTTCCCGACGGTGCCAAGGAGATCCACTTCGCGCACGCCACCGCGCCCGCCCTGCACGGGCCGTGGACGACCCTGCCGGACGCGCTCACCGCGGATCCGGACTACTTCGGCGAGGTGCACCTGTGGGCGCCGCACGTGGTGTACCACGACGGTACGTACCACATGTTCTACGCGGCCGGTGGGGTCGACGACTCCGCGATCAACCTTGCCACCTCCACCGACCTCACCACCTGGAGCCGGGTACCGACCGGGCCGCTGTTTCGCGGCCTGGTGGCGCGGGACCCGTACGTGGTGCGGATCGGCGAGCAGTGGGTGATGTACTACTGCGAGCTGGCCGCCTGGCACTCACACCACATCGTGGCCTGCCGTACCAGCACCGACCTGCGGAACTGGAGCGCACCGCGGACGGTGTTCACCGACGCGGCGACCGACGACGTGTCGGCGTCGGTCACCGAGTCCCCCTTCGTCCTGCAGCGCGGGGACTCCTGGTACCTGTTCATCGGGCCGCGCAACGGCTACGTCGGTACCGACGTGTTCGTCAGCACCGATCCGTTCGCGTTCGCACCGGGCGAGGATGCCGGGCACGTACCGACACACGCGGCCGAGGTGGTCGACGACGGCGACGACTGGTGGGTCACCGGCGCCGGGTCGTTCGAGCACGGGATCTACCTCGCGCCGCTGCGGTGGCGGTCGACACCGCCGGTCTGGCAAGGTCCGGCGAATCCGGCGGTGGCACTCGACGCAACCGGCACGCTGACACTGTTCGCCCTGTCCCGCAACGACTCCAGCATGATCGTGCGACAGCAGACGGACGCCGGCTGGACCGACTGGGCGCCGTTCGGCCCGGCCGCCGACGCGGTACCGGCGCTGGGCCGCAACGCCGACGGCCGGCTGGAGGCGTTCGCCGTCGTCGCCGGAACGCTGCGGCACCGGCGCCAGCGCGCCGACGGAAGCTGGCTCGGTTGGGTCGATCTCGGCATCCCGGCCGGCTCGGTACCGGCACTGGACCAGCACGCCGACGGCCGGCTGGCCGCGTTCCTGCTCGACCCCGCCGGTACCGGCATCAGCACGCTGTCGCAGACGACGCCGGGTGGCGACTGGGGCGCGGCGAACACCTTCGGCGGCCCGGCCGGCGCACCACCCGTGGTCGCCGCCAACGCCGACGGCCGGCTGGAGGTCGTCGCGCTGGGCCCGGACGCCGCGTACCTCGCACACCGCTGGCAGAACACCCCGAACGGCGACTGGAGCGACTGGGACGCCACCCTCGGCCCCACCCCGGCCGGCTCCGCGCCGTCGATCGCGCGCGGCGTCGACGGCCGGCTGACGGTGTTCGCACTGGCCCCGGTCGGCGTCGGCGTCAACGCCCGGACCCAGACCACCCCGAGCGGCGGTTGGGGCGACTGGGGCGGATTCGGGTCCTGGTCGGACGCGTCGCCGACCGTCGCCGCGAGCGCGGACGGCAGGCTGGAGGCGTTCCTGATGCCGCCGGGCGGGGCGATTCTCACCCACCGCTGGCAGAACGGCGACGGCAGCTGGTCGGCGGCCGAACAGTTCGGTACCGGGGACTTCGCCGGCGCACCCGGCCTCGGCAGCGACGTCGCCGGCCGGCTCCACCTGTTCGTCGTCACCCCGAACGGCGTGGTCCGCAGCCGCGCCCAGCTCGCCCCGAGCTCCGGCTGGGGTGACTGGCAGACGCTGCCCGGCCCCGCCGTCGCCGTACGGCCCACCAACTCGCCCACGTGACCGCAACCAGCCGACGGCCGGTCGCCGGTGAAGGTGGTGGCCGCCCGGCTCTGCCCGGTACGCGTGGAACCGCCGGTTGAGGGCCCGCCCGCCGGGTACGGGCGAGGTGACGCCGGCGTTCGCGGTCGGGGCGGGCGCCGCAAGGAGTGCCGCGACGTGGAACGGGCAGTCACAGGTGGGCAGGCTTCCCTGTCCTTGTTGGCGTGGGCGTCCGGCCGAGCCGCGAGACAAGAACGGGAACACCGGGTTTCAGACGGCTCCGCGGAGTATGCGTCAAGCAGAGCGCGGTTGGTCCCTCCCGTCGCCGGGCGCCCGATCGCTCGGCCGACCGAACGAACGGCGGCACCGGAACAGGATGGCGCGTTTGGGTGGATGCCGGACGACGATCGGTCAGATCGCTAACAGAAGGATTGGGTTAACGAACGGTTCACTCTAAAGTTGAGACGTCCTCGGAAATCCCCGCCAGCCCGTCGCCTTCGCGACGACGCTGCGGCTTCGAGGACCTCAACTGGAGCTGGCGCGTCGCCGGCACTGCGGCGGAGGTGGTGCGTGGTGGCTGCGGAGACTCTGACCGCAAGACCCGCACCGTTCCCGCCGACGCCCGATTCGCCGGGCAAGCCCGACAAGCGCAGTCCCGGGCACGGCTGGGTCGGCCGGTACGTGGTCGGGCTGGTCGGCCTGGACGTGACGGTCGCGGTGCTCGCCAGCTGGGCCGCGCTGGGCGTGGTGTTCGGCGCGGTTCCGTTGCACGCCAACGTGGTCCACCTGGTGATGGCCGGCGCGCTGCCGATCGCCTGGCCGGTCGTGCTGGCCGCGAACCAGTGCTACGACCGGCGACAGCTGTTCGTCGGCAGTGCCGAATACGATCGCGTGGTCCGATCCGGGGTGGTGCTCGTCGCGCTGGTCGCGCTCGCCGCCTACCTCGGCGATCTGGGGCTGTCCCGGGCGTACACGGTGGTCAGCCTCGCCGTCACGGTGCCCGGCACCGTGCTCGGCCGGATGGTGATGCGGCGGGTGCTGCACCACGGCCGGCGGCACGGCCGCTGGCTGCGCCGGGTGGTCGTCGTCGGGCACGTGCGCGCGGTCGCCGACCTGTGCCGCCAGCTGCGCCGGGAGCGGTACCACGGGATGAGCGTCGCCGGCGCCTGCGTGCCGGTGGCGAACCTGGCCCGGCACGGCGGGCTCGACCGGCTCGGCGGCCACCTGGTGATCCCGGACGTCGACCTGCCGGTGTACGGCAGCTTCGACGACGCCGCGTACGCGGTCGAGGCGGCCCAGGCCGATGCGGTGATCGTGCTGTCCTGCCCGGAGCTGGACGGGCCGGCGGTGCGGCGGCTGGCCTGGCAGGTGGAGAACGACGACACCGACCTGATCCTCGCCAACTCGCTGATGGACGTGTCCGGCGGCCGGATCACCGTGCGCCCGGTGGACGGGCTGCCGATGCTGCAGGTGACCCACCCGCGGCTGCGCGGTACCGGTCGGCTGGCCAAGGCGCTGTCCGACCGGATCGGCGCCGCGCTGCTGCTCGCGCTCACCTGGCCGCTGCTGGCCGCCGCGATCGCCTGGATCCGGCTCACCTCACCGGGCCCGGCGCTGTTCCGGCAGGTGCGGGTGGGCCGCGACGGCCGCCCGTTCACCATGATCAAGTTGCGCACCATGTACGTCGACGCCGAGCACCGGCTCGCCGGACTGCGCGGCGACGATCCGGACAACGTCCTGTTCAAGCTGCACGACGATCCGCGCGTCACCCGGGCCGGCCGGGTGCTGCGGGCGCTGTCCGTCGACGAGCTGCCGCAGCTGTTCAACGTGCTGGCCGGGCACATGTCGCTGGTCGGCCCCCGCCCACCGCTGCCGGACGAGGTCGCCCGCTACCCCGCCGACATGGGCCGGCGGCTGGTCGTACGGCCCGGCATCACCGGGCTGTGGCAGGTCTCCGGCCGGGCCGACCTGTCGTTCGACGACGCGGTGCGGCTCGACCTGCGGTACGTGGACAACTGGTCGCTGTCGCTGGACCTGGTGATCCTGCTGCGCACGGTGACCGCGGTGCTCCGCCGTTCCGGCGCCTACTGATGGATCGTCGGCGCCGGCCGGGTTCGGGCTCAGGATCCCTGGCGTGCCATCGGGCGCTCGGCGGCCGGGACGGCCAGCGGGCGGGAGCCACGCCGTACCACGTGGTAGAGGAAGCGCGGGTTGCCCAGCACGTAGCGGGCGAACAGCCGGCGCGGCTCCTGCGCCAGCCGGTACGCCCACTCCAGGCCGAACCGGTACACCAGCGGCGGGCACGGGCGGCGCTCGCCGGCGGTCCAGTCCAGCCAGCCGCCGCAGGTCAGCGCGACCGGCGGTACGAGCGCGTCGCGGTGCTCGGCGAGCCACAGTTCCTGGCGCGGGTTGCCCAACCCCACCAGCAGGATCCGGGCGCCGCTGGCGTTGATCTCGGCGAGCAGACCCGGCTCGTCGGCCGGGCCGAAGTAGCCGTGCCGGGCGCCGGCGATCCGCACGCCGTGCTCGGCGCGCAGCCGCTGCCCGGCGCGTTCGGCGACGCCCGGCTTGCCGCCGAGCAGGAACACCGGCAGCCCGGCCGCGGCCCAGGCGCCGCACAGCGGCGCCGTCACGTGCGTGAGCGGTACCCGGCCCTTCGGCCGGTTGCCGAGCAGCCGGGCCGCCCACACGATGGACTGGCCGTCCGGGAAGTTCAGGTCCGCGGCGGCGATCGCGGTCGCGAACGCCGGCTGCCGGGCGCAGAGGTTGACGACGTGGGCGTTGACCCCGACGACCGTCGCCCGGCGTCCGGTCGCGGCCCACTGGGTGGTCAGGCCGACGAGATCGTCGGTGTCGCACAGGTCGACCGGGGTACCGCCGACGTGGACGCGCTGCGGTGCGTACATGGCGTGCTCCGAGGGGCGAAAGGGATGGGTGGATGAGCGATCCGCGCGCTGGGACGGGCGGGCTGGGGTGGGTGTGCCGGGCGCTGTTCGCCGGCGAAGACGTGCGGGTGTCGGTACCGGGTGAGCCACCCGCCGACGGCTGGCGCACGGTGGGCCGGTTCGCGGTGGTGCCGGACGCGGCGCGGGCCCGGTTCCTGTTGCCGGTGACCTCGGCCCGGGTGACCGCGGCGTCGCTGCTGTGCTTCAACGCGCTGCGCGAGCCGCGCACCCGGGCGCTGCGCTGGGCGCTGGGCACCGCGGCCCGCACCGGCGCCGCCCGCGTGCTGCCGTCGCTGACCGTGTCCATTCCGTCCGATGTGGACGGTCGGGACCGGTACGTGGTGCACCATCTCGCCGAGCGTCTCGGCGGTGGCGAGCTGCACGCGGCGATCGGGGTACGGCCGCCGGACCCGCACCACAAGCCGACGGTGCAGCTGTTCGACCCGACCGGCGCACCCCGCGGGTACGCGAAGATCGGCTGGAACGGTGCCACCCGCGCGCTGGTCCGGGCCGAGGCGGCGACCCTGGCCGGGCTGCCGTCCGGCGCCGGGTTCCCGTTCGTACCGCGGCTGCGGTACGCCGGGGAGTGGCGGGACCGCAGCATCGCGGTGATCGAGCCGCTGCCGGCCGACGTGCGGGCGGTGCCGCGGCCCGACGACCCGTACCCGACCGAGTTGCTCGCGGTGGCCCGCAACGGCGGTGCGGCAACGCGGCCCCGACCGCTGCGCGGTTCGGAGTTCTTCATCGGACTCGCCGACGGCGCCACCGGCGCGGTGGCGGCCGGTGGCGACGGGGCCGGTCGGGCGGTCCGGACCGCCGCGGCGCTGCGGGAACGGTACGGCGAGGTGGCGGTGGAGTTCGGGCACTGGCACGGCGACTGGGTGCCGTGGAACCTCGGCACCCACGGCGGCCGGCTGGTCGCCTGGGACTGGGAGCACCACGCCGCCGACGTACCGGTCGGGTTCGACCTGGCGCACCACGGTTTCCAGCGCGCGCTGACCCTCGACGGGGTACCGGCGGCCGCCGCCACCGAGGCCGCCGCGGCGGCGCTGGCCCGGTACGGGCCGATGCTCGGCCTGGACGCCGGGGCGCAGCGCGCGGTGCTGGACTGCTACCTGCTGGAGCTGTGGCTGCGGACCTGGCGCATCGCCGACGCCGGCGCCGGCTGGAACACCCTGCTGCATCCCCACCTCCTCGACGTGCTGGCGAACCGCCTGGCCCAGCCGTGACACCCGCGGCCCGGTTCCGGGCCGGCCGAAGCCGTGCCGGTTCCGGGGTCGGTGCCGGCGCGGTGCTCAGTCCGCCCAGTCGAACCGCATGCCGAGCCGTTCGGACAGCGCCCGGTTGTACGGCCGGAAGTAGTCGGTGAGCTCGGCGCGCACCGCCGGGTCCATCGGCGCCGAGCGGCGGTCGTTGTACACCCGGAACTCGCCCGGGTCGTAGGGCGGCAGCCCGACGAACTCCAGCACCCGGCGGTAGGTCGCGGCGGGATCCCGGTACAGCGACTCGCTGGGCAGGAACAGCAGCTGGCCCCGGTCGAACCGGTCCAGCCACGGCTCAAGGTGCTCCAGGTACCGGCCGCGGGCCCGGTAGGTGTGCCAGTCGTACGGCTCGCTGAAGTGGTTCTCCTCGGCGATCAGCCGGTCCCGCTCCCCGGTGGTACGGGCCGGCTCGGCGGCGAGTGCGGCGGCGAAGTCGAGCGGTTCGTGGCCCTCGGTGCGGCGCTCCTTCCAGTGCGAGTACGCCCGCTCCACCGGATCGCGCAGCAGCACGATCAGCCGCACCTGCGGCATCAGCTCGTGCACCCGTTGCGGCGCAAGGGGATGGAACATGTACAGCGGGGCCGCCTCGCCAGCACGGACCGGCCCGCCGTAGCGGGCCGACTGCGCCGCGCGCTGCCGTTCGGTCGGGAAGTGCGACCGGTACCAGTCGACGCCGCGGTGCCAGTTCTCCTCGAAGTAGTGCGAGGTCTTGGTGTTCCAGGCCGGGAACAGGTGCGGCACACCGGGATGGCGCAGCAGGTAGTTCCACAGCGAGGTGGTGCCGCCGCGCTTGGTACCGATGATCAGGAAGTCCGGCAGTGGCCGGCGCGACGCGGTGGCCTGGCCGTACCGCACCAGGGCCCGCTTGACTCCGCCGGTCACCGGCGCCGGGGTGAGCTCCTTGACCCGGTCCTTGATCGTCGCCACCTGGCTACCGCCCTTCCCTGTTCTCCGACACCGCACCGGGCCGGGGCCGCAACGTCGCGACGACCCCCGTGACCCGGCGGCGCACTCCCGGTACGGCCAGCGCCCCGCCGGCGCCCAGCGCCAGCACCCCGACCGCGACCAGCAGCGGCAGGACGCCGCGACCGGCCGGTACCGCGACGGCCGCGCCGACCGCGCAGACCGCGGCGCCGACGCCGAGCGCGGTACGGACCAGCGCCGCGGACAGCAACGGCTCGCCGATCACGCGGCGGGCGGCCAGCGCCGCGGACACGTTCTCCACCACGATCCCGCCGGCCCAGGCGAGCGCCGCGCCGAGCGCCCCGTACCGCGGGATCAGCGCGATGCCGCCGCCGAGGGTGACGGCGAGGCCGGCCGCCGCCGCGGCCAGATGGATCCGGCTCGCGCCGCTCATCAGCAGCAGCGTCTGCACGTTGCCGAGCCCGACGTTGACCAGCATCGCCACCGCCAGCACGGTCAGCGCGCCGGTGCCCGCGGTGAACCCGGAGCCGAACAGCCGCAGGAAACCCGGCGCGAAGAACGCCAGGAGCAGGTAGACCGGCCAGGACAGCACGATCACCCAGGTCGTCGTCTGCCGGTGCACCGCCGCGGCGTCGGCCCGGCGGCCGGCGCCCAGCAGCGCGGAAAGCTGCGGCGCCACCGCCACCCGCAGCCCCTGCATCGCGAGCTGACCGGCCAGCACGTACCGGCCGACCGCGCCGAACACGCCGGCCTCGGACTGCCCGGCGAGGGCCGCGGTGAGCAGCACACCCACCCACATGCTCGCCGCGTCGATCGCCGCCGACGCCGCCCGTGCGGACGCGAAGCCCCAGAACCGGCGCCAGTCGGTACCGTCCGGTCGAGCGCCGCCGGCCCCGCGCAGCGCCGGCACCAGCATCGCGGCGCAGACCAGCACCGCGACCGCGACCGGTACCAGCCAACCGATCGCGGCGGCGACCAGTCCGGCGCCGGCCAGCGCGACGGCACCGACCAGCACCGGCCGGCTGATCGGCAGCAGCAGGAACTGGACCGCGACGTAGTGCCGGATCGGCCGTACCGCCCGGACCGCGGCCAGCAGCAGGGTCATGGCCACCGCCACCGGCAGCGCCGCGGCGACCAGCCGCAGCAGCACCACGCCGTCGCCGCCCGCGTCCGGCAGAAGCCGCGGCGCGAGCGCACCCGCCGCGGCGGCGACCGCGCCGGCGAGCAGCACCGATGCCAGCAACGGCGGGACCAGCGCCACCATCAGGATCCGCACCCCGCGGTCGCGCCAGCGGGGCAGCGCCCAGATCAGCCCGGTGTCGGCGCCGAGGCAGCACAGCGCGCCGGCGACGGTGATCACGCCGACCAGGGCGAAGAACGCGCCGGACCCGGCGGTACCGAAGCCGCGGGTGACCACGACGGTCAGCAGGAACCCGAACAGCCCGCTCACCGCGGCACCGGCGAGACCGAGCGCGCCGCTGCGCGCGCTGCGCCGGACGCTCTCCCCGCCGTCCGTACCGCCGCCACCCGCCGGGGTCGCGCCGCTGCCGCCCGCCGGCCGCGTACCGTTGCGGCCCCGGGGATCCGGGACGAGGCGGGCCGCGGTGGCGCGGTGCCGGCCGGCCGGCGCGGTCACCGGGACCCCACCGGTACCGGCGGGCGCACCGCGGCGCGCTCGATCGCGGCGCGGCGCACCCGGGGCGTGGCCGCGGCGGCGATCGCGCCGGCGACCAGGAACAGCACGGACAGGTTCTGGTAGTTCAGGCCGTAGAACGGCAGCTGCACCAGCGCGATCAGCGGCACCGCGGACAGCCACAGCCCGGCCGGGCGCCTCAGCCGCAACCCGGCGCGTACCGTCACCAGGAACCAGCCCAGGAACACCGCGAGCGCCGGGATCCCGTTGCTGTACAACACCATCCACAACTGCCCCTGGGTACCCACCGGGGCCGGCGCGCTGGTGGTGTCGACGGTGGTGGGGGCGCCGAACCCGAGCAGCGGCGAGTCGACGATGCGGTGCAGCACCTCGCCGTACAGGCTGAGCCGGTCGGCGGTGCTGTCGCTGGTCTCGGTGCGCGCGGCGATCAGCGTGTCGATCGGGATGAACCAGGTCAGCGCGACCGCGACGACGCCCAGCACGGCGATGGTGGCGAGCAGCCGCGGCCGGCCCCGCCGGACCGCCCGCAGCGCGACGAACACCAGCCCGATGCCGAGGCTGACGAGCATGCCCCGGTTGAGGGTCAGGAACGCCGGCGGCAGCGCCAGCGGTACCGACAGGATCAGCAGCCGCCGCGGCCAGCCGGCCCGGAGCGACGCCACGCACGCCAGCACCGCGGGCAGCAGGATCGCGAAGCAGCTGCCCCACAGGTTCGTGTACGGGAACGGCGCGGACGGGCGCAGCGTCGACACCCCGTCGGCGCGCAGCTCCGCGCCGCTCGCGTGCACCATGTCGTGCACGTACGGGGCGGCGGCCAGCCCGTGCGGCAGCAGCCGCTCGACCGGCGTGGCCAACGACAGGCCGGGTGCGAGCACGCCGACCCAGCCGAGTGCCGCGAGCGACGCCCAGAACAGCATCAGCGGCAGCCACAACACCCGCACCCCGCGCTCGCGGGCCAGCGTGTACCCGTAGACGCCGACCGCGAGCGCGGTCAGGTAGAACGCCAGTCGCAGCAGCGCCGTGGCCACCTCGGTGACCCGCTCGACCTCCACCAGGCTCAGCGCCGCGATCGCGCAGAACAGCAGCCAGACCGGCGCCCCGGTGGGCAGCCGGACCCCGCCCCGGGCCGCGAGCAGCCCGGCCAGCAGCAGCCCGAACACCGGCCATACCAGGTAGAACGCGCCGGCCAGCCACCACACCGGTACCAGCCCGAACATCAGCACCAGCGGCCAGGCCGGCAGCGGTGCGGTGCGGGCCAGCGCGGCGTACTCAGACACCCCGGCCCCGCGACTGCGCCAGCGCCAGCACCCGCTCCCCCGACACCAGCCCGGCCAGTACCGGCATGGTCGCCGCGATCCGCTTCTCCGCCGGGTTGAGCCGGGCCACGGTCCGCAGCTCGCGCAGCGCCTCCCGGCGCCGACCCGAGGCGGCCAGCGCGAACGCGATCTGACCCCGGATCCGGGCCGTGCCGTGCTTGCTGCGGGCGAACTCCGGATGCCGCTCCAGCAGGTAGCGCAGCGCGTCGACGATCGTGGCCCAGCGGCCGAAGAAGAACGACCCGCCGTGCCACTCGACCACCACCAGCGGCGCCGGCACCACGGCGATCGGCCCCAGCGCGGCGATGCGCAACAGCCACTCGTAGTCCTCGGCGTACCCGCCGGGAATGTCCTCGTCGACCGGCCCGGCCGCCGCCACCGTCGAGCGCGGCACCAGCAGGGTGGACGGGTGCACCTCCATGATCCGGTCGGCGAGCAGGTCGTCCAGGGTGACCGGGCGGGTCGGGCCGGGGCGGTCCCGGTCGATCCCGGGGCCCGCCAACCGCACCCCGCAGGTCACCGCGACACCGGCCGGGTCGGCGAGCAGCGCCTCGACCTGGCGGCGCAGCTTGTCCGGCTGCCAGCAGTCGTCGTCGTCGCAGAACGCCAGCAGCTCGCCGGACGCCGCGTCGCAGCCGGTGTTGCGGCCACCGGGCAGCCCCTTCGTGCGGGCGTTGGCCAGGTGCACCAGCTCCCGGCCCGGCGGCACGTCGACGGCGAGCGGTCGCACCTCGACCCCGTCGTACACGACGAGGCACTGCACGCTGCCGGCGTAGTCCTGGTCGAGCACGGCGCGCACCGCACGTTCCAGCTTGCCGGGCCGGTCGCAGGTGGCGATGACCACGCTGACCGGCGGCTGCGCCGTCACGGTCGGCCCCGGACCAGGACCACGCCGGACACCGGGCAGCCGGCGGTGGCGAGCCGGTCGGCGGCGCGCCGCAGCTCGGCCAGCTTGGTCCGGTGTGGCACGGCCACCAGCACCGCGGCCGCGGCGTGCACCAGCTGGACGCCCTGCGCGTCGGCGAGCATCCGGACGCCGCGGGCGTCGTCGTCCAGCGGCGGCGCGTCGAGCAGCACCAACCCGGCGTCGTGCGGCGCGGCGCCGGCCGGGCCGACCGCCACGGTGCCCTTGCCGACCGGTACCACCGGGATCGGCCGGGCGCTCAACGCATCGTCGGAATCGGGCCGGATGCTGACGATCCGCCGCGGGGTGCCGTTGACCGGCGCCCGTACCGTGCCGCGGTCGGCGCTGCCCTCGGCCAGCCGCATCGCCGGCAACTGCACCGTGTCGGTCAGGTCCGCGGCCGCCTCGAGCGTGCCGCGGTCGGTACCGGTGCGCTGGCCGGCGATCCGGTCGGCAGTGGCGCGCTGGGCCGCGATCCGTTCCGGCGTCGGGGTGTTCGCGTCGGCGGACGGATCCACCCGCACCGAGTCGCGCGGCCGGCCGGTCGACGCGCCGCGGACCCGGGCGCACAGCTCGCTGCCGGTGCCGACCACGTCGCCCAGGAAGACGTCCCGGCCGAACCCGGCCAGCGCCACCGCCACGTCGGCGGACAGGTCGGCGCGGCCCTCGTCGTCGCGGGCCGACAGCAGCATCACCGGCCGGCCGTCGGCGCCGAGCCGGGCCACCGCGAGCGCCACGTGGTCCACGTCGGCGTGCCGGGCCCGCGCCGGCGTCCGGTTGCCCCGCCGTACCACCCCGAGCAGCGGTGCGGCCACGGCGATCGTGACGTCCGCGGCGCCGCGTACCCGGCGGTCGGTGGACTCCCGGACGAAGCTCGCCGCCGCACCCAGCAGCGCGCCGCCGAGCAGCCCGGCCAGCCCGAACAGCAGCGGCCGGTCGTGGTTGGACGGCACCGGTGCCGCCGCCGGGCTGGTCAGCGTGCCCGGCGTCAGGTCGATCGCGGCCACGTCCGCGCGCCGCTCGGTGACGGTACTGATCTGGTCGTTGAGCGCGCGGGTCGTGTCGTTGCCGGTACCGCCGTTCTGACCCACCTGGCCGTTCTTGCTGGCGTCCTTCTCGGCGGCGTCCAGCTTGCTGTTCAGCTTCTTCAGCGTGGCGTCGTACCCGGCCAGCCGGCGCTGCTGCTGGTCCCGGTAGTCGTCCCGGCGTACCTGCAGGTAGGCACGGGCGGCGGCGTTGCTGCCGCGGATCGCGTCGGCGGAGCTGCGCGCCGCGTACTCGAACCGCAGCACCTGGCCACCGACCGGCACCTCGACCTTCAGCGCGTCGTCGACCGCGGCCCGGCTGCTGCCGGTCGCCTTCGCGACCGCGTCGGCGACCCGGCTGCCGGTGGCGATGCCGGTCTCCACGTTCATGTTGACCGCCCGGTCGGCGCCCGGCCCCGGGTAGCTGAACGGGTCGGTGACCACCGCGCGGACCGTGACCACCGCGGTCGCCGTGTACGTGGCGGGCAGCAGCGTCAGGTAGCCGGCGACCGCGGCGACGCCGAGCAGCGCGCAGGCCAGCACCCAGCGCCACCGCCGCCGCGGTACGGCCAGCAGCTGGGTCAGTGTCATCGTCGGTGTGGCGGCGGGATCGGCGTCGCCGTAAGGGATGTCGCGGGTGCCCAGTCGATCAGACATCGAACCTCTTGACCACCTGTTGCGGGTTTCCGATGACCACGCAGCGCGCCGGTACGTCGGAACGGACCACGCACGCCGCACCGACGACGCTGTCGGCTGCAATGGACACGCCCTTGAGCACCATCGCGTTGCTGCCGATCCACACGTTGTCGCCGATCGAGATCGGCGCCTTCGTCGACGCGTCCGGCGGATCGTGCCGGCGGGCCGGGTCGACGTGGTGGAAGTCGTTGTCCACGATCTGGCAGTCGGACAGCAGGCAGCGGGCGCCGACCGTCACGGTGCTCCAGCAGCCGATCCAGCTGTCGTTGAGCAGCGTGTCGGGCCCGACCGTGATCCGCCCGGTACCGGCGAACCGGACGTGCTTGTTGATCCGGCACCGGTCGCCGATGGTCACCGTCACCCCACGGCGCAGCCGGATCCGGCCGCGGATCTGCACCCCGTCGCCGAGCGTCAGCCGCCGGTACCGCAGCCGGTACCAGGCGCGGCGGGCCGCGTACAGCGCGCGCACCGCACCCGGTGCCTTCGCGGCCAGGGCGTACCGCTCCGGCGGGTTGACGGTGACCGGCGCCGCGCCGGTGTCGGATCTCATCGGGTCGCGAAGAACAGCGTCTGGTTCGACCAGGTCAGCCCGCCGCCGGCGGTGGCCACGGTGGTCGCGGCGCTCCCGTCCACCGCGGTCGCGGCGGCCGGGTCGAACGGCACCGAGCGCAGCGTCCCGTCGGTGTAGCCGTAGACGATGGTGCCGTTCACGTAGGTCATCCCGCGCACCTTGCTCCAGGCGACCCCGGTGGTCGGCACGCTCAGGTAGGTGCAGCCGACCACGTAGCTGTCCGGCTCCAGGTACCGGTAGTAGAGCGTGTCGGCGTTGCCGACGGTGTAGTACATCCGGCCGTCGAGCAGGAACGCGCCGTTCATGTTGGCGGCCTGGAACCAATCGTCGTACCCGTTGGTCCAGGGCGCGCCGACGGTGCCGGTGAAGGTGGAGAACTGCAGCTGGTTGGTCACGCCGGAGCGGGCCCAGTAGAGCTTGTTGCCGACCGGGAACGCGGCCCGCGCGTCGACCAGGTTCGGCTGGCTGGTGCTCGCCGGGGTGCCGAGCGTGCCCGCGTCGTACGGCACCTTGGTCAGCGCGCCGTTGCCCGCGCCGAGGTACAGGTAGCCGGTGTCGCCGGTCGCCCCGTTGTCGGTGCTGATCGCGCGACCGCCGGCGGTGGGGAACATGCCGAGCCGGCCGTGGTACTCGTTGCCCATCCCGTCGGAGTTCTGGCCGAAGTAGACGCCGTCCGGACCGCGCCACAGCACCGGCACGTTGGAACCCCAGGCGGTGGCGCCGGACGGCAGGTTGCTGCCAGCGCTGCGCCGCGGGTTCCAGTTCAGCGGCAGGCCGTTGACCGGGTCCAGCGCGGCGATGCCGAGCCGGTCGACCGCACCGTCGCCGGCGGCGTCGTTGCCGTTGGCGTTGTTGAGCCAGCGGAAGTGGCCGGCCGCGTAGATGACGCCGTCGACGGCGAGGATCGAGGTGACCGAGTCGGTACCGGTGCGATCCACCCAGGTGTGCTCGATGTCGCTGCCCCGGGTCGCGGTCTCCCACCGGCTGACCGCGTCGCAGTCACCGGTGGTACCCCGGCCGCCGTTGGCGCTGACCACGAAGTAGCTGCCGTCGTCGGAGAAGTCGATGCCGGTCACGTAGCTGTCGAACGAGCCGCTGTAGCACGGATCGACGAACCGCTGGGTGGACCAGTCGGCGAGCTGCGGGGTGCCGGTCAGGTCGACCATCGCGAGCTGGTTGCGGGCCTGCCCGTTCACCTGGGTGAAGTTGCCGCCCACTACCAGCGTGGCGCCGTCCGGCGACACCGCCATCGTCCACACGTACTCGGAGCCGGACCGCGGCACGCTCGCGTCGACCTGGAACGACGGGTCGATCTGCCCGGTGGTGGCGTCCATCCGGCCCAGCAGCGAGTGCTGGGTGCCGTTGAGCCAGTGGAACGCGCCGCCCACGTAGAGCTGGTTGTCGTGCAGTGCCAGGGTGCGCACCACGCCGCCGTCGGAGTGCGCGTCCCAGGCCGTCACCGTGGCGCCGGTCGACGGGTCGAGCTCGACCAGCTGCTTGCGGCTGACACCGTTGACCGTGTTGAACGCGCCACCGACGATCAGCTTCCCGTCCGGGCTCGCGACCAGCGCGTTGACCGCGCCGTTGAGCTGCGGCAGGAAGGTGGTCGAGATCGCGCCGGTGTCCGCGTCGTAGCCGAACAGGTAGGACCGGGAGGTCCACGCGGACGCGCCCGCGGCGCGGATCTGGCTGAACGTGCCGCCCACGTAGACGGTCGAGCCGATCCGGGCGAACGCGCGGGTCTCGCCGTCGCGCGCGTTCGGCGTGCGGTCGTCCGGGTTCGTCGAGACCAGCGTGCCGGGCGCGGAATGCGGCACCGGCGCCGCCTGGGCCGCGCCGGTCGGTACCAGCACCGAGCCGAGCAGGGCCGCGGCACCGAGCGCGGCGGCCGAGACCCAGACGCGGGCACGACGATGGATCGAGGGCAGGTTCACGGGACGCGCCTCCAGCGTCTGGTGTGACGGCGCGCGTGACGCCGATGACCCGGCCGGCGCGCACCACGAGAGGTCCTGTCGGGCCGCTCAGCGCACCTTCGCAAACCTCGGTACGTTCCCGGAATCCACCATTCGGTCAGTAAGAACGCACTGTCGGTGATGCGACACGACCGCTCCGGTCCTGTCGATGCACCACCGCCACCGGTAGGGCCCGGTCAGCGGGCACCACCGGGGTAGGGCGGGCGAAAGTACGGATCGGTGGCGATCGACCGGAAACCGGACCAGTTGTCGTCGGTGCTGGTGACCCGGGTGTCACAGCCGGCGACCGACGAGTCGAACGAGATCAGGCCGCGGATCCGGGTGGTCTTGCGCACCAGCTCGCCGAGCCCGCGGTACCAGTCGCCGCGGGCCGACCCGTTCGAGCCGAACTCCGACAGCATGACCGGCTTGCCGTCGCCCAGGCCGCTGTGCGCCAGCCAGTGCAGGAACGGCAGTACCGACTGTGCCGGCGTCTCGGGGTCGGTGCGGTGGCAGGTGTTGAAGTCGTACGGGTCGTAGCTGACCCAGTCGACGTACCCGTCGCCCGGGTACAGGTCCGGGTACCAGGCGGTGTGGCCCATCGAGCCCATCACCCACCACACGAAGCGCACGTTGTGCGCGCCGGCGGCGACCACCACGTCGTGCACGTGCCGGTACGCGGCGGCGAAGTCCTTCGCGCTGCCCGCGACCGAGCTGCCCCGCTCCAGCTCCTGCTCCGGCTCCTGGTTGAACGAGAACAGCACCGGCGCGCCGTAGTCGGCCAGCCGCCGGCCCACCTTCCGCAGGTACGCATCGTGGTCGCCGGCGGCGATCGACGCCCACGAGGTGTACCGGTCGGTGCCGAAGTCACGGGCCCGCAGATCCATCAGCACCAGGTGATCGGAGTCGCGCCACGCCTGGTCGGTGGCGTCCGCGGGCAGCTGGTTCCACCCGTAGTACCGGCTGACCAGCGTGATCGGCTGCCCCAGCCGGCGCTCGATGCCGGCCAGGTTGCCGCGCAGGTCGGTGCTCTTCGCGCCGGACGCGGTGGTACGCGGCCAGATCCCCAACCAGGCGCCGCAGCTCGGGACGAGGTTCGCGTCGACACCGCAGGACGCGCTCGGCGCCACCGACGCGCCCTCCGGCTGGCGCTTGTCCGGCGAGCCGGGGTGGCCGCCGGACCGCGACGCGCCCGGCGCGGCACCGGGCCGGGCACCGTCCGCCGGCTCGCCGCCGCAACCGGCCGCCAGCACCAGGAGCGTCAGCGCGCCCGCCGCCGAGACCGCCACCCGCCGCACCGGAACCGGCCGACGCCGGTTGCCCCCACCCGTACGCACTCCGCCGAGGCCGAACACCGCCACCCCCGTACCGTCGCGGCACCACCGGTCGCGACCGGCTCACGGTAACCCGTTGCCGGCCCCGGCGGCGCGGCGATGGTCAGGCTCGGGGCGGGCGGAGCGCGTCGACGAGCAGGTCGAGCATCGGGTCGATGCGGTCCGCGTTGTCGCCGGAGGCGGTCGCGAGGAAGCTGCCCAGCAGCATCGTGGTCACGTCGTACGGGTCGGCGTCGGCGCGCAGCACGCCGGCGGCGGCGCCGGCGTCGAGGATGCGTCCCATGGCGACGCTGAGCCGTTCCCGGGTGTTCGGCGTGGCGATCCGGCCGCTGGCCCAGCCGGCACGCAGGGTGTCGGCCATCCCCCGCTTCGCGGCGAAGAACCGCGCGTACCCGCCCATCCAGGCCCGCAGCGCCACGTCCGGCGGATGCCTTTCCAGCAGCTCGTCGGCGCTGTCGGTGAGCGCCGCCAGCTCGCTCGCGTACACCGCCTCGACCAGCGCCTCCCGGGTCGGGAAGTTGCGGTACAGGGTGCCGACGCCGACGCCGGCGTCGCGGGCGATGTCCTCCAGCGGTACCGGACCGTCGGCGTCGGCGAACGCCGCCCGGGCGGCGCGGACCAGCTTGTCCCGGTTGCGCTGCGCGTCGGCGCGCGGCGCCCGGGCGGTCTTCTCCCCGGATTTCTCCCCAGCCAAAGCGGAGGCACCTCCAGAACAGTGCTACCGTCGATGAAGCGGAGGTAATTCCGCTTAGGTCCATCGTCGCACACCGGAGGTCGCCATGCCCACGAACCGTCCGTACCCAGCCGGCACGAGCCACCAGGCCGCCGCCGACCGGACCCGACTCGGCGCGCCGCACGCCGGCGGGGCCGGGACGCTCGGCCGGCACACCGTCTCCCGCATCGGGTACGGCGCGATGCAGCTGGACCGGCTGCCCGACGACCGTGCCGGTGCCCTCGCCGTACTGCGCCGAGCGGCCGAGCTCGGCGCCGACCACGTCGACACCGCGCAGTTCTACGGCGACGGGTACGTCAACGAGCTGATCCGCGACGCGTACCGGCCGGCGGACGGCATCGTGGTCGTCACCAAGGTCGGCGCCGACCCCGATCCGGGCGCCCGCATCCCGATCCGTCCCGCCCAGCGGCCCGAGCAACTGCGCGCCAGCGTCGAGGACAACCTGCGCAGCCTCGGCCTGGACCAGATCCCGGTGGTCAACCTGCGCCGGCTCGGCGACAACGGCCCCCGGATCCGCGCCACCGGCGACCAGGTGGTCGCGCTGGACGACCAGCTCGCCGCGATGACCGCGCTGCGCGACGAGGGCAAGATCGGCGCCATCGGGCTCAGCGGGGTGACCGAGGACGAGCTGCGCCGGGCGCTGCCGGCGGGCATCGTCTGCGTGCAGAACGCGTACAGCCTGGTCGCCCGGGACGACGAGGCGACGCTGCGGCTGTGCCAGGCCGAGCAGATCGCCTGGGTACCGTTCTTCCCGCTCGGCGGCGCGTTCCCGGGCATGACCCACGTCGCGGACGTACCGGCCGTCGTCGCCGTCGCCGAGTCGCTCGGCGTCACCGCCGCCCAGGTCGGCCTGGCCTGGCTGCTCCGGCACTCCGCCAACACCCTGCTCATCCCCGGTACGGCGAGCATCGAGCACCTGGCGGCCAACATCGCCGCCGGCAGCGTCGAGCTCCCCGACGACGCCCTCGCCGCCCTCGATGCGGCACCCACCCACTCCACCGATCTGCCGATCGACGAACCGACCCGCCCCTGACCCACCGGCCGCGGGACGATGGGGCGGGAGGTGCGCGATGGGACGGGTACTGGTGGTGGGGTTAGATCCGGCCCGGCTGCACGGTTGGGATCCGGAGCCGGTGCTGGCGGCGATCGCCCGGGGGAAGGAGCGCGCCCGGGCACTCGACGTGGACGCCGACTGGTGCCTGGTCGACCTCGACGACTCCCCGGAGGCCACGATCACCGCGGCACTGCGCGGCGGCGACTACGAGTGCGTGGTGATCGGGGCCGGGATCCGCACCTACGAACCGCTGCTGGAGCTGTTCGAGCGGGTGATCAACCTGGTCCGGCGGCACGCGCCGGCCGCGGCGATCGCGTTCGACAGCACGCCGGACGACTGCGCCGACGCCGCGCTGCGCTGGCTGTCCTGACCGGGAGTCACCCCGGCGCCGGCGGGATCAGTGGGCTCCCAGCGGGATCCGGCGCGACCTGAACGCGTCCCGCAGGATCGTCAGCCCCTTCATCCCGGGCAGGTTGCCGATGTGCCCGTCGATCCGGTCGATCTGCTCACCACCGGCGGCTCCGGCGAACAGGTGGCCCATCACGTGGGTGACCTCCGCGTCGGGCATCACGCCGGAGCCGACCGGGCCCCAGAACTTGCGCAGCGCGTACCGGGTGAGCAGTTGCGCCTTGCGGCTGCGTTCCAGCCGGCGACGTGCCTGCGAGGCGTAGAACGCCACGTGCCGGGTCTCCTGCTTGGCGATCCGGCGCAGCAACGGGCTCAGCGCCGGGTGCGACTCCATCGCCGCGAGCCGCTGGTACGCGGCCGCCGCCGACCACTCGTTCGCCGCACCCCAGCTCATGTGTACGGCGATGAAGTCGGCGCCGACGAGCATCCCGGCCAGCGCCTGCCGGACCGGGGCCAGCTTGTCCTTCCAGCCGGCGCGCAACCGGGTGGCCTTCAGCGCGTCGTAGTCGACGGTGATGCCGTGCTCGCCGAGTACCGCGGCGAGCGCCTCGCCGTGCCAGTACTCCTCCCGGTTCCAGATCGTCATGAACGTGTTGACCTCGCCGTCGACCTGGGACGGGGTCATCAGCATGTCGCGCATGTAGCAGACGGTGTGGAACTCGATGTCGCACATGTACCGCAGGCAGCGCAGCGTCTCCGGGGGCAGCGGATCGGTGCGGAAGCTGGCGAAGTCGAGATCCTGCCAGTCCATCCGTCTGGAGTCGCGGGCAAACTTCGTGGTGTCGAACGCCATGGTCACTTCACCCTTCGGATGCGCAGGACGGTGCTGCGCCTCGGTGCCAGCAGCGCGACCCGGTACCCGCCGAGGCCGAGCGCGTTGATCCGTTCCGTGATGCGGGAGAGGCTCCCGGGGTCGCCGCGTACCAGCCGGCGCAGCGCGCGCAGGTGCGCGGCGCCGAGCCCGGCGTCGGCCGGCCAGCCGATCCGGCGCAGTGCCAGGGCGACCAGCCGCCGTCCGTTCCCCCGCTCCGGCAGTCGCAGCGCGAACGCCAGCCGCAGGATCTCGGCGTGCTCGGCCTTCACCCGCCGGATGTCCGCGACCACCTCGGCCGACCGGTCGTCCGGCACCTCGGCGGTCAACGCCGCGTACACCTCGTCGAGCACCCACTCGTCGACCAGGCACTGCAGGACGTGCACGGCGACCATCGGCGGGCCGACCAGGTTGGTGGCGATCGCCGTACCGAGCAGCCACACCCGCTCGCGCCGGTCCCGGCGCAGTGCGGCCCGATCGACGGGCGGCTCCGCACCGTCGGCCGGGATACCGGCGGTGCCGTCGCCCGCGTGGGCGGCGCCGAGCTGGTCGAGCCGGTCGGCGATCCAGTACCGCTCGTAGGCCCAGGTGGAGAAGAACGCGGTCAGTCGCGCGTCCAGGTGAGTCGGCGAGACGAGCATCCGGCGCAGCCGCGGGATCGTGGACCGCTCCAGCCGGGCCACGGCCCGTACCGCGGCGGCGAACTGCGGGTTCGCCACCGGCGCGGTCGGGTACTCGATGGGGTCGTGCACCTCGTCGGCCGCGGAGGCGTGCGCGCGCAGCCGGGCGTCGAGCGCCCGCACCGCGTCGTCGGAACCGATCGCACCAGTCACCGGCCACCCCCGGCGGCCACCACCGCACTTGAACCTTCAGGAAAGGCTAACCTAACCAGCCGATCTGCTCTTTGCAACAGATCGACGGCCGTCGCTGCGGATATGGTGACAGACGTCGCGGCGTCCCGGCTAGCGACGAACCTCTGTGAGTTCGGCGACGACGCACCGGCCGGTCCGACCGGCGCACCCGGCGTCCGCGCGAACCGCCGGCACGGTGCGGCCCGCGGCAGCCGCCGGCCGCTCTGAGACCCTTCCGTTGACGCCCCGTCGCTCGGAGGTGACCGTCATGCCCATCGTGCCGGCAACCGCGGCCGGAATCCGGTCCGCGAACAGCGAGCTGGCGGCGGGCCGGCCCGTGGTGGTGCCGTTCGCGCCGCCCCGCGCGTACGGCGTGGTCGGCCGCGACGGTGCGGCGGTCAACCTCGCGAAGGGCAGACCGGCCGACCAACCCGTCGGTACGGCGGTCGCCGACTTCGCGACGGTGACACCGTTCCTGCTGCTCGACGAGGACACCCGGGACCTCGCCCGGTGGCTCGCCGCCGAGCACTCCCTCAACCTGCTGCTTCCGGTCGGCGACGACGCACCGGCCTGGTTGCGACCGTCCACGTCGAAGGGCTGGCTCGGCCTGATGCTCGGGTTCCCCGCCCGGATCCGCGGGCTTCTCGACCGGCACGGTCACCTCTATGCCAGCAGCGCCAACCGCACCGGCGGCCCGGTGGCGGTCACGGCCGGCGCGGCGAACGCGGCGTTCGACGACCGGCTGCTGGTCGTCGACGGCGATCCGGACCGCGACCCGGCGATCCCGTCCGGCTCGGCGACGATGCTGCGGGTCGGCCCGGACCGCGCCCTCGAACTGGTCCGCCGGGGCAGCAACGACGCGACCTTCGCCGGCACCGCCGAGCAGTACCTCGCCGAGCTGTTGCGCCGCTGGGAGTCGGCGCACCCGACCGGCGCCCCGTCGTGAGCCCGGACGCCCCACCGGCGCTAGTCGTCGATGCCGTACCGGTCACCGCGCCCCGTCGTGAAACCGGGGACGCCCGCTGTCACTTGTCGTCGACGGCGTACCGGTCACCGGCCCCGCGCCGCAGCGCCGCCCACCCGTCCTGGTCGAGCCCGAACACGGCACGCAGGTACGCGGTGACCGCGGACGCCACCAGGGCGACCCGGTCCGGGTCCTCGTCGGTGGTCTCCGCGACGCTCTCGCCGGCGACGCCGCCCAGGGAGTGCTCACCGGCGGCGACGGTGAGCAGGCTCTTCGGCGCCGGGGCGAGGTGGTACGCGTCGGTGAACCAGTCCGGCCCGCGGGTGGACAGCGCGGAGCGGTCCCGGCCGCCGGCGACGACCAGCGCCGGCGCGCGCAGGGTGGTGTAGTCGGGCCGCATGAACGGCAGGTGCTCGGCCGCGAACGGGGTGAGCGTGTCACCGGTGCCCGTCGCCGCGATCAGCACGCCGGCCCGCGCCGCCGGGTGGCGGAAGTCCTCCCCCGGCACGCCGGCCGCGTCGAACACCCGCGCGCCGAGGACGGTACCGACGGTCTGCGCGCCCCAGGAGTGCCCGACGACGGCGACCCGATCGAGGTCGGTCCGGGCGTCCAGCCCGTCCGCCTCGGCGAGGATCGTGCCGAGCCGGTCGAGGATCGCGTGCAGATCGGCGATCCGGGCCCGCCAGATGGTGCCGTACCGCGGATCGTCGAGCCCGATGCCGTTGCGGCGGGAGTCGAGGTGGGTGGGCTGGACGACGACGAAGCCGGCCGCGGCCCAGCGGTCGACGAGCGGCTCGTAGCCGTCCATCGACCAGGCGTTGCCGTGCGAGAACACGATCACCGGCAGCCGCCGGCCGGTCCTGGGTGCGGTCACCTTGACCTGCAGGTCGAGGCCGCGGTCGAGGCGCGGAACGGTGATCGGCTTGATCGCGATCAGTTGCTGTTCGAGCTGGGGTGTGGGCATGGCTGCCGCTGCTTTCCGGTGCACGGCTCCGCCGATTTAGCGGAACGCTGTTCCGATTACTTTATCGGAACAGCGTTCCGATAACCACCGTGGCACCGGCCCGGTGGCGCGGATCACGGCCGCCCGGCGACGCCACGACTCCGGCGTGCCCGACGACCACGCGTACCGGCGGCATGGGGCCGAGCTGGCTGCCGCGCTCACCGCCGGGCACCGCATCCGGCACCCCGACGACGATGGCGGCGACCGGTGATCCACCGGCGAGCCGGAGGTGCTCAGGGCCGCAGGTTCTCCAGGTCGGCGAGCAGGCCGGGATGGCGCGGCAGCCAACCGAGCACCTCGCGGGTGTGCACGCTGGTGGCCGGCTGGTCCAGGGCGAAGAGCGGACCGAACGGCCCGAAGCTCTCCGCCGGTACCGTCCCGACCGGCAGGCCGAGCCGGCGGCCGACGACCGCCGCGATGTCGCGCACCGCGTCGCCCTCGTCGGCGACCGCGTGCCACGCACTGCCCGCCGGCGCCGACTCCAGCACGAGCCGGAACAGCACCGCCGCGTCGCGCGCGTGCACCGCGGGCCAGCGCTGAGTGCCGTCACCCGGGTAGCCGACGATCCCGGTGGCGCGCGCCCGCTCGGTCAGCAGCCCGGCGAACCCGCCCCGGCCGTCGGCGTGCACCGTGCGGGGCAGCCGGACGGCGGCGCTGCGCACCCCGCGGGACGCCCGCTCCAGCAGTGCGGTGACGGCCCGGCCGCGACCGCCCACCGGCCCCTCCGTGGGTAGCGGGTCGGCCTCGGTGGCGGCTCGCCCGGGCACCCAGGGGGTACCTGACACGGTGACCAGCGGGCGGTCGCTGCCGGCCAGCTCCTCGCTGAACACGGTGAGCGCGGCGGTCTCCTCGGCGATCGACCGGGCGAGTGCCTCCTCGGTGCTGTAGTCGGTGCCGAACGCGAGGCTGATCACGCCGTCGGACCGGGCCGCGCCGGCGCGCAGCACGTCGCGGTCGCTCAGCTGCCCGCGCAGCACCGCGGCGCCGGCGTCGGCGAGCGCCCGGGCGGACGTGTCCGAGCGAGCCAGCGCGAGCACGGTGTGCCCGGCGGCGAGCAGTTCGGGGACGACGGCGGAGCCGATGGTGCCGGTACCGCCGGTGACGAAGACCTGCATGAGCACTCCCGAAGTGACGAGACCTTTGTCCCGTCACTCTACACAGTGATGGGACCATTGTCCCGTCGCCTATGATGTGGGCCATGGCGCGATGGCAACCGGAGACCACCCAGCGGCTGATCGTCGCGGCCGTCGACCTGTTCGGCGAGCAGGGCTACGACGCCACCACCGTCGCGCAGATCGCCGAGCGGGCCGGCGTCACCAAGAGCACCTTCTTCCGGCACTTCACCGACAAACGGGAGCTGCTGGTCGCCGGCCAGGAGACGCTCAGCCGGCTGCTCGCCGAGGGCATCGCCGAGGCCCCCGCGGACGCCACCCCGCTGGCCGCGGTCGGCGCCGGCCTGGAACGCGTCTCCGGCGCGATGGGCCCGGCGAACCGCGAGCTCGGCCCGCGGCTGAAGGCCGCGGTGGCGGCCAGCACCGAACTGCAGGAACGGGACGCGCTCAAGAGCATCGGGCTCGCCGCCGCGATGACCACCGCGCTGCTCGCCCGCGGCGTACCGGAGGCGACCGCGCAGCTGGCGGCGGAGCTCGGCCTGCTCGCCTTCAAGCGCGGGTACGCGCAGTGGATCGAGGGCGATCGCGCGGACGACCAGGGGCTGGCCCACCACGCGCTCGCCGCGCTGCGCGAGCTGCACGCCGCGGCGACCTCGCTCGGCTGACCCGGCCGCGAACGAGCCGGCCCGCCGGCCGAGCCGGCACGCGCGCGGGACGATTCCGGCGGAGACCGTCGGAGTTTCGGCTCCCGCGACGACGATGAGGGTGTGGACGGAACGCAGGCTCCGGCCGACGACGCGGGCAGCGCACTGCTGGCCCTCTACGACCCGGCACTGCCGCAGGTGTACGGCTACCTGCTGCGCCGCTGCGGGCGCCGGGAGGTGGCCGAGGAGCTGACCTCCGAGACGTTCCTCGCCGCGGTCGACTCGGTGCGCCGCGGCATGCCACCGCGCATCGACGTCGGCTGGTTGATCGGCGTGGCCCGGCACAAGCTCGCCGACCATTGGCGCCGGCAGCAGCGCGAGCAGCGCAACCTGCGGGCCGTCGCGCTCGAACGCACCGCCGACGAGGACGACCCGTGGGACGGCCGGCTGGACGCGCTGCGCGCCCGCGCCACGCTGGACCGGCTCGCGCCGCAGCACCGCGCCGCGCTGACCCTGCGCTACGTCGACGACCTGCCGGTACCGCGGGTCGCGGCGCTGCTGGACCGTACCGTCCGGGCCACCGAGGCGCTGCTCGTCCGGGCCCGGCGGGAGTTCCGGACCGTCTACGCCGAGGGAGAGGGGGAGATCGATGACTGACCCGTTCGAGCAGCTGCGCGAGCCGGTGACACCGGTGGACCCCGATCCGGCCTTCGCCCGTACGCTGCGCGCCCGCGTCGAGCGGGCGCTGGCCCTGCCGTCAGGAGTGATCCCGATGACCACGATTGCCCCGGCCGAGACCGCGACCACGCCGCGGCCGGCCGCCGTGCCCTACCTCGCCGTCACGGACGCCCGAGCCGCGATCGACTGGTACGCCGAGGTTTTCGGTGCGGTGGTCGACGGCGAACCGGTCGTCATGCCGGACGGCCGGATCGGCCACGCCGAACTGACCCTCGGCGACGGCGTGCTCTACCTCGCCGACGAGCACCCGGAGATCGGCGTCGCCGCGCCGCGGCCGAACGCCGCCGCGGTGAGCCTGATGCTGCCGGTCCACGACGCCGACGCGGTCCGCGCCGCGGCGATCGACGCCGGCGCCACCGGGGACCGCCCGCCGTACGACGGGTACGGGGAGCGGATGGCGTGGATCGTCGACCCGTTCGGGCACCGCTGGGGGCTGCACTCGCCGCTCCCGGCGGCCGAACCGGCGTACCGGACCGGCGACGTCGGGTACGTGTCGCTGTGGGTACCCGACCGGGACCGGGCCGCCCGGTTCTACCGCGCGGTGCTCGGCTGGGACGTGCCGGCCGGGCACCGGCGGCACGTGTCCGGGCAGCTGCCGGCGATCGGGCTGTGGTCGACCGCCGAGGGCCCGACGCTGTTCTGCTGCTACGCGGTGGCCGACGCGCGCGCGGCGGCCGACGCGGTACGCGCCGCGGGCGGCAGCGCCGGCGAGCCGGTCGCCGAACCGTTCGGCACGGTCGTCGAGTGCGTCGACGACCAGGACACCGCGTTCGCGGTGTACCAGCCGCCGGCCGGCCCGGTGGGCACCCGCCCGCCCGCGAACGGCCGCCGGCGCGGCGATCTGGGCTACCTCACGCTGGAGGTGGTCGACTCGGTGAAGGCCCGCGCCTTCTACGGATCGGTGCTGGGCTGGCGGTTCGCGCCCGGCACCGTCGCCGACGGCTGGCAGGTCGAGGGACCGGTACCGATGACCGGGCTGTCCGGCGGGCACGAGCGGGCGACCGCGGTACCGCTGTGGCGGGTCGACGACGTCGCGGCGGCGGTGGCGGCGGTCCGGGCGCACGGCGGTACGGCGAGCGACCCGCAGCGTCAGCCGTACGGGTTGACCGCCGACTGCGCCGATGACCAGGGCCTGCGCTTCCACCTCGGCCAGCTCTGACCCGCCGCCCGCACGCGCCACCCGTGCCCCCGCTGGTTCCTCGACGCGGCGGATGGTCGGGGCGCCGCCGTTAGGCCCGTCGAGACCGCGGACGGGCCGGCCGTTCGGCCGGGCGGAAGGGGCGGCGCGCGGCGGTACGGTGTGCGGATGGACTCGCACCGGGTCGTGGTGATCGGGTACGACGACGCGGAGCTGGTCGACATCGCCTGCGTCACCTCCGCGTTCGCCCTCGCGAACCGGCTCGGCGCCGATCCCCGGTACCAGCTGGTGTTCGCGAACGTGTCGGGCGGCCCGGTCCGCTGCGAGACCGGGCTGTCCCTGGCGGCCCAGGCACGGCTCGACGAGGTCCGGCGCGCCGACACGGTGATCGTGTCCGGGGGCGGTGGTCATCGGGCCGCCGCGCGCGACGCCGAGCTGGTACGCCAGGTCCGACGGCTGGCCGCCGACGCGCACCGGGTCGCTTCGGTCTGCACCGGCGCCACCGTGCTCGCCGCGGCGCGGCTGCTGGACGGCAAGCGGGCGACCACGCACTGGCTGTACGCGGCCGAGCTCGAACGATCCTTCCCGCGGGTACGGGTCGATCCGGCACCGATCTTCGTGCGCGACGGCGCGGTCGCGACCTCCGGCGGGGTGACCGCCTCGCTGGATCTGACCCTGGCGTTCATCGAGGAGGACCACGGCGCCGAGCTCGCCCGGTGGGTGGCCATGGGCATGGTCACCTACCTGCAGCGGCCCGGCAACCAGGCGCAGATGAGCATGTTCACGTCCGCGCGGCGCCCCGACCACGCCACCGTACGGCTGGTGACCGATCACGTGGTCGCGCACCCGGACGCCGACCTGAGCGTCCCGGCCCTCGCCGCGCGTGCCGGCGTCAGCGCGCGCCAGCTGACCAGGCTGTTCCGCGAGCACGCCGGCGAGACCCCGGCCAGTGCGGTACGCCGGATGCGGCTGGAGATCGCGGCACGGCTCGCCGCGACCACCGACCTGCCGCTGTCCCAGATCGCGCACCGCTGCGGCTTCCGGTCGGCCGAGACGCTGCGCCAGGCGTTCGCCGACCGGTTCGGGGTGAGTCCCCGACGCTTCCGGCAGACCCAGGTGCGGTCCCCGTCGTAGGCCGGCTCAGGCCCGGCCGCTCGCGGTGACCGGCGCGCGGCGTACCAGTGCGACGGCGAAGGCGGCGGCGAACGCCAGGTGCACGACCACGAAGATCCGCGCGAGGTCGCGCGCGTCGCCGGTGACCACGCCCACGACGTCGTTCGCGGCGACGACGCCGAACCCGACCAGGTTCGCCAGCAGGACCGTCCGGCGCAGCCCCGACGGCGGTGCCTTGCGGGACATCCAGTTCAACACCGCGATGCCCAGGAGCGGACCACCGAGCAGCCGGAGCAGCGCGAGCAGTTCGGGTGAGGCGTCCGGCGGCACCGCGCCGACGCCGAACCGCGCCGGTACGAACAGCAGCGCGAGCCCGATGGCCCCCAGGTAGACGGCGGCTGCGGTGAGCAGGTACTTGACCATGACGACGACCTCTCGTCTCGACGTGCTCACATGGTGCGGGCCGAGACCGGCCGTCGGGGCCCGCGGACGCTCCCAGTCCGAATTCCTGGGTTTCCTGTCCCCAACCCTCCGCTTGCCGGGCCCCGCGCCCACCGTGAGGTTCGCAGACTCGAGACCCGACAAAAGCGACACAGTCCACCCACGCACCAGGAACCAACCGTGGGGTTCAGACCCACCGAGAAGCGAAAAGGCAAGCGGTCTGCCAGCGGCCCACACACGATGACCACCGCCGTGGGGTACGCGGGCCCCGCGGAGAAACAACGAGGGCGACGCGGCTCGCGCCTTCCGCGAACACCCCCAAAGAGCCCGCCCCAACCACCCACACACGGTGACCACCGCCGTGGGGTACGCGGGGCTCGGCCCCGCGGAGAAATAACGAGGGCGACGCGGTTCGCGCTTTCCGCGAACACACGCCGCCCAGAGAACTCGTGGAGCTGAGGGGACTCGAACCCCTGACCCCCACACTGCCAGTGTGGTGCGCTACCAGCTGCGCCACAGCCCCATGCCCGCCGCCTGAGCGACGTGCGGTGGCAAGTGTACACAGCCGGCGCGGACCGCCCAGGCGGGTACCCCCGGGGTCAGTTCAGCGACGGATCGGACGGGAACAGGGCGATGGCGGCGAGCAGCCCGCCCTGCCGGCGCAGCACCATCGACCACAGGTCGTCCGGGCGGGGGAAGAACGCGTCGCCGGGCAGCCCGTCGAACACCAGCCAGGAGCCGGTGTCGATCTCCGACTCGAGCTGGCCGGCCTCCCAGCCGGCGTAGCCGGAGAACACGCGCACCCCTTCGATGCCCTCGTCGACGTCGTCCGGCCCGGCCGGCAGGTTGACCGAGCAGACCGGGCCGGCGACGCGGGTGACGCCGCGAACGTCGCGCTCCGGCCGGACCCGGGCGAGGCAGATCGCCGCCTCGGGCTGGACCGGGCCGCCCTCGAACACCACGCCCGGGTCGCTGGCGCGGTCGGCCCACCCGCCGAGCGCCTCGATGTCGCTGACCGGCATCTCGGTCGCCCGGTTGAGGACGACGCCGAGCGCGCCGCCGCGCTCGTGGGCGAGCAGCAGCACGACGGTGCGCTCGAAGTTCGGATCACGCAGGGCCGGGGTGGCGACGAGGAGTCGCCCGGTGAGCGACTCGACCGCCATGTCCCCGATCCTTCCTGGCTCGTGCCGCACGCCCGCCTCCCCTGCCGTACCGGTGACCCGCCGGCCACCGCTGTCCCGAACGCTATCGACGTGCACCCCTCGCGCGGAAGTCGAAGTGCGTAACGCCAGCTAACAAGATTGTTGAGATTGCGGTCACGAACAGTGTCGGAAACCCGTCCTTCGGCGGACGCCCGCCACGTCCGACCGGTACCAGCCGCAGGTGAGCGGCGATGGCGACGCCACGACGATCGGTGACGATCGGGCCGTCACCGATCGGTAATCGGGTGCCGGCGGTACGGCCGACAGAATGGTGGGGCGACCCGTGACCGACCGGTGCGGGCAGGAGCGAGAGGTGGTCCGGTGACCGAGGCGAGCGCGGAACCGGTGGCCGACGTCGGGGTGATCGGCGGGTCCGGCTTGTACGAGTTGCTGCCCGACGTGGTCGAGCACGTCGTCGACACGCCGTACGGGCCGCCGAGCGACCCGGTGATGGTCGGTGCCGTACCGGGCGGGCGGCGGGTGGCGTTCGTGCCGCGGCACGGTCGTGACCACCGCTTCCCGCCGCACCGCATCCCGTACCGGGCGAACCTGTGGGCGCTGCGCTCGCTCGGGGTACGGCAGGTGCTGGCGCCGTGTGCGGTGGGCTCGCTGCGGCCGGAGTTCGGGGCGGGCACGTTCGTCCTACCGGACCAGCTGGTCGACCGGACCAGCGGACGGGTGCAGACCTACTACGACCAGGGTGCGGTGCACGTCTCGTTCGCCGACCCGTACTGCCCGGTCGGGCGCGAGCGGGTGGCGGGCGTCGCGGCGGCCGCCGGTACCGACGTGGTCGACGGCGGCACCATGGTCGTGGTGGAGGGGCCGCGGTTCTCCACCCGGGCGGAGTCCCGGTGGTTCGCCGCGCAGGGCTGGTCGGTGGTGAACATGACCGGCCACCCGGAGGCGGTGCTGGCCCGCGAACTCGGGCTGTGCTACACGCCGATCGCGCTGGTCACCGACCTGGACGCGGGGATCGAGGTGGGCGCCGGGGTGAACCAGGACGAGGTGTTCGCGGTGTTCGCGGCCAACACCGAACGGATGCGCACGCTGTTGCTGAGCGCCGCCGCGGCACTGCCGGCCGAGCCCTCGTGCGGTTGCGCCGAGTCGTACCAGGAGGCCGGGGTGACGCTGCCGTGATCCTGGTGACCGGCGGCGCCGGGTTCATCGGCTCGCACGTGGTGGACGCGCTGCGCGCGGCCGGCGAGCCGGTGCGGGTGCTCGACTGCCTGCACCCCGCCGCACACCGCTCCGTACCGTCCTATGTGGACGGCGAGCTGGTGCGCGCGGACGTCCGGGACGCCGCCGCGGTGCGGGCCGCACTGTCCGATGTGGACGTCGTGGTGCACCAGGCGGCGATGGTCGGGCTCGGTGTCGACACCGCCGACCTGCCCGAGTACGTGGGTTGCAACGACCTGGGTACCGCCGTGCTGCTGGCCGAGATGGCCGCGGCCGGGGTGCACCGGCTGGTGCTCGCCTCGTCCATGGTGGTGTACGGCGAGGGCGGCTACGCGTGCGCCGAGCACGGGACGGTGCGGCCCGGGCCGCGGCGCGAGGCCGACCTCGCCGCCGGCCGGTACGAGCCGCCCTGCCCGCACTGCGGCGCCTGGCTGCGGCCGCGCAACGTCGCCGAGTCCGCCCCGCTGGATCCTCGGAACACCTACGCGGCGACGAAACTGGCGCAGGAGCACCTGGCCGCGGCGTGGGCCCGGGACACCGGCGGATCGGTGGTCGCCTTGCGGTACCACAACGTGTACGGGCCGCGGATGCCGCGCGACACCCCGTACGCGGGGGTGGCGGCGCTGTTCCGCTCGGCGCTGGAGCGAGGCGAGGCACCCCAGGTGTACGAGGACGGCGCGCAGCGGCGCGACTTCGTGCACGTGCGCGACGTCGCCGCCGCGAACCTGGCAGCGGTGAGCGCGACCGCCGGCCCGCCCGCCCGGGCAGAGACGACGGAGCCCGCGACCGGGTTCCGGGCGTACAACGTGGCGTCGGGGCAGCCGCACACCGTCGGTGAGATGGCCGCCGCGCTGGCCGAGGCGTTCGGTGGGCCGGCGCCGGTGGTGACCGGCCGGTACCGGCTGGGCGACGTGCGGCACGTCGTCGCCGCGCCGGACCTGGCCCGCAGCGAGCTCGGCTTCCGTGCCTCGATCGCGTTCGGCGACGGGATCGCCGAGTTCGCCGGTGCGCCGCTGCGCAGGTGAGACGCCCGCGGGTTGTCCACAGGGGTGGCGGTTGTGCACAGGCCGAGCTGTTGGGCGGGCGGCTCCCGAGGGTCGGCGGATAGAGTCGTTGCGGGGTCGCCCCCCGGGTGGGTGGGGTGTCTACTGTTACACCACCACGATCAACCCGAACCGACACGGCCCGGCCGAGCTCGCATGGTCACGCCTTGGGACGCCGGGCTCAGGCCTCCCGACGCCGGGCTCAGGCCTCCCGACGCCGGGCTCAGGCCTCCCGACGCCGGGCTCAGGGCTCCGGACGCGGTGATCTGGCCTTCGGACGCCGGGATCAGGCCGGCAGCCGGACCAGGAAGCGGCACCCGGTGTCCACGTTGGACACCGCCACTTCCCCGGCATGCGCCTCGACCAAGCCGCGCACGATGGCGAGGCCGAGCCCGCCGCCACCGCCGGCCGGCCGCGGGGTGCGGGCGGTCTCGCCGCGGAACGCCACGTCGAACACCCGGGGCAGGTCGGCCTCCGGGATGCCGCCGCAGGCGTCGGTGACCGCGAACCAGCCGTTCGCCCCGTCGTGCCCGCCGTCGACCGAGACCGTACCGTCCGGTGGGGTGTGCCGGATCGCGTTGCGCAGCAGGTTCGCCAGCACCCGGGACAGTTCCGGTTCGCTGGCCCGGACCACCGGCCAGTCGCCGGTCGCCGCGATCAGCCGGACCCGCTTGGCGGTAGCCAGCGGTTCGGCCGAGGCGACCGCGTCGGACACCAGGTCGCCGAGCGGCACCGCGGACAGCGACAGGCGCAGCGCGCCGGCGTTGATCCGGGACAGCTCGAACAGGTCGTCGACCAGCCCGGCCATCCGGTCGGTCTCGGTGCGGATCCGCCGGTGGTACTCGTCGACGGTGCCGCGGTCGGCGACCACGCCGTCCTCCAGCGCCTCGGCCATCGCGCGCAGCCCCGCCAGCGGGCTGCGCAGGTCGTGGCTGACCCAGGCGACCAGCTCGCGCCGGCTCGCCTCCAGCTGGCGTTCCCGGCGCCGCGCCTCGGCCGACCACATGCTCGCCGCGGCCAGCCGCCGGCCCTGCCACAGCGCGACCGCGAGGCTGACCGCACCGGCCACTGCGACGACGGTCAGCAGCACGGACAGGTCGTGCGGGGAGATGAACATCGCCAGCGCGGTACCGACGACGCCGGCGGCCATCGCCAGCACCGTCACCGCGATCAGGACGCACACGTGCACGGTCACCGACCAACCACGGCGCAGCCGCAGCAGCACCGCGCCCGGCACGGCGATCGCCAGCGAGCAGCCCAGCGCGATCAGCACCACCAGGATCCGGTCGGTCATCGCGCGTCTCCCCCGTCCGGCTGGTACCGGTAGCCGACACCCCACACCGTGACGATCCGGTGCGGTTGGGCCGGATCGCGCTCCACCTTCTCCCGCAGCCGGCGCACGTGCACGGTCACCGTCGAGTGGTCGCCGAACGTCCAGCCCCACACCTGCGCGAGCAGCTCCTCCCGCCGGTACGCGGTGCCCGGGTTGCGTACCAGGAACGCCAGCAGGTCGAACTCGCGTACGGTCAGGTTGAGCCGCTGCCCGTCCAGGGTGGCGATCCGCGCCGCGGTGTCGACCACCAGCGCGCCGTCGCGCACCACCTCCGGCTGCGCCGGCTCGACCGGCCGGTACGAGCGGCGCAGCACCGACTGCACCCGCAGCGCCAGCTCCCGCGGGCTGAACGGCTTCGTCACGTAGTCGTCCGCGCCGGTGGCGAGGCCGAGTACCCGGTCGGACTCCTCGCCGAGTGCGGTGAGCATGATGACCGCGACGTCGGCACCGGCGCGCATCCGCCGGCACACCTCGATGCCGTCCAGGCCGGGCAGCATCAGGTCGAGTACCACCAGATCGGGCCGGTAGTCGGCGAACTCGCGCAGCGCGTCCGGCCCGTCGGCGGCGAGCCGGACATCCAGGCCGTCCCGGTGCAGGTAGCGGGCAACCACGTCGGAGACGGTCGGATCGTCGTCGACCACCAGGACCCGGGCCGGCCGCTCGCTCACCGCACTCACCACCACGTCTCGATCGTCAGGGCGATCAGCACCGCCCAGCCCAGTTGTACCGCGAGCAGCAGCCGGCCGTAGCGGCGGATCGGCAGCATCGCCGTCAACGGCAGCATCAGCATCGCGAACGGAAGGTAGATGCGTTCCACCTCACCCTTGGACAGGTCGGACAGCAACGCACCGAGCACGGCGAGCGCGGCGGCCACCGGCAACACCAGCAACCGGAACCGCCGGAGCGATCCGGAACGGCGGGCGTCGGATCGCGCCCGGCCGCGCAGGAAGCCCAGCGCGGCGATCGTCGCCGGGCCGAGCACCACCGCCAGCGCGGCCGGGTTCGCGAGCAGGAAGTACCAGGTGGGCCGGTCCTGCCAGACGGTCGGCGGGTGTACGAACCGGGCACCGGTACGGGTGCGTTCGGCGGCCAGGGACAGCCCGTGCCACCAGTCGAAGCCGGCGAGCCGGGCCGCGAGCAACAGCGCCAGCACCGTCGCCGCCCCGATCAGCAACGGCCGGATCCGGTGCGGTGCAAGCAGCTCCCGCAGCGCCGTCGGCCACCTCGGGCGATCTCGCCCGAGGCCGTCCCCGCGGTCGATGCCGGCCGAACGCCCCCGTGCGGGGGCGAACAGCACCACCGCGACCGCCGGGAGCACGAGCAGGCTGAGGCCGTACGAGAGGAACAGGCAGCCGCCCAACGCGAGCCCGCCGACGACCGCCAGCAGCGCCGCACGCGCCCGCCGATCCGGAACGGCCGTGGCCCGGGCGGAGCCGCCGGTACGGGCGGAGCCGCCGGCACGGGCGGAGCCGCCGGCACGGGCGGAGCCGCCGGTACGAGCGGAGCCGCCGGTACGAGCGGAGCCGGCCGCACGCGAACGGCTCGTCGGAGCGAGGTCGAGGCCGCCCACACCGGCCGCAGGCGAACCGCTCGTCATGGTGCGCACGCCGGCCGCAGGCGAACCGCTCGTCGTGGCGCCCACGCCGGCCGCAGGCGAACCGCTTGTCGTGGCGAAGGCCAGGGCGCAGAGGCCGGCCGCGGCGACGCCGGCGAACAGGGCGTCGGCGCTGGTCGCGATCCACAGCGCGGCCGGCGCCAGCGGTACGAACAGCGCGGCGCGGCGGCCGGCACCGGGGCCGCCGTACAACCGGGTCAGCGCGAGCACGCTGGGCACCGCGAGGGCGCCGCCGGCGATGCACAGCGCGGCGGCCCAGCCGAGACCACCGAGTCCGATCCGGTCCAGCAGCACGAACACGCCGAGCGCGCCGGGCGGGTGACCGCCGACGTGCACCGCCCACACCGGGCCGTTGGCGGGATCGACCACGTGCCGGGCGAACGTGGCGAGGTAGTCGCCGAGGTCGGTCACCCGGGACACGTCGTGCGGGTACTGCTGGTACGGGGCGAGCGGCGCGGTCAGCCCGGCCGGCCCGTCCACCAGCGCCAGCGCCACCGACCAGCCGGCGGCGACCACAGTGGACAGTGCCAGCAGCGGCCGCCAGCGCAGCCGGAGCACGAGCCGCGGCCAACCCCAGTACGCCAGCGCCGCGGCCGCGACCGGTACCGCGAGCCAGCCGGTCACCGAGGATCGCCAGGACCCGGCGATCGGGTACGTCTGGCCGAGGTGCAGCGACCCCGCGATCCGCACCCCGGCCAGGTGGCAGCCCAGCACCAGCGCGCCGGCCACCGCGAGCGGAACCAGCGCCCGCGGCCATCGACCGGTACGCCGCGCCGGTGCGGCATCGACGCGGTCCGGGGCGGGGGCCAGGACCCCGACGCGGGTTCCCGACTCCCGGCCCGGTTTCGGTGCGGCACTGCTCACGCACCGACGCTAACCGACCGGGCGGGCGATCCTCATGTGCCGGCCGGCGACGTTCGCGGTTCGTAAGAACCGGGCCATCGCGTCACAAAGCCGTAAGGGTCACCGAACCGCCGGTGTGCCTAGGTTCTCGGCATGACCGACGTCATCCTGCCCTGCCTGAACGAGGCGGCGGCGCTGCCCTGGGTGCTGTCCCGGATCCCACCCGGCTGTACCGCGATCGTGGCGGACAACGGCTCGACCGACTCCTCGGCGGAGGTGGCCCGCGAGCACGGCGCCGTCGTGGTGCCGGTACCGCGTCGCGGGTTCGGCGCCGCCGCGCACGCCGGGCTGTGCGCGTCCACCGCCGAGATCGTCTGCTTCGCCGACGCGGACGGCTCCTGCGATCCGGCACAGCTGCCCGAGTTGCTCGCCCCGCTGCTGGACCACACCGCCGATCTCGTCCTCGGCCGCCGGGTACCCACCGACCGGTCCGCCTGGCCGACCCATGCCCGGTTCGCCAACGCCGTGCTGGCACGGCGGCTGCGCCGGCGGTACCGGGTGCCGCTGCGCGATCTCGGCCCGATGCGCGCCGGCTGGCGGCGGCCACTGCTGTCGCTCGGCCTGACCGACCGCCGCTTCGGGTACCCGCTGGAGATGGTGCTGCGCGCGGCAGCCGCCGGGTGGCAGCTGCGCGAGATCGAGGTGGACTACCGACCTCGCGCCGCCGGTACCCGGTCGAAGGTGACCGGTACCGTGCTCGGCACCGCCCGAGCGGCCCGCGACATGCGCCGGATCATGCGCGCCCTGCCGGCCGGGGGTGTCCGATGAGGACACAGCTGCTGGTGATCGCGAAGTGGCCGGCGCCGGGACGGGTGAAGACCCGGCTGTGCCCGCCCGCGACGCCGACGCAGGCGGCCCGGATCGCCGCCGCGGCACTGGACGACACGCTCGCCACCGTGTCGGCGACGCCCGCCGACCGGCGCACCCTGGTCGCCGCCGGCGAACCGCACCCGGACCATCCGGTACCGCACGCGGCCCGGTTCCCGGTCGTACCGCAGCGCGGGGACGGGCTTGCCGAGCGGCTGGTGCACGCGTTCACCGACACCGCGAGGCCGGACACCGCCGCGGTACTGGTCGGCATGGACACCCCGCAGGTGCGGGTGGCGCAGCTGACCGCGGCGCGCGACGCGCTGCGCACCGCCGACGCGGTACTGGGGCCCGCCGCGGACGGCGGCTGGTGGCTGCTGGGGCTGCGCCGGCCGGCGGACGCGGTGGCGCTGCGGGGAGTACCGATGTCCACGTCGGACACCGGTGCCGCGACGCTCGCCGCGTTGCACCGCCGCGGTCTTCGGGTGGCATCGCTGGAGACGCTGCGCGACGTGGACACCGCCGCCGACGCCCGCGCGGTCGCACCGTCCTGCCCGGCCGGCCGGTTCGCCGCCACCGTCGCCGCGGAGCTGGACACCACCGCCCCCGTGGGCTCGGGGCGGTCCGCGACGGAGGTGCCGGCATGACCGCGGTCTCGTTGGACACCGCCGGGGCCGGCCACAGCCCGGTCGCGATGTACGACGCCGCACTGGCCCGGCACGTGGCCGGCGCACCGGCGACGCTGACCGCGCACCCGGCCGCCGACTCGGTGTCGACCGCCGCTCCCCCGGGCACGACCGGTCCGACACCATCCACAGTGGACCTCGCCACCTGGTGCGCGGCGCCGAGCGAGACGGACCGGGCGCTCGTCGACCGGTGCACCGGAGCCACCCTGGACGTCGGGTGTGGCCCGGGCCGGTTCACCCTCGCCGTGGCCGCCACCGGCGTACCCGCGCTCGGCGTCGACATCGCCCCGGCCGCGGTCGCGCTGGTCCGCGCCCGCGGCGGGATCGCCCTGCGCCGGTCGGTGTTCGGCCGGCTGCCCGGCCGCGGCCGCTGGCAGCACGTGCTGCTGGCCGACGGCAACATCGGCATCGGCGCCGACCCGGTACGGCTGCTGCGACGCTGCCGGGAACTGCTCGCACCCGGCGGGACGGTACTGGTCGAGGTCGGGGCGCCCGGGTCGGGCAGCGGGACCGCGGCGCTCCGGCTGCGCGACGGGGAACGCTGCAGCGCCCCGTTCCGCTGGGCGTACCTGGCGGTGGACGCGCTGGCCGGCACCGCCGCCACGGCCGGGCTGCACGTCCGTACACAGTGGACGGAGGGTGGGCGATGGTTCGCCGAGCTGACCGGCTGAGGCGGCTCTGGACGGCCGACCCGGTCGCGCTGCTGCCCCGCCCGGTCCGACGGCGGGCGGCCACGATCGGGGCGCTGGTGCGCGACCGGTTGCCGGTGTTCGGTTCGTCGCTGCGGTCGACCCGGGTCACCTCGTGGCTGGGCATCGCGCTCGCGGTCACGTTCCCGGTCTGCTTCGCCACCGGGCTGGTCTCGCACCTGATCCAGCACCCGCCGGGCTGGTTCGACTGGCCGTCGACACCGACCCAGCTGTACCGCGTCACCCAGGGCGTGCACGTCGCGACCGGCATCGCCACCGTACCGATCCTGCTGGCGAAGCTGTGGTCGGTCTACCCGAAGCTGTTCGAGTGGCCGCCGGTGCGCAACCTGGCCCACCTGCTGTCCCGGCTGTCGGTGTTCGTGCTGATCGGCGCGGCGCTGGCACAGGTCACCACCGGCATCCTGAACATCGCCCGGTGGTACCCGCCGATGCCGTTCTTCTTCACCGTGGCGCACCACTGGCTGGCGTGGATCGCGATCGGCGCGTTGCTGGTGCACATCGCGGTCCAGCTCCCGACCGTACGCACCGCGCTCGCCCGCCACCCGGCCGATCCTGGTGGCGGGCACGCGGTGCGGCGGCGCGGGGTGCTCAGCGCGGTCGGTGCGGCGGTCGGCGTGGTCACGCTCGTCTCCGTCGGCCAGACCGTACGGCCGCTGTCCCGGCTGGACCTGCTCGCGCCGCGCCGGCCGGACATCGGCCCGCAGCACCTGCCGGTGAACAAGTCGGCCGTGGAGGCGGGCGTCAGCCGGGCCGACGACCGGTACCGGCTGCGCATCGACGGGCCGCGCCCGCGCACCCTGACGCTCGCCGAGCTGACCGCCCTGCCGCAGCGCACCGTCGCGCTGCCGATCGCCTGCGTCGAGGGCTGGAGCGCCACCGGGCACTGGACCGGCGTACCGATCCGGCACCTGCTCGCGCTCGTCGGCGCGCCGCCGGGCAGCCGGCTGCGGGTGTCCTCGGCGCAGCGCGGCGGCCTGTACCGGGCGGCGACGCTGCCGGCCGCGCACTGTCGCGATCCGCGCAGCCTGCTCGCGCTGCGGCTCAACGGCGCCGAACTCGACCTCGACCACGGCTACCCGTGCCGGGTGATCGCGCCCAACCTGCCCGGCGTGCTGCAGACCAAGTGGGTCGAGCACCTGGTGGTACTGCCATGAGAGCGGTCCGCGCCGCCCTCGTGGCGCTCGGCCTCGCCGGCGTCGGCTACGGCGCGCTGGGGCTCGCGACCGAGTCCCGGCCGGTCTCGGTCGGGCTGTTCGCCGTGGTCGCGATCCTCGGCCACGACCTGCTGCTGGCCCCGCTGGCGCTGCTGGTCGCGGTGCTGGCCCGCCGCGTGGTTCCCGCCGACCTGTACCCGGTGGTCCGCGGCGGCCTGATCGTCACCGGTGCCGTGGTCCTCGCGTTCCTGCCGACCGTGCTCGGGTTCGGCCACCGGACGACCAACCCGTCCGCGCTGCCGCTGGACTACCCGCTCGGCCTCGCCGTCACCCTCGCCGCGGTCTGGTTGGTCACCGCCGCCCTCGCCGTCCTGCGCCGGCGCCACCGGCGCACCGACGCGTCCGCGCCCTCCCGCCCTCGGGCGAAACCCTGAGCCGCCGCGGCCGCGACTCATTCGAAGGATGGAGAACCGGGTCGGCCGGGACCTTCCAAGGTGGGATGACACCGCTGGCGACCGCCGCCTAGGGTTTTCCCAGCGGTGGTCGCCGGCCCGCTCGGTCGAGCGGAGGCAGCGGCGGCGCACCGAGGGGGACGACCTGGAGGTGCGGCGGTGCACGGTGTGGAAGCGTGGCTCGGCACGATTCCCCCGATCGCCGTGTACCTGCTGCTGCTCGCGGTCATCGGCATCGAGTCGATGGGCATTCCGCTGCCCGGCGAGGTGGCGCTGGTCAGCGCGTCGCTGCTGGCCGCCACCGGGGCCGTCTCACCCTGGGGGGTCGGGATCTCCGCCGCGGCCGGGGCGATCATCGGCGACTCGATCGGGTACTGGATCGGCCGGCGCGGCGGACAGGCGGTGTTCGATCGGCTCGGCCTGCGGTTCCCGAGGCACCTCGGTCCGGACAAGATCGACCGGGCCCGGCGGACGTTCCACCGGCACGGCGTCTGGGCGGTGTTCTTCGGCCGGTTCGTCGCGCTGCTGCGCATCCTGGCCGGCCCGATCGCCGGCTCGCTGCGCATGCCGTACTGGAAGTTCCTGCTGGCCAACGCCGGTGGCGGGGTGTTCTGGGCGGGCGGCACGACGGCGGTCATCTACTTCCTCGGCCGGGCCGCGGAGCGCTGGCTGAAGGACTTCTCCTGGGCGCTGCTGGCCGTCGTGGTGCTCGGCGGGGTGGTGACCGCGCTGGTGGTCCGGCACCGGGCCCGGGCGATCCCCGCCGCCGAGCCGGAGCACGAGCCCACCGAGCCCCTCGCTCCCGCCAAGCGCGACTGAGGCGGTACGGCGACAGGCTCGTCGCCGTACCGTGCCGTGCCCGGGCGGTTCAGCCGGCCAGGGTGAGGGCGCCACCGACCACCAGCGCGAGCACCTTCGCCGACTCCAGCGCGACGTACGCGTAGTGCGCGTGCGAGCGCGGCGCGTCCTCGCCGGCCAGGACGGCGTTCGAGCGCCGGGTCAGCCGTGGACGGACCAGCGCCAGCTGCCCCACCAGCAGTACCGCCGCCGCCACGAGCAGCGCGACCGCCGGCGCCGGCAGACCGCCGAAACCGGCCGCGACCAGTACCAGCACCGCGAACGCGGCCTCGGCGACGTTCAGCGCGCGGAACACGATCCGGCCGATGCCCAGGCCGACCCGCAGCGTCACGTCCGGTGCCCGGAACTTCAGCGGCGCCTCCAGGAACGAGATCGCCAGCACCATGCCCAGCCAGGTGAACGTCACCGCGACGCCGAGCGCCGCCAGCCCGCTCACGATCGGCCGCCGATCGGCGCGCCGTCCCTCGATGTCCATCCCATGCGACCGAGTTTACACAAGTGATGTTTGTAAAAATCAGTCGGGAGTCGGGGGTCCCCGGCCGGCCCGGTTCCGCCCGTACGGACCCGGACGACACGCTCTAGCCAGCGGCGATGCGATCCGCTACCGTTTGGTGCAAATATTCCGAAGCACCAACTCTGGGCGGAGGAAAGTGCCATGAAGCGACGGACCGTGCTGGCCGGTGGTGCCGCACTCGCGCTCGGCGTCGTCGGCGCCGACCCGGCGTACGCGACCGGCGGCAAGCCCCGCTCGGACACCCGCAACATCGCCTACCACGCCTGGTCCGGTACCGAACTGGGCACGGGTACCGCGGCCGGCACCACGGTCGAGAGCGGCGCGATCGTGCTCGGCACGCCGATCGGCACCGTCGACTACACCGACCCGTACGGCGGGACCGCGACCTACGAGTACGGACAGTGGACGTCGCCGTCGGTCGACCCCGGCTTCGGCCTCACCCAACTGATCGGCTCCTGGAACGCCGACACCCCGGGCGGCAGCTGGCTGCAGGTCGAGATGCGCGGCCCCAACACCGGCTGGTACGTGCTGGGCCGGTGGTGCGCCGACGACACGTCGCTGCACCGCACCTCGGTCGGCGGCCAGTCCGACGCCACCGGTGACGTCGACGTCGACACGTTCGTCGCCGCCTCGGGCGTGACGCTGACCAGCTGGCAGCTGCGCCTCACCCTGTACCGGCCGGCCGGCGGCACCGACGCCCCGGCGGTACGGTCGATCGGCGCGGTGGCGTCCGCGCTGCCGAGCAGCAAACCCACCGCGAGCGAGCCCGGCGCCGCGGCCGGCACCGTCCTGGACGTGCCGCCGTACTCGCAGGAGATCCACTCCGGGCAGTACCCGCAGTGGGACGGCGGCGGCGAGGCCTGGTGCAGCCCGACCTCGACGTCGATGGTCGTCGCGTACTGGGGCACCGGGCCGACGGCCGACGACTACGCCTGGGTGGACCCGAGCTACGCCGACCCGTGGGTGGACCACGCGGCCCGCAACGTCTACGACTACCGGTACACCGGGTGCGGGAACTGGCCGTTCAACACCGCGTACGCGGCCCGGTTCGGTGGGCTGTCGACGTTCGTGACCCGGCTACGGTCGCTGGCCGAGGCGGAGCTGTTCATCCAGGCGGGGATCCCGCTGGTGCTGTCGGCGTCGTTCAAGAAGGGGGAGATCCCCGGGCTCGACTACGGCACGAACGGCCATCTGATGGTGCTCGCCGGCTTCGCCGCCGACGGCAGCCCGGTCCTCAACGACCCGTACTCCGCCTCCGACTCCGCCGTCCGCAAGACCGTCGGTCGCGCCGAGTTCGAATCCGCCTGGCTCACCACCTCCGGCGGCACCACCTACGTCATCCACACCCCCCAAACCCCCCTCCCGCCCACCCCCACCCAACCCAACTGGTAACCCCCGCCCAAACAGGGGTTCAAGCGGAGCGAAGCACTCCCACCCAACGCCAAGACCAGCGAGCGAAGCAAAGCGCCCGCACCCAACGACGGCGAGCACCTCAGCGAGTGAAGGGGGGTGCCGGGGGGCGAAGCCCCTCCGGCGCGGGGTGCGGGGGCCGCGCCCCCGCACAACATGACGAGGCGGACCGGCAAGCGCACAAGCGCGAGCACAGTCCGCCCATCCGACGAGTGGAGGTGCCGGGAATTGAACCCGGGTCCTTCGCTGTGTTGCCAGGGCTTCTCCGGGCGCAGCTCGCTATGCCTCTACTTGGCCCCATCGATCACGCGAGCGAGACGATGTGACAGGCCCAGCCGCTGTGAAAGTCCCGTCCGAGTTCCGCGGCCGAACTCGGACAGCAAGCCCTCTAGCTGATGCCGGCTACCGGACCGAAGGCACTTCCGGACCGACAGACTTGCTGTCGCCTCAGGCGGCGAGAGCGAAGTCAGCGCGCTTAGAGTTGGCGCTTTTTGGTTTCCGACGACCGATTAATGAGACGACGTCGGCTTCCTCAGCCCGCTTCCCCTGGCTCGACGTACGAAGTCGAAACCAGTCACCCCCCTGTTGAGTTGTACATCGATCTTAACGCCCGCCCGCCCCGGTTGTCTTCCCGGTATCGAGGCGGAGGGTGGCCGCCGCGCGGCGGGCCGGATCAGCTGGTGATGCCCTTGCGGCGGCGGCCCATCACGCGGGCGATCTCGCGGTCGGCGTCGCGCTTGGCGAGGTCCTGCCGCTTGTCCCAGGTCTTCTTGCCGCGGGCGAGGCCGAGCTCGACCTTGGCGTACCCGTTGTTGAAGTAGACCGACAGCGGGACGAGGGTGACGCCGGACTCGTTCAGCTTGCCGGCGATCTTCTCGATCTCGCGCCGGTTCAGCAACAGCTTGCGGGTGCGCCGCGGTGCGTGGTTGGTCCAGGTGCCGTTGACGTACTCCGGCACGTGCATGCCGTAGAGCCAGACCTCACCGCGGTCGAGGTGCGCGAAGGCGTCGGTCAGGGAGGCGCGGCCGGCCCGCAGCGACTTGACCTCGGTACCGGTCAGCACCATGCCCGCCTCGTACGTGTCGAGGATGGCGTAGTCGTGCCGGGCCCGCTTGTTCGACGCGACGAGCTTGCGCCCCTGTTCCCGTGGCACCGTTCCTCCACTCACCGAGAGGTTCCGCCGGGACGTCCCGCCGGCGCCTCTGTTGCCCGACCGAGCGCCCATGGTACGGGACCGGCCACCCACCGCGTCCAAGGAGTTTTCGCCGGACACGAACCGGCCGGGCGGCCCGCGGTGGGTCGCCCGGCCGGTACCGGTCGAACGTGCGTGTTCGGCGCCCGGCCGGTGGCGCGGGAGGCCCGAACAGACCCTGAGGTCAGGTACGCAGTCGGAACCGCAGCGTGACCCAGCCGGTGACGGCACTGATCACCGCGGCGACCAGCAGCAGCAACGGCAACGTCAGCAGGATGTCGTTCCAGCTGATCGGCGGGATGATGCCGGCGGTGAAGATCCCCGACAACGTCTTGTCCAGCAGGAACGCCTTGGCCACGGCGAGCACCACGAACGAGATGATGGCGCCGATCAGACCGGCGAACACCGCCTCCAGCACGAACGGTAGCTGGATGAACCAGTTCGATGCGCCGACCAGTTTCATGATGCCGACCTCGCGGCGTCTCGAGTACGCGGCGACCTGGATGGTGTTCGCCACCAGCAGGAGCGCCGCCAACCCTTGCACGATGGCCACCACCAGGGCCAGGTTCTGGATGCCGTTGAGGACGGAGAAGATCTTGTCCAGCGTCTGTTGCTGGTTCACGATCGACTCGACGCCGGGCTTGCCCTTGTAGTCGGCCTGGACCTCGGCGTACTGGTGCGGGTCCTTCAGCTTGACCCGGAACGACGCCGGCAGCGCCTCGGGCTTGGTGGAGTCGACGAGGTCCTTGGCGTCCTTGAACTCGGTCCGGAACCGCTGGTAGGCCTGGTTCTGGCTCTCGAACTGAAGCTTCGCGACCCGGTTGTCGTTGTTCAGCTCGGTCGCCAGCTGCTGCTTCTGGTCCTGCGTGAAGCCGGTCTTCAGGAAGACCGACATCTCCACCTTCGTATTGAAGTAGTCCTGCATGTCCTGGACCTTCCAGTACAGCAGGAGGCTGGCGCCCAGCATCGACAGCGACACCGCCATCGTGATGATCATGGCGATCGTCATCGTGACGTTGCGCCACAGTCCGAGGAAGACCTCGGACAGGACGTACTTCGCGCGCATCTGCTTCCTTCCGGTGGTGAGCCGCGCTCTATCTCGGACGGAGTCTTGCGACCCGGGTCAGCCGTAGACGCCGCGCGGCTGGTCCCGCACGATCCGGCCGGTGTCGATCTCGATCACCCGACGACGCATCTGGTTCACGATGTTGGAGTCGTGGGTGACCATCACGATGGTGGTACCGGTGCGGTTGATCCGGTCCAGCAGCCGCATGATCTCGATGCTGGTGTCCGGGTCGAGGTTTCCCGTCGGCTCGTCGGCCAGCAGCACCAGCGGACGGTTCACGAACGCCCGGGCGATCGCCACACGCTGCTGCTCACCGCCGGACAGCTGATGGGGGTACCGGTTCTCCTTGCCGCCGAGGCCGACCAACTCCAGGACCTCGGGCACCACGCGCCGCGCGACGGTCCGCGACTTGCCGATGACCTCCAACGCGAACGCGACGTTCTCCGCCGCGGTGCGGTTCGGCAGCAGCCGGAAGTCCTGGAACACGCACCCGATGGACCGGCGGAACGCCGGCACCTTCCACGAGTGCATGTTGGCCACGTCGCGGCCGTTGACGACCACCCGACCAGAGGTGGGGGTCTCCTCCCGCAGCAACAGCCTGATGATCGTGGTCTTCCCGGAACCGGTCGGCCCGATGAAGAAGACGAACTCACCCTTCTCGATGAAGGCGCTGGCACCCTCCAACGAGGGTCGCGTCGCCCGCGGGTAGGTCTTGGTGACGTTCTCCAGCTGAATCACGGGTCGGAAGTTTACGCGGAGCGACAAGTGCCGGCGGGGGCAGGCAGGGTACTTCGTCCGGTACCTGTATCGATGGCCGCCGTTTCAGTGGCTCTTACCTCGAAATTCGCCGCTCGACGTGCCGCGAATCACGCCATTGTGGGCGATTGGTCCGGCACGGGCTGGGCCCGTCGCGACCGGAAACACGACGGGCCCGAGGGGTTTCGCCCGTACCGCCACCGACCGACAGCGTCCCGGGCCGTGGACGACTGGGGAGGTCGCCCACACAGAAAGTTACCTTCTTTGCGGTACGGCACGGCGTAGCAACGCCGGGTGCTCACTCCCCGGAGTGAGCGTCGACTCGCTGGATGACACGAAAGAGTCAGCCGACCGGCTGCTGCTCCCGCCGCCAGCGGATGCCGGCCTCGATGAACGCGTCGATGTCGCCGTCGAACACCGCCTGCGGGTTACCGGTCTCGTGCGTGGTGCGCAGGTCCTTGACCATCTGGTACGGATGCAGCACGTACGACCGCATCTGGTCGCCCCAGGAGCCGGCCACGTCGCCGCGCAGCTCGTCGATCTTGGCGCGCTCCTCCTCCTGCTTGAGCGCGAGCAGCTTCGCCGACAGGATCGCCATCGCCGAGGCCCGGTTCTGGATCTGGGAGCGCTCGTTCTGGCAGGTGACGACGATGCCCGTGGGCAGGTGCGTGATCCGCACCGCCGAGTCGGTGGTGTTGACGCCCTGACCGCCCGGACCGGACGAACGGTACACATCGACCCGGATGTCGTCCTCCGGAATCTCGATCTCGTCGGTCTTCTCCACCACCGGGACCACCTCGACCGCGGCGAAGCTGGTCTGCCGGCGGCCCTGGTTGTCGAACGGGCTGATCCGCACCAGCCGGTGGGTGCCCGCCTCCACCGACAGCGTCCCGTACGCATACGGCGTCTTGACCTGGAAGGTCGCCGACTTGAGGCCGGCCTCCTCGGCGTAGGACGTGTCGTACACCTCGGTGGCGTAGTGGTGCCGCTCGGCCCAGCGCAGGTACATCCGGAGCAGCATCTCGGCGAAGTCGGCCGCGTCCACCCCGCCCGCGCCGGCGCGGATGGTCACCAGCGCCTCGCGCTGGTCGTACTCACCGGAGAGCAGGGTGCGCACCTCGAGCTCGTCGACCGACTTGCGCAGCCGGGTCACCTCGGCCTCGACCTCGGCGACGCTGCCCGCGTCGTCCTCCGCCTCGGCCAGCTCCAGCAGCACGCCGGCGTCGTCCACTCGGGACCGGAGGCTCTCCAGCCGGGCCAGCTCACCCTGCACGTAGGACAGGCGGGAGGTGACCTGCTGCGCGGCCTCCTGGTCGTCCCACAGGTCCGGCGCCGCGGCCTGCGTCTCCAGCTCCGCCTTCTCCCGGCGCAGCCGGTCGATGTCGAGCACCTTCTCGATGCCGGACAGGGTCTGGTCGAGGCGGCGCAGCTCGTCGGCGAGGTCCTGGATCGTCACGTCTGCCAAGGGTACGCGGCGGGCCGACGCTTCGTCTGCTCGCCCGCCGCGCCCCCGGTTCGCACGGGCCGGGCGGAGTCAGCCGCGGGGGGCGTTCTTCAGCCAGGTCAGCGCGGCACGGTGGTACGAGACGGCGAAGTTGAGCGCCGCCGCGCCGTACTCGTCGCCGTCGGCGGCGGCCTGCTTGGCCTGCTCCCGCGTCGCGGACAGCGCCTCGGTGTGCTGCGCCTCGGCCTGCGAGTACAGCTCGGCGAGCTGCTGGCCACTGTGCAACTTGCCGAACGCCACCCGCAGGATGACCGGGTTGCGCAGCTGGTCGCGCCCGACCGGCTCGGACAGCCAGCGGGCGAACGCCCGCTTGCCGGCCGCGGAGATCGTGTAGGGCTGGCTGGCCCGCGGGCCCGGCTTGCCCATCCGCACCAGGCCGGCGTCGGCCAGCGCGGGCAACTCCCGGTAGACCTGGCTGCGGGTCATCGACCAGAACGGGCCGAGCTTGCGCTCCGCCTCCGCCATCAACTGCCCACCCGTCATCGGGCCCTCGTGCAGCAGCCCCAGCAGGGCCGCCGCCGTCGCGTTGAGACCAGAATCCGCCATAGCCATTACGCTGCCACCTCGTCGCAGTGAAATCCAGACTTTTCGTCGATCCATTGTGTACTGTCCGGGCCGGACGGTCGCAACTGGACAGTCGGGTCGACCGGCAGCCAGCCACACCGGGCCCGGACGGGCGAACCAGTCAGCCGGGCAGCGCAGACATGAACGGCGCCGGTCGGTGTCCCGACCGGCGCCGCCTTACCGCGCAACGGTTCCGTGCCCGCGACCGCCGTCGCACTCAGTTGCCGAAGGCACCCATCGTCGGCATCGGCCCACCGATACCGGGCGGATTTCCCGCGGTGCCACCGGATCCGGTGCCGTCGCCCCCGTCGGTACCGGCACCGCCGTCGGCCCCGCCGCCCTGCTCACCGCCCGGCGCCGCGCCGTCCCCGCCGTCGGCCTCGGTACCGCCGTCGCCCGGCGTCGCGCTGGGTGACGACGGCGGCGGGCTCGCCGACCGGTGGTGCTGCCGGGCAGGCGTCGAGGCGGACGGGTGCTTCGGGTCCGCCGCCGGCGGCGTCTGCTGCTGGCCCCCACCGCCCACCAGCAGCCAGCCGCCGATCGCGAGCAGCGCCACCAGCACTACCCCGGCCGCCACGCCGAGCAGCAGCCTGGCCCGGTTGCCGCCGGTCGCCGACTCGCGGTCGGCGTGCCACGGCGCGGGCTCGGCCGGTGCGGCGACCGGCACCGGGCCGGACCGGGCCGGCTCGATCGGCGTCGGCTCGACCAGCGCCGGGCCGACCGGGATCGGGCCGGCCGGGATCGAGTCGGCCGCGGTCGGCTCGGCCACCGAACTCGCCGCCGGAGCCGCCCCGAGCAGGCTGTCCAGGCTGACGAAACCGCCGTCCGTCGGCTCCTGGTCGCCCCGGGGCTGCAGCGTCGGGCTGTCCGGCGCCAGCGCGACCGGCGGCAGGCCGACCAGCTCCGGCCCCAGCTCGGCCAGCCGCACGTTCAGTTCGCCCGCGGTCGGGCGCCCCGCCGGATCGAGCTCCAGGCAGCGGTTGATCAAGTCCCACAACGGCTTCGGCACCCCGGGCAGCTGCACGACCGTCCAGCCGTGGTGCCGGCGCAGCACCTCGTCGACGCTGCCGCCGCGGAACGGGCTGCGGCCGGACAGTGCCTCGTACGCCACGATGCCGATGCCGTAGACGTCGCTGGCCGGCATCGGCGGATGACCCGCCACCACCTCCGGCGCGACGTACTCCGGGGTGGCGTGCGTCGCCCCGACCGGCCGCTGCATCCGTTGCGCCACACCGAAGTCCACCAGCCGGACCCCGTCGGTACCGGGCGGCTCGGGGACCAGGATGTTGCCCGGCTTGACGTCACCGTGCACCACGCCGGCCGCGTGCACGGCGGAGATCGCCGCGGCCACCTGCGCCAGTACCGAGGCGGCGGCGGCCGGTGCGAGCGGCCCGTCGGCGATCAGCAGCCGGCGCAGGTCACGACCGGCCACCAGGTCCATCACCAGCGCGTACGTCCCGTCGGAGGTGTGCAGGAACTCGTGCGCGCGGACCACGCCGGGGTGCCGCAGCTCGCCGAGGACCCGGGCCTCCTCGCGGAACGCCTCGACCACGTCGGGCTGCGCCGCCGCCGAGGGGTGCAACAGCTTGACCGCCACCGGCGTACCGGTGGTGAGGTCCCGCGCGCGCCACACGGTGCCGGCGGCGCCGGACGCGATCTCCGCCTCCAGCTCGTACCGCTGCTCCAGAATCCTCGTCATGGCCCCTCCCCTTGACTCGGACCCTCACGCTAGGGGCTTGTCCGGCGCGGTGGCGGGGTCGAGCCGAGGGGTGGCACAAACCCGGGAGCACGCGCCGCCGGATCCGCTCCGGCGGCCGTCGAGGGGTCGGCCGCGCGCGTCGTGGGGCCCGGTCAGAGGCGGCTGCGCAGCTCCCACAGCTCGGGGTAGAAGCGCAGCTCCACCCGGGAGCGCAGGTAGTGCGAGCCGGAGCTGCCGCCGGTACCGGTCTTGGTGCCGATCTGGCGCTCCACCATCAGCACGTGCCGGGCCCGCCACAGCGCCCAGACCTGGTCGTGCTCGACCAGCGCCTCGGCCAGGTCCCACAGCGGGCCGAACCGGGCCCGGTCCCGGGCGATCGTCTCGTACGCGGTGAACCGCTGCTCGGCGGTGTCCACCGAGAACCCGGCCGCCGCCAGTACCCGCAGGAAGCCGTCCCACAGGCTCGGCTCCTCCAGCCGGCGCAGCAGGTCGCTGCGCTGCTGCTCGGTCAGGCCGCGGAACCGCTCGATGTAGCCCGGATCCTTGAGCCCGGACAGGAACTCGATCTCCCGGAACTGGACCGACTGGAACCCCGACGCCGGCGCGAGCACCGTGCGGAACTCCAGGAAGTCCTGCGGGGTCATGGTGTCGATCACGTCGACCTGCTGCACCGCGAGCCGGCCGATCGCGCGACAGCGCTCCAGCCGTACCCGGGGCAGGTACGTCTCGCCGGCGAGCAGCCGGTCGCGGGCGTCGGTGAGCTCGTGCAGCGCCAGCTTGAACCACAGCTCGTACGCCTGGTGCACGGTGATGAACAGCAGCTCGTCGTGCGCCGCCGGGTCGGTCTGCGGTCGCTGCTGGTCGAGCAGCTCGGGCAGGCGGAGGTAGCTGCCGTAGGTCAGCAGGCCACCCTGTTCGCCGAAGTGGGTGTCGTGGGTGTGCGTCACATCCGCGCACGCTACCGCGTGGCGAGGTGGTGTTGGTGATCGTGTCTGCTGCGGCGTCGGTTGCTGTTCGTGGGGTGAAGAGCACCTCTGCTCGCTCTTCGACCCCTTGTGAGGAACGGTGATCGGATCCGGACGGCGGCTGGCCGTTTCGGGGTTGTTTCGGGATGGCGGGGCGGGAGCGTCATCGGGGTGTTGTGTGGTGTTCGGCGTGGGATTTGAGGGTGCGTAGTTGTTTGCGCATCATGATCAGGTCGCCGCAGGCGAGGGCGATCGAGAGGGCGCGGGCGGGGCCGCGGCGGCGGGCGAAGACCAGCCGGCAGACGAGCCGGCAGCGGTGCGCGTCGATCGGCTCGACGGCGTAGGTGCCGGCCAGCGGGCCGAACAGCCGTTCCGCGGCGGGATACCCGCGACCGGAGAAGCTGTGCCCGGGTTCGATCTCGCGCAGCTCGAAGACCAGCAGCCGCTGGCCGACGTGCAGGTCGTCGGCGCCCGGCGTCAGCTCCGCCGGGCTGCGCCGGCTCCGGTTGTCCAGCCAGTCGTACGAGTAGGGCGCGACGGCGAGCTGGCACAGCCAGCGGTAGGTCACCGGTGCCGGCGCCTCCACCGTCACCGCCCTGGTCAGCCGCTCGGCCGGCCCGGTCAGGTAGTCCTCGCCCGGGTAGTGCCGGGCCACCTCCGCGGCGTTCCCGCCCCAGTTGCGGATCCGGTCGAGCATCGCCACACCTCCGTACGCCACCGTATGGTCTGACCATACGCTAGCGTATGGAGGCGATGAGACGGAACCTGACGCGTACCGACTGGGCCGACGCGGCACTGGCCGCCCTCGCCGACGGTGGGCTCGCCGCGGTCGCGGTCGAGCCGATCGCGGCCCGGCTGGGTACCACCAAGGGCAGCTTCTACTGGCACTTCGCCAACCGGGACGCGCTGATCGACGCGGCCCTGGCGTACTGGGCGGACCGGCACACCGAGGCGGTGATCCGGGACCTCGAACCGATCACCGACCCGCAGCGCCGGCTCGACGCGCTGCTCGCCGCCACCATCGGCCGGACCACCGCGAACCGGGCCGAACTGGCGCTGCTCGCGCACGCCGACCACCCGGCCGTCGCACCGGTACTCGCGGCCGTGACCGCGCGGCGGGTCGACTTCATCGCCGCCGCGTACCGGCAGTCCGGCTGCCCGGAGCCGGAGGCGCGGTTCCGGGCGGTGCTCGGGTACACCGCCTACATCGGGCTCCTCCAAGCCCAGCGGGCCACCGCCGGCGCCCTGCTCCCCGACGCCGACCGCCCCGCCTACCTGGCGTTCCTGCACCAGGCGCTGCACCGCGATCAGTGAACCTGCGGCGTACCCGACGCGCCGGCGCGGGCCTGCCGCCGGTAGCGCAGCGGCGAGACCCCGACCTCGCGCTTGAACGCCGTGCTGAACGCGCTCTCCGACCCGTACCCGAGCTCGATCGCCAACGCTCGCACGCCGCTGTCGCCGTCCCGCAACGCCCGCTGCGCGAGCATCATGCGCCACCGGCCCAGATAGGTCAGCGGCGGCATCGCCGCGACCGCGCGGAAACGCTCGGCGAACGAGGTGCGCGACATCGCCGCGAGCCGGGACAGTTCCGGCAGGCTCCACGAGCGGGCCGGCTCCGCGTGCATCCGGTGAGCGCCGGGCGGAGCCGGTCGTCGGTGAGCAGCCGCAGCCAGCCCGGCGGCAGCTCGACCTGGTCGACGTAGGCACGCAGCACGTCGAGCAGCAGCAGTTGGCCGTACTGCCGGACGGCGAACGCCGAGCCGATCCGGCCGCCGGTGGCCTCGTCGAACAGCCTTTTCAGGCTCGCCCGCAGGTTCGTCGCCCCGGCCGCCGCCGCTCGCACGTGCGCGACCGGGGGCAGTGCCTGCAACAACAGCGCCCGGCCGGTCTGGTTCAGCTCGATCCGGCCGCCGAGAACGACGTCGGCGTCGGGCCCGGCGCCCACGATGCGATCCAGCTCCACCTCGTCGGGCACGACCTCGCGGGGCGGGCCGTCGCCGGAGCCGCCGGACAGTTCCAGCCGCGACCGGTTGCTCAGGATCGCCACGTCGCCCGGCGCCAGCTCGATCGGCTCGGACACACCGTCGGCGGTCAGCGTGGCCCGGCCGCGCACCAACGCGACGAACTTGAGCGGGATCTCCACGGCCACCCGCGACACCCACGGGCCGCGCACCGCGACGGCACCGGAGACCACCCCGCGCACCTCGACGAGGTCGAACACCTCGGACAGCTGATCGTCGGCCATGCCCGTACTCTCGCGCAAGAAATCCGAACCGACAACTATTCAGAGTACCGGCGACTCGGCGCACCGTGGAGGCATGACCAACAAGCAGCAGCCCATCGGAACTGGCTTCACCCCGGCCTCGACCGCCGCCGAGGTCGCCGCCGGCATCGACCTGTCCGGCCGGTACGCCATCGTCACCGGCGGCCACCGCGGCATCGGCCTCGCCACCACCACGGCGCTGGCGGCGGCCGGCGCGACGGTCGTCGTCGCGGTCCGCAACCCGGCGCGCGCCGCCGCCGCGCTCGCCGACCTCGACCGCGTCGAGGCGGACCGGCTCGACCTGCTCGATCCGACCTCGATCGACGCCTTCGTCGCCCGTTATCTCGACTCCGGCCGACCGCTGCACATCCTGGTCAACAACGCCGGGATCATGGGTGGCCCGCTGGTCCGGGACGCCCGGGGGTACGAGTCGCAGTTCGCGACCAACCATCTCGGCCACTTCCAGCTGACGCTCGGCCTGCTCCCGGCGCTGCGCGCCGCGCACGGCGCCCGGGTGGTCAACGTGACCTCCGGCGGCCACCGGGTGTCCGACATCCGGTGGGACGACCCGCACTTCGCGCACGGGTACGACGAGATGGGACTGCTCGGGTACGGCCAGTCGAAGACCGCGAACGTGCTGTTCGCCGTCGAGCTGGACCGGCGGTGGGCCGACGCGGGCATCCACGGGTACGCGGTGCATCCGGGGGTCGTGGCCACCACGAGCCTCGGACCGGTACGGGCGGAGGGCGAGCCGAGGCCGCCCTGGCTCAGCACCGAGCAGCAGCAGGCGATGGGCATCCTCGACGACGCGGGTGCACCGGTCATCGACCCGGAGTACGAGCTCAAGACGGTCGAGCAGGGCGCCAGTACGAGCGTGTTCGCCGCCACCAGCCCGCTGCTCGCCGACCTCGGCGGCGTCTACCTGATGGACAACGACGTCTCACCGCTCGGCACCCGACAGCCGATCGACTTCCATGGCCCGCAGCAGGACATCTCGTCCACCGTCGTCCCGCACGCCATCGACCCGGACTCGGCGCGCCGGCTCTGGGACCTCAGCGAACGCCTGATCGCCCGATGACACCGCCCGGGTGCCGCCCGCACGGACGGCACCCGGCCGCGGTCAGCCCATGTGCGGGTAGCGCCAGTCGTGCACCGGGACGAAGGTCTCCTTGATCGCCCGCGGCGACACCCAGCGGACCAGGTTCTGCCAGGAACCGGCCTTGTCGTTGGTACCGGAGGCGCGGGAGCCGCCGAACGGCTGCCGGGAGACGATCGAGCCGGTCGGCTTGTCGTTCACGTAGAAGTTGCCGGCGGAGAACCGCAGCACGTCGCTCGCCCAGGTGATGACCGTGCGGTCGGTGGCGAAGACCGCGCCGGTCAGCGCGTACGGCGAGGCGTCCGCGGCCTGCCGGGTGACCTGCTCGAAGTCGGCGTCGTCGTACACGTGGATCGCGATGAACGGCCCGAAGTACTCGGTGGTGAACACCTCGTCGGTCGGGTCGGTGCACTCCACCACGGTCGGCTCGACGAAGAAGCCCTCGCTGTCGTCGTACCCGCCGCCGGCCACGATGGTGCACGAGTCGGTCGCCTTGGCCCGCTCGATCGCCGCGACGAGCTTGTCGTACGCCCGGCGGTCGATCACCGCGCCGCCGAAGTTGGACAGGTCCGTCACGTCGCCGTACTTGATCTCGGCGGTGGTCGCGACCACCTTGTCGCGCAGCCCGCCCTGCCAGATCGACCGCGGTACGTAGGCGCGCGATGCCGCCGAGCACTTCTGCCCCTGGTACTCGAAGGCGCCGCGGACCAGCGCGACCGTCAACGCCTCCTGGTCGTCCCAGCTCGGGTGCACGATCACGAAGTCCTTGCCGCCGGTCTCGCCGACCAGCCGCGGGTACGCCCGGTACCGCTCGATGTTGCCGGCGACGGTGCGCCACAGGTGCTGGAAGGTACGGGTGGAGCCGGTGAAGTGCACGCCACCCAGCTCCGGGTCGGTCAGCGCCACCTCGCTGACCGCCTGGCCGTCACCGGTGACCAGGTTGATCACCCCGGCCGGCAGCCCGGCCTGCTCGAAGATCCGCATCGTGTAGTGCGCGGCGAGCTGCTGGGTCGGCGTCGGCTTCCACACCACCGTGTTGCCCATCAGCGCCGGCGCGGTCGGCAGGTTGCCGGCGATCGCGGTGAAGTTGAACGGGGTGATCGCGGTGACGAACCCGTCCAGCGGCCGGTGGTCGAACCGGTTCCACTCGCCCGGCACGCTGCGCGGCTGCTCGCCCAGGATGGACGCGCCGAAGTGCGCGTTGAACCGGAGGAAGTCGATCAGCTCGCAGGCCGCGTCGATCTCGGCCTGCTGGATGCTCTTGGACTGGCCGAGCATGGTCGCCGCGTTGATCGTCTCCCGCCACGGGCCGGCGAGCAGGTCGGCGGCGCGCAGGAACACCGCGGCGCGCTCGTCGTACGGCAGGGCCTGCCAGGCCGGCGCCGCCGCCTTGGCCGCCGCCACCGCAGCCGCCACGTCGTCGTTGCTGGCCTGGGCGCTCTCTCCCAGTACGTGCGCGTGCCGGTGCGGCTGCACCACCGAGAACCGGTCGCCGGCGGCCATCCGCTGCTCGCCGCCGATGGTCATGGTCAGCTCGACCTTGTCGGCGGCCAGCTCGGCCAGCCGGCGGGTCAGCCGGTCGCGCTCGGCGCTACCCGGCGCGTACGGGTGCACCGGCTCGTTGCTCGGCTCGGGTACCTGAAAGAGCGAGTCCATCTCCCACACCTTCACTCGGCGACGCTGGCGAGTGCGTGCCCGGCCGGCACGCTGCGAGGCCCGTGCGGACCTCGTCGTTCCACCTGATCGGATCCCGGTCGGCCGGGACCCGCGGAACGTCGGTTCAATACTGTCACGGCACCTGGGATACGTCGGCGGCGCAGCCCGGTGACCTCCGGTTCTTCTGATCTCGCCCGGTCGCACCGGGCGATTCGACCCCTACCGTACGTCCCGGCTGTGCCGCCGGTCACCCGGTCGCCGCTGTCGCGGGGCCGCCCGGCGGCCGGCGTAGGCTGGGCACCCGTCGGGCGTACCGGGCGGAGGGACCAGGACAGCATGACCAAGCGCGCCTCCGGGCCCGGTTCGAGGCCCGCCTCCGGGTCTGGTTCGAGGCCCGCCTCCGGGTCTGGTTCGAGGCCCGCCTCTGGGTCTGGTTCGAGGCCCGCCTCCGGGTCTGGTTCGAGGCCCGCCTCTGGGTCTGGTTCGAGGCCCGCCTCGAGACCTGGTTCGGCCGGCTCACGGCCGGCGTCGAGGGCCGCCGAGCTCCCCGAGCCGGGCCTGCGTTCCACCCTGGTTCTGCTGGTCGTCGCGATCCTGCTGTTCGCGATGATGCTGCGTGGCGAGCACATCCTGGTCCGCGCCGCCGGCGATCCGGCGGTCGCCGCGATCCAGGTCGCCACCTTCCTGTCCTCGATCTTGTTCGCCGGGCTGATGCTCGGCAACGCCGCCGGCCTCGCCGCGGTCCGCGCGTTCGCCGGCCACGACGGCACCGCGCTGCTCGGCCGGGCCGCCCGCCGGACCGTGCTGGCCGTGCTCGGCGGCCTGGTCGCCGGCGTGGTGTCCGGCGGCGCCGCGTACCTGCTGGAGGCCGACCTGCACAGCGGCGACCGGCTCCTGGTCGGCACCAGCATCGCGATCAGCGCGCTGCTCGGCGGCGCCGCGGCCGCGCTCCGCCCGGGACTGATGGTCGCGGCCGGCGTGCTCGGCACCCTGGTCGTGCTCGCCGTGCTGGCCCTGCGCAGCGTCTTCATCACGCCGCTGACCAGGCTGTTCGGCGGCGAGGGCACGATCCAGAAGTACGCCAGCGCGCAGTCCACGCTGGCCCTGGTCAGCTTCGTCGTCGCCGGGGTCGTCGCCGGCGTGGCGATCCACCTGTACGCGCGGCGCACCGGCAACCGGCTGCGCATCGCCAGCACCATCGGCGCCGGCGCCACCGCCGGCGTGTTCACGCTCGTCGGGCTGGCGCTGACCTGGGTGTTCGACCGCCAGCTGATCAGCAGCGCCGGCGGCCTCGACCTCGGCGACCAGCTCGCCTTCCACATCGCCGGCATGTACCAGCTCAACGGCGGCCTCGCGCTGCTGTTCGCCGGCGCGATCGTCGCCCTGCTGCTGTACGGGCGCACCCGCGGCCCACGCCGCCCGCGCCGGCCGAAGCGCCCCACCGGCAAGCCGGAGTGGGCGGTCCGGGAGGAGCGACGCGCCGCCGAGCTCGACCGCACCGCGCGCGCCGACTCGGCCACCGGCAAGACGTCGACCGGCAACAAGAGCTCCGCCGGCAGGTCAGCCACCGGAAGGACCGGCACCGGCAAGGCGGCGACGGGCAAGTCGGCCACCGCCGGCAAGACCACCACCACCGACAAGACCTCCGCCAGCGGCAAGGGCAGCGCGGGCGACAAGAACCCCGCCAGCGACAAGACCGCCACCAGCGGTAAGGGCAGCGCGGGCGGCAAGAACCCCACCAGCGGCAAGGCCGCCACCAGCGACAAGAGCTCCGCCGGCGGCAAGGCCGGTGCGGGCGCCAACAGTTCCGCTGGCGGCAACGGCGCCGGCGGCAACGGCGCGGGCGGCAAGGGCGCAGCCGGACGCAAGCCTGGCGGGAACAAGTCATCCGGTGCCAAGACGGCTGGCGCCACGGCGCCCGGCGGCAAGACGGCCGGGGGCACGGAGTCCGGGGGCACGGAGTCCGGGGGCACCGCGTCCGGGGGCACCGCGGGTACCGCCGAGGCCGAGGGCGCTGCCGGCGCCGAGGCGACCGACACCGGGAACGCGTCGACCGGGAGCACCGCCCAGCCGGCCGGCAACCGCAGACGCGCCCGAACCTGAGCCGGCCGTCCGGGCACGCCGCACCTGAGCCGGCGGTCCGGGGCGCCGCGCCTCGGCCGCGGTCCGGGCGCCGGATCGATCAGCCGGCGAGGAGGTCGGCGAGCTCCGACACGTCGTACCACTCCAGCTCGTGGTCCTCGGCGCCGTCCACGGTGAACTGGGCGTCCGCGTCGCCGTTCGCCGCGGCGAGGATCGCGTCCGCCGCGGCGGCCACCGCCGGCTCGGCGTCCGCGCCGTCGACGTGCAGCGCCGCGACCGCCGCCAGCGGCACCGCACCGGTCACCGACACCTCGCTGTCGCCGAGCTCGGTGCTCGCCGGACGCGCCTGCGATGCCGGCAGGTCGACCGAGACCACCACCCGGCGGCGCGGCGCGGACGGATCGGCCGCGAGCAGCGCCAGCGCGGCCTGCGCCGCCCGGGTGAACGCGACGTACTCCAGTTCCTCGTCGTCGCCCTCCGCGTACCACTCGCGCAGCGGGCCGGTGACCGCCTGGCCGGCGACCACGTGCACCGCGCCGTCCGCGTGCAGCCGGCCGAGCAGCGGCAACGTCGCCGGCAGATAGACCCGTACCGATGCCTCGGACACCTGGGTTGCACATCCTTCCTCGCCGACCGGCCGCCCGCCTGGCAGCCCGTGCGGCTACGGTACAAGCAAACGGCGGCAAACGAACGCAACGCCGCCGGCCGCCCGCCCACGACGGGAGTCGACGAATGTCGTCTCGTTTCCTGCCGCTCGCCGACGTCGCCGACGAGCTGAACGTCACCGAGTCACAGGTCTACCACCTGGTGCGCAGCGGGGATCTGGCGGCCATCAAGATCGGCGGGCGCGGCCAGTGGCGGGTCGAGCGGGCCAAGCTCGAGGAGTTCATCGAGCGCAAGTACGCCGAGACCGCGGCCTGGGTGGCCGACAACCCGCTGCTCGCCCGCGACACCGCGGAGTAGCGCCGCCGACCGCCGGCTGTCACATACTCGTCAGCTCCGGAGCCGGGCGAGTCCACCTTCGAGCGTGTATAGCTATCTCAAGAGAACGGAAGCAATCGAACGCAAACGAAGGCATTCGCCCCTCTGGCATCGGAGACATCCCCATGGCGACTCCGCTCCCCGCCGATCCCCTCCCGGCGCCGATCCCCGCCGGCCCGTACCCGCGGCTGGTCGAGGACGACGACCGCGGCGCGCTGCGCGTACTGCCACCACCGGACACCGAGCCGGACCCCGACCCCGATCCGTACTGGGAGCGTCCCCGGCTGTCCGCGGTCGGCACCGAACTGCCGCTGGCCTGGTCGCCGGCCGCCGACGACAGCGACGACGCCGATCCGGCCGAGCACCCGCCCGGTGCGCAGCGGGCCGCCTGGGTGCTGATCAACGGGTACCTCGAGGTGCTGGCCGGCCGGCGTCCCGCCAGCCAGCTCGCCGGCCCGGCCACCCCGGCCGCGGCGCGCCAGCTCATCCAGGTCACGCCGGACCCGAAGCGGCGGCTCCGGCTGTTCCGGCTGCACGTCATCGAACAACTGCCGGGCCGCGCCGAGGTGGTCGTGCTGCTCACCGATCTCGACCGGGAGCAGGTCTTCGCGGTCGCGCTGCGCCTGGTGCACCTCGACGGCGTCTGGCGCTGCGCCGACTTCCAGGACGTCTGGTGATCCGGCCGCCGACGGTGCGGCGGACCACCGCATCGCTGCGGGGCGTCGCCGCCGCACGAGGGCACCACGCGCCCACCGCACCGCCGCGGGGGTCGCCGCACGAGGGCACCACGCGCCCACCGCACCGACTGCGGGGGTCGCCGCGCGAGGGCACCATGCGCCCACCGTCACCGCCGACGATGCGCCGCGGCCGACCGACCCGGCACCGCGACACCGCACCGCTGTCGGGCGGCGCGGGCCGGTCAGGTGACCCGGGCGAAGCGCCAGGCCGCGAGCAGCACGAAGAACAACGTGCAGCCGCCGGTGAGGGCCAACTCGTCGGCCACGCTCATCCGGTGACCGAGCAGCACCAGGCCGGTCAGCGCACCCTGGTCGGCGCGGACGTTCGAACCGATCAGCAGCCGCCGGATCGCGTCGACCGGATAGCTGAACAGGTTGAACGTGGCGATCCGGCCGACCCACGACGGCAGCCCGGCCAGCGGCACCAGCGCACCGGAGAGCACCAGCATCGGGTACGTGAGTGCCTGCGTCACCGCGGTGAAGCTGTGCGGCTTGGCGATGAACGTCGCCAGCGCGACCCCGAGCGCGGTCACCTCCACCGCCATCAGCCCGGTACCGGCGAGCACCGCCAGGATCGTCCCCGGACCGGGATACAGGCCCATGATCGGCGCGCCGGCGAAGAGCAACACCGCCTGCACGGTGGAGATCAGCGCGCCGCCGAGGATCGCGCCGAGCACGATGGAGACCCGGCTCGCCGGCGACACCAGCATCTCGCGCAGGAACCCGAACTCGCGGTCCTGCACGATCGTCACCGCCGACAGCAGCGACCGGCCCAGCACGGTCATCGCGATCACGCCGGGAAACACGAACGCCTCGAAGCTCACGCCGCCGGTGGTGCGCACCAGCGTGCGCATCCCGTACCCGAAGATCAGCAGGAAGAAGAACGGCTGCACGAAGCTGGAGAGGATCTTCGCCTTGGAGCGCAGGTACTTCTTCAGCTCGCGGCGGACCACCATGCCGATCACCCGCAGCTCGGCGACCAGCCGCGGTTCCCGGCGATGCGCGCCCGGCTCGAAGTCGCCGACCGGCTCGTCGTCGGCCACCGGCGGCGCCACGGTACGCGGTGCCGCCGTCCGGACCGCGGTGCCGGCGCGCCCCACCGGTTCCCGCTGCGCCGCTCCCCGCGGTGCCGGTGACACCGGTACCGGCCCGCGTGGCGCCGGGTCGTGCCGTGCCGACCCACCCCGGTACGTGCCGGGCTCCGCCGCCGGTTCGGCGCCGTGCCGCGCCGGGTCGTGCCGTGCGGTCGGTGCCGCCGCGCCGTGACCGGCGGTCGACCCGTCCGCGTGCCGCAGCCCGTCGGACACCGCCCCGGCACCGTGCCGCGACGCCGGCG
>NZ_BOPO01000132.1 GCF_017312725.1 Actinocatenispora comari | reverse complement strand
CGGCGGGTCGTCGGCGTCGCCGGTGGGTGTCGTCGGTCCCGCCGAGGGCGGGACCGGCCCGGTGGTCGGTCGGGGCGCGCTCGGGCCGGACGCCGGCGGGCGGATCCACGGCGGGTCGGGCGGCTGGACGAAGCCGGGCTGCGGTGGCCCGGCGAAGGGATCGATCGGGTGCCGCCGGACGGCCTGGGTCCAGTAGTTCTCGTCGCCGGCGTGCTCGGCGAAGTGCGGTCTGCGGCCGGCGGTCGACGCGCCGCCGGGGCGGCCGGGCGCGGGTGGCGGCGGAGCGCCGACCGCGGGTTCCGGGCCGGCCCAGGGGATGGTGGGCCAGTCGTCGGGCGCGGCGGGCTGCCGCTCGGCATCCGGCGCCGGGGTGGGCCGGCCGCTCGACCGACCGGAACGGTCGGACGACCGGTCGTTCCGATCACCCAACGTCACAGGTGCATCCCTTCGTCCGAACCTGCAACTGGATCGTATCGGTGGAAACGGCCCGATCGCACCGCGCCGGTACCCGTCCGTGTGAGCGGCGGCCGGGGTTGCCGCGGTTTGCCGTAATACGGGTTTTGCCGGAATACGGACTGCCCGGACCATTACGCATCGGCTGTACCGTGCCATGGCGATGGCCGGGAGGGAAGAGCGCCGGGCGTTTTCTCGGGGCTTGTTTGGCGCCTTCCGCTGACCGGTTCCGGCGCCGATCGCCCTCGAACGGTATTTCCGCAGGTCGATCGCTTGATCACGAATCAGTCGCGATGTGCCCGGCGGGCGCGGCGTATCGCGTGATGCAACGCAGTGCCGTCTCGCGCTTGCGCTGTGTCGTTAATCCGGATACCGTTCATGTCGGCTACACGATACAGAGGTCCATCTGGCGGTTCTTGGGTCATTGTCACGGTCCGATCGGTCCGCGCACAGATGCGAGGGCTGCCCGAGGATGCTGCAGCGTGCGGGCCTGCACCCCCCACAGCGCGACGCTCACCCCCCGCGTTCGCGCTCCCTGCCGGCCCCCGTGACCTGGCCGCGGTCGCGGGGGCCGTGCGCTGCGTTCCGCGGCTCGGCCGCTCCTCGCAGTTCCCGGCGTGCTGCGCCGGGGAGATCTCGGCAGCTTTGTGGTGCCGTATCTCGCCTAAGGCGTCCCATACTCGATCGACACTGCTGCGTCTGTCAATAACCCGACACAACTCCTGGCCATTTTTATGATTCTTCGGCTTTGCTGGCGCTGATGCGATCGCTGCCGGGGATCTGTCCGCATCGCGGTATTCAACCGGTCTGTCCGCCGTTCTCCTGATGCTCCGGCGCTCCTTTCATTCCCAGAACGTGAGAGCTCGATACCGCGTCCTGGGATCCTGGTCGATCGCGCGGGAGACTTGGGGACGGGCGGACCGGCGTGCGGCCGCCGGCGACAGCGACTGCGGGAGGTTCGGCGTGACGGTACGGCTGGGGGTCATCGGCGGCGACGGCATCGGGCCGGAGGTGGTCGCCGAGGCACGCAAGGTCCTCGACGTGGTGCTGCCGGACGTGACGGCCACCGAGTACGACCTGGGCGCGGCCCGGTACCACCGCACCGGCGAGGTGCTGCCGGACGAGGTGCTCGAACAGCTGGCCGGGGAGGACGTGCTGCTGCTCGGCGCGGTCGGCGACCCGAGCGTGCCCTCCGGGGTGCTGGAGCGCGGCCTGCTGCTCAAGCTGCGGTTCGCCTTCGACCACTACGTCAACCTGCGGCCGTCCCGGCTGTGGGCCGGCACCACCAGTCCGCTGGCCGGCGTCGCGCCCGGCGACATCGACCTGGTCGTGGTCCGCGAGGGCACCGAGGGGCTGTACTGCGGCGCCGGCGGCACGGTGCGCAAGGGCACGCCGGCCGAGGTCGCCACCGAGGAGAGCCTCAACACCCGGTACGGCGCGGAGCGCGCGGTGCGCGACGCGTTCGAGCGGGCGATGCGCCGCCCGCGGCGCAAGGTCACGCTGGTGCACAAGAACAACGTGCTGGTCAACGCCGGCGACCTGTGGGCGCGCACGTTCGCCGAGGTCGCCACCGAGTACCCGGACGTGCAGACCGAGTACCAGCACGTGGACGCCGCGGCGATGTTCCTCGTCACCGACCCGCAGCGGTACGACGTGATCGTCACCGACAACCTGTTCGGCGACATCCTCACCGACCTGGCCGCCGCGGTGACCGGTGGCATCGGCCTGGCCGCGAGCGGCAACATCAACCCGACCCGGGCGTACCCGTCGATGTTCGAGCCGGTGCACGGTTCGGCGCCGGACATTGCCGGGCAGGGTGTCGCCGACCCGGCCGCGGCCATCCTGTCCACCGCCCTGCTGCTCGATCACCTGGGCCGGCCCGAGGAGGCCCGCCGGGTCGAGGAGGCGGTCGGCGCCGAGGTGGCGAAGCGGGTGCCGGGGGAGAAGCTGCGGACCGCCGAGGTCGGTGACGCGGTCGCCGCCGCCCTCGCCGGCTGAAGTCGCGGGGAGGCCACCCGCACTCCGGAACGGACGGTCCACGGTCGGCACAGCTGTGGCGCGTGGAGTCGTGGCGCGTGCAGCCGTGCCGGGCCGGGTCGTGGCGCGAAACCTTAAGGGATTCTCAGCGGCGCGTCGGGCCGGGGGCCAGCGACCCGCGTCGATCTCTCGGTGCTGCATCGGTTGTGGCCGACCGGGTTTTGGCTGGTTGTGCCTTCGCTCTATGTTGTGGCCATGTCGGACAATCAGCGCCCCGGGTCCGAGCCGGAGCCGCCGGGCGGGAACCCGCCTGGTGGCTACCGGCCTGGGGGCGATCCCTACCTGACCAACGGGATGCACCCCGAGGGTGCTCCCGGCCAGCCTGCTCCGGGTCAGCCAGGCCCGCCGCCGCCCCCCGGCGGGTTCGGCATGCCGCCACAGCCGCCGTACGGGCCGGGTGGCCCCGGCATGCCGCCACCCCAGTCCGGTCCGCCGTACCCGGGTGCGCCCGGGCCGGGCCTGCCGCCGTACGGCTCGGAGCCGCCGCTCGGTGGTCCCGGCCTGCCGCCGCCCTACACCCCGGGCGCGCCGGATGCCGGGATGCCGCCGTACTCGCCGGGGATGCCGGAGCCGGGCTACGGGCCGGGCGCGGCGGAGCCGGGCACGTACTACGAGCAGCCCGGCGGGCCGGCCTCCGGCGTGCCGTACGACCAGCCGGGCATGCCCGCGTCCGGCATGCCGTACGGGCCGGGGATGCCGCCGCCCGACCCCAACTCGCCGTACGGGCCGCCCACCTCGGCGTGGGGCCAGCCGACGCCGATTCCGACCACCTCGGGCAAGCTGTCCGGCGGTGCGATCGCCGGCATCGTCGGCGGTGGCTGCGCCCTGCTGCTGGTGGTGGTGCTCGGCCTGGTGTTCCTGATCCACAGCAACAACGAGGCGAGCCGGAAGGCGGCGCAGGCGCGCGCGAGCGCGTCCGCGGCGGCGCAGGAGAGCGCGTCACCGAGCTACAGCGACTCGCCGTCGCCGAGCGAGAGCGTCTCGCCGACCGACGAGTACCGCGATCCGTCCGATCTGGACGACGAGGACACCGACCCGGTCCCGTTCGAGCTCGACTCGATCTTCCCGGAGACCGCGGCCGGCCTCACCCTGGACTCCGAGGGGTTCTTCAGCGCGTGCTCGGACGCCGGTGACTCGAACACCGAGTCGCTGCTGCGCAAGCACGACTGCGGGAACATGGCGACCGCCGACTACCCGGATCCGGACAAGGAGCTGTTGGCGAGCGTGATGGTGATCCCACTGCCGACCGACGACGACGCGGACGCGGTGGAGAAGGGGTTGGACGGGGGCAGCGCGGCGTTCAACGGGCTGCACTACTTCTGCCCGAAGTCGGGCACCTCCAGCCACCTGTGCGACGACGGCGCGACCCCGCGGTGGCGGGCGTACTACGGCGCGTACCACCGGTACATGATCGTCGTGACGGTGTTGCGGTACGACGGGGCACTGCCCAGCAACAAGAAGGCGGATTCCACCGGTAACGGGGTCTTCAACGCCATCGAGGACACCCTGCTCGGCGAGTGACCAGCGCCGGGGCGTCGACGCATCGGTGCGGTCGGCGTCCCGGTGGCACCCGGTCGGCGCCCCTGAGGGAACGTTCAGTGCTGCGGTTATGCTGACCCTGGTGTCCGTGCGCGGCCTATCGGCCGGGCGCGGGCCGGGTCGCCCTGCCGCGCCGCACCCTGTGCGCGTGCCGCGCCCACAACGACGATCCGACCGCGGTCGGGACGTGTCCCGTCGACCTGCCCGGCCGAGGTGCCGGGTCGGTGTGCGTGACCTCGCGTCGAGCACGCCGGCCGGACTGCCCGGGGCGGCTGAACGAACGATACGTTCGGCCTGTTCGACACGTACCGCGGTCCAACGACGTGCCTGGGAGGTACGCAGACGATGAGTGCTGGCAGCAACACAGCATCGGGCAGTGCGGCTGGCTTGGCCACGCTGGACTTCGAGATCCGGCCGAACCCGGCACCGGTGGCCGCGTCGCAGCGCGCCGCGCTGCTGGCCGACCCCGGCTTCGGCAAGGTCTTCACCGACCACATGGCGACGATCCGCTACAGCGACACCAAGGGGTGGTACGACGCGCGAATCGAGCCGTTCGGCCCGATCTCGCTGTCCCCGGCCACCGCGGGGCTGCACTACGCGCAGGAGATCTTCGAGGGGCTGAAGGCCTACCACGCGCCGGACGGCGGCGTCACGATGTTCCGGCCGGAGGCCAACGCCCGCCGGATGCAGCTCACCTGCGACCGGATGGCGATGCCGCGGCTGAGCGAGGAGGCGTTCCTGACCGCGGTGCGGCTGCTGGTCGAGCGGGACCGGGAGTGGATCCCGACCCAGGACGGCGGCAGCCTCTACATCCGGCCGTTCATGTTCGCCACCGAGGTGTTCCTCGGCGTCAAGCCGTCCTCGGAATACCTCTTCTGCGTGATCGCCTCCCCGGCCGGCTCGTACTTCGCCGGCGGCGTGCACCCGGTCGACGTGTGGGTCTCCGCCGAGTACACCCGGGCCGCGCCCGGTGGTACCGGCGCGGCGAAGTGCGCGGGCAACTATGCGGCGAGCCTGGCCGCGCAGGCCGAGGCGATCGAGGCCGGCTGCGACCAGGTGGTGTTCCTGGACGCGGTGGAGCGCCGCTACGTCGACGAGCTCGGCGGCATGAACGTCTTCTCGGTGTACGGCGAGGGCGACGACGTGACGCTGGTGACGCCGCCGCTGGCCGGCACGATCCTGCCCGGCATCACCCGCGACTCGGTGCTGACGATCGCCACCGACCGCGGCTGGCGGGTCGAGGAACGGCCGTACGCGCTGAGCGAGTGGCAGGCCGACGCCGAGTCGGGCCGGCTGCGCGAGTCGTTCGCCTGCGGTACCGCCGCGGTGGTGACGCCGATCGGCCGGATCCGCGGCGCCGACCTCGACTTCACCATCGGCGGTGGGGTCGAGGGTCCGGTGACCCGGCAGCTGCGCGAGTCGCTGCTCGGCGTCCAGCACGGCGAGCTGCCCGACCCGCACGGCTGGGTGCACCGGCTGCTCTGACCCGTCGCGACCCCGTCACCACGGCCCCGGTACCGGCGCGGTACCGGGGCCGGCTGGTGTCGGGGCCGCCGGTGACCGGCCGGCGACGTGAAGTCGATCACGAAGCCGCCCGCATGGTGGGATCTGCCGGCCACAAGGCGGACGGCGTGGCATCGTGTCGGTCATGACCCGGACTCTTCGTGGCCTGATTATTGGCACCTAGCGCGCTCCCGCCGACACACCCGTCGAGCCCAGCGCGCAGACCTCCCGTGACCCGGGGGGTCTTTTCGTTTTCCGGGCCAGTTTCGCCTCAGCCAGCTCCGCCATCCGACCTCCCCGGGAGAGGACACCACCATGGGTACGCCCGCCGACGAGTTCCACCTGTTCGACACCACGCTGCGGGACGGCGCACAGCGCGAGGGGATCAGCTACTCGGTCACCGACAAGCTCGCCGTCGCCCGGTTGCTGGACGAGCTCGGGGTGGGCTTCATCGAGGGCGGCTGGCCGGGCGCGATGCCCAAGGACACCGAGTTCTTCGCCCGGGCCCGGACCGAACTGTCGCTGCGGCACGCGCAGCTCGTCGCGTTCGGCTCGACCCGCAAGGCCGGCGTCGCGGTCGCCGACGACAAGCAGGTACGGGCCCTGCTCGACGCGCAGACCGGCACCGTCTGCCTGGTCGCGAAGTCCGACGTACGGCACGTCGAACGGGCGTTGCGCACCACCCGCGAGGAGAACCTCGCGATGATCGCCGACTCGGTCCGGTTCTTCGTCGAGCAGGGCCGCCGGGTGTTCCTCGACTGCGAGCACTTCTTCGACGGCTACCGGTACGACCCCGGCTACGGCCTGTCGGTGGTACGCACCGCGCTCGACGCCGGCGCCGATGTCGTGGTGCTGTGCGACACCAACGGCGGCGGCCTGCCTTCCAGCGTGTACCGCACGGTCAGCGAGCTGCGCGGCAAGCTCGGCGGGGAGCCGCGGCTGGGCATGCACGCGCAGAACGACACCGCCTGCGCGGTGGCCAACACGATCGCCGCGGTCGAGGCCGGCGCGATGCACGTGCAGGGCACCGCGAACGGCTACGGCGAGCGGCCCGGCAACGCGGACATCTTCGCCGTGATCGGCAACCTCACCACCAAGCTCGGGCGCCAGGTCCTCCCGGACGGGTGCCTGGAGACGATGGTGCGCGTCTCGCACGCCATCGCCGAGATCGCCAACATCGCCCCCGACACCCACCAGGCCTACGTCGGGGCCAGCGCCTTCGCTCACAAGGCGGGGTTGCACGCGAGCGCGATCAAGGTGGACCCGGATCTGTACAACCACGTCGATCCGGCCATCGTCGGCAACGACATGCGCATCCTCGTGACGGAGATGGCCGGTCGGGCCAGCGTCGAGCTCAAGAGCCGTGAGCTCGGCCTGGACCTGACCGGCCATCCGGAGGTGCTGTCGTCGGTCACCGAGCAGGTCAAGCGGCGCGAGGCGGAGGGCTGGTCGTACGAGGCGGCGGACGCCTCCTTCGAGCTGCTGGTGCGCGGCGAGCTCGACGACGCGCCGGTCACCGCGTTCACGCTGGAGTCGTACCGGGTGATCGTCGAGCACCGGGAGGACGGCGCGGTGGTCAGCGAGGCGACGGTCAAGGTACGGGTGCGCGGCGAGCGGGTGATCGCCACCGGTGAGGGCAACGGCCCGGTCAACGCGCTGGACGCGGCGCTGCGGGCGGCGCTGGTCCGGCACTACCCGCATCTGTCCACAGTGGACTTGCTGGACTACAAGGTACGGATCCTGGAGGGCAGCCACGGCACCGGCGCGGTGACCCGGGTGCTGGTCGACTCCGGCGACGAGCGGCGCAGCTGGACCACCGTCGGCGTGCACGAGAACGTCGTCGAGGCGAGCTGGCGCGCCCTGGTCGACGCGCTGACCTACGGGGTCCGCGCCGCCGCCCCGCAGGCGGCCGCCGCGGCCCGCTGACCCCGGTCGCGACCCGCTGATCGGCCGGCCTCGGATCCGTTGCCGGGCAAGGGTTCCGGCGACACGCAGGCACGCGGTGCCCGGTGTCGCCGGTCCCGTGGCGGCGGCCGCGGTCAGCGGGTGTCGCGGCGGCAGAACACGATCGCGGCGGCGGTCAGCGGTACCGCGATCCAGGCCGCCATCGCGAGCGCGGCACCCCACGGCGGGAGCAGCGCGCCGTACACCGAGTGGTCGTTGCCGACGCCGGCGAGCTGCCCCGGCAGCGAGTCCGGCACGATCGAACCGATCCGGCCGTGCCACGGCTGCGGCAGCAGGTTCGCCACGATCGGCAGGATGTACCAGAGCAGCACCAGTACCGGGATGGTGCCGGCGGCCGACCGGGTCAGCGTGCCGAGCGACAGCCCGAGCAGCGCGAACAGCAGCACCGTCAGCCCCTGCGCGACCAGCAGCGGCGCCTGGTCGGCGAACCCGCGGGCATCCAGCAGCAGGGTGCGGTCGCCGACGATGGCATGGCTGATCGCGTACCCGGCGAACACCGCCGCCTCGCCGGCGACCAGGCCGATCACCGCGACCGCCGCCGCCTTCGCGGCGAACAGCCGGCCGCGCCGGGGCACCGCGGCGAGGCTGGCCCGGAGCGTGCCGCTGCGGTACTCGCCGGTGATGGCGAGGGTGCCCAGCACGCCGGCGAGCAGCTCGGTCATGCTGCCGACCAGACCCGCCACCGGCGCCACGCTGATGTGGGCGCGCAGCTCCGGGGCGGCGCCGTCGTACACGGTGACGAGGTAGCCGCAGAGCGCCGCGGCACCGCCCAGCCCGGCGAGCACCACGGCGAGCAGCGCGTACGTGGAGCGCAGCGAGCGGATCTTGAGCCACTCGGCGGACAGTACGGCGATCATCGGGCGTCCTTCCCGGTCGAGGGTGCGACGGCGCCGGCCGGCGCGGGGGCCGGCGGCGGCGTGCCGTACTGCACCGACTCGGCGGTCAGGCGCAGGTACGCCTCCTCCAGCGAGGCGTCCCGGCGGGCCACGCCGTGCAGCGGCAGGTGGTGTTCGGCGGCCAGGTCACCGATCGCGGACTCGGACAGTCCGGTGACGCCGAGCTGCCCGTCCGGCTGGGCGGCGACCGTGGCGCCGGCGCCGGTCAGCACCGCGGCCAGCTCTGCCGGGCGCGGGGTGCGCACCAGCACCGCCCCGGCGTACCGGTCGGTCAGCTCGGCCACGGTGGTGTCGGCGAGCAGCCGACCCCGGCCGATGATGATCACCCGGTCCGCGGTCAGCTGCATCTCGCTCATCAGGTGGCTGGACAGCAGCACGGTGCGGCCCTCGGCGGCGAGGCCGCGCAGCAGCTGCCGGATCCACCGCACGCCGTCCGGATCCAACCCGTTGACCGGTTCGTCCAGCACCAGCACGGCCGGGTCGCCGAGCAGCGCCGCGGCGATCCCCAGCCGCTGCTTCATGCCCAGCGAGAAGCCACCGACCCGGCGCCCGGCGACCTGCGCCAGCCCGACCCGGTCCAACGCCGCGTCGACCGCGGTGGCCGGGATCCGGTTGGTACGGGCGAGGATGCGCAGGTGGTTGCGCGCGGTACGGCCGCCGTGCACGGCGGTCGCGTCCAGCAGCGCGCCGACCTCGCGCAGCGGCCGATCGATCGTGGCGTACCGGCGGCCACCCACCAGCGCCGCCCCGCTGCTCGGCGCGTCCAGGCCGAGCAGGATGCGCATCGTGGTGGACTTGCCGGCCCCGTTGGGGCCGAGGAAACCGGTCACGATGCCCGGTTCCACGGTGCACGACAGGTCGTCCACCGCGACGGTCCGGCCGTACCGTTTGGTCAGCTGCCTCAACTCGATCATGTCCGCACCTCGGCGGCTCGCGTGGTCATGACCCCAGGCTGCGCGACCGGCCCGGTCCGGCGCGTCTGGCCACGGTCCGGACCTGCGCCGGCACCCGGGTCCGGGGTCCGCCCCGGCCGGGCCGGCGGGTGCGACCTGGGGCCGACGGACCGTGGTCGGAGGCGCGGCGGCGCCCGGGCCGGTTACCGTCGAGCGGTGCAGGACGGCAGGTGGCGGCTGACCCCACGGCAGCTGGTCGCGATCGACGCGGTGCTGGCCGCCGGCGTGCTCGCCGCGGACGCGCTGCCCACGCTGCTGCTCGGCCACACCGGCGGCTGGTCTGCGCTCGCGGCCGTACCGGCCGTCCTCGGCGCCGGCGCGCTGCTGGTCCGGCGCCGCTGGCCGGGGCCGGCGCTGGTGGTCGCGCTGCTCGCGGTGGCGCTCGGTGCGGCGGCCGGCACCCTCTCGCCGTACACCCTGCTGCCGGCGGCCTGCGCGCTCTACTCGGTCGCCGTCAGCCAACCGCGCCGCCGCTGGGTGCCGACCGTCGCGATCGGGGTGCTGAGCGCGGTCGGGCTGCTCGCGATGACCGCGGCCGGGCCGACCAGCGGTGCCGGCTCCGCCGACACCGACCGATCGCTCGCGATGCTGGTCTTCGCCCTGGTACTGCTCGGCTGCTCGTGGACGCTGGGCCGCGCCGTCGCCGACCGCCGGGAGTACGCGGCGCGGCTGGCGCAGCAGGCCGCCGAACGGGCGGTCGCCCAGGAACGGCTGCGGCTGGCCCGGGAGATGCACGACGTGGTCGCGCACGCGCTCGGGGTCATCGCGGTCAAGGCCGGCGTGGCGAACCACGTGGTCCGGCAGCGGCCGGCGGAGGCCCACGACGCGCTCGAGGTGATCGAGACCACCAGCCGGCAGGCGCTCGCCGAGATGCGGCACCTGCTGGGCGTGCTGCGCGACGGCGAACCGGGCGAGCTGTCACCCGCGCCGGGCCTGTCCCGACTGGGGGAGCTGGTGGACCGGGCCGCGGTGGTCGGCGTGCCGGTCGAGCTGTCGGTGCACGGCGCCGACCTGGTCCCGGACAGCCTGGGCGTCTCGGTGTACCGGATCGTGCAGGAGTCGGTCACCAACGTGGTCAAGCACGCCGCGCCGGCGACCTGCCGGGTGGCGGTGACCGGCACCGACACCGCGGTCCGTATCGAGGTCATCGACGACGGCGCCCGGGTCCCCGCCGGCGGCGGGGTACTGCCGGCGGCCGGGCACGGCCTGATCGGGATGCGGGAGCGGGTCGGCGCCTACGGCGGCAGCTTCCGCGCCGGGCCGGGTGCCGGCGGCGGGTTCGCCGTCGAGGCGGTACTGCCCTACGGAGCCGCCGGGTGATCTCGGTCCTGATCGCCGACGACCAGGCGCTGCTGCGCGGCTCGTTCCGGGTACTGGTGGACACCGCGGACGGGCTGCGGGTGGTCGGCGAGGCCGCGGACGGTGCGCAGGCCGTCGCCGAGGCCGCGCGGCTGCGCCCGGACGTGGTGCTGATGGACGTCCGGATGCCCGGCACCGACGGCATCGAGGCGACCCGGCGGATCTGCGCCGAGCTGCCGGACACCCGGGTGCTGATCCTGACCATGTTCGATCTCGACGAGTACGTCTACGCGGCGCTGCGCGCCGGTGCCAGCGGCTTCCTGCTCAAGGACACGCCGCCGGCGGACCTGCTCGCCGGCATCCGGGTCGTCGCCGCGGGCGAGGCGCTGCTCGCGCCGAGCGTCACCCGGCGGCTGCTCGCCGAGTTCGCCGCCCGGCCGGCGCCGACGGGGCAGGTGCGGACCGCGCTGGCCGGGGTGACCGACCGGGAGCGGGAGGTGCTCACGCTGGTCGGCCGCGGCCTGTCCAACACCGAGATCGCCAACCACCTGCACCTGAGCCACGGCACGGTCAAGTCGCACATCGGCCGGCTGCTGGCCAAGCTCGCCGCCCGGGACCGCGCCCAGCTCGTCATCGCCGCGTACGAGGCGGGCCTGGTCGGCACCCGCCCCTGACCTTCGCCGCCCCGCGGTCGGCATCGTCCGGCGGCGAAGGGACTCGTCACCGCTGGGCGAGCAGGTCGTCGCAGGCGGCGATCAGGCGGTGCCGCAGTGGCGCGGCGCGGTCGGACATCGCCCGCTGGGCGGCGGCGTACTCGGCGCGGCCGGCGGGCGTCTCGATCGGGATCGGTCGGTAGCCCAGCGCGCTCAGGTCGTACGGCGAGGCGCGCATGTCGATCTCCCGGACGTCCCGGGCCAGCGCGAAACAGTCCGCCACCAGGTCGCTGCCGACCAGCGGGGACAGCTTGTACGCCCACTTGTACAGGTCCATGGTCGCGTGCAGGCAGCCCGGCTGCTCCAGCTCGGCCTGCCGCTCCCGGGTGGGCTGCAGCAGGTTGAGCGGCCGGGCCGGTTCGGTGAAGAACCGGAACGCGTCGAAGTGGCTGCACCGCACGCCGCGCTCGGCGACCACCCGGTCGGTGTCGGCCGACGACAGCCGCAGCGGCCAGGCCGCGTGCCGCAGCTGCCCGGGCGTCTGCCGGTACACCATGGCCCACTCGTGCAGGCCGAAGCAGCCGAACTGGGCCGGCCGCGCCGCGGTGCGTGCCAGCAGGTCGCGGACCCAGGCGACGGTGTCGGCACGGCGGGCGAGCAGCGGGCCGGCGGCCAGCGCGGCGCCGCCGTCGACCGGCTGGTACCGGTCGCCGAACTCGGCCGGGTCGGCACCGGCGAGCACGATCCCGGCGCCCGGGTGCCAACGGCGCAGCTGCGCCGGGCGGTGCGAGTAGTACGTGAACAGGAAGTCCTGTACCGGATGGCGCAGCCCGTCGCGGCGCCGGGCCAGGTGCGGCCGGGTCCAGCCGTCGACCCGCCGCTCGTGCTGCGCCCGCCGGCGCCGCCAGTCCGGTTCGGCCAGCACCTCGCGCCGGCCACCGGTCGACACCGCGCCGGGCGGGTCGGCGCCGGCGGGCATGCTGGGCGGTACGGACATGCGTCCAGTCTGCCAGCGACGACGGGCCGACCGGCCGGCGCGTTATCCCGTCGACGCCGCGGGGTCGCGGAACGTTAGATTCTCTGCCAGAGGCAATTCGTACCGTCGCCGAGCCGATCGGCGGCGGTCGGCGACGGGAAGGTTGTGTTGTGCGTATCGCACGGTTCGCCCACGGTGGCGGCATGTCGTTCGGGGTGGTCGAGGGTGACCCCGCAGCGGGGACGGAGGGGTTGACCGTCGCCCAGATCGAGGGGCTGCCGTTCGGCCGGGTGCAGATCACCGGGCAACGGTGGGCCGTGGACGACGTGCGGCTGCTGTCGCCGATCCTGCCGAGCAAGGTCGTGTGCGTCGGCCGCAACTATGCCGCGCACGCCGCCGAGCACAACGCCGAGGTGCCGAAGGAACCGTTGCTGTTCCTCAAGCCGTCCACCTCGGTGGTCGGCCCCGGCGATGCGATCCGGCTGCCCGCCCAGTCCAAGCAGGTCGAACACGAGGCGGAGCTCGCGGTGGTGATCGGGTTGACCGGCGCCCGCCGCCTCGACCGGGCCGCCGCGCCGGCCGCGATCTTCGGGTACACCTGCGCCAACGACGTCACCGCGCGCGACCTGCAGCGCAGCGACGGGCAGTGGACCCGGGCGAAGGGCTTCGACTCGTTCTGCCCCCTCGGCCCCTGGATCGACACCGAGGCGGACGTCTCCGACGTCCAGATGACCTGCACCGTCGGCGACGAGGTGCGCCAGCGCGGGCGTACCAAGGACCTGATCTTCGACATCCCGACCCTCGTCTCGTACGTGTCGCACGTGATGACGCTGCTGCCCGGTGACGTGATCCTCACCGGTACGCCGGCGGGCGTCGGACCGCTGACCGACGGCGACACGGTGACCGTGGCCATCGACGGCCTCGGCACCCTGAGCAACCCGGTGGTGAACCTTGACTGACCACGACTCCGTACCGACCGACGCGGAACCGACCGGCGCCGACATCCGGGTGCGGTTCTGCCCGTCGCCCACCGGTACCCCGCACGTCGGGCTGATGCGCGCCGGGCTCTACAACTGGGCGTACGCGCGGCACACCGGCGGGAAGCTGATCTTCCGGATCGAGGACACCGACGCCGCGCGCGACTCCGAGGACAGCTACCGGATGCTGCTGGACGCGATGTCCTGGCTCGGCATGGACTACGACGAGGGTCCGGAGGTCGGCGGCCCGTACGCGCCGTACCGGCAGAGCCAGCGGCGCGAGATCTACGCCGACGTGGCGAAGCGCCTGGTCGAGGGCGGTTTCGCGTACGAGTCGTTCTCCACCGCCGAGGAGATCGAGGCGCGGCACAAGGCCGCCGGTCGGGATCCGAAGCTGGGCTACGACAACTTCGACCGGGACCTCACCGACGAGCAGAAGGCCGCGTTCCGGGCCGAGGGGCGGGCCCCGACGCTGCGGCTGCGGATGCCCGACGAGGACCTGACCTGGGACGACGTGGTTCGCGGCGAGGTCACCTTCAAGGTCGGCTCGGTGCCCGACTTCGTCATCGTCCGCGGCACCGGCGACCCGCTGTACACGCTGGTCAACCCGGTCGACGACGCGATGATGCGGATCACCCACGTACTGCGCGGCGAGGACCTGCTGCCGTCCACCCCGCGTCAGCTCGCGCTCTACCGCGCGCTGATCGCGATCGGCGTGGCCGAGCGCACGCCACGGTTCGGGCACCTGCCGTACGTGATGGGGGAGGGCAACAAGAAGCTGTCCAAGCGCGACCCCTCCAGCGACCTGTTCCGGTACCGCCGGGAGGGGTACCTGCCGGAGGGCATGGTCAACTACCTGGCGCTGCTGGGCTGGTCGATCGCGCCGGACCGGGACGTGTTCAGCCCGGCGGAGCTGGTCGAGGCGTTCGACGTCGCCGACGTCAACGTCAACCCGGCCCGGTTCGACGGCAAGAAGCTGGCCGCGATCAACGCCGCGCACGTGCGGCTGCTCACCCCGGACGACTTCGTCGACCGGATCGTCCCGTACCTGGTCGAGGCCGGGCTGGTGACGCCGACCGACGCCGAGCGGGCGGTGATCGCCGCCGCCGCGCCGCTGATCCAGGAGCGGATCACGACGCTCGGCCAGGCGCCGGACATGCTGCGGTTCCTGTTCGGCCCGGAGGAGTCGTTCGAGCCGGAGGAGGCCAGCGCGGCCAAGGCGCTCGGCGCCGACGCCGCGCCGGTCCTGGACGCCTCGATCGCCGCGCTCGACGCCCTCGCCGACTGGCGCGCCGCCGACCTCGAGGAGGCGCTGAAGGTGGCGCTGGTCGACGGGCTGGAACTCAAGCCGCGCAAGGCGTTCGCTCCGGTGCGGGTCGCGGTGACGGGCCGCACCGTGTCGCCCCCGCTGTACGAGTCGATGGAGTTGCTGGGCCGCGACCGGTCGCTGTCCCGGCTCCGCGCCGCCCGCGCGAAGCTGGCCTGACGCCGTCGCCGGCCGGTGCACCGGCACCGGCCGGCGACGGTGCGCCCTGCCGACCGCACCGTACGAGCCGGGCACGCCCGCTCGTAACTCGGTAGGCTCCGGCCGGGCGCGACCGACGGGAGGGCCATGGCGGTGCGGGCGGTGCTGTTCGACGTCGACGACACGCTGGTCGACTACTCGACCGCGGAGCGGCGCGGCATCCTCGGCTACCTCGCCGAGCTGGGCGTACCGGCCGCCGATCGACCGGCCGCGGCGGCGTACTGGAACGCGGTGCAGGAGCAGGAGTTCGCCCGCTATCTGGCCGGTGAGCTGACCTTCGCCGACCAGCAGGACGCCCGCGCGGTGGCCATGGCCCGCTGGCTGGGCCGGCCGGCGCCGGCGGACCCGGCGGCCTGGTTCCGCGGGTACCGCCGGCACTACCAGGCCGCGCTGCGCCCGTTCGACGACGTGGTGGACTGCCTGCGGGTGGTGGCCGCGTCGGCGGTGCTCGGGGTGGTCAGCAACAACGACGAGGCGCACGCCCGGCACAAGCTCGCCGCCGCCGGCCTGCTGGACCGGTTCGCCTGCGTGGTGTGCGTCGACACCGCCGGCTGCGCCAAACCCGATCCGGCCATCTTCGGGTACGCGTGCCGCGCGCTCGGCGTGGGTCGGCACGAGGCGGCGTACGTCGGCGACAACCCCGGTACCGACGCGACTGCCGCGCACGCCGCCGGCCTCACCGGCGTCTGGTTGGACCGGCGGTCGACGGCGGCCGCCACCCCGCCCGGCGTGCACCGGATCCCGGACCTCGTCGCCCTGCCCGCCGCCCTCGAGCTCGCCGCCCGCTGACCGGATCCGTTGCGCCGCCCCGGATCCGGCCGGCACGGATTTCGGTCGATCCGGATCCAGCCGGGATGTTCGGCCGGTGCGGATCCAGCCGTCATGGATTCGGCCGGTGCGGATCCGTTGCGCCGGTACGGATCCGGGTCGGCGCCCGTCCGGTCGGCTCGGCTCGTGCCGGCGAACGGTGTGCCGGCATCGAGCCGGCGGTCCCGGGCGCGGCGGTCACGAGTCGTGCCGTCGGCCCGGGGGAGCGGGGACGGTACCGGTGGCGAGCAGCGCCCGGTGCGGCAGCGCGAGCCGGCCGTCCGGGCCGGCGAACCCGGCCGCCAGCGCCTCGAACTGCCGCCGGATCGCCGCCCGGGTCGCGGCCGGCTGGCTGGCGATGAGGTGACCGTTGAACCCGACGCCGGACTCCGCCGCGCGCCACCACTGGCGCGCGTCGGTGTGGTGTTCCCAGGCGATCGTCCGGGCCACCGGGGTGGCCAGCCCGGCGTCCCGGAGCAGTCCGGTCACGCCGTTCTCGGTACGCGGGAAGTCGGTCTCCGGTGGCAGCACCGTCCGGTGTTCGGGCCGCGGCACGCCGGCGGCCAGGGTCGCCCGGCCGAGCAGCGCGTGGCCGGCCCCGGCCGGTACCGGCCACAGGGTCACCGCGATCCGGCCGCCCGGGCGGGTCACCCGGGCCAGTTCGGCGACCGCCCGCCGCGGCCAGCCGACGTGGTCCAGCACGAAGTTCGCGGTCACCACGTCGAAGACGTCGTCGGCGAACGGCAGCGACGGCAGCGCGGCGACCCCGACGTCGGCCCGCGGTACGGCGTTCGCGGTCAGCTCCACCATGCCCGGTTCGGCATCGACGGCCGTCACCCGGGCACCGCGCTGGCAGGCGGCGGCGGCCACGTTGCCCGACCCGGTACCGACGTCCAGCAGCCGCACGCCGGCGCCGGCGTCGACGGCGTCGAGCAGTTCCCCGACCGGTCGAGCACACACCGCCGCGAACGATTCCGCGTACGCACGCGCCTGCCCGCCCCACACCGCCCGCGCCCCCGCATCCAACCCGCTCACCAGCCCCTCCGCCCCGTCAACGCCCAGACCCCCGAACAATGGCGCCCCCACCCCGCGCAGCCCACCCCACCCCCACCCCCTCCCACCCCCTGAACCCGCACCCCCCACCAGCACCCCACCCCACCCCGAAACCCCCGTCCGCACTCCATCCGGCCAGCGACCAACGTCAGCGCCCGGCGACCATCTCCGGAGCCAGGTTGTCGAAGAGCCCCGCCCCGGAAGCATTCGAAACGGCTCCGTTCGCGCTCGATGCGGACAGGGGTGACCAGGGTCGTGACGGGGTGACCAGGGTCAGCGCCACGGTGACCACAGTGAGTGTCGGGGGGTGCCGGGGGGCGAAGCCCCGCCGGCGCGGGGCCCGGGGGCTGCGCCCCCGGAGGGCACACGAAACGACCCCCGTCCGCGCTCCATGCGGACAGGGGTCACCAAGGTCGTGTAGCCCCGACCGGATTCGAACCGGCGCCGCTGCCTTGAGAGGGCAGTGTCCTAGGCCGCTAGACGACGGGGCCGTACGTGCCTCACTCTAGCGGTCGCCGCAGGCGGGGCGGACAGCGGGCGGGTCGGCATCGAGCCGCCGATCCGGTCCGGGGACGGCGGTGGTGGCGCGGCGCGCCGGGCGCGGCGCGGAACGGCCAGCCGGCGCGTCCTGGTGGCGGTGGGAGCCGTCCAGGTGGCGGTACCGATCGGCGGCGAACCGGTCGGGGAGGGACACGGTGGCGGCGTCGGCGCACCGCGGGAGCCGGGGACACGGGTCGGGGCACGCCGGTACGAGCCGGTGACCGCTGCCACCACCCGTGGGGGTCGGGCCGATTTGAGGGCCGCGTTGATCGTCGGGTACAGTTCTCTCCGGTGCGCGGGCACCGATGGGGTATGGGGTAATTGGCAGCCCGACTGGTTCTGGCCCAGTTAGTCTAGGTTCGAGTCCTGGTACCCCAGCTTTTGTCCGCGCACCGCCTGGGGCCCCGTCGTCTAGCGGCCTAGGACACCGCCCTCTCAAGGCGGCGGCGCCGGTTCGAATCCGGTCGGGGCTACACCGATGGGCCGACCCCATCCGCGGAGAGCGCGGATGGGGTCGGTTTCGTATGCCTTCCGGGGGCGCGGCCCCCGGGCCCCGCGCCGGCGGGGCTTCGCCCCCCGGCACCCCCCGACCCCCGCTGTGGTCACCGTGGGGGCTTTGCCTTCGGCTCGCCGACCTCTGCTGTGGTTACCGTGGGGGCTTTGCCTTCGGCTCGCCGACCTCTGCTGTGGTTACCGTGGGGGTTTGCCTTCGGCTCTCAAACCCGGGCGCCGGAGTGCGGGTGGTGGCTGGTCAGGGTTTGGGGAGGGGGCAGGGGGCGGTGAGGTCGATGGTGGAGCCTTGGATGCAGGTGGCCAGGCCGTAGGTTTCCTCGGCGTAGCCGATGCCCTGGTGCACGGTGACGGTGCCGTCGGCGGCGACCTCGCAGGGGTTGTTGAGGGTGCACTGCTCGCCGTCCTCGTTGGTGGTGTTGTTGATCGCCACCACCTGGCCGGACGCGGTGTCCACCACCGGTGAGCCGGACGTACCGCCGATCACGTGGCACGGCTCGGTGTAGCGCACCGAGTCCCTCCAGACCCAGTCCGCCTCGTGCAGCTCCGGCACGAAACCGTCGATCGCGCACGAGTACGTCTGCTGCCAGTAACCCGACACCACGGCGATGTCGGTACCGGCCGTCGGGTGCTCGGTGGACAGCGCGAGCGCCGCGATCCCGTACTGCTGCTGGATCTCGCCGTAGGTCTGCGACACCTGGTACAGCGTGACGTCGGTGTCGGTCATCGTCGAGTACTCGACGGTCGTCGCGGTCAGCGAGCCGACCGAGTCCTGGCCGTCGGCGGACAGCAGCGAGAACGTCCGGTGCGACGGCTGGTCGACGATCACCTCCCCGGGCCCGGGCATCCCGGACTCCAGGCAGTGACCGTTGGTGAGCACCAGCGCCTTGTCGTCGTCGGTCGCGCTCGGCACCCGTACCAGCGAGCCGGAGCAGTTGCTCAGCGCCACGGTGCCGGCGAACGAGACGTCGGCGGACGGGTGCGGGCGGTGGTGCGTGGGTGCGGCCAGCGCGGTCGGCGCGGCGGCGGTCAGCAGCCCCGCCGCCAGGGTGGCACCGGCGGCGACGCCGAGCAGGCGCCGGGTCAGGTGTCGCGGCATTGCGTCCTCCCCAGACGATCGTCCAACACGCCGGAATAGCCGGCTAGGTCGGATTGATGAAGATCATTAGGTTAGAGGACGGTTCGGTCGGGCACAACCGGACAGTTCACCGCGCACCGGCGGAAGCCCGTCAGGCGACACGATGCCGCCTGGACGCGCGACGTCCCCAGGGTGCGCATCGTTGCGACGTGCGACATCCCCGGGGTGTTCAGCCGTCCGGACGCGCGGCATCGCCCGGGTGCCTGACGGCGCCCGGGCGTCGAGGTGTCGCCGCGACTACAGGCCGGAGAGGCGCTGGCCGCCGCGCACGACCGCCATCGCGTGCCGGTCGCCGGGACGGCGGCCGATCCGCTCGATCGGGCCGGACACGCAGACCGCGGCGATGACCCGGCCGGTACGGTCGCGCACCGGTGCGGAGACGCTGGCCACGCCCGCCTCGCGCTCGGCCACGCTCTGCGACCAGCCGCGCCGGCGCACCTCGGCCAGCGTGCGGGCGGTGAACTTGCACCGCGGCAGCAGCGGCAGGATCGCCTCCGGTGGTTCCCAGGCGAGCAGGATCTGGGCGCCGGAACCGGCGGTCATCGGCAGGACCGCGCCGACCGGGACGGTGTCCCGCAGCCCGCTGGCCCGCTCGGCGGCGGCGACGCAGAGCCGCTCGTCGGCGCGGCGCAGGTACAGCTGGGCGGACTCGCCAGTCTGGTCGCGCAGCGCGGTGAGCACCGGCTCGGCGGCGGTGAGCAGCACGTCCGGCGCGGAGTTGGCGAGCTCGCCGAGCCGCGGGCCGGGCCGCCACCGACCGTGCTGGTCGCGGACCAGCATCCGGTGCGTCTCGAGTGCCTGGGCGAGCCGGTGCGCGGTGGCGCGCGGCAGTTTGGTCCGGTCGACGAGCTCGGCCAGGCTCGCGCCGTCGACGCATGCCTCGAGGATCACGATGGCCTTGTCGAGCACCCCGACACCACTGATACTCTGTCCCACGAGCCGAAACATACCTCCCATCATTCGGGAAGTCCATATCGTGGGAGAAGTGAGATGGGGCGCACACTCGCCGAGAAGATCTGGGACGCGCACGTCGTACGGTCCGCCGAGGGCGAACCCGACCTGCTCTACATCGACCTGCACCTCGTTCACGAGGTGACCAGCCCGCAGGCCTTCGACGGCCTGCGGGCGGCCGGGCGCAAGGTCCGCCGGCCGGACCTGACGCTCGCCACCGAGGACCACAACACACCCACCGACAACCTGGTCACGATCGCCGACCCGGTGTCTCGTACCCAGCTGGAGACGCTGCGCCGCAACGCGGTCGAGTTCGGCGTGCCGCTGCACTCGCTCGGCGCCGCCGAGCAGGGCATCGTGCACGTGATCGGCCCGCAGCTGGGTGCCACCCAGCCGGGCATGACCATCGTGTGCGGCGACTCGCACACCTCCACCCACGGCGCGTTCGGATCGATCGCGTTCGGCATCGGTACCTCCGAGGTCGAGCACGTGCTCGCCACCCAGACGCTGCCGCAGACCAAGCCGAGGACGATGGCGGTCACCGTGACCGGTGCGCTGCGGCCCGGGGTCACCGCGAAGGACCTGATCCTCGCGCTGATCACCCAGGTCGGCACCGGCGGCGGGCAGGGCCACATCGTCGAGTACCGCGGCGAGGCCATCCGCGATCTCTCCATGGAGGGCCGGATGACCATCTGCAACATGTCGATCGAGTGGGGTGCCCGCGCCGGCATGGTCGCGCCGGACGAGACCACGTTCGCGTACCTCAAGGGGCGGCCGAACGCGCCGGCCGGCGCGGACTGGGACGCCGCGGTGGAGTACTGGCGGGGGCTGGCGACCGACGAGGACGCGGTGTTCGACACCGAGGTCACGATCGACGCCGGTGCGGTCGAACCGTTCGTCACCTGGGGTACCAACCCGGGGCAGGGCGCACCGCTGTCCGGCACGGTGCCGGTGCCGGAGTCGTTCGCCGACGAGGCCGCGCGTACCGCGGCCGAGCGGGCACTGTCCTACATGGACCTGACCGCCGGCACGAAGCTGCGCGACGTCGAGGTGGACGTGGTGTTCCTCGGGTCCTGCACCAACGGTCGGCTGGAGGACCTGCGGGCGGCGGCCGAGGTGATCTCCGGTCGCCGGGTCGCCGAGGGCGTCCGGATGCTCGTGGTGCCGGGTTCGGCCAAGGTACGGGCCGCGGCCGAGGCGGAGGGGCTGCACGAGGTGTTCACCGCCGCGGGCGCCGAGTGGCGGTTCGCCGGCTGCTCGATGTGCCTGGGCATGAACCCGGACGTGCTGACGCCGGGCCAGCGCTCGGCGTCCACGTCCAACCGCAACTTCGAGGGCCGGCAGGGCCGCGGTGGGCGTACCCACCTGGTCTCGCCGGCGGTCGCCGCGGCCACCGCGGTGGCCGGCCATCTCGCCGCACCGGCCGACCTGTAGGGAGGTAGTTCGTCATGAAGAAGTTCACCGTGCACACCGGTACCGGGGTGCCGCTGCGTCGGTCCAATGTGGACACCGACCAGATCATCCCGGCGGTGTACCTCAAGCGGGTCACCCGCACCGGCTTCGCCGACGGGCTGTTCTCGGCCTGGCGCAACGATCCGGAGTTCGTGCTCAACAACCCGGCGTTCGCCGGCGGTACGGTGCTGGTCGCCGGCACCGACTTCGGTACCGGCTCGTCCCGGGAGCACGCCGTCTGGGCGTTGCAGGACCACGGGTTCGCCGCGGTGATCGCGCCGCGGTTCGGCGACATCTTCCGCGGCAACTCGCTCAAGGGCGGCCTGCTGCCGGTGCAACTGCCGATCGACGCGGTCGAGACGCTGTGGAAGCTCATCGAGCACGACCCGACCACCCAGATCACCGTCGACCTGGTCGAGCGGGAGGTGCGGGCGGACGGCCGGTCCTGGTCGTTCGAGCTGGACGACTTCACCCGCTGGCGGCTGCTGGAGGGGTTGGACGACATCGGCCTGACGCTGCGGCACGAGGCCGACATCGCCGCGTACGAGAGCTCGCGCCCGTCGTTCAAGCCGAGCATCGCCACCACCTGAGCGATCCCGACGGCCCCCGCACGTCCACTGTGGACGGGCGGGGCCGTCGGCGCGCAGCGGCAGCCGCGTCGGCGGTGGAGACCGGGGGCCCCGGGACAGTACCGTGCGGGGATGGCACGCACGCTGCGACTGAACTTCCCCGCGCCGATCCCCGTCGGGCACACCATCGAGGTCACCCGGTTCGCCGACACCCGGCCGGAGCGCAAGCGCCGCGGCGACGGCCGGTTCGAGGCGGTCACCTTCCCGGCGGTGGTCGACCTGGACACCGGCATCCGGTACATGAACCACGTGCACGGATCGGCCGGCGGCAACGGTGGCCTGCCGTTCTTCGCCAACAGCTACCCGCTCGAACCGCGTCCGGAGCTGCCCGTCGCCGAGGTGTGGCGCGGCCGGGTCACCGCCTGCACCCTGGTGATGGTCGAGGGTCTGGAGGGCCAGCACACCATGCTCGTCGTCGCCGAGCAGCCAGCCGACAGCTGACCGCCGCACCGGTCTGTCCATAGTGGACGAACGAGGACCGGTGGGCGGGGTTCGTCAGGGGCGGAGCAGGTCGGCGGCGGCGAGCCGGTCGTCGGCGAACGACAGCACCCAGACCGCGCCCTTCGGCGTGCTGGCGTCTGCCACCGTGACACCGTCCTGGTGCGCCAGGAGATCCAGGGTGGCCGGGATGATGCCGCCCTGGCTCGCGACCACGCTGCTGCCGCCGCGCTCGGCGAGCCGCCGCACGCGCGCCGCCGCACCGAGCGGATCGTGCCCCACCTCGTCGAACACCGGCGCCGGGGCGGGTTCCAGCCCCAGCCGGCGCGCCGTCGGTTCGATGGTCTGCACGCACCGCAACGGCGTCGCGGTCAGCAGCCGGACCGGTGCGAACAGCGGCAGCAGCGCGGCCAGCCGCTCCGCCGTCGCGACGCCCGACTCGTCCAGCGGTCGCAGCTCGTCGGCGTCCTGCCAGGCGTCCGCCCGGCCGGCGCTGGCGTGCCGGACCAGCAGCACCGTCGCGGTGATCCGGGGCAGCGCGGCGAACGCGGCGAGCACCGGCAGGTAGTCGTCGTCGGTCAGCGCCGCCGGCGCCTGGTCCAGCCGGACCCAGCGCAGCTGGTCCACCTCGTCGTTGGGGGCGAACCCGGCGCCGTCGACCGCGGCCATCGACCAGAAGTCGACCACCTTGTCGGTCGAGCCGCCCGGCCCGGCCACCCGGTAGCGCACCGACGGCAGCCGGACTCCCGGCACCGGGCGCAGCGCCGCCTCCTCGGCCACCTCCCGGCAGGCGCCCGCGAGCGGGTGCTCACCGCGGTCCAGCTTGCCCTTCGGCAGCGACCAGTCGTCGTACCGGGGCCGGTGCACCAGCGCCACCTCGACCCCGGTCGGCCCCTCCCGCCAGACCAGCCCGCCGGCCGCCCGGATCAGCTGTGCGGACATCGATGCCACCTCAGGTCTCGTCGACGGTCTCGCGCAGCAGGACCGCCTGCATGTCGTTCAGGCCGCCGTTGCGCCGGGTCCAGGAGCCGTCCGGGTTGAGCTCGAACCCGCCGGTGCTGTCGGCCATCGCGAGATCCAGCACCCCGGCCAGCTCGCGCTGCGCGGCGGCGTCGGTCACCTGCACCAGCGCCTCCACCCGGCGGTCCAGGTTGCGGTGCATCAGATCGGCCGAACCGATCCAGAACTCGTCGAAGCCGTCGGCGGTGAACCGGAAGATGCGCGAGTGCTCCAGGAACCGGCCGAGCATCGACCGGACCCGGATGTTCTCCGACAGCTCCGGCACACCCGGCCGCAGCGAGCAGATCCCGCGCACCACCAGGTCGATGCGCACGCCGGCGCGGCTGGCCCGGTACAGCGCGTCGATCACCCGCTCGTCCACGATCGAGTTGACCTTGAACTGGATGCGGGCCGGCTTGCCGGCACGGACCCGGTCGGCCTGCCGCTCGATCCGGTCGATGATGCCCGCCCGTACCCCCTGGGGCGCCACCAGCAGCCGCCGGTAACTGGTCTGCCGGGAGTACCCGGTGAGCACGTTGAACAGGTCGGTGGCGTCCGCGCCGACCTCCGGGTCGGCGGTGAACAGGCCGAAGTCCTCGTACGTGCGGGCGGTCTTCGGGTTGTAGTTGCCGGTCCCGATGTGGCAGTAGCGCCGGATGCCGCCCGCCTCGGCTCGCACCACCAGCGCCATCTTCGCGTGCGTCTTGAGCCCGACCAGGCCGTACATCACGTGGCAGCCGGCCTGCTCCAGCTTGCGCGCCCAGGAGATGTTGGCCTCCTCGTCGAACCGGGCCTTGATCTCCACCACCGCCACCACCTGTTTGCCCGCCTCCGCGGCGGTCACCAGCGCGTCGACCACCGGTGAGTCGCCGGAGGTGCGGTACAGCGTCTGCTTGATCGCGAGCACGCCCGGGTCCTCGGCCGCCTGCTCGATGAACCGCTGCACCGTGGTCGAGAACGAGTGGTACGGGTGGTGCACCAGCACGTCGCCGCCGCGCAGCGTGGCGAACACGCTCTTCGGTGTCTCGCCCTCGCTGAACGCCGCCGGCGTCGCCGGCACGAACGGCCGGTCGGTCAGGTCGTCCCGGTCGGCGGCGTCGTAGATCTGCCACAGCGCGGTGAGGTCCAGCAGCCCGGGCACCCGCAGCACGTCCTGCGAGGTCATGTCGAGCTCCCGCACCAGCAGGTCGAGCACGTGGTCGGAGGTGGTGGACGCCACCTCCAGCCGCACCGGCGGGCCGAACCGGCGCTGCGCCAGCTCGCGCTCCATCGCCTGCAGCAGGTCCTCGTCCCGGTCCTCCTCGACCTCCAGGTCGGCGTTGCGGGTGACCCGGAAGACGTGGTGGTCGACCACGTCCATGCCCGGGAACAGCTGGTCCAGGTGCGCCGCGATCAGGTCCTCCACCGGCAGGAACGCCGAGCGGCCGGCGGTGGGCCGCTGCACCGTGACGAACCGGGGCACGTTGTTCGGCACCTTCACCCGGGCGAACCGCTCGCCGCTGCCGTCGGCCGCCCGCACCAGCACCGCCAGGTTCAGCGACAGCCCCGAGATGTACGGGAACGGGTGCGCCGGGTCCACCGCGAGCGGCGTGAGCACCGGGAACACCTGGTCCCGGAAGTACCCGCGGAGCCGCTCCTGGTCGTCGGCGGTCAGCTCCGACCAGCGCAGGATCCGCACCCCGGCCTCGGCCAGCGCCGGCCGCACGTCGTCGGCGAAGCACCGGGAGTGCCGGCCGACCAGCTCCGCGGCCCGCTGGCTGATCCGCTCCAGCTGCTCGCGCGGCGGCATCCGGTCCGGGGTGCGCAACGTGAGGCCGGTGGACAGCCGCCGTTGCAGCCCGGCGACCCGGACCATGTAGAACTCGTCCAGGTTGCTCGCGAAGATGGCGAGGAACTTCGCCCGCTCCAGCAGCGGCTGCTTGCGGTCCTCGGCCAGGGTGAGCACCCGAGCGTTGAAGTCCAGCCAGGACAGCTCCCGGTTGAGGAACCGCCCCTCCGGCAGCTCCTCCCGGTCGACCGGCTCGGCCGCCCCTCGCACGGTCGCCGGCTCGGCCGCCCCACGCACCGCAGCCGTGTCGCTCGCCGTGGCCGTACCCGCGCCGCGGTCGTCGCTGCCGGCCGTACCGCGGCGCGACGGGTCGGTGCCGGCCGGTGCGGGGGCGGTGTCGGGTGCGCCGCGCAGCGGTGCCGTGGCCGGTTCCGGGCCGGGTTGCCGCGGTGCCGCGGCGGGCCGGGTGTTGGCGCCGCGCCGCGTCGACCGGTCGCCCGTACGGGTGCTCTCCTCGCTGGCGTGCGTCATGGCTTCATGATGACCCGATCCGGCTGAACGAGCGAGAAACACCGGTCAACGGCACCGTGACGAGCCGACCGTGCGCCCGGACCACGGCGCCGGTCCTCGCCGGCCGCCGCGCTGGCGGTACCCGATCGCGGGCCCGTCCTCGCCGGTCGCCGCGCCGGCGGTACCTGGTCGCCCGGCCGGTCCGCTCCGTCGCCCGGCCGGCGGCACCCGGTCGCCACGGAGGCGTCGCCGGTCAGGCCATGGTGACCAGGGCGACCCGTACGATCCGGTCGCGCTCGTCGGTGTCCAGCCGGACCCGCTGGCCGGGCCGCAGGTGGCGCAGGCCGCCGGCGGCGAACGCGGCCGCGTCGAACGCGACCCGGGTACCGTCGTCCAGCACCGCCGTGCCCGCCCCGGTGTCGGCCTCGAACGTCGCCACGGTCCCCTGCATGCCCCGACCGTACCGGTTCCGGCGGCGCCCGCCGCACCGTCCCGCCGCGGCGGGCGGGTACGTCCGCGGGGGAGTTTGACCGCTGCCGTCCGAGTCGCCGGGCGGCCCGGCGGTCACCGTCGGCGGGTGAGGCGGCCGGCCCGCGTCCGGGGGCCGTCGCCGGGCGGGCATCATCGTGGGCACGGGTACGGTGACGAGGGTAGGGAGGTGCGGTGGCGCGTCGAGGTTTCTGGGTGCGGGTCGGCATGGGGGTGATCAACTCCACGCTCACGGTCTTCAGCCGGCACACCTGGCAGGGCGCCGAGCACATCCCCGCCACCGGCGGCGCGATCGTCGCCGCCAACCACATCTCGCAGGTCGATCCGATGGTGATGGCCCGGTTCGTGTACGCGACGGGGCGGGTGCCGCGGTTCCTGACCAAGGCGAGCGTGCTGCAGGTGCCGCTGATGGGCCCGGCGCTGCGCAGCACCGGCCAGATCCCGGTGCACCGGGGCAGCATCGACGCGGCCCGCTCGGTGGACGAGGCGGCCGCGGCGCTGCGCGACGGCGACGTCGTCGTGGTCTACCCGGAGGGCACCACCACCCGCGATCCGGACTTCTGGCCGATGCACGGCCGTACCGGTGTGGCCCGGCTGGCGCTGGCCACCGGCGCTCCGGTGATCCCGGTGGCGCAGTGGGGCGCGCAACGGCTGCAGGATCCGGTCGCGCACAGCGTGCGGCCCCGGCCGCGTACCCCGGTCAGCGTGCTGGCCGGCCCGCCGATGGACCTGTCCGCCTGGCGGGAGCGGGCCGCCGGCGGTGAGCCGGACCGCACCGTGCTCAGCGGCCTGTCCGACGCGATCATGTACCGCATCCGGGAACTGCTCACCGAGCTTCGCGACGAGCAGCCGCCGGAGCAGCTGTACGCATGGCCGCCGAAGCGGCCGGCCACCCCCGACGGCGAAGGCGGACGATGACCGAGATCAAGCGCGCGGCGGTGCTCAGCGCCGGCTCCTGGGGTACCACGTTCGGCAAGGTGCTCGCCGACGCCGGCCGCGAGGTGCGCATCCTCGCCCGCCGGGCGCAGGTCGCCGACGCGATCAACGACACGCACACCAACCCGGACTACGTGCCCGAGGTGCGGCTGCCGGACGCGGTCAGCGCCACCACCGACCCGGCGGTCGCGCTGGACGGCGCCGACCTGGTGGTGCTCGCCACGCCCAGCCAGGCGCTGCGCGACAACCTGGTCGCCTGGAAGCCGCTGCTCGACCCGGCGGCGAGCGTGGTCAGCCTGGCCAAGGGCATCGAGCTGAACACGCTGCTGCGGATGAGCGAGGTGATCGCCGAGGTCACCGGCATCCCGACCGATCAGGTCGTGGTGGTGACCGGGCCGAACCTGGCGCCGGAGATCGCGCACGCGCAGCCCACCGCGGCCGTCGTCGCCTGTACCGACCTGGCCCGCGCCGAGCTGGTGCAGCGGGCGGTGGCGGCGCCGTACTTCCGGCCGTACACCAACACCGACGTGGTCGGCGCGGAGATCGGCGGCGCGGTCAAGAACGTCATCGCGCTGGCGTACGGGATGGCGTCCGGGCTGGGGCTGGGCGACAACACGAAGGCGACGCTGATCACCCGCGGGCTGGCCGAGACGTCCCGGCTGGGGGAGCGGCTCGGCGCCGACCCGCGCACGTTCTCCGGCCTGGCCGGGCTGGGCGACCTGGTCGCCACCTGCTCGTCGCCGCTGTCGCGCAACCACCGGTTCGGCGAGTACCTGGGCCGGGGCGACAGCCTGGCCGCCGCGCAGCGTGCCACCCGGCAGACCGCCGAGGGGGTCAAGAGCTGCCGGTCGATCCGCGACCTGGCGCACCGGTACCAGGTGGAGATGCCGATCACCGAGCAGGTCGAACGGGTCTGCTACGAGCACGTGCCGGTGTCGGAGGCGCTGCGCGAGCTGATGAGCCGCGCCATGAAGGCCGAGTGATGCACCCGTCCGGGCAGCCCGGCGGGCCGGAGGACGCGCATCACCCCAGGGAGGCGGATCGACCCGGCGGTGTGGCGCCGGCGGGCTGGCGGGACGCGACCCGGGTGGTGCACGCCGGCGAGCCCGCCGCGACGCCTGGCGCGCCGTTCCGGGCCGGACCGGTGCTGGCCGCGCCCTACCACCTGGCCGCCGAGGGGCCGGGCGGTGCCGACGCGTACGGCCGGACCGACAACCCGACGGTGCGCGCGCTGGAGCAGGCGATCGGCGAGCTGGAGGGCGGCGAGGTCGTCGCGTTCGGCTCCGGCATGGCCGCCATCACCGGCCTGCTGCTGGCCACCCTCGCCCCGGGCGACACGGTGCTGCTGCCCTCCGACGGGTACTTCAAGGTGCGCGAGTTCGCCGACACGGTACTGGCCGAGCGCGGCGTCACGGTGCACACGGTGCCGACGCCCGGCCCGTACCGGCTGGCCGAGCTGGCGCCGACCCTGGTGCTGCTGGAGACGCCGGCCAACCCCGGGCTGGCGGTGTGCGACATCGCCGCCGTCGCGGCGATGTCGCGCGACCTCGGTGCCGTGCTCGCGGTCGACAACACGACGGCGACGCCGTTGGGGCAGCGGCCGCTGGCGCTGGGCGCAGACGTGGTGGTCGCGTCCGGTACGAAGGCGTTGACCGGCCATTCCGACCTGGTGCTCGGCTACGTCGCCACCGCCGACCCGGGGCTCGCGGACCGGCTGCGCGGCTGGCGGGCGATGACCGGCGCGATCTGCGGCCCGTTCGAGGCGTGGCTCGCGCACCGGTCGCTGGCCACCCTGGAGCTGCGGCTGGCCCGGCAGGAGGCCAACGCCGCCGCGGTGGTGGAGTTCCTGGCCGGCCGGTCCGAGGTGACCGGGCTGCGCTGGCCGGGGCTGGATCCGCTGGCTCGCCGGCAGCTGACCCGGATGCCCGGGCTGGTGACCTTCGAGCTGGCCGACGAGGCGGCGGCGACGGCGTTCCTGCGGGCCACGAGGCTGGTCGCGAACGCCACCAGCTTCGGCGGGCTGCACTCCTCGGCGGACCGGCGCGCCCAGTTCGGCGACCCGGTACCGGCCGGGCTGATCAGGCTGTCCGTCGGCTGTGAGGACCCGGTGGACCTGATCGACGATCTTCGCGCCGGGCTGGCCGCCGGATGACACACTGCGTCGATGAGTGACTCGGCGGACGGGGGAGAGCAGGGCGGCCCGTCCGAGGGGCCGCCCGTCGACACGAACCGCACCCGGCGCCGCGGGCGGTTCGTCGAGCTGCTGGTCGCGATGGTGGCGATCGCCGGCGAGCTGGACCTGTCGGTGGTGCTGCAGCGAGTCGTCGACCTCGCCGCCGAACAGGTCGGCGCCCGCTACGGCGCGCTCGGGGTGCGCGGCACCGACGGCCGGCTGGAACACTTCCTGTGGACCGGGATCGGCGCCGAGCAGGCCGCCCGGATCGGCCCGTTCCCGGACGGCCACGGGCTGCTCGGCGAGCCTCGTCGCCGCTCCGGCCCGCTGCGGGTCGACGACATCGACCGGCACCCGGCCGCGGCCGGCTTCCCGCCGCACCACCCGCCGATGCGCTCCTTCCTCGGGGTACCGATCGGCGACGGTCGCCGCAACCTCGGCAGCCTGTACCTCGCCGACCGGCGGGATGGGAAGCCGTTCGACTCCGACGACGAGAGCCTGCTCGCGCTGTTCGCCGCCGCCGCGTCGATCGCACTGCTCAACGCCCGGCGGTACGAGACGAGCCGGGAACAGGAGCGCTGGCTCGCGGCGAACTACGGGCTGACCCACCACCTGCTCGCCGGTACCGACCCGGACAGCCAGCTCACCACGATCATCCGCACCGCCCGGCGGCTGACCGACGCCGACTTCGCCGTGGTGTTCCACGTCGACCAGACCCGCGAGCACATGGTGATCCGCACCGCCGACGGGGTCGAGGCGGAGAGCACGCTCGGGCGGGTACTGCCGATGGACGCGTCGCGGGCCGGTGACGTGTTCCGCTCCGGTACCCCGGTGGTGGTGGCGGACATGTGGGAGGACACCCGGCGGGCGCCTTGGCTGTCCGACACGCTGCCGCCGGTCGGCCCGTGCGCCCTGGTACCGCTGGGGCTGGCCGACGACGCGCTCGGCGTGGTGATGGTCAGCCGGCTGCGCGGCCGGTCACCGTTCCCGACCGTGGCGTTGCGGATGCTGGAGACCTTCGCCAGCCAGGCGGCGGTGGCGCTGCGGCTGGCCCGGGAACGCACCTGGCGCGAGCAGGTCGCGCTCTACGCCGACCGCGAGCGCATCGCGCACGACCTGCACGACCAGGTGATCCAGCGGGTGTTCGCGACCGGCATGCTGCTGCAGGGCACCGCCCGGATGGTGGTGCTGCCGGAGGTGCGGGAGCGGTTGCTGCGCGCGGTCGGCGACCTGGACGAGACGGTGCGCCAGATCCGCGCCACGATCTACCAGCTGGAGGAGCCGCCGGCCGGCTCGGTCGAGGACGTCCGCTCGGCGTTGCTGTCGGTGACCGACCAGGCCGCCGACGCGCTCGGCTTCGCGCCGAGCGTCCGGTTCAACCTCAACCCGGACGTCGAGCTGCCGGTACGGCTGCGCGAGCACCTGGTCGCCGCGGTCCGGGAGCTGCTCGCCAACGTGGCCCGGCACGCCCGGGCCGGCCGCGCCGACGTGGAGCTCACCGTCGGGTCCGGCCGGCTGCGGCTGACCGTCGCCGACAACGGCATCGGGCTGCCCGCGGGTGGCCGCCGCAGCGGGCTGCGCAACCTGGCCGAACGCGCGCTGTCGCTGGGCGGCGAGATGACCGCCGAGGCCCGGCCGGGCGGCGGCACGCTCGTCGTCTGGCAGGTGCCGCTGCACGCCTAGACGCCGCCGGCAGCCACCTCGTGGCCGCCGGTTCCGACCGCCTGCCCGGGAGGTGTTCCGCCTCACCAGGCTCGGCCGCCCAGCGATGGCCGAATGCCACGTCGCGGCCGCCGGCTGCCAGAGGTGGGCGGTTCAGCGCTCGGGGCGGGGCCAGATCCGGGTGGCGAGCACCGCGGCCTGGGTGCGCCGGTTGAGTCCCAGCTTGGTGAACACGTTCGAGACGTAGTTCTTGACGGTCTTCTCGGCCAGGAACAGCCGCTCACCGATCTGCCGGTTGGTCAGCCCGTCGCCGATCAGCCGCAGGATGTTGCGTTCCTGCGCGGTCAGGTCGGCCAGCGGGTCGTCCGGGTCGGAGCGGCGCCGCATCGCCTCCATCAGGGCACCGGCGGCCGTCGGGTCCAGCAGCGAACCGCCGGCGGCGACCGTGCGTACCGCGTCGACCAGGTCGTTGCCGATGATGTCCTTCAGCACGTACCCGGACGCGCCGGCGAGCACCGCCCGCACCAGCGCGTCGTCGTCGTTGTACGAGGTGAGGATCAGGCAGCGCAGGTCGGGGAGCTGGCTGCGCAGCTCCCGGCAGACCTCGACGCCGTCGCCGTCGGGCAGCCGCACGTCCAGGATGGCCACGTCGGGGCGCACCGCCGGCACCCGGTCGAGCGCCTGCCGCGCGGTGCCCGCCTCGCCGGCGATCTCGACGTCCGGCTCGCCGGCGAGCAGGTCGATCAGACCACGCCGGACGAGTTCGTGGTCGTCGAGCAGGAAGACCCGGATCACACGGTCAGGGTACGGCCTGCCCCGGCCGGCGGTGGGGCGGTACGTCCGGCGAACGGGTCGGGCGGGCCGGGGTCGGCGGCCGGGCCGATGCCGGGATCGGCCGAGTCCGCGCCGTCCTGCCCGGCCGGGCCCGGGTCGTCCCGCTCGTCCGGGGTGTCCGCCGCCGGCACCACCACGACCGGCACCGACGCGGTGCGCGCGACCGAGATCGCGGTGGAGCCCAGGATGCGGCCCAGCAGCCCGGAGTGGCCACGGGAGCCGACGACGATCAGGTCGGCGTCCCGGGCGGCGGACAGCAGCGCCTGCTGCGGCGGCGCCGCGACGATCCGTTCCACGACCGGTACCGCCGGCTCGGCGCCGAGGGCGGCACGGACCGAGGCGGACAGTACGGCGTGCTCGGCGGCCAGTTGCGCGGTCGGCTCGCCGCCGCCGACCGCCCGGACCGCGAGCAGCCGGCCGGCCCGCCGGGACGCCTCGGCGGCGGCCCAGCGCAGTGCGGCGATCGAGGTGGGCGACCCGTCCACGCCGACCACGATCAGCCCGGTACCGGACGCTGCCATGGCGACCTCCTCGGCCCGACCCCCCGAGCCCGACGACGACAACGACCTCCAGTCAACAATCGGGCACCCGTGCCGTACCAGGTGCCAAGGGTCACGGCGGCCGGGACCTTGGTCCCGGCCCGCAACCGGTCGTGACCGGGCCGCCCCGAGGTGGTGGGATCGTCCGATGCGTCGCTGCTGTGGCGAGCACGTCGAGTAATGTCCGGGGGCGTGACTACGCCACGCAGACCACGCGTCGCCGTCGTGTTCGGCGGTCGCAGCAGCGAGCATGCCGTGTCCGCGGTCAGCGCCGGCAGCGTGCTGTCGGCGATCGACTCGGACGAGTTCGAGGTGGTGCCGGTGGGCATCACCCGGCAGGGCCGCTGGCTGCTCACCGACGGCGATCCGAGCGAGCTGGCGATCCGCGGCCGGCGGTTCCCGGAGATCACCGACGGTGCCGGTACCGAGGTGGCGCTGCCGGCCGGCTCCGGCGGTCGGATCGTCGCGCTGGACCCGGCGCAGGGCGCCGCGGCGCTGGCGGACGTGGACGTGGTGCTGCCGGTGCTGCACGGCGCGTACGGCGAGGACGGCACGATCCAGGGGCTGCTGGAGATGGCCGGCCTGCCCTACGTGGGCGCCGGCGTGTTCGCCTCCGCCGCCTGCATGGACAAGGAGTTCACCAAGAAGCTGCTGGCCGCCGACGGGCTGCGGGTCGGCGAGTACGCGGTGCTGCGGGCCGGGCAGTCGCTGGCCGAGGCCGAGATGGACCGGCTGGGGCTGCCGGTGTTCGTCAAGCCGTCCCGGGCCGGCTCCTCGGTCGGCATCACCCGGGTCGACGACTGGGCACAGCTGCCGGCGGCGATCGCCACCGCCCGCGAGATCGACTCGAAGGTACTGGTGGAGGCCGCGTTCACCGGTGTGCGCGAGGTCGAGTGCGGCGTGCTGGAGGGCGAGTACGGCGGGGAGCCGGAGGCGAGCCTGCCCGCCGAGGTGCACATCGACTCCCGGCACAGCTGGTACGACCTGGAGGCCAAGTACCTCGACGAGCCCGAGCTGGACATCCCGCCGCGGCTGCCCGAGCACGTGATCGACGAGGTCCGCCGGACCGCGTGCCAGGCGTTCACCGCGCTGGACTGCGCCGGCCTGGCCCGGGTCGACTTCTTCGTCACGCCCGAGCTGGACGTGGTGGTCAACGAGATCAACACGATGCCGGGTTTCACCGCCGCGTCGGCGTTCCCGAAGATGTGGGCCAGAAGCGGCCTGGACTACCCGAAGCTGATCTCCCGGCTGATCCGTACCGCCCTGCACCGTCGCGCCGAACACGGCTGACGGCGCCGCGCCGGCACTGTCGTCCGGCGCCGGGCGGACCAGCGCCGCGGCGTCAGTGGCAGCCGGACGGGGCGGTGTCCGACGAGGGCACCGTGCCGGCGATCGTGTCGGAGAACTCCGCCGCCCACTGACCGGCCCCCGAGTACGAGCCGGGCACCGTGACGGCCACCGGCACGGTCCGGTCGACCGTCGTCCACACGCTCGACCCGTCCCGCTGCTTGGTGGCGAGATAGCAGACGCCGGACAGCTCGTACACGGTGGCGGTCTTCGCCACCGTCGGTGCCGCGACGCCGCAGGCCACCCGCAGCGCGGGCGCGCCGTACGCGGCGTTCTGCTCGGCGCCGGCCGACACCGGGCGCCGCTTCGCCGAGCGGATCGTGCTGGGCAGCTGCGCGATCAGCCCCCGGCAGACGGTGGTCGGCGTGGGGGCGAGCGACGCGGCCGGCATCCGTACCGTGCTGGACGGCTGCGGGCTCGGCGACCCGGCGGCCCGCTTGTCGCCGTTGCCGCCGCCGAGCCCGCCGAGCGCCCAGAACGCGACCGCTCCGGCGATCAGCGCGAGCGGTAGGGCGATCAGCGTCGCGGTCCGCGCCGCGGCGCGGGAGTCGGCGTCGGCCACCGAGGACACCTCCGGCGAAAGCTCGGGTGGATCGGCTGCCGATTGTGCCCGTCGGCGGATCCGTCGCCGCGCCCGGGCCGGTACGGCTGGGGCCCGCGTCGCAGTCCGAGTGCCCCGCGCGTGGCCGGTCGGCGGGCCTAGAGATGCACCACCGGGCAGGTCAGGGTGCGGGTGATGCCGTCGACCGACTGGACCTTGCTGACGACCGCCTTGCCGAGCTCGTCGACGGTGTGCTTCTCGGCGAGCGCGATCACGTCGTACGGGCCGGTGACCGAGTCGACCCGAACCACGCCGTCGACGTGCCCGATCGCGGTCGCCACGTCGTGCGTCTTGCCGACCTCGGTCTGGATGAGGATGTACGCCTGGACCACGACGGGTGCCCTTCCTCGCCACGGAACTGCCGGCCGAAACAGAACGTACCGTACGCAGCGCGCACCGCGTCGACCTCTGTACGGTGCGGGTTGGCTCCGGGTGGCAGGATGCGGGCAAGCCGACGACAGCGGCCGACAGCGGCGGCGGCGCGCATCCACCGCCGGCGATCGGAGGAGCCCTGCAGTGACCGTTGCGGAGATGGGCGAGTTCGGCCTGATCAAGCGGGTCACCGCGCGACTGGCGCCGGGACCGACCTGCCTGCTGGGGCCCGGGGACGACGCGGCCGTGGTGACCACCTCCGACAACCGGGTCGTGGTCAGTACCGACGTGCTGGTCGACGGGCGGCACTTCCGCCGCGACTGGTCCTCGGCGACCGACGTCGGGCACCGCGCGGCCGGCGCGAACCTGGCCGACATCGCCGCGATGGGCGCCACCCCGACCGCGCTGGTGGTCGGGCTGTCCGCGCCGCCGGAGCTGCCGGTCGAGTGGGCCGAGCAGCTCGCCGACGGCCTCGCCGCGGAGGCGGCGCTGGTCGGCGCGAGCGTGGTCGGCGGCGACACGGTGGCGAGCCCCACGCTGACCATCTCGGTGACCGCCCTGGGAGACCTGCGCGGCGTGCGCCCGGTGACCCGCTCCGGCGCCCAGCCCGGCGACCAGGTGGCGCTGGCCGGCCGGCTCGGCTGGGCGGCGGCCGGCTTCACCGTGCTGTCCCGCGGGTTCCGGTCGCCCCGCGCGCTGGTGGACGCGCACCGCCGGCCGCTGGTCCCGTACCAGTGCGGCCCGGTCGCCGCCCGGCAGGGTGCCACCGCGATGATCGACGTGTCGGACGGGCTGCTCGCCGACCTGGGACACGTCGCCGACGCCAGCGGCGTCGCGATCGACGTGCGGCGCGACGGGTTCGAGCTGCCGGAGCAGATGGTGGACGCGGCCCGGGCGCTCGGCGTCGACCCGTACGAGTGGGTGCTCACCGGTGGCGAGGACCACGCGCTGGTGGCGACGTTCCCGGCCGGCAGCGTGCTGACCGCCGACTGGCGGGTGATCGGCAGCGTCGACGAGGGCAGCGGCCTGACCGTCGACGGGGAGCCGTTCACCGGGCGCGGCGGCTGGGACCACTTCCGCTGACCGGCGGCGCTCGTCACGTTGGCCGAATCCGCTCGCGACCGGCGCCGTGGTGCTGGTGCAATGGCGGGGTGACGATCGACGACGCGACCACGACCGCGCTGCGCATCGAACGGGTCGGCTTCACCGAGCCGGTGGCCCGGCAGCTGGTGGCGCAGGCGCTCGCCGACCTGGGCGCCCGGTACGGCGGGGAGGGCGACGAGACGCCGGTCGAGGCGGCCGACTTCGAGCCGCCGAACGGCGCGTTCCTGGTCGCCTACCGGGGCGAGAAGCCCGTCGGGTGCGGTGGCTGGCGCTCGCACGGCGACGACACCGCGGAGCTGAAGCGGATGTACACGGTGCCGGCCGCCCGCGGTACCGGGGTGGCCACCGCGGTACTGGCCGCGATCGAGGCCGACGCCCGCCGGGCCGGTCGCACCCGGGTGATCCTGGAGACCGGTGGCAAGCAGCCCGAGGCGATCGCGCTGTACGGCAAGCTCGGCTACCGGCGGATCCCGAACTACGGCTACTACGCCGACGAGCCGGACTGCCTCTCCTTCGCCCGCGATCTCTAGCCAGGCCGTCTCACCGAGGGTGCACGTGTTTGCGCGTACCGTCGAGTTGCGACCTCAACGCGGCCGTGTTGGGCACGACCGCTTACCCTCCGGTCGTGACCTACCCGCCGCAGTCGCCCGGTGGCTGGCCCGATCAGCCGCCGCAGGGCCAACCACCGCAGCAGCCGTACCCGGGTGCCGGGGCCGACCCGTTCGGGCCGCCGCCCGGCCACTCCTCGGGGGCGCCGTCCGCCGGCGACGAGCCGTCCGGCTTCGAGCAGTACTCGCTCGACACCGGCTGGCAGCAGCAGCCGCAGCAGTACGAGCAGCCCGGCGCGCAGCCCCCGCCGTACGGGGCGCCGCTGGCGCCGGGGATGGCGCCGCCGAGCGGCCCGCCCGCCGGCTATCAACCGAGCGGCCCGCCCGCCGGGTACCAACCGGGTCCGGGTGGCTTCCCGCCGCCGGGTGGGCCGGTGCCGCCGAAGAAGCGGTCGATCGCGCCGTGGCTGTTCGTCGGCGGCGGCGCGCTGGTGCTGGTGCTCGCCATCGTCGCGGTGGTGGCCCTGGTGTCCACCGGCAAGGACAAGAAGCCGCCGGTCGCGGACCCGAGCTCGAGTTCCAGCGCCCGGCCGTCGACGAGCGCGACCGCCAAGCCGTCGCCCGGTCCGTCCGATGACGGGGTGCACGGCAACAAGATCATCGACTCGGCGACCGGCTGGGGGTACACCAAGGCCGGCTCGCCGTGGGTCGACTCGGTGGAGCCGCCGGCGAAGGAGCTGCAGAGCCCGGTCGGCCAGTCGGTCAAGATCGACACCAACGTGTACGCCACGATGCAGCTGGGCAAGCTGTCCGACGACTTCGACTACAGCGGCCCGGACGACCTGAAGTCGGTCAAGTCCGACCTGGCCACCTCGATCCTGAAGGGCTACTACGGCACCGGCGCCAAGGTCGACGCCGGCAAGGACCATCTCGACGAGCAGCTGACCCAGCTGGGCCGCAAGGCGTGGCTGTGGGCATTCGACGTCACGTACACCAGCTCCGCCGGCAAGAAGACCACCGAGTACGTGGTGGTCGCGGTGCTGGACGCCGGAGACGGCACGGCGGCCGGCTTCTGGGGTTCGGTCCCGGACGGGCACGACAAGTTGAACAAGCAGATGCGCAAGGCCGCGGGCACGCTGAGCCCGAAGCCCTGAGAGACCTGGCCCGGCCGACCGCGGGGTGCGGCGCGGCCGGGGCTGTCGGTGCGGCTGGTTAGGGTTGCCGGATGGCGACCTTGAGCACGCCGCTGGGCAAGGTGCTCGGCGACAAGACCGCCGCGGCGCTGACCGAGACGCTCGGCCTGGCCACGGTGGGTGACCTGCTCTACCACTTTCCGCGGCGCTACGCCGAACGCGGCGAGCACACCGACCTGTCCGCGTTGCAGGTCGGTGATCAGGTCACCGTGCTCGCCCAGGTGCAGCGGGTGAACGTGCGGCCGATGCGACAGCGGCGCGGCAAGCTGCTGGAGGTCACCGTCGGCGACGGGCAGCGCACGCTGACCCTGACGTTCTTCAACCAGGCCTGGCGGCAGCGGCAGCTGACCGTCGGGCGCTGGGGGCTGTTCGCCGGCAAGGTCACCGAGTTCCGCGGCAAGCGGCAGCTCAACGGTCCCGACTTCCAGCTGCTGTCCGATCCCGGCGAGGCGGCGCAGGACAACACCGAGATCGAGGAGTTCCTCGGTGCGCTGATCCCGGTCTACCCGGCCGCGGCGACGATGCCGAGCTGGACCATCGCCCGCTGCGTCCGGGTCGCGCTGGACACCCTGGAGCCGCCGCCGGAGCCGCTGCCGGAGTCGCTGCGTGCCGACCACGAACTGGTCGGGCTGGCCGCCGCGCTGCACGACATCCACCGCCCCAGCAGCTGGCAGGCACGGGCGGCCGCGCGGAAACGGCTGACCTTCGACGAGGCGTTCGCGCTGCAGCTGACGCTGGTGCAGCGCAAGGCGCGCGCGGCCGACTGGCCGGCGGTGCAGCGCCCCCGGCGCACCGACGGGGTGCTCGCCGCGTTCGACGCGCGGCTGCCGTACCAGCTGACCGACGGGCAGCGTGCGGTCGGCGAGGAGGTGGCCGAGGACCTGGCCCGCCCGCACCCGATGCACCGGCTGCTGCAGGGCGAGGTCGGCTCCGGCAAGACGGTCTGCGCGCTGCGGGCGATGTTGCAGGTGGTCGACTCCGGCGGGCAGGCGGTGCTGCTCGCGCCCACCGAGGTGCTCGCCGCGCAGCATCACCGGGGCCTCGCCACGCTGCTCGGCGACCTCGCCCGCACCGGCCCGGCACCGGCCGACGGCGAACTGCCGCTGACCGACGAGGCGGCCGGCGCGACCGGGCTGGCGCTGCTGACCGGGTCGCTGCCGGCCGCCGCCCGGCGCCGGGTGCTCGCCGACATCGCCGCCGGTACGGCCGGCATCGTGGTCGGCACGCACGCCCTGCTCTACCAGGGGGTCGAGTTCGCCGACCTGGGGCTGATCGTGGTCGACGAGCAGCACCGGTTCGGGGTGGAGCAGCGCGATGCGTTGCGGGACAAGGCGACCCAGCCGCCACACGTGCTGGTGATGACCGCCACCCCGATCCCGCGGACGGTGGCGATGACGGTGTTCGGCGACCTGTCCGTGTCGTCGCTGACCGAGCTGCCCCGGGGCCGCTCGCCGATCACCACGCACGTGGTGCCGGGCAACCGGGAGCGCTGGATGGACCGTACCTGGGCCCGGGTGCGCGAGGAGGTCGCCGCCGGCCACCAGGCATACGTCGTGTGCCCGCGGATCGGCGTCGACCCCACCGACGAGGACGCGGCCGACGAGGGCGCGCCGGGCGACGACGAGCGCCGCCCGCCGCTGGGCGTGGCCGAGGTGGCGCCGCAGCTCGCCGACGGGCCCCTCGCCGGGCTGCGGGTCGGCCAGCTCACCGGCCGGCTGCCCGCGGACCAGAAGGACGCGGTGATGCGCGCGTTCGCCGCCGGCGAGCTGGACGTGCTGGTCGCCACGACGGTGATCGAGGTCGGCGTCGACGTGCCGAACGCGACCGTCATGGTGGTGCTGGACGCCGACCGGTTCGGCGTCTCGCAGCTGCACCAGCTGCGCGGCCGGGTCGGCCGTGGCTCGGCGCCCGGGCTGTGCCTGCTGGTCAGCGAGGCGGCGCCGGAGTCCGCCGCGCACGAGCGGCTCACCGCGGTCGCGTCCACCGTGGACGGGTTCCGGCTCGCCGAGCTCGACCTGGAACAGCGCCGGGAGGGCGACGTGCTCGGCGCTGCGCAGTCCGGCCGCCGCTCGCACCTGCGGCTGCTGTCGCTGCTCTCCGACGCGAAGCTGATCGCCGAGGCACGGGACGAGGCGGTCCGGGTGATCGACGCCGACCGCGAGCTGACCGAGCATCCGCTGCTGGCCGAGACCGTCGCTGCCCTGGTCGACGAGGACCGTGCCGAGTACCTGGAGAAGGGCTGAGCGCGCCGGTCAGTCGAGGATCAGGGCGGGGTGTTCCGGGTCGTCGTAGCGCACCGCCACGTCGGCGGTGCGGCGGGGCGCCACCTCGTCGGCGTACCGGCGGTACGCGTCGAGCGTCCAGGCCGTCTCGGCGTCCAGCCGGCGCGCCAGTACGGTCGGTGACACGTCCAGGTGCACCGCGAGCTCGGCCGGCAACGCTCGCCCGAGCAGCAGGTCGCCGTCGAGCAGCAGGACGGTACCGGTCGGCGCGTCGCGGTAGGCGGCCCGGGTCGCCCGGTCGGTCACCGCGTCCCACAGGGTCGGCAGGTAGCGCCCGGACCCGTCCGGCCCGAGCGGCGCCAGCACCTCCCGGACCAGCCCCGCCGCGTCGAGCCACCCGTCGTAGTAGCTGTCCGGGTCGTGCCGGCCGTACTCCAGCCGCAGCGACGCCGGCCGCAGGAAGTCGGCGGCGTGCACCGTCACCACCGGCCGACCGAGCGCGCGCAGCGGGTCGGCCAGTGCCGCGGCGAGCTGGGCCGGCCGGGCCGGCGGCGCGCCGTCCAGCAGCACCCGGGTACGGCCCGGGCCGGCCGCGTCGATGCGCGCCACCAGCCGTTCGACCAGCAGCGCCGGGGTGATCGGTTCGATCCGCACCGGCTCAGTGTCCGTCCGACCGGCGCGGCCCAGCGGCCAGCGAGGTGCGTCCGGACGCCAGCGTCCGGTCCGGCGCCAGCGTCCGGTCCGGCGCCAGCGTCCGGTCAGGCGTCGGTGTTCGGTGGGGCGGCGGAGTGGGGTCGGGCATCAGCGGTCGGTCGCGGCGATGCGGCGCCGACGGGCGGCGGCGAACAGCACCAGCCCGCCGCCGGCGAGGACCACCACGGCCACGATGATCGCGGCGAGCGAACCACCGGTGACTGGCAGGCTGCTCGCGCTGGCGGCGGCGGCCGGACTGCTGGCCGGCGCGGACCGGGCCGGAGCCGGCGCGGGGGAGTCGGACGGCGACGCCGAGTCGGTCACGCTGACCACGCAGGCGGTCTGGCCGCCGTGGAAGCTGCCGACTGGCCCGATGGACCGGTTGCCCGGCGCGCCGGTGTGCCCGAGCACCTTCGCCCCGTAGCCGGGCGTGTCCTTGCGGAAGTCGGTGAGCACCTCGTCCCGGTCGCCCCAGATCAGCACCACCTGGGTGTAGCAGTCCGGTACCGCGACCCGCAGCGTCACGGACGGATGCTTGGCGCTCAGCGTGCGGGTCTGCTGCCGGAACAGCTGCTGCGGCAGCGTGGAGGCGTAGCCGCCGGCGCTGGACGCGGTGTAGCTGGCCAGCGAGAAGTCCTGGCTCGACCCCTTGCACAGCTTCTGCCCGGCGAGCAGCGCGACGGTGGCGGTGCCCTTCGTCCCGTCGAAGCTGTGCCGGTAGCTCGCGTCCGCGGCCTCGATGCAGGTCGGCGGCGTGGTGGAGCACACGTCGTCCGGGATCGTCTTGGTGGCGGTCCGGGTGGTGCTGGCGCGATCGGCCCAGCGCACCGTGTAGTTGAGCTCGGCCGTGTCCGCGGTCCTCGGCACCAGCTGCTTGCCGAGGACCTTGTCGCCCTTGCCCTCCAGCTCGGTACCGCTGAGCGCCACGTCGACCGGCTTGCCCGACACGTCGCTGACGTCGGCCACGTCCGGCCAGCCGTTGCGGATCGTCCAGCGCACCGCGACCTTGCCGTTCTCGCAACTGAGCGTCGCCGTCGCGGGCGCGTCGTGGGTGGCGGCGGCGGCCGGCGCGGCGAACGTGAGCGCGCCGAACAGCCCGACCGCCAGGGCGGCGAGCAGCGCCGGTATCCGGCGCACCAGGTCAGTGCCAGGCAAGGCGTACTCCGCGACAGGGGTGATCGGGTTGGCCATGCGTGCGGTGCCGCGACGGGCTGCGGTGACCGCGGGCGAGACGGTACGCGGGGAAGGGCCTCGGTCTCGCCCACAGCCCCGATCCGCGCGACCTCCTCGACGCCCGACCTTAACCATCCGGAACCAGCGGCCGGAAAGCGGCCGGTGGTTGGCGGCCACGACGGGCCGTCAGCGGACACGCAGAGTGCTGGCGCTGTCGCCCCGGGGCGGGCCCGGCCCGCGGTGCGGCGCCGGGTACCGTCACGCCGTGCAGGATGCCCACGGAGCGCGCCGATGACCCGGATCGTGGCCGGGTCGCTCGGTGGCCGCCGGCTCGCGGTACCGGCCGGGCAGTCCACCCGACCGACCTCGGAGCGGGTGCGCGAGGCGCTGTTCAACACGCTCGGCACGCTGCTGGAGCTGCCCGGCGCCCGGATGCTGGACCTGTACGCCGGGTCCGGCGCGGTCGGCTTCGAGGCGCTGTCCCGCGGCTGCGGGCACGCGCTGTTCGTCGAGTCCGACGCCCGGGCGGCCGCGGTGCTGCGCCGCAACGCCGCCCAGCTGGGGGTCGGCGGCGCGGCCCGGATCGTGGCCGGCCCGGTGTCCCGGACCCTGGAGCGGCCCCCGGCGCAGCGCTACGACCTGGCCTTCGCCGACCCGCCGTACGCGCTGGCGCAGGAGACGCTGACCGCGGTGCTGGCGGCGCTCGCCGCCGACTGGCTCGCGCCGGACGCCGTGCTGGTGGTGGAGCGCTCGACCCGGACCCCGGAGCCGGACTGGCCGGAGCAGATCACCGACCGGCGCGGACGGCGCTACGGCGAGACCACCCTTTGGTACGGTCGCCGATCATGAGGCGTGCGATCTGCCCCGGCTCGTTCGATCCCGTCACGAACGGGCATCTGGACATCATCGGCCGGGTGGCCAACCTGTACGACGAGGTCGTGGTGGCGGTCTTCGTCAACCAGTCCAAGGTCGGGCTGTTCGACGTCGACGAGCGCATCGCGATGCTCACCGAGGTCACCCACGAGTACCCGAACGTGACGATCGACTCGTTCGCGGGACTGACCGTGGACTACTGCCGGGCGCACGACATCTCGGTCATCGTGAAGGGGCTGCGCGCGGTCAGCGACTTCGACTACGAGTTGCAGCAGTCTCAGATGAACCTGGGGCTGGCCGGCGTGGAAACCCTCTTCATGGCCACGAACCCGCTTTACTCTTTTCTGTCGTCGAGTTTGGTCAAGGACGTCGCGAAGTGGGGCGGCGACGTGTCACCGCACGTTCCGGACGTGGTGGCCCAGCGGCTCGCCGCGCGGTTGCGCCCCGGTACGGCCTGACCCGGCGGCCCGGGCGCGCCGGTGCGCGGTGGGCCCGGTACCAGCACAAGGCAGGCGGTCCGCGCCTGGCAGGAGGGAAGTGACCGGGTTGGATCCGCTGGAGCGCATCGACGAGATCATGAACTACGTCGAGTCCGCCCGATCGGTGCCGATGTCGTCGCGCAACTGCATGGTCGACCGGGGCGAGATCATCGCGATGCTCGACGAGCTGCGCGCCGAACTGCCGGGCGAGCTGCGCCGCTCGCAGGCGCTGCTGGAGGAACGCGACAAGATCATCGCGGCCGGCCAGCGGGAGGCCGAGCGCATCATCACCGAGGGCGAGGCCGAGCACACCCGGCTGGTCTCGGCCAACGAGGTCGCCGTCTCCGCCGAACACGAGGCCAACCGGATCGTCGGGGAGGCCCGCGAGGAGTCGCAGCGGCTGCGCGAGGAGTGCGAGGAGTACGTCGATACCACGCTCGGCAACTTCGAGCGGCTGCTGACCAAGTCGCTCGCCACCATCGAACGCGGCCGGGACAAGATGCACGCGCTGCGCGAGATCGGCTCGTACGCGCCGGACGACGAGGAACTGACCGAGACGTCGCTGTCCTGACGGGGCTTCGGGTCCTGACGGGGCTTCGCGTCCTGACCGGGGCGTCGCTGTCCTGAGCGGGTCCGCGGGGCGGGCGGTGGGCCCGCCGTTCGACGCTGCCCGGCGCCCGCGGGTAGCCTTCCACGGTGCCGGCGGACCCTGCCGGCGTCCCACACACGATCGAGGTCGACCGAGACATCATGGCTGAAAGCACGCCGCGTCCGCCGGACGCCACGTCGCCGCTGGTGCTGTCCACCCGCGAGCTGCCCCGCGGTGCGGGGGAGATGCGCGAGGTCACCCGCACCGCGCCGGCACCGGCCGATCTCGGGCTGCCGCTGATCGGGGTGCCGGAGGGCGCCGAGCTCGACCTGGAGCTGCGGATGGAGTCCGCGTCCGAGGGCGTGTTCGTCTCCGGCACGGTGACCGCGCCGCTGCGCGGCGAGTGCGGTCGCTGCCTGCAGGAGATCTCCGACACGATCACGGTGCACCTCGGCGAGCTGTTCGCCTACCCGGGCAGCACCACCGACGAGACCGCCGACATCGACGAGGTGCGCCGGCTGCAGGACGAGCTGGCCGACCTGGAGCCGGTGATCCGGGACGCGATCGTGCTGGAGCTGCCGAGCAGCCCGCTGTGCCGCCCCGACTGCGCCGGCCTGTGCGCGCAGTGCGGCCAGCCGCTGGCCGACCTGCCGGCCGACCACAGCCACGAGACGCCCGACCCGCGCTGGTCCGCGCTGGCCGGGTTGAAGGACAAACTCGCCGATTCGTGACCGGTACCGCCGGTCGCGGGTCACCGAGGGGCAACCCGGGGCGTGGGCGATCGGGGCCGCGCCGGCCCCGTTCGAGCGGCTGTGGGCGACCCGCCAGTGGTCGTCGGCGCCGGATGGGTGACAATAGCTGGGCAGCTCGGTGAGCCGAGCGATTCCGTGTGCCCCGGCGCACGGTGCCCGATCCAACGAGAAGATCATCAGGAGTGAGTGACGTGGCCGTTCCGAAGCGCCGGATGTCGCGGAGCAACACGCGGTCTCGCCGCAGCCAGTGGAAGGCCACCGCGGTGGCGACCCAGCCGTGCCCGCAGTGCCGGTCGCCGAAGCTGCCGCACGCGGCGTGCGGTGTGTGCGGCACCTACAACGGCCGCCAGGTCGTGGAGGTCTGACCCGCCCGCGACATGACGCGATCCGAGCGGCGTGCCGCGCGGATCGCCGTCGACCTCCTCGGCGGGGACGATGCTCCCGCCGTCGTGGTTGACGGCGCTCTGCTGGCGCTGAACGCCGACCCCGTGCTCCGGCTGCTGCCGGTGGGGCCCCAGGTCGTTCTGGACGACCTGCTGGCCCGGCTGCCGGCTGCCCACCGCGACCGGGTCGAGCCGGTCCCGGTCGAGACCGACGGCACCCTGCCGGTGCACGCCGCGGTACGGCTGGTCTCCGCCGACCGCGCCGACGCGGTGGTGTCCGCCGGGGCGACCGGCTCGGCGGTGCGTTCCGCCGTGGCCCACTGCGGTCGGTACCCGGGGCTGCGCCGCCCGGCGCTCGCGGTCACCGTGCCGGCCGCCCGCGGTTCGCTGATCCTGCTCGACGTGGGCGCCGCGCCCGATCCGACCGCCGCCGACCTGGTCCGGCACGCGGTCCTCGGCGCCGGGTACGCGATGGCGACGCTCGGTGTCGCCCGGCCCCGGGTGGGGCTGCTGTCCATCGGGACCGAGCCGGGTGTCGGCGACGAGCTGCGGCGGGCCACCGACCGGCTGCTGGCCGCGGGGATACTGCCGCCTGACACCGAGTACGTCGGCCTGGTGGAGGGCTACGACGTGCCCGTCGGCGGCGTGGCCGACGTGGTCGTCACCGACGGCTTCACCGGAAACGTCCTGCTCAAGGGCATCGAAGGCGCCCTGCGCCTAGGTCGCAGTACGGAGGGCGCCCTGCGCCTGGGCCGTAGTGCGGAGGGCGACCTGCGCCTGAACGGCCGTGCGGAGGGCGATCTGCGCCTCGGCCGGGGTACGGAGGACGACCTGCGCCTGGGCCGCCGTGCAGAGGGTGATCTGCGCCTGCACGGCCGCGCGGAAGGCGTCCCGGGCCTGGGCAGCGGCGCGGAGGGTGCGCTGCGCCCGGGTGACGGTACGGACGGTGCGGCGCGGCCGGGGTCGGAACCCGCCGGCGACGGTGCGTCGGGCGTCGGGGACGCGCCGGTCGGTGCCGACGGGGTGCCGCGGGCCGCGGCGCTGTTGGGGGTGGCCGCGCCGGTGGTGGTCTGCCACGGTGCGGCGAACGGGTCGGATGTCGCCTCCGGGATCGGGTTCGCCGCGCGGATGGCGACCGGGCACACGGTCGAGCGGGTGGCGCAGATGGATCGAGTGTTCCGGGAGCTGACCCGGGCGCCAGGAGGTGTGCGAGGCGATGAGGCGACGACAGGTCCCGCCGAGGACGACCGGAGACCGCGATGAGTAGCGCGACACCGACCGAACTGACCGCGGCGCTGGGCGTCGAGCTGTCGCCGCAGCTGCTGGAGCGGGCCCTGACGCACCGCTCGTACGCGTACGAGCACGGCGGGCTGCCGACCAACGAGCGGCTGGAGTTTCTGGGCGACGCGGTGCTCGGGCTGGTGGTGACCGACGCGCTCTACCGCACCCACCCGGACCTGCCGGAGGGGCAGCTGGCGAAGCTGCGCGCCTCGGTGGTGAACATGCGGGCGCTGGCCGAGGTGGCGCGCGGGCTGGGCCCGCACGGGCTCGGCGCGTACGTGCGGCTGGGCAAGGGCGAGGAGACCACCGGCGGCCGGGACAAGGCGAGCATCCTCGCCGACACGACCGAGGCGCTGCTCGGCGCGGTCTACCTCGAGCACGGCACCGACGTGGCGTCGGTGCTGGTGCACAAGCTGTTCGACCCGCTGATGGCGGACGCGTCGCGGCGCGGTGCGGGCCTGGACTGGAAGACCAGCCTGCAGGAGCTGACGGCGAACCAGAACCTCGGCGTCCCCGAGTACGAGGTGGCCGAGGACGGGCCGGACCACGCGAAGACGTTCACCGCCTGGGCGGTGGTGGCCGGCGAGCGGTTCGGTTCCGGGAACGGCCGGAGCAAGAAGGAGGCCGAGCAGCGCGCCGCCGAGCAGGCGTGGCAGGACCTGTCGGCCCGGGCCGAGGAGGGCACCGGCGGCGCGTCGGCCGGTCGGGCGTGACCGAGCAGCTCGACGTCGGTGCCGCGGCGCCGGCGTCGGCGGCCGGGTCGTCGCCGCGGTCGGAGTTCGTGGTCCGGCAGGTGCTCGCGCCGGTGGCGATCTTCGCGGCGAACCGGCTGGTGCAGTTCGTGCTGCTGGCGCTGCTGGCCCGGCCGGGCCAGAGCGTCTACTCGCGACTGTCCATCTGGGACGCCGACTTCTTCCTGCGGATCGCGCGGGACGGCTACGACCACGCCCTGCAGTACGACGGGTCGGGCCACCTGATCGGCAACACGCTGGCGTTCTTCCCCGGCTACCCGCTGTGCGTCCGGTTCGTGGCGCTGTTCGGGGTGCCGTACGCCGCCGCCGGTGTGGTGGTGTCGTTGCTGGCCGGGGCCGCCGGTACGGTGCTGATCCACCTGCTGGGGCGGCGGCTGCGCGGTGAGCGGTTCGGCTACGTGCTCGCGGTGCTGTTCTGCGCGCAGCCGATGTCGGTGGTGTTCTCGATGGCCTACTCGGAGGCGCTGTTCTGCGCCCTGGTGCTGGCCATGCTGCTGAGCCTGCACCGGCAGCAGTGGTTGCTGGCCGGCGCGTTCGCGGTGGCCGCCGGGCTGACCCGCAGTACCGGCCTGGCCGCCGCGGTCGCGCTGGCCTGCTACGCCGGGTACCGGCTGTGGGCCGACCGGAGGCTGCCGGGTGCCCCGCGGGTACGGCCGGTGGTCGCGGCGGTGGCCGGGCTGGCCGCGGTGCCCGGCTTCTGGTTCTGGGTGGGGCAGCGGCTGGGCCGCGCCGACGGCTGGTTCGTCGAGCAGTCGCAGGGCTGGGGCACCGGCGTCGACTGGGGCGCGGCGAGCCTGCGTTTCGTGGCCGACACGTTCCGCAACGCCGACGGCTTCGTCCAGCTCGCGACGGCGTTGCTGCTGGTGTTCTCCGGCGCGCTGGTGCTCTGGGCGCTGCTGGACCGCACCGACGGCAACTGGTGGCCGGTCGCGCTGTACGGGCTGCTGGCCTACGGCACGGTGGCCGGCGCGTCCGGCTACTTCAACTCCCGCCCGCGGCTGCTGGTCCCGGTGCTGTCGGTGCTGCTGCCGGTCGGCGGCGCGCTGCTGCACGCGCGTACCCGGGTGCTGGTGCCCTGCCTGGTGGCGGTCAGCCTGGTGGGCTGCTGGTTCGGGGCGTACATGATCACCGTCTGGCCGTACACGATCTAGGAGTGCCGGGTGCCTGAACTGCCCGAGGTGGAGACCGTCCGTGCCGGCCTGGAGAAGTGGGTGGCCGGCCGGACCATCGAGCACGTCGAGGTGCACCACCCGCGGGCGATCCGCCGGCATGCACCCGGCGCCGAGCACTTCGCCGCGGCGCTGGTGGGCCGCACGATCGTCGGCGCCCGCCGGCGCGGCAAGTACCTGTGGCTGCCGCTGGACGGTCCGGGCGAGCCGGGCGACGCGATCCTCGCCCACCTGGGCATGTCCGGTCAGCTGCTGGTGCAGCCGGCGGACGAGCCGGACGAGAAGCACCTGCGGGTACGGGTCGGGTTCGCCGACGGCGGCACCGAGCTGCGGTTCGTCGACCAGCGCACGTTCGGCGGGCTCTCGCTGGCCGCGGGCGGCGCCGAGCTGCCGGCGGAGATCGCGCACATCGCCCGCGATCCGGTCGATCCCGCGTTCGACGACGAGGCGTTCGTCGCCGCGCTGCGCCGCCGCCGTACCGGCATCAAGCGAGCGTTGCTGGACCAGTCGCTGATCTCCGGAGTGGGCAACATCTACGCCGACGAGGCGCTGTGGCGGGCGAGGCTGCACTGGGCCCGCGCCACCGACACGATGACCCGCCCGGTGGTACGGGCGCTGCTGGCCGACGTGCGCGCGGTGCTCGGCGACGCGCTGCGCGCCGGCGGTACCAGCTTCGACGCGCTGTACGTCAACGTCAACGGCGAGTCCGGCTACTTCGACCGGTCGTTGGACGTGTACGGGCGGGACGGCGCGCCGTGTCACCGGTGTGGCGCGCCGATCCGGCGCGAGCCGTTCATGAACCGCTCGTCGTACCGCTGCCCGCACTGCCAGCCGCGTCCCCGCCAGCCTCGTTGGTGACCGGGGCGCCGGTGCGGCCGGCCGGCGCGGCCCGGCCGACCACGAACCAGACCACCAGCCCCGCTTCGACCAGCACCGAGCCGATCGGGGTGGCGAGCGCCAGCGCGGTCGCCGCGAGGTACCCGACGGGGCCGATCAGCGACGTGCGGCGGGCCCGCCGGGCGGCCTCGACGCCGCCGGGCTGCAGCAACTCGGGATGTCGGTACAGGTGCTGCCAGAACAGCGTGAACCACACCGAGGTGAGGGTCAGCGCGGCGCCGTAGAAGACCGCGGCCCCGGTCGCGTCGTGCCCGCCGGCGAGGTGTTCGCCGATGGTCGCGGTCGGTACCGGCAGGAAGCCGATCGTCAGCAGCATGCCGAGGTTGAGCAGCAGCAGGGTGCGGTCGACGGCGCGGACCTGATGGAACAGGTTGTGGTGGTGGATCCAGGCGATGCCGATGATCAGGAAGCTGACGACGTAGCCGACCAGCGAGGGCCACTCGTGGCCCAGCGCGGGCCACACCGCGGCGGCCGCGATCGGCGCGCGGATGTCCAGTACCAGCAGCGTCGCGGCGATCGCGATGATCCCGTCGCTGAGCGCGGACAGCCGCGCCGGCGTGATGGTGGTGGGGTTCACCGAGGGATTATCGGTGGCGGTCACCGGCCGCGTGGCGGCACGCGCCGGCGGCCGGCACCGGGCGAGTGACCGGGCCGGCAAACGTCGCCGGATCGGAACGTGGGGACTACTCTATGTATGCAACGGGACCACTCTCGGCTCTGGTCTGGACGGTCGGATGAGCGCGGCGACGCCGGACGAAACGGTCGGGTCGATTCGCCTGGTCGCGGCGGTGCGCGGCCTCGTGCAGGGGGTCGGCTTCCGGTACCGGACCCGATCCCGGGCGGAGGCGCTGGGTCTGTCCGGTTGGGCCCGGAACCTCCCCGATGGGCGAGTCGAGGTGGTCGCGGAGGGGGACCGTGCTGCATGTCACGATCTGGCCGATTGGCTCGGTGGTCCACAGGCCCCGGGGCGGGTGGATGCCGTGGTGGTACGGGTAGAGCGGGCACGCGGCGACCTGGCCGGCTTTGCGACGGGGTGATGAAGTTGAGTCCACCAGACTCATGACATCCTTGACGATGTCGGCCGTGCTGGCACACCATATGGACGTCGCCACTGCACCCGCCCGTCTCGCCGATCAGGCCGCGGGTGTGCATCTACGGCCATCCGGCGACGCATTCGCAAGGAGACACCATGGCGAAGGCCCTCTACGGCCACGTCGGTCACACGCCGGATCGGCGTCTGATCGACGAGGTCACCCGACTGCGCGCCCGGGTCCGGGCGCTGGAGTTCGAGACCGCACGGTTGCAGGCCGAGAACGACCGGCTGACCGCGGCGCGTCAGGAGTCCGACGATCTGTTCCGGATCTCCGAACCCGCGCTGACCTGAGCCGGCGCTGATCCGTACCGGGTCGACGACAGGGCGAAACGCCTGCTCGGGCCCGGATCCGTACGGACAGCGCGTCGAGCGGCAGCACACGCATCACCGCAGTGCCCACGGGTTCGGCCGTGGCGGAACCCGTACCCCGACGCCCGGCGTGGCCGCCGTTTCGCGGTCCCGTGTCGGTGGCGGCTGGAATGCCGCCACCGACTGCCTCCGGGCGGTCCGCGCGCCGACGCCGAGTTCCGCGTCGGCGCGTCCTCCTTCCTGCCGCGTGCGCCGGCGTGACCCCACCCGTTGTGGGGTCCCCCGGGCGCGCCGGAGGTGCGCTCCTGCCCGGCGGGCGCGGCGCGGCACGGTAACCTGCGACTCGGGCCTTTTCGCCCCGGCAGGCACGTCGGTGGGCCCGGGCGCGCGGGTCATCACGCGCAGGTCGGCGCGCCGCGCGCAGGTCAGTACCCGCATGGAGGATCGACAGCCCAGTGCATCTCAAGAGCCTCACGCTGAAGGGCTTCAAGTCGTTCGCCACCGCCACGACGCTGAAGCTGGAACCCGGCGTCACCTGCGTGGTCGGGCCGAACGGCTCGGGCAAGTCCAACGTGGTGGACGCGATCGCCTGGGTGCTCGGCGAGCAGGGCGCCAAGGCGCTGCGCGGCGGCAAGATGGACGACGTGATCTTCGCCGGTACGTCCGGCCGGGCCCCGCTCGGGCGCGCCGAGGTCACCCTGACCATCGACAACTCCGACGGTGCGCTGCCCATCGACTACACCGAGGTGTCGATCACCCGGCGGCTGTTTCGCACCGGCGACGGCGAGTACGAGATCAACGGCGACCGGTGCCGGCTGCTCGACATCCAGGAACTGCTGTCCGACTCCGGCATCGGCCGGGAGATGCACGTCATCGTCGGCCAGGGCCAGCTCGACGCGGTGCTGCACGCGAAGCCGGAGGACCGGCGCGGGTTCATCGAGGAGGCCGCCGGCGTCCTGAAACACCGCAAGCGCAAGGAAAAGGCGCTGCGCAAGCTGGACGCGATGCAGGCCAACCTGAACCGGGTGCAGGACCTGACCGGTGAGTTGCGCCGCCAGCTCAAGCCGCTGGGCAAGCAGGCCGAGATCGCCCGCCGGGCCGCCGGCATCCAGGCCGACCTGCGCGACGCGCGACTGCGGCTGCTGGCCGACGACCTTTCCTCGGTCCGCGGCACGCTGCGCAAGGACGTCTCCGACGAGGAGTCGATCCGGGCCAGCCGGGAACGCATCGAGGCCGAACACGGCACCGCGCAGCGCCGGCTCGCCGAGCTGGAGGAGGCCCTGGCGGCCGACGCGCCGGTGCTCGCCCGGGCGCAGGAGACCTGGTACAAGCTCTCCGGGCTGCAGGAGCGGTTCCGGTCGACCAGCCAGCTCGCCGCCGAGCGGGTCCGGTTCCTGTCCGCCGCCGGCGACGACGAGCGCACCGGCCGCGACCCGGACGCGCTGGAGCGCGAGGCGGAGCGGGTCCGCGAGCAGGAGACCGAGCTGCGGCTCGCGCTGGAAGAGGACAAGGCACGGCTGGCCGAGACGGTCGAGTACCGGCAGCAGGTCGAGTCCGATCTCGCCGGCGCGGAACGCGAACTGGTCGCCGCGGCCAAGGCGGTCGCCGACCGGCGCGAGGGCCTGGCGAAGCTGACCGGGCAGGTCAACGCGCTGCAGACCCGGTCCCGGGCGGCGCAGGACGAGATCGCCCGGCTCACCATGGCGCTCGACGAGGCGCAGGCGCGGTACGAGACCGCCGCCGAGGAGCTCGCCGTCGCGCAGGAGAGCGCCGACGGCATCGACTCCGACGACCTGCAGCTCGAACAGCAGCTCGCCGACGCCAAGCAGGCCCGGCAGGCCGCCGAGGCGACGGTCAAGCAGCTCACCGACGCCGAGCGCGCCGCCGAGCGCGAGGCGACCCAGTGGAAGGCGCGGGAGGAGGCGCTCGCGCTCGGGCTGCGGCGCAAGGACGGCGCTGGCGCGCTGCTCGCCGCCGGCGCCGACCGGCTGCCGGGCGTGCTCGGCAGCGTCGCCGCCCTGCTCACCGTCGAGACCGGGTACGAGGCGGCGGTCGCCGCCGCGCTCGGCCCGTTCGCCGACGCGGTCGCGGTGCGCGCGGTCGACCACGCGGTCGCCGCGGTCGAGCTGCTCAAGGCCGACGACGCCGGCCGCGCCACCATGCTGGTCGGTACCGGCACCGCACCCGCCGAGCCGACCGGCGTGCTGCCCGGCGGCGCCCGCTGGGCGCTGCAGGTACTGCAGGCGCCGGCGGAGCTGCAGCCGGCGCTTGACATGCTGCTGCGCGACACCGCGGTGGTCGACGACCTCGCCGCGGCCCGCAGCCTGGTCGCCGACCGGCCCGAGCTGCGCGCGGTCAGCCGGGACGGCGACGTGCTCGGCGCCGACCACGCCGCCGGCGGTTCCGCCTCGGCGCCGAGCTTCATCGAGGTACAGGCCGCGGTCGACGAGGCGGCGCAGCGCCGGGCCGAGGCCGAGGCGCGGGTCGAGGAGCTGGGCGAGCAGCTGGACCGGGCCCGCGCGGTGGTGACCGAACGGGCCGAGGCGGCCAAGGCGGCCGAGCAGTCCCGCCGGTCGGCCGAGCAACAGCGCAACGCGGTGTCCCGGCAGCTCGCCGAGTACGGCGCGGCGGCCCGGTCGGCGCGCGGCGAGGCGGACCGGTTGCAGACCTCCCGGCAGAAGGCCGAGCAGGCCCGCGACGCCGACCTGGCCGGCCTTGCCGAGCTGGAGGAGCGGCTGCGGCTGGCCGAGGCTACCCCGGCCGACGAGGAGCCGGACGCCACCCGGCGCGACGAGCTGGCCGCCGCGGTCGGCCCGTCCCGGCAGGCGGAGATGGAGGCCCGGCTCGCGGTGCGCACCGCCGAGGAGCGGGTCCGGGCGCTGTCCGGCCGCGCCGACGGGCTGGCCCGGCAGGCCGCCCAGGAACGGGCCGCCCGGGAACGCGCCGCCGCCCGCAAGGCCCGCCGGGAGCGGGGCGCCACAATCGCGCGGGCGGTGTCGCTCGCGGCGCAGGCCGCGCTGCACCGCATCGGCGAGTCGTTGACCGCCGCGGCCAGCGAACGCGACGAGATCGCCGCCGCCCGTACCGGCCGCGAGGCCGAGCTGACCGAGGTGCGTACCCGGGTGCGCGACCTGGGCGGTGAGCTGGAACGGCTGACCGACGCCCTGCACCGGGACGAGGTGGCCCGGGCCGAGCAGCGGATGCGGATCGAGCAGCTGGAGGCCAAGGCGGCCGAGGAGTACGCGATCGACGTCGAGACGCTGCTCGGCGAGTACGGGCCGGAGCAGCCGGTGCCGCCGACCGCCGCCGAGGTGGCCGCGGCCGAGGCCGCGGAGAAGCCGGTACCGCAGCCGACGCCGTTCGACCGGGCGACGCAGGAGAAGCGGGCGTCCCGGGCGGAGCGGGAGCTGGCGCTGCTGGGCAAGGTGAACCCGCTCGCGCTGGAGGAGTTCGCGGCGCTGGAGGAGCGGTACAAGTTCCTCTCCGAGCAGCTGGAGGACCTGAAGGGCACCCGGCGCGACCTGCTGACCGTGGTCAAGGAGGTCGACGACCGGATCCTGGAGGTGTTCCGCAGCGCGTACGAGGACACCGCGCGCGAGTTCGAGAAGGTGTTCGCGGTGCTGTTCCCGGGTGGCGAGGGGCGGCTGAGCCTCACCGACCCGGACGACCTGCTCACCACCGGCATCGAGGTCGAGGCCCGGCCGCCGAACAAGAAGGTGAAGCGGCTGTCGCTGCTGTCCGGCGGCGAGCGCTCGCTGACCGCGATCGCCCTGTTGTGCGCGATCTTCCGGGCCCGCCCCAGCCCGTTCTACGTGATGGACGAGGTCGAGGCGGCGCTGGACGACGTCAACCTGGGCCGGCTGCTCGACGTGATGCGGCTGCTGCAGGCCGAGTCGCAGCTGATCGTGATCACCCACCAGAAGCGCACCATGGAGATAGCCGACGCGCTGTACGGGGTGACCATGCGCGGCGGTGTCACCCAGGTGATCAGCCAGCGCCTCGCCGAGGCCGCCGCCGGCTGACCGGTTCGTCCCCCGGTATCGGCTGCCCCGGTTCGGCGCGCGCCGGTCGGTGGTCGCGGCGGGAGCCGGCCCGCTAGCCTTGCGGCCGGTGCGGCGCTCGGGCCGCACCACGGTGTGGGTGGGGGAGCGGATGCGGGAGCGGTGCCAGGCGCTGGTGCTGGACATGGACGGCGTGCTGCGCGAGTTCGACCCGGCCAACGAGCGGACCGTCGCGGCGGCGCACGGGCTGCCCGACGGCATGCTCACCGACCTCGCGTTCGAGCCGGACCGGCTGCGCGCCGTGGTCACCGGCCGCTCCAGCCACGACGAGTGGCTCGCCTCGATCACCGACGCGCTGGCCGCCGCGACCGACGACCGGCCGCGCGCCGAGCGGGCGGTGGCCGCGTGGTCGGCGTACCGCGGGGTGGTGGTGCCGGCGGTGCTCGACGCGGTGCGCGCGCTGCGGGCCGCCGGGGTGCCGGTGCTGCTGGCCTCGAACGCCACCGACCGGCTCGACGCCGATCTGGAGCTGCTGGGGCTGGTCGGCGAGTTCGACGGGGTGCTCAACTCGTCGCGGCTGGGGCACGCGAAGCCGTCCGCCGAGTTCTACGCGGCGGCCTGCGACCGGCTCGGCGTGCCGGCCCGGCTGTGCCTGCTGGTCGACGACAGCGACCGCAACGTGCGCGGCGCGCGGGCCGCCGGCCTCGCCGCGATCCGCTACACCGGCCCGTCCGATCTCGGCTACCTGTCCGCCGCGCTGGCCCCGGCGACCGCCTGAGCGCCGATCCTTCCGTGGCTGGTCGGCGCGGGTGCCGCCCCACGCCTGGCGCCGGCGCCGCCGGGCC
>NZ_BOPO01000131.1 GCF_017312725.1 Actinocatenispora comari | reverse complement strand
AGGCCCGCCCCGGCGTGGGCGGCTCGCACCGCGCCCGCACCGGTACGCCCGGATCGCGGGCCGCCGGTCCCGGTGTGGCTCGCGGCTCCGCGGGGGCGGACGCCGCCCCCGCCGCCGGGCCCGGCACCCACGGCTCGACCGACCGTGCCGTCGCGTACGGCTCCGGCGATCCTGGCGCCGGGCCCGGTTCGGTCGGGCTCGATGTCGGGGCCGGTTCGGTCGGGCTCGGCGGCTCGGGGAGCGGGTCGGCCGGGGCCGGGACGACCGATAGCGCAACGGATGGCGATGCCGCACCGTGGGGCGCGGCCGGCTCCGCCACTGGCCTCGGCGACGACCCGGCCGACGCCGGTACGGGGACCTTCCGCCGGCTCGCCGCGGTGGAACCGGCGGAGCTCGACGCGGCCTGGCTGGGCCGGCCGCCGGGCGGTGCCGAGCGGGACCCGGGTCGGCCTGGCGTCGTCCCGGACGGTGCGTCGTTCTTCGGCGGTACGGTTCCTGCCGGCGCGATCGACGAGTCCGTTGCCGGCGACGCCGGCCGCGCCACGGCGGCTGGGCCGGTGCACTCGGCCGGTACTGCCGCATCCTCGAGTTCCGAGGTCTCGGATCCCGCCACCGCAACCGAAACCGCTGCTGCCGCCGAGAGCCCCGGAGCCGCCGGGACGTCCGCGAACGCCGGGACGTCCGCGGACGGCGGACCGACCGGGGTCGGTCGACCGGGTGGGCCGGGCGGCCTCGCCGCCGGGACCGGTGCGGCGGCCGACGCGCCGCCGAACTCCGCCGACGCGGCGCCGGACCGGGCCGAGGTCGGGTCCGGCGCCGCGAGCGGGGTCGACCGGTACGGGACGCCGCTGGCGGCCTCGGGGGCCGCGCTGGGCGGCCGGGCCGCGCCCCCGGCGGAGTCGGCTCGCCGCGACGCGGTACCCGAACCGCGCGACGGAGCCGCGCGGCCGGTCTCGGCGATACGCGTCCCGGTCTGGGCGGCGGCCGACGCCGAACATCCCGGGTCGGCGTCGCCGGACGCGGCCCGCCGCGACCCGTCGCCCGGACGATCCGAACCGGCGGCGGCAGGTGGCCCGGTACACGGTGCGGCGGCGGCCGGCGGCCCGGCGCACGGTGCGGGTACGGCCGGTGGCCCGGCGCAATGTGCGGGTACGGCCGGTGGGCCGGCGCACGGCGCGGCCGATGCCACGGCGGCCGAGGGCGGGCGGTACGTGGCGTCGTCGCGGGCCGAGCCGAACGAGGCGTCGTCGCGGGCCGAGACGAACGAGGCGACCGTACCGGGGCTGCTCCCGGACGAGGCCGAGCGCATCGCCGCGGTACGGGCGAAGCTCGCCGGCGTGCTCCCGCCCGGCACGGTGGGTTGGCAGGTGCCGGCCGGCGGGCCCGGTGCGGCGTCACGTCGGGCCGGGTCGCGCACCGCGCCACCGCGTGACGGCCACGCGCGACCGGCGGACGGTGCGGCCCCGAGCCACACCGCGCGGGACGCCGCGGTACTCCGGCTGGCCGACGTGCGGCGCGCGCCGGCCGAGTGGGACCCGCACGTCGACATCGATCCGGAACGCACCACCGACCTTCGCCGCGGGCAGGGCACGCCGGTGCGCGGGTACGTGCGGGCCGGTGCGGCGCCGGTACCGCAGGCCGCGGTGACGGTGATCGACCTGGCGGGCCGGCAGGCGGACAAGGACGTCAGCGGGACGGACGGCTGGTACGAGCTGGCGGTGCCGCGCTCCGGCACGTACACGCTGATCGCGCGGGCGCGCGGGCACCAGCCGCTGGCGTCGGTGGTGGCGGTGGACGGTGCGCCGGTGCAGCTGGACCTGACGCTGGTCGGTTCGGCGGCGATCGCCGGTACGGTGCGGCTGTCCGGCGGCGCGACCCCGGTGCCGGCGGCGGTGGTGTCGCTGATGGACTCCTCCGGTGCGGTGCTGGGTGCGGTCACCGCCGGCACGGACGGCACGTTCCGGTTCGCCGAGCTGATCGGCGGCGGGTACACCGTGGTCGGCAACGCACCCGGGTACCGGCCGGTCGCGGTGCCGGTGACGGTGCCCTCGACGGGGACCGCGGCGGTGGAGGTGGCGTTGACCGGTGATGCGGTGCTCGCCGGCATCGCGCGCGGCGGCCGGGACCACCTGCCGCTGGCCGATGCGCTGGTGACGCTGCTGGACGCGGACGGCGAGGTGGCCGGCCGGTGCATGACCGGCCCGGACGGCAGCTACCGGTTCGCCGGGATGCCGCCGGGAGAGTACACGCTGGTCGCGTCGGGCTACCCGACCGTGTCGAACGCGCTGCACCTGACCGCGGGCTCCCGGCACGACCACGACATCATGCTGCGCTACCGGCAGGACGACGCGACGGGCGGCGAGTGACCGGTCCGGTCCGGCCGGCCGGCGGGTCACGGTCACCGTGCCGGCCCGGTGACCGACCGCGGTAGCGGTGGGCGCGCTCTCGATCAGGTCAGCGGGTCGCCGGTGCCGGTCGCGGCGCGGGCGTCGAGGCCGGCGAGCACGGTGTCGACCAACCGGTCGAACTCCGCCGCCGTGCCGTAGTCGTGCTGCAGCGGTGCCACGCTGGCCAGCCCCGGGTACGCGGCGGGGTCGACCGACGGCGCCGTGCCGGGCTGCCCGTTGAGGACCGCCAGCAGGTAGCCGTTGAGGAAGCCGAACAGCGTCATCGGCGCGTCGGCGACCACCCGGTCGGGCAGCCCGGCGGTACGCATCGCGCCGATCAGCCGGTCCAGCGCGGTCAGCGCCACCGGTGCGGTCTGCGCGCGGGTGACCAGCAGCGGGAAGACCTCGGGATGCCGGTACGCGAGCTCGCGGTAGTGCCGCGCGATCCAGCGGGCGGTCTCGGCCCAGCCCGCCGGCGGGTCGCCCGCGTCGGCCATCATCTCGACCAGGACCGCCTCGGACATCGCGTCCAGCAGCGCCGCCTTGCCCTTGATGTGGTGGTAGATCGACATCGGGTCGACCTCGAGCTCCTGGGCGAGGCGACGCACCCCGAACCGGTCGAGCCCGTCCCGGTCGACCAGCGCGACCGCGGCGCGAGCGATCTTGCCGCGGTCCAGCCCCGCCGAGGTGCCCTGCGTGCGCCTGGCCACGTCCACCGCCTTTCCCGTTGGCAATCCTACGCCGTAGAACGTATCGTACGAGCCGGAAACCTACGGCGTAGATTTCGGGAGGACCAGCCGTGACCGCAACCATCAACCGATCGCCGTCGAGCACCGGCCGGCCGCGCTGGCTGTACGTCGGGCTCGCGCTCACGCTCGTCGCCACCGCCGCGCCGCTGCTCGACCTGGCCACCACCGGCCTGCTCGCCGAGCACGTGCGCGCCGCGTACCCGCACTGGACCGCGCACGACGTGTCGCTGGACCGCAACGCCATCGCGAGCTACCTCGCGGTGACCTCGGCGCTGGGCATCCCGCTGTGGCTGCTGACGATCCGCGCCGTGCGCCGCGGCCGGCGCTGGGGGCTCGTGGTCGGTGCCGTCGCGCTCGCCGCCGGCATCCTGATCGCGCTGACCAACCTGTCGGTCGGCGGCGAGCACTACCAGGTGATCGTTCCGTACCTGTTCGGCACGCTCACCCTGCTGCCCTGCATCGCCGGCGTCGTCGGTCTCGTCCAGGCCTGGCGCCACCGCTGATCATCTCCGGCCGCGCCCGCCGTACTGCGCCGGCTGCGGCCGAGTCGCCGGTACCGGCCGCGGCCGCCCGAAGGCGTCGAGCCGCGGGCGGGTCCGCCGGTCGGGCGTGGCCGGTGGGTGGCTGTCGGACCGGCGTGGTCTGATGGCGGGGTGAGCGCAGCGTGCCGGGGCTTCCGGCCGTGAGCGGTCCGAGCGTCGAGCGGGGCGGCCCCGCCGATCCACCGCTCGGAACCGCCGGGGGGTTGAGACTCGTCCGTCCGGCGGTGCCCGATTCGGCACCGCTGGCGCACGACGCTGCGCAGCGGCAGGTGATCGAGCACGCGGCCGGTCCGCTGCTGGTGCTCGGTGCCCCCGGCACCGGCAAGACCACCACGCTGGTCTCCGCGGTCGCCGCCCGCGCCGCCGCCGGCGACGCCGAGCACGTGCTGGTGCTCACGTTCGGCCGGCGGATGGCCGACCGGCTGCGCCGCGGCATCGCCGCCCGCCTCACCACCGCCCCGACGCCAGCCGACCTCGCCCGCACCGACCCGACCGGAGCGCCGAACACGGCGCCGTTCCCGGCCGCGCGCACCGACCCGGCCGGGACGCCGGGCCGGGCCGGGCCGGGCGTGCGCACCGACCCGGCCGGGACGCCCGGCCGGGCCGACTCGGCCGCGCGCACCGATCCGACCGAGGTGCCGGGGACGGCGCGGTTCCGGGCCGAGCCGACCGTGCGCACCTTCCCCGGGTACGCGTTCGGGCTGCTGCGCCGCGCTGCCGTGGCCCGCGGTGGGCCGCCGCCGCGGCTGCTGTCCGGCCCCGAACAGGACGTGACGATCCGCGAGCTGCTGGCCGTCGGCCGCGCCGAGGCGGTGTACGACGCGGGTTGGCCGGAGCCGCTGCGCGCCGCGCTGGCCACCCGCGGGTTCGTCGGCGAGCTGCGGGACCTGCTCGCCCGCGCCGCCGAGCGCGGCGTCACCGCGGCGCAGCTGGCCCGCTGGGGGCGCGAGTCGGGGCGCGGCGAGTGGATCGCCGCGGCGCGCTTCGCCGACCAGTACGCCTCGGTGCGCTCGCTGCGGGACGCGACACCGGGTGGTTCGGTCGGGTACGACCCGGCGGAGCTGACCCGGGCCGCGATCGACCTGCTGGCCGGCGATCCGGAGCTGCTCGCGGCCGAGCGCGACCGGTACCGGTGGTGCTTCGTCGACGAGCTGCACGACACCGACCCGGCGCAGCGCGAGCTGCTGGAGCTGCTGGCCGGCGACGGCCGGTTCCTGGTCGCGTTCGGCGACCCGGACTCGTCCACGTTCGCGTTCCGCGGGGCCGATCCGGCCGGTGTCACCGAGTTCCGCGACCGGTTCCCGGCGGCCCCGGGGGTACCGGCGCCGGCGGTGACGCTGCGCACCGGCTGGCGGCAGGCGCCGCAGCTGGCCGCCGCCACCGGCCGGATCACCGCCCGGCTGCCCGGCCCGGCCCGGCACCGGGCGATCGCCCCGGCCGGCCCCGCCGTCGGCAGCGTCGACGTGCGGGTGTTCGCCTCGGCCGCGCACGAGGCGGCCTACCTCGCGCACGCGCTGCGCCAGGCGCACCTGCTGCACGGCGTGCCGTGGTCGAGGATGGCGGTACTGGTGCGCTCGACCGCCCGGCAGCTGACTCCGTTGCGCCGGGCGCTGACCCAGGCCGGCGTGCCGATCCGGGTCGCCGCCGAGGACCTGCCGCTGTCCGCGCAGTCCGCGGTGGCGCCGCTGCTGCTGTTGCTGCGCTGCGCGCTGCGGCCGGACACGCTGGACGAGGACTCCGCGGTGGCGCTGCTGCACTCCCCGCTGGGGGGTGCCGACCCGTTCACCGAACGCCAGCTGCGGCAGGGGTTGCGGGCACTGGCGCTGCCCGGCGGCGACCGGCGCCCGTCCGGGGTGCTGCTGCTGGAGGCGCTGCGCCGGCCGGTCGAGCTCGCCGCCGTCGACCGCCGCTGGGCCGCCCCCGCGGTACGCATCGCCGAGCTGCTCGCCACCGCCCGGCGTGCCGCCGCCCAGCCCGGTGCCGGCGCGCTGGACGTGCTGTGGGCGGTGTGGTCGCACAGCGGGCTGGAGAAGTCCTGGTTGCGGCTCGCGGCGGCCGGCGGCCAGCGCGGCGCCGCCGCCGACCGCGACCTGGACGCGGTGCTGGCGCTGTTCGACGCGGCCCGCCGGTTCACCGAGCGGCTGCCCGGAGCGGCCCCGGTCGCGTTCGCCGATCATGTTGCGGCGCAACAGCTTCCGGGCGACTCGCTGGCACCCACCGCGGAGCGCGGCCCGGCGGTACGGATCCTGACCGTGCACGCCGCCAAGGGTGCGGAGTGGGACCTCGTCGCGGTGCCGGGGGTCCAGGAGGGCGCCTGGCCGGATCTGCGGCTGCGCGGCAGCCTGCTCGGCTCCGAGCTGGTGGTCGACCTCGCCGCCGGCCGCCGGCCGGAGCCGGGCACCGAGGAGCCGGCCGACCCGCCGGTGGTCGGTACCGCCGCGCAGCGTGCCGCGCTGCTGGACGAGGAGCGGCGGCTGTTCTACGTCGCGGCGACCCGGGCCCGGCACCGGCTGCTGGTGTCGGCGGTCGCCGCCGGCGACGGCGAGGAGCTGCCCAGCCGGTTCCTCACCGAACTGTCCACCGTGGACACCGAGCGGGTCGCCACGGTGCCGCGGGCATTGACCCTGCCGGCGCTGGTCGCCGAGCTGCGCACGGTGCTGGTCGACCCGTCCGCACCGCCGGAGCGGCAGCGGGCCGCGGCCCGCCAGCTGGCCCGGCTGGCCGCCGCCGGGGTCACCGGCGCGCACCCGAACTCGTGGTGGGGGATGGGCGAGCTGTCCGACGCCCGTCCGCTGGCCGGGGTCGGCGAGACGGTCGAGGTGTCGCCGTCCACCGTGGAGAACGTGCGCCGCTGCGGGCTGCGCTGGGCGCTGGAACGGCACGGCGGCGCCAACCCGCCCGGGGTCGAGCAGAGCGTCGGCACCCTGGTGCACGCGGCCGCCGCCGAGGCCGACGACCTCGGCGCGCTGCGCAAGTTCCTGGACGAGCACTGGGACGAGGTGGAGTTCCCGGCCCGCTGGGTGGTCGGCAAGAAGCGGGTCGAGGCCGACCGGATGCTCGACAAGCTGGCCGAGTGGCTGGCCGACAACCCGCGCCGGCTCGCCGCCACCGAACGCCGGTTCCGCACCCGGCTGCCGTCCCGCGACGACGCGCCGGACGTCGAGCTGACCGGCGCGGTCGACCGGCTGGAGGTCGACGACGCCGGGCGCCCGGTGATCATCGACCTCAAGACCGGCGGCAGCGCACCCACCGACGCGCAGGCCGCGCAGCACCCGCAGCTCGGCGCGTACCAGGTGGCGGCCGAGCACGGCGCGTTCGACGACCTGCCCGGCGTCACCCCGGGCGCCGGCCCCGGCGGCGCGGCGCTGGTGCAGCTGGGCGGATCCCGGGCGCACCCGCGCGAGCAGCACCAGCCCGCGCTGGCCGACGCCGACAACCCGGCCTGGGCGCAGGAGATGGTGCACGACGCGGCCCGCCGGATGGCCGCGGCCACCTTCGACGCGGTGATCAACGAGCACTGCCGCTCCTGCGCGGTGCAGACCAGCTGTCCACTGTCGACACACGGGCGGCGGGTGACCGACCCGTGAGCGTACTGACGCCGCACCGGCTGGCCGAGCTGCTCGGCCTGCCGCAGCCCACCGAGGAGCAGGCGGCGGTGATCGAGGCCCCACTCGGGCCGCTGCTGGTGGTCGCCGGCGCCGGCTCGGGCAAGACCGAGACGATGGCCTCCCGGGTGGTCTACCTGGTCGCGAACCGGATGGTACGGCCCGACCAGGTGCTCGGCCTGACCTTCACCCGCAAGGCCGCCGGCGAGCTGTCCAGCCGGATCCGGGCCCGGCTCGGCCAGCTCGCCCGCATCCCCGAGATCGCCGGCGAACCGGCCGGCGGCGCGCCCGCGGGCCCGGTGATCGGCGGCACGGGCGCCGGTACCGAGCCTTCCGCCGGAGCGGAAACCGTTGCCCCCCAACGGCATCCGGGTGCGGACCCGCTCGGCGGTGAGCCCACCGTGGCCACCTACCACTCGTACGCAGCGCGGGTGGTCACCGAGCACGGGCTGCGCGCCGGGTACGAGCCGACCACCCGGCTGCTGAGCGAGGCGGCCTGCTGGCAGCTGGCCGACGCCGTGGTCCGCGCGTACGACGGGGACATGTCGGCGGTGGATCTCGCGCCGGTGACCGTCACCGGCGAGGTGCTCGGCCTCGCCGCCGAACTCTCCGAGCACCTGTGCGAGCCGGACCGGCTGCACCGGTTCACCGAACGGCTGATCGCCGGCCTGCAGGCGCTGCCCGGCAGCATGTCTGCCGACACCGCCCGAATGGTCGCCCGCCAGCAGGCCCGGCTGCAACTGCTGCCGCTGGTCACCAAGTACATCGAGCGCAAGGTCGCCGCCGAGGCGATGGACTACGGCGACCAGCTCTCCCGCGCCGCGACCGTCGCCACCCGGCACCCGATCGTCGGCGCCACCGAACGCGACCGGTACCGGGTGGTGCTGCTCGACGAGTACCAGGACACCTCGCACGCGCAGGTGGTGCTGCTGCGCGCGCTGTTCGGCCGCGGCCACGCGGTGACCGCGGTCGGCGACCCGGCCCAGTCGATCTACGCCTGGCGCGGTGCCAGCGCCGGCACGCTGGAACGGTTCCCGACCGACTTCGCGCTCGCCGACGGCCGCCCCGCCCGGCGGCTGTCGCTGACCACCAGCTGGCGCAACCCGCCCTCGGTGCTGTCGGTCGCGAACGAGGTGAGCCGCCCGCTGCGCGACGCCGGCAGCGCCGCCGTGGTGCTCTCCGCCGCGCCGCACGCCCCGTACGGCCGGGCGGTGCGCTGCGCGCTGCTGCCCACCGCCGCCGACGAGGCGTCCTGGGTCGCCGAGGCGATCGCCCACCACTGGACCACCAACGCCACCGTGGACGATCCGCCCACCACCGCGGTGCTGGTGCGCTCCCGCCGCCAGATCCCGGTACTGGAGCAGGCGCTGCGGGCCCGCGGCCTGCCGGTCGAGGTGGTCGGGTTGGGCGGCCTGCTGGACACCCCGGAGGTGCGCGACGTCGTCACCACCCTGCAGGTGCTGGCCGACCCGGCCGCCGGCGCCGGACTGCTGCGGCTGCTGACCGGACCCCGGCTGCGGATCGGCCCGCGCGACATCGTCGCGCTGCACCGGCGCTCCCGCGAACTGTCCCGCCGAGACCGGCCGGACCTGCCCGAACTCGCGCTGCCCAGCGAGGTGACGCTGGTGGAGGCGCTCGACGACCCGGGCGACCCCACCCTGTACTCGTCGACCGGCTACCGCCGGCTGACCGCGTTCGCCGCCGAGCTGGCCGCGCTGCGCGCCCGGCTCGACCAGTCGCTGCCCGATCTGATCGCCGACGTCGAGCACACCATCGGCCTGGACGTCGAGGTCGCGGTCCGGGCCGGTGGCGCAGGCCCGGCGGGTGCCGCCGGTTCGGGCGCCGCCGTCGGGCTGGCGCGGGCGCACCTGGACGCGTTCGGTGACGTGGCGGCGCAGTTCGCCGCCGACTCCGACACCGCGACGCTGGCCGGGTTCCTCGCCTTCCTCGCCGCCGCCGAGGAGCAGGAACGGGGCCTGGAGCCGGGGCACGTCGAGGTCGTCACCGGTGCGGTACAGGTGCTGACCGTGCACGCGGCCAAGGGGCTGGAGTGGGACGTGGTGGCGCTGGCCGGCGCCGCCGAGCACGTGTTCCCGGCCCGCTCGCAGGGCGACCACTGGCTCAACCGGCCCGGCGTGCTGCCGTTCGCGCTGCGCGGTGACCGTACCGGGCTGCCCGAGCTGGCGCTGTCCGCGGTCGGCGACCACAAGGCGTTCAACCGGGCCCGCCGCGACTTCCTCGCCCGCTGGGCCGAGCACGACGCGGCCGAGGAGCGCCGCCTGGCGTACGTGGCGGTCACCCGGCCGCGCCGGCTGCTGCTGTGCTCCGGGTACTGGTGGGACGGCGACGCGCAGGGCCGCCGCGGCCCGTCCGCGCTGCTCACCGAGGTCCGCGAGCGGTGCCTGGCCGGCGCCGGGCACGTCGACGAGTGGGCCGACGAGCCGGAGCCGGACGCGCCGAACCCGGTCAGGGCGAACCCGCTGCGCGCGCAGTGGCCGGACGACCCGCTGGGCGAGCGACGCGGCGACCTCACCGCCGCCGCCGACCTGGTCCGCGCCGAACTCACCGCCCTCCGCGCCGCCCGGTCGCCCGGCAACGCCACCACCGCCGCCACGCCTCCCGGGCATGCCGCCGTGCCTCCCGGGAAGGCTGCTGTGCCGGGCGGCAACGACGCCGCCGACACCACCGGCGCGCCGGGCGGCAACGACGCCGCCGACACCACCGGCGCGCCGGGCGGCAACGACGCCGCCGACACCACTGGCGCGCCGGGCGGCAACACCAGCGTTGGCGGCGCCGTGCCGGGCGGCGGCGAGGACGAGGTGACGGCGGAGGAGCGGCGCTGGGCGTACGAGGTGGACCTGTTGCTGGCCGAGCGCGACACCGAGGCGCGCGGCGTCGGCGAGGTGGCGCTGCCGGCCGCGCTGACCGTCACCGACCTGGTCGGTCTCGCCGACGACCCGGGCGCGCTGGCCCGCCGGATCCGCCGCCCACTGCCCCGGCCGCCGGAGCGCGCCGCGAGCCGGGGCACCGAGTTCCACCGCTGGCTGGAGCAGCGACTCGGCAGTCAGGCGCTGCTGGACCTGGACGAGCTGCCCGGCGCCGCCGACCGGGACACCGGCGTCGACGCCGACCTGGCGCAGTTGCAGCGCCGGTTCCTGGCCAGCGAGTGGGCGGCCCGCACGCCGCTCGCGGTGGAGGTGCCGTTCGTGACCGTACTGGCCGGGGTGGTGGTGCGCGGCCGGATGGACGCCGTGTTCGCCGAGCCGGGCGGCGGGCTGCGGGTGGTCGACTGGAAGACCGGCCGGCAGCCGACCGGCGATGCGGCGCGCGCGGCGGCGGTCCAGCTCGCCGCGTACCGGCTGGCCGCGGCCGAGCTGTTCGGCGTGCCGCTCGCGGAGGTGGGGGCGGCGTTCCACTACGTCGCGACCGGGGTGACCGACAGCCCGGCCGACCTGCTCGACGCGGACGAACTTGCGGCGCTGGTCACTCGGTTGCCGCCGGCGGCCGGGGAGCCGGTTACCGAGCAGTAATGTCGGCGTCGTGACAAGCGAACCGTTCCGCGTCCGGGTCACCGTGCGCGGCTATGAGCTGGACACGCAGGGCCACCTCAACCAGGCGGTCTACCTGCAGTACGCCGAGCACGCCCGGTGGGAGGTGCTGCGCGCGGCCGGCGTCGGCCAGGACGCGCTGATCGCCTCCGGCGCCGGCCCGGTGGTGCTGGAGACCACCGTGCGTTACCTGCGGGAGCTGCGCGGCGGCGACGAGGTCGACGTGAGCTGCGCGTTCGAGTACACGCCGGGGCGCAAGACGTTCCGGCTGGTGCAGCACCTGGTGCGCGCCGACGGTACGGCCGCCGCCGAGGTCACCGCGGTCGGTGGGCTGCTCGACCTGCACACCCGCCGGCTGGTCGCCGACCCGCAGGCCCACCTGCGCAAGCTCGCCACCGACCCGGACCTGCTCGGCCTGTCCTGACAGCCGGCCTGTCCTGACAGCCCGGCCGCACCAGTCCGGCCGCACCAGTCCGGC
>NZ_BOPO01000130.1 GCF_017312725.1 Actinocatenispora comari | reverse complement strand
CTCCCACCCCGGCCGCGGCCGGCTGTCCCGGCGTACGTTCGTCGCGGCGCTCGGCGGCGCCGCTGCGGCGGGCGCGCTGCCCGGTCTCGCGCTCGCCGGCCCGACGTTCGCCGGTTCCGCCAGCGCGGCCGCCGCGACCCTCACCGACCTCGGTATCCCGCTGTCCGACGTGCTCGCCATCGGCGGCGCCGTCGGCCCCGGCCCGGACGGGCGGCCGGTGCTGTGGTCGGCGGTGTCCGGCGACCCGGCGCACCTCGTCGCGCTCGACCCGGGTACCGCGAAGACGGTCTCCACCCAGCCGCTGCCCGGCGCCCCCGGCTCGTACGCGGTGGCGATCGGCCCGGACGGCACCGTCTGGGTCGGCGCGTACGGGACCGGGCAGCTGTTCCGGCGGCCCCCGGGCCGGCAGAGCGAGATCGAGGACCTCGGCCGGCCGCTCGCCGCCGAGACGTACATCTGGCGGCTGGCCATCGACACGGCCGGCATCGTCTACGGCTGCACCTACCCCAGCGCCAAGGCCTTCGGGTACGACCCGGCCACCGGTGCGGTCCGCGACTACGGCACCGTGGTCCCGGGCATGTCGTACGCCCGCAGCATCGCCACCGACGGCGGCAAGCTCTACGTCGGCACCCAGCCGGACGCGCACGTGGTGGAGATCGACGTCGCCAGCGGCGCCAGCCGGGAGCTGCCGCTGCCCGACGAGGTCGGCGACGGCGTCGGCAGCACCGTGTACGACCTGAACGCCTACCGCGGCCTGGTGTACGCCCGGTTCGGTTCCGCCATCGACGGCCGCCTCGGCGTCTGGGACACCCGCCGGCGCGGCTGGAGTCCGTTGCGGGACAAGGTGGCCGGCCTGGACGTGTCCGAGCCGGGGCCCGGCGGGCTGGTCTACTACACCCGCAACGGGGAACTGACCGGGATGCTGCCCCGCACCGGTACCGAGACGGGTACCGGGCTCACGTTCGCCGGCCGGGTGGTCAACAACCGCGGCATCGGCTGGGTTTCCCTGCCAGCCAAGGAAACCCCGGGTCAGACCCTGGTCGGCCTGCTGTGGCGCGGCGAGATGTTCTCGTACAACCCGAAGACCGGGGTGGGCACGCAGACCGCGACCGACATCCCGGGGGAGCCGATCCCGCTGGCCAGCCTCGCGGTCGGGACCACCGGGCGGCTGTGGGCCGGCGGGTACCTCAACGGCGGGCTCGCGCAGCTCGACCCGCAGACCGGATCGCCCACGTTCCAACGGTTCGCGCAGACCGAGAGCGTGCTCGACCTCGGCGACGAGATCTGGCTCGGCACCTACCCGGACTCGCGCCTCTACCGGTACGACCCGGGCAAGCCGTGGAGCAGCCCGGAGTACTCGCCCGGGCCGGCCGGGACGCCGGACAACCCGGTGAAGGTCGTCGACCTGCACGAGGCGGACCAGGTACGGGCCCGGGCCAGCGTCGACGCGGGCGACCACGTCGCGTACGGCTCGATGCCGAACACCACGCTCGGCGGCGCGCTGGTGATCGTGGCCAAGGCGACCAACGCGGCGAGCGTGCACCGGCCGGTGGTCACCGACCAGTCGATCGTGTCGCTCGCGTACGCCGCCGGCACGATCGTCGGCGGCACCTCGATCCACGGCGGGTACTCGGTGCCGGCGCCGACGCAGACCGAGGCGAAGCTGTTCGGCTTCGACCCGGTGGCCGACGCCAAGACGTTCGAGGCGGTACCGGTACCGGGCGCCGAGTCGGTGGACGGGCTGGTCGTCGACGCCGACGGCGGGGTGTGGGGGTACGCGGCGGGCACCCTGTTCGCCTTCGACCTGGCCAGCCGCACCGTCACCCGCCGGGCCACCGTCGGCACCGGCACCGGCCGGCTCGGCTACCACGCCGGGTCGGACACGTTCCTGATGTTGTCCGGTGGTGCGCTGCACCGGGTGGCGCGCGCCGACCTCGCGGTGACCACGGTGGTCGACACCGACGCCGACTACCTCGCGGTCGCCCCGGACGGCACCGCCTTCCTGGGCGCCAACACCCACGTCTACCGGGTGGTGCCGGCATGAGCGGCGGGAGTGGCGCTCGGCTGCGCCGGATCGTGGCGGCGCTGGCGATCGGTGGGCTCGCTGCCGCGTCGCTCGTGGCCGGCCCTGCCGCCGCCGCGCCGGCGCGGCCGACCGACAGCGCCGCCGCCGCGCCGGCGCGGCCGGCCGGCAGCGCCGCCGCGCCCCGGGTGGACGATCTGGGGCCGGCCTCCGAGGTCACCTCGACCGGGGTGGCCGAACCGGTCGGCGACCTCGTCTACACCGCGACGTCCGGCGTGTCGCCGGTGCAGGTGGCGGCGTTCGACCCGGTACAGCACCGGGTCACGACGACGATCGACCTGCCGACCGGCGCCGGTACCTGGGCGATGGCGCACGTCGGCACCGACCTGTACGTCGCCACCTACGACCCGGGCGACCTGTACCGGATCGACACGACGACCGGTACGGCGACGAAGGTGGCGAACTTCGGCTCGTTCGTCTGGGCGATCGCCGCGGCACCGGACGGCACGATCGTGGCCGGCACGTACCCGGACGCCGGGGTGTGGAGCTACGACCCGGCGACCGGCCAGACCCGCAAGTACGGCACGGCCGTCGCGGGCGAGCAGTACGTGCGGTCCATCGCCGTCACCGACACCACGATCTTCGCCGGCGTCGGTGCGCACGCGCACCTGATCGCGATCGACCGCGCCACCGGAGACCGCACCGACGTGCTGCCCGCCCAGTACGCGAACCGGACGTTCGTGGCGACGCTCGCGCTGTCCGGCGACACGCTCGCCGCCGGGCTGTCGCCGACCGGCACCATGCTGGTGTTCTCGCTGGACGACCTGGCGCACCCGGTCGAGGTGCAGGCCGACCCGGCCGAGCAGTACGTCACCGCGATCACCGTGCACGGCGACTCCGTCTACCTCGGTACCCGGCCGGCCGGCGTGCTGTGGCGTTACGACACGGCGAGCGGCACCGTCACCCGGCTCGGCTCGCCGTACGACGGGGCGTACTTCAACCGGATCATGGTGAGCGCCGACGACGCCGTGACCGCGGAGCTGACCAGCACGTTCGTCGACTACGACGCGGCGTCCGGCACGTTCGACGGCACCGACCTGACCGCGGCGGGCCTGCCGCCGGCGCCGGAACTGGCCATGCAGGTCACCGCCACCGACGACCGGGTACTGGTCAGCGGCAAGGCCGGCGTGCAGGTGCACGACCTCGCCACCGGTGCCAGCCACCGGACGTTCCTGGCCGGCGAGGCGAAGACCATGACGCCGGTCGGCGGGCAGGTCTACCTCGGCGTGTACACGCTGGCCCGGCTGTTCTCCGTCGCGCCGGACGGTACCGACCTGCACAAGGTCGGCGACGTCGCGAACGAGCAGACCCGGCCGACCGACGCGGTGTACGACCCGGCGGTGGGCAAGCTGCTGGTCACCACCGAGGCGGACTACGGCAAGTACAACGGCGCGCTGGCCTGCTTCGATCCGCGCACCGGCGCGGTCCGGGTGTACCGCGGCGTGGTGCCGAACCAGTCGGTGCGCTCGGTCGCCGCCACCGGCGGCACCGCCTACCTGGGCAGCGAGATCCGCAACAGCCTCGGTACCGACCCGATCGTCAAGGAGGCGACGCTGTCGGCGTTCGACCTGCGCCGCGGCACGGTGCGCTGGCAGGTCACCCCGGTACCGGGCGCCGGGCAGCTCACCGACCTGGCGCTCTGGCGCGGCACGCTCTACGGCACCACCGACACCGGGACCCTGTTCGCCTTCGACCCGGGTACCCGGACAGTACTGTCCACTGTGGACGTCGGCGCCGGCGCCACCCTGGTCACCGCGCGCGGCCACCTGTACGGCGCCACCGGCGGGCGGATCTTCCGGGTCAACGGCGACGGCACCACGACCACCGTGCTCGACGACCTCGCCGCCGAGACCTACGGCCCACCCATGCTCGCCCCCGCCCCCGACGGCCGCTCCCTCTACACCGTCCGACACCGCAACCTCATCCGCCTCTGGCTCTGACCCCGGGTGGGTGAGTGTCCACAACGGACACCCACCCACCCCAAAGCCCCGAAGCGCCGAGCCCCGAAGCGCGAGCCCCGAAGCGACATGACTCCCCGACGCGAGCCCCGAAGCGGCATGGCTCCCCGACGGCGAGCACCGGCCCCCGACATTCCGAGAAGGCCAGGCGGCGTCCGGACCTCGTCACCGTTCCCCCGACGGGGGATGGTCAAGGGGGCGAAGGCCCCCTTGACGGGGAAGGAGCGCGAGGAGGGGGCGAAGCCCTCTCCTCGCATCCCCCCACGCGGGCTCAGACCGCGAACAGAGGTGGCCTCTACACCAGCACCTGGAGGCACCTCGGACGCACCTCGGATGCACGGAGTGGACCATCACCCCGGACGGTCAGAGCCTCACCCGAGGCGGACCCGGTAGATCGTCGGCGGCCGCCCGGTCGTACCGGCCATCACCCGCCCGATCGGCTGCGCCACCCCGGCCCGCTCCAGCCGCTTCAACGTCCGCCGGGCCGACCGCGGCTCGATGTCCAGCGCCTCGGCCACGTCGGATGCGGTCACCCCGTCGGCGCCCCGCTCGTACAGCATGGCCTTGAGCCGGTCCAGGTTCGCCTTGGAGAGGCCGGAGCGCCGGGCCGCGACCCCGACCGGTACCGGCTCGTCGTCGCCGGCCTCGGCCGGATCCACGCCGCCGAGCATGATGTCACCGCCGTTGCCCAGCGACACCACCGCGGCGAACGGGCCGGCGGCGCGGCAGCGGGCCAGGGCGCGACGGGCCAGCGCCTCCGCCTCCGCGGCCGAACGGCCGACGCCGCAACCGACGTGCGCCCACATGTGCCGCTGGCTGAGCGCACCGAGCAGCGGCAGCCGCTGGAACCCACCGGTCGCACCCTCCAGCACCCCGCGCGTGGTGACCAGCAGGTACCGGCCCTCCTGCAGGGTGAACAGGCTGCCGGCCAGCGCGGTGATGTCGTCGGCGAGCTCCTGGTCGGGCTCGGACAGGTCGATGAAGCCGAGCACCACCTGCGCGTCGGCGTGTACCCGGCCGGCGGAGGCCAGCATGATCGTCTGCAGCGCGGACCGGACCGACACGATCGCCGGGGCCAGCCGTACCGTCTCCAGGTCGCCCCGGATCTGCTCGTACACCGACCGGACGCAGGTGATCGCGACGCTGCGCTCGGCGCCGCGGGCGGCGGCCCGGTGGAAGTCGGCGAACTGCGCCGCGTCGCGCCCCGGCCGGTACTCCATCACCCGGACGCCCTCGACCGGCAGCGCGGCGTCCCGGAACGCCTCCACCACCTGATCGCGGTCCAGGGTGTCGATGCTGATCGTGTCGACGGCGCGGCCGGCGGACAGCAGCTCGACGAGCACCCGGTACAGGGTGGCGCCGCTGTAGGTGATGTAGGTGGCCGGCCGGTCCAGCACACCGGCCTGCTGCGCCAGCGTGTACGGGATGGCGCCGGTGAACAGCCAGGAGTCGACGTCCGGCGGCCGGTCCGCGACGATCTCCGCCGCCTGCGACTCGTTCTGGTACGGCAGCGGCCGCAGCTCCAGCTGCGGGAAGTCGCGGGCGGCGACCTGCTGCACCAGCGGCACCAGGTCAGGCGGTCCGACCACACCGACGGTGGCCCGCACCTCCGCCTGGTACCGGGGGTTGGTCATCACGCCTGCATCGTGCCATGTCATTGGAGCGCCGTACCGTCCCTCACCGGCGCGCCCGGCCCGGCGGCCAGCGCGTCCGGGTCGCCGCCGCGGGTCAGGTCCGGGTAGGCGGCGAGGACCCGGTCGAGCTGGTCGGCCTGGCCGGGGGAGAGCCGCTCGGCATCGGCCAGGCACCAGTTGCCGGCCAGCAACCCCTCCCGGGCGAGTACCTCGTTGACGCCGGCGATGCTGCCCACGAAGCTGTTGGCGGCGTCGAACACCGCCGAGTTCGCGTCGGTGAGCTGGGCGGCGCGGGCCAGCAGTTCCAGCGGTACCGGCGCGCCGGCCCGGACGATCGCGCGGGCCTGGGCGTGCAGCGCCACCGCGGCCGGCGTCCACACCGCCCACTGGCCGAGCAGCCCGCCGACGATGTGCACCGTGGTCGGCCCGAACCGGTACGGGGTGAGCAGGTCGGCGACGATGTTGTCGTCGTTGCCGGTGTACAGCGCGATCCGGTCGGCGCCGCCGGCGTCCACGACGGCGCGGATCACCTCGATCGTCGCGTACCGGTCGAACGGCGCGATCTTGATCGCCTCGACGCCGGGCAGCTCGGCGTACCGGCGCCAGAAGTCGTAGCCGAAGCTGCGCCGGCCGATCGTGGGCTGCAGGTAGAAGCCGAAGACCGGGAGGATCTCGGCGACCGCGGCGACGCCGGCGAGGATGTCCGCCTCGGGTGCGTCGCGCCAGCCGTTCATCGCCACCAGGGCCAGGTCGTAGCCCAGCTCGGCGGCGAGTTCCGCCTCGGCGACCGCCCGCTCGGTCGGCCCGAGCACCCCGGCGACCAGCAGCGCGCGGCTGCCGCCGGCCGGGTCCGGGGCCACCGCTGCGGCCTCCTCGGCGGCCAGCCGCAGCACCGGCTCGTACAGCCCGTTGTCGTGGATCTCGAACTGGGTGGTGTGCACGCCGACCGCGACCCCGCCGGCGCCGGCATCCAGGTAGTACCGGGTCAGGCCGCGCTGCCGGGGCTCGTCCAGCCGCAGGTCGGCGGTGAGCGCCAGCGGGTGGGCCGGGATGACCATGCCGTCGCGCAGCCGGCTGCGCTTCTCGTCGTCGTACATCAGAACTTGCCCGCGCGCTCGGTGAAGTGGGTGGGCTTGTCCAGCAACGGCCCACCCTCCAGCAGCCAGGCGGCGGTCCAGTCGAGCATCTCGGCCAGGCTGACCGACGGGTAGCCGAACAGGCCGAAGCAGCGGGCCGCGTTGGACAGCAGCGCGGTGTCGGCCTCGGTGCCGGCGAACACCGGCTCCCGGTCGAGCCGGCGGCCCAGCTCGGTGGCGAGCCAGCGCACCGAGGCGGTCTCCGGCCCGGTCACGTTGAGCACCAGCGGGTCCGTGTCGACGTGCGCGAGCGCGCTCAGCACGTACCGGTTGGCGTCGCCCTGCCAGACCACGTTGACCGCGGCGTTGCCGAGCTCCACCGGGTCACCGGCACGCACCGCGCGGGCGATGTCGGTCAGCACCCCGTACCGGCAGTCGATGGCGTAGTTGAGCCGGATGATCGCGAGCTTCGTGCCGGTCGCCGCGGCCTGGTGGGCCAGCACCCGCTCGCGCCCGAGGCAGGACTGCGCGTACTCGCCGACCGGGTCCGGGGCGACGCTCTCGTCCGCGCCGCCGGAGTGCAGCGGCACCAGCGGGTACACGTTGCCGCTGGAGAACGCGACGAGGTTGGTGCCGGCGTAGCGCTGCGCCACCCGGCCCGGCAGGTACGTGTTGAGTGCCCAGGTGGTGGCCGCGTCGGCGGCGGTGCCGAACTTGCGGCCCACCATGTACACCACGTTCGGCGCGTCGGGCAGGCCGGCGAGGGCGACCTCGTCGGTCAGGTCGGCGGCGACGGTGTGCACGCCGGCCTCGTCCAGCTCGGCCCGGGCCTGCGGGTCGGAGAACCGGGACACGGCGTGCACCCGGCGGTGGCCGGGCAGCCGGTCGAACGCCTCGGCGGCCATCCGGGCCAGGCTCACGCCCATCTTGCCGGCGGCGCCCAGCACGACCAGGTCGCCGTCGGTGCGGCCGAGCTGCTCGATGAGCCGGTCGTCCGGCTCGTGTACCCGGCGGGCGATCAGCGTGCGCAGCGCCGTCATCGGTATCTCCTCCACTGCGGGCGGGCAGCTGGTTCCGGCGTCGGTTCCGAGCCCGCTCATCCCCAGGATAATGGCTGCGCCGAAAGTATCCGGAGCTAGACGGCGCGTCAACGGGTCCCGCTGCGCGGTCACTGTTGCCGCAGGTATTGACCGCATCTCCGAGCCTGGCTATGTTCATCGTGACTTCAGGCACGACCGTAATTGATGTGAGGGGAAACCCTCGGGCCCGCGGGTCTTCGGCTGCGAGACCTCGCACCGGTGCCACCGGCCGCGCCGGCGGCTGACCACCGCGGCACCCGCTTCGACGCGGCCATCCCAGCGAGTCACGGACAGGGAGTGCAGGCAATGCGAGTACGGGCAATGGCCGCGGCGCTGGTCGCGGGCGTGCTGGCGGTGACCGCCAGCGCATGCAGCTCGGGTTCGGACGCGAAGGTGCCGTCCGATCCGAGCAAGGTGTCCGGCACGGTCACCATGTGGATCTACCCGATCAACGAGAAGATCGAGAACACCTGGTGGAAGTCGAGGGTCGCGGCCTTCGAGAAGAAGTACTCCAAGGTGAACGTCAAGGTCGTCGTCCAGCCGTGGGCGAACCGGGACGAGCAGCTGACCACCGCGATCGCCGGCGGCAAGGGCCCCGACGTGGTCTACCTGATCCCCGACCAGGTCCCGCAGTACGCGAACACCGGCGCGCTGGCCGACGTGTCCGACGTGGTCGCCAAGGACAAGGCCGACTTCCGGCAGAACGCCCTGGACGCGATGACCTACCAGGACAAGCTGTACGGGGTACCGATGCTCATGTCGGTGACCACCACGGTGGCGAACAAGAAGGTGCTCGCTGCGGCCGGCATCGACGCGCCGCCGACCACCTGGGACGAGGCGCTCGCCGACGGGGCCAAGCTGAAGAAGAAGGGCCTCTACCTCACCGACTACGTGGCCACCCCGGACGCCACCCTGAACCAGACGTTCTACCCGTTGCTGTGGCAGGCCGGCGGCGACGTGCTGTCCTCCGACGGCAAGAAGGCCGCGTTCAACTCGCCGGCCGGGGTCAAGGCGCTGACGTTCGTCAAGACCCTGGTGGACAAGGGGTACGTGCCGAAGGACAGCCTGACCGTCACGCCGAAGCCGGACCAGAGCGTGCTGTGCACCGACAAGGCGGCGATGGGCTTCGCGAGCTCCACCGCCGAGGTGACGATCTGCCCCGGATACCAGGCCGGAGACTGGGAGGTCGGCGCGCCGCTGAAGCAGACCAAGTCGGTGTCGTACGGCACCGTCGGCGGGCTGAGCGTGCTGTCCGGGTCCAAGAACGCGGCCGCCGCGAAGGCCTGGGTGCAGTGGATCAGCTCGGCCAGCCAGCTCAAGCAGTTCGACCTGGACCACGGCTACTCGTCCCCGCGTACCTCGCAGGGCAGCCTGCTGGCCGACCAGCCGCTGGTGGGCCAGAGCGAGAAGTACCTCGGTGAGATGAAGACCGGCGTCACCAACGCCGCGGCACCTCGGCAGCTGATGGACGTCGTCAAGCCGCACCTGCAGGCGGCGCTGCTCGGCAAGGTCAGCGTCAAGCAGGCGCTCGCCGACGCCGAGAAGGACGCGAACAAGCAACTCGCCCGGGGCTGACCCGGCCCGCCGCCGCCCGGACCACCGTCCGGGCGGCGGCGTCCGTGAGAACAGGAGCGGTACATGACGACCCAGACCGCGCGGCGCACCGAGCCGGCCGGTGCCGGCCGGCCGGCGCGCCCGTCCCGCTGGAGCCGGATGCGGCGGTCGGGCAGCGGGATAGCGCTGCTGTTCGTCGCGCCGTACCTGCTGCTGTTCCTGGTCTTCCGGATCGGCCCGACGCTCGCCGGGATGGCGCTGAGCCTGGCGAAGTACCAGATCACCGGGATCGTCGAGTGGCGCGGGCTGTCGAACTTCCAGCGGCTGTTCACCGACGACCTGTTCTGGAACGCGCTGCGGGTCACGGCGGTGTACACGGTGATCGCGGTGCCGCTGACGCTGGCCGTGGCGCTGGTGATGGCGCAGCTGTCGGCCCGCTCGATCCGCGGCATCCGGGTCTACCGCGCGCTGTACTTCCTGCCGGTGATCACCAGCCTGGTCACCAGCGGCGTGATCTGGCAGTGGCTGTACGCCGAGCACGGCCCGCTGAACGGGCTGTTCGGGCTGCTCGGCATCGGGCCGGTGCCGTGGCTGTCGTCCGGTGCGGCGGTACTGCCGTCGCTGTCGCTGCTCAGCGTCTGGACCCGGTTCGGCTACGACATGCTGATCCTGCTGGCCGGGCTGCTCGCGATCCCGAAGGAGTACACCGAGGCGGCGATGCTGGACGGCGCCTCGGCCTGGCAACGGTTCTGGCACATCACCCTGCCGCAGCTCAAGCCGGCGATGTTCTTCGTGGTGATCCTGGAAATCGTGCAGTCGTTCCAGGTCTTCGACGTGATCTACGTGATGACCGGCGGCGGCCCGGTGCGGTCCAGCTACTCGCTCGTGTTCTTCGTGTACGACCAGGGTTTCCACTACTTCGACTTCGGTTATGCCAGCGCCGCCGGCGTGGTGCTGTTCGCCATCACCCTCGTCGTGTCGCTCGTGCAGCGGCGCCTGTTCCGGGAGGACTGACCAGTGTCCACTGTGGAGCGAGTCGCCCGGAGGCCGCGCCGCAACAGGCGGCGGCTGTGGGCGCACCTGCCGCTGGCGATCGTCGCGGTCGCCACGATCTTCCCGTTCTACGTGATGATCGTGCTGTCGCTGCGCAAGGGGCAGTCGCTGTCGCTGCCGGACGCGCTGCTGCCGTTCCACGTCAACTTCGGCGCGTACGCCGACGTGCTGGCGCACGCGCAGGTGGTGCGCTGGATGCTCAACACCGCCGCGTACTCGGTGCTCAGCGTCGTGCTGGTGCTCGTGTTCGCGTCGTTCGCGGCGTACGCGTTCGCGAAGAAGCGGTTCTTCGGCCGCAACGTGATGTTCTGGACGCTGCTCGCCACGCTCATGGTGCCCTACCACCTGACGCTGATCCCGCAGTTCATCCTGATCTCCCGGATGAACGGGCTGGACACGCTGTGGGGTCTGATCGTGCCCACGCTGGCGAACACCCAGGCGCTGTTCCTGATGCGGCAGTTCATCATGGGCATCCCGGACGAGCTGATCGAGGCGGCCCGGATCGACGGCGCCGGCGAGATCCGGCTGTTCTGGCAGATCGTGCTGCCGCAGACCAAGCCGATCCTCGCCACTCTCGGCGTGTTCGTGTTCCTGTGGCACTGGAACGACTTCCTCTGGCCGCTGGTCGCCACCCGCTCGCCGGACCACTACGTGCTCACCGTCGGGCTCAACAGCCTGCAGGCGCAGGACTCGTCGTTGACGGTGACGATGGCCGGCGCGGTACTGACGTTCCTGCCGATCCTGGTGGTCTACGTGCTGCTGCAGCGGTACTTCGTCCGCGGCGTGACGATGAGCGGGCTGAAGTGAGCGGCGCTGGGCGAAGCGGCCGGCGCGGCGACGAGGCGCGGGTCGGCAGGCGTACCGGCGGTGCGCGGATCGGCATCGTCGGCACCGAGAGCTCGCACGTCGACCACGTCGTCCGGTACTGCAACGCCGAGCACCGCGCCGGCCCGGCCCGGGTGGTGGCGGTCGCGCCGGCCACACCGGACGAGCGGGTACGCGATCTCGGCATCGACCGGGTGGTCGGAGCGCCGGCGGAGCTGCTCGGGCTGGTCGACGCGGTGGTGATCGCCGACCGGGACGCGCGCCGGCACGCCGGGCAGGCGCTGCCGTTCCTGACCGCCGGGCTGCCGACGCTGGTGGACAAGCCGTTCGCCGCCGACGTCGCGGACGGCGAGGCGATGGTCGCCGCGGCCCGGCGGCACGGTGCGCCGCTCACCTCGTACTCGGCGCTGCGCTGGCATCCGGCGCTCGCCGCGGTGACCCGGATCGCCCCGCGCGCCGTGGTGGCCACCGGGCCGGCCGATCCGGCCAGCCCGTACGCCGGGATCCACTTCTACGGCACCCACCCGGTCGAGCTGGCGCTGCTGCTCGCGCCGGGGCCGATCGGGCCGGTGCGCATCGAGACCGGCGACGGGATCGTGGTCGCGCACGCGCTCGTCGGCGGTACCGCGGTCACCGTCCAGTTCGTCGCGCCGGCGGATCCGCCGGTGCCGTTCCACGTGCAGGTGACCGGCGCTGCGGAGGTCGTCGGTACCGCACTGGAGCTGGGCCCGGACTACCTGCATCCGGGCCTGGACGCGTTCTTCGGCATGGTCCGTACCGGGACCCCACCGGTGCCGCTCGACGACCTGCTGCGACCGGTCCGGCTCCTCGCCCCGGTCGCGCATCACCTGGCACAGACCGGATCCGGCCCGACGACGCCGCCGGCTCCGGACCGCAACGCAGCACAGCCCTGATCCGGGCTCCGCCGCGGAGCCCGGCCCCGAGAAGGGATCAACCGTGCGAAGACTCCGCCTCGTCCCCCTCGTACTCGCGCTGCTCGCCCCGCTGCTGCTCGCCGGCACCGCCGGCGCCGCACCCGCCGCGCCGGCCGGTGGCGCCGATCCGGTGCAGGACCTCGGTACCCCGCTCACCTCGCTGACAGTGATGCAGGGCGCGGTGGGCCACGAACCGGACGGTTCCGACGTCATCTACGCGGTACCGGCCGGCGAGAACGCCGAACTCAACGTCGTCGACGTGCACAGCAGGACGCTGAAGCGGGCGGTACCGCTGCCCGGCGCGGCCGGCGCGTGGGCGATCACCGTCGCCAGCGACGGCAGCGTCTACGTCGGCAGCTACTCCAACGCGCACCTCTACCGGTACACCCCGGCCGACGGCACGGTCACCGACCTCGGCCAGCCGATCGCCGGCGAGAGTTTCCTCTACGGGCTGACCGCCGGCGACGACGGCACCGTGTACGGCGGCACCTACCCGCACGCGCACGCGTTCCGCTACGACCCCGCGGACGGCAAGGTCACCGACTACGGCTCGCTGGACGACGTGCAGCAGTACGCCCGCTCCGCCGCGTACGACCCGGACGACCGGGCGCTGTTCGTCGGCCTGGCGACGCCGAAGGCGCGGCTGATGCGCATCGACGTCGACTCCGGCGCGACGACCGAGCTGACCCCACCCGACTTCCCCGGCACCGAGTTCTCCGACCTGACCTACGCGGACGGCCGGGTGCTCGGCAACGACCACGGGCAGCTGGTGGTGTTCGACGCGAAGACCGGCGAGCAACTGCACTTCACCGACCCGTCCGGTACCTCGGTGAGCGAGTTCCCGTTGTCCGGCCGCGGCGTCTCCCCGGCCCGGGACGGTGCCGTCTGGTTCACCACCAGCACCCTGCACCTGATCCGGTACGACCTCGCCACCGACACGCTGACCGACAGCGGTGTGCGGGTCACCCGCGGCGCGGGCATCGGGTACGGCTGGGTCGACGACCCGACCGGACCCGCCCTGTACGGCCTGGCCGGCAACTACTCCGCCGGCACGTTCCGGTTCGACCCGGCGACCAAGGGGCTCACCCAGTGGTCCTCGCCGCTGCGGTACGTGCCGGTGCCGCTGATGAACGTGCTGCCGGACCCGACCGACGGCACGGTGCTGGTGGACGCGTTCCTGAACGGGTCGGCCGGCGCGTACGACCCGGCGACGGGCAAGACGACCGCCGCGCCGCGGCTCGGCCAGGTCGAGGACTGGGCCTGGGGCGACGACGGCAAGGTCTACTTCGGCATCTACCCGTACGGGCAGCTGTCGGTGTGGGATCCGCACGCGCCGGCCGGCGCCGACAACCCGCGCACGCTGTTCGCGCTGGTGGACAGCGACGAGCAGAACCGCCCGGTGGCCGTGGTACCGCACGGGCGCAAGGTCTACGTGGGCACGACACCCGGCTATGGCGTGTACGGCGGGGCGCTGAGCGTGTACGACCTGGACACCGGCGACCTCGCCGTGCACCGCAACATCGTCCCGGACCAGACCGTCGCCTCGCTGCTGCCGGTCGGCGACGAGGTGTGGGGCGGTTCCAGCATCGACGGCGGCCAGGGCACCGAACCGAAGGCCACCGAGGCGACGCTGTTCCGCTACGACCCGGCGACCGGCACGAAGACCGCCGAGTACACCCCGGTTCCGGGCGCCGAGAGCATCACCGCGCTGACCGCCGGCCCGGACCACGACCTGTGGGGGCTCGCCGACGGCACGGTGTTCGTGTTCGACCCGGACACGCAGCGGGTGGTGCGCCGGATCCCGGTGTTCACCGGCGGTACCGGTGCCCAGGACGGCGCGCTGGTCTGGCGCGACGGCATGCTGTACGGGGTGTCCGGCGGTCGGCTGTTCGTGGTCGACTCCCTCGCCGGCACCGCGCAGGTCTTGCGGTCGAGCGGGCTGCTCCGGCTGGCGCCGGCCGCCGACGGCACCATGTACACGTTGCTGCAGCCGGCCGGCGGCGTCGACCGTACCCACCTGGCCGCCTTCACCCCGCCCGCCGACGCCTGCCCGGACTCCGACCTGCGCGGCACGGTCTGGGCCGGTGATGTCGACAGCGGCGTACCCAACCGGTTCGTCGGCGACGGTTGCACGATCATCGACCGGCTGCCCGACCCGACCGCGCACTGGGCCAGCCACGGCAGCTACGTCTCCGCCGTCACCAAGGCGGTGGACACGCTGGTACGCAACGGATCTGTCACCGACGACCAGGGCGACGCGATCGTCTCCGCCGCCGGTCGATCCACAGTGGACTGACACCCGGGTGGCACCGGCGGGCCGCCCGCCGGTGCCACCGTGGCGCTACTGCTCCGCCGGTTCGGACGCGTGCCGGGGGAGCAGGTAGACCAGGGCGAAGGTGACGGCGAGCAGCGCGATGGCGACCGGCATCGTGGTGCGCAGGGCGGCGGTCCAGTCCGCGGCGTCGGGGTGCGGGCCGGCGAGGCCGAAGAACAGCGAGCCGATCACCGCGGTACCGGTGGCGGTGGCGACCTGCTGCACCGCGTTCAACAGGCCGGCACCGGCGCCGACGTGGTCGTCGGACACGTCGCCGAGCACGAAGGTGAACAGCGGCGCGAAGACGGTACCCAGGCCGAAGCCGAGGACCAGCAGCGCCGGGGCGAAGTGCCACCAGGCCAGGCCGGCGCCGACCACCGCGAGCAGCCCGGTCAGGGCGGCCAGGCCGACGGCGATCACCACGACCCCGAGGTGCAGGATGCGGCGGCCGAGCCGGCCGGCGACGGCGCCGCCGACGATGCTGCCGGCCACGATGCCCAGCGCGTTCGGCGCGCTGGCCAGGCTGGCCCGCAGTGCGCTGTAGTGCAGCCCGAGTTGCAGGTACAGCGCGAACGCCAGGGTCACGCCCATCACCGCGGTGAAGAACACGACGCCAAGCACCAGCCCGCCGGTGAACGAGCGCCGCCGGAACAACGCCGGCAGTACCAGCGGATCCCGGCCGGCGCGGCTGCGGCGTACCTGGTGGGCGGCGAACACTGCGAGCAGCGCGGCGCCGAGACCGAGCAGCGCGAAGCTCCACCACGGCCAGCCGAGCTCGCGGCCCTGCACCAGCGGGTACAGCAGGGTGACCAGGCCGGCGCCGACGAGCAGCATGCCGACCGGGTCGAGCCGCTGGCCGCGGGTGGGTCGCACCGACGGCAGGAACAGCAGGGCGCCGACGATGCCGGCGAGCCCGATCGGCAGGTTGATCAGGAAGATCGACCGCCAGCCGGTGCCGAACAGGTTCGCACCGAGCAGTACCCCGGCGAGGATCGGCCCGCCGACCGCGGACAGTCCCATCACCGGCCCGAACGCGCCGAACGCCTTCGCCTGGTCCTTCGGGCCGAACATGTCCTTGAGCAGCCCGAGACCCTGCGGGATCAGGATCGCGCCGAACGCGCCCTGGGCGGCCCGGCAGGCGATCAGCATCGCCGGCCCGGTCGACAGTCCACAGGCGACGGACGCGGCGGTGAAGCCGACCGCGCCGAGCAGGTACATCCGGCGCCGCCCGTACAGGTCGCCGAGGCGGCCGCCGGTGATCAGCCCGAGCGCGAACGCCAGCGTGTAGGCGGCGCCGAGCCACTGCATGAACGTGGTACCGCCGCCGAGCCGGTGCGCGATGCCCGGCGCTGCGATGGTGGTGATCGTGCTGTCCAGCAGGTCCATCACCTCGGCGCACAGCACGACGGCGAGGCCGAGCCAGCGCCAGCGGTATCCGGGTGGTGCCGCGGTGCGGGTCACCGGGCCGGTCTGGGTCGTGGTCATCGAAGGCTCCCGTACGTCGATCGTGGAACGAACAGTGTTCGTTGCTCGACTACCGTTCTACGATGCGAATGGTGATCGCGTCAACTGGTATCGTGGCGGCGTCACTGTGCCGAGGGACACGCCGACGACGCGGCGCGAGGAGGTTGCATGACCGAGATCCCGGCGCCGCCGTGGCGCACCGACAAGCGGCCGGTGCGCCAGCCGCTGAGCCAGGACGCGATCGTCGCCGCCGCGATCCGGGTGCTGGACGCCGAGGGGTTGGACGCCGTCTCGATGCGCCGGGTCGCGCAGGAGCTCGGTACCGGACCGGCGTCGCTCTACGCGCACGTCGCGAACAAGGACGAACTGTACGAACTGATGCTGGACTCGGTGGTCGGCGAGACCGTCGCGGACGCCGAGAGCGCGGTGCACGAGCCTGACTGGCAGCAGGGAGCACGGCGGATCGCGCGGGCCGGCCGGGACGCGCTGCGCCGGCACCGCGACCTCGCCCGGGTGGCGATGACCGGGTTCCCGTTCGCGACGAACAGCCTGCGCGTCACCGAGGCGTACCTGGCGATCCTGCGCGGCGCCGGGCTGCCCGACCAGATCGTCGCCTGGGCCGTCGACCGGCTCGCCCTGTACGTGACCGCCGACGTGCTGGAGGGCGCGTACTACTACGCCAAGGGCTGGAAGACCGAGGAGCAGGCGCACGCCTACTTCGAACAGGCCGCCGACTACCTGCGGGCGCTGCCGCCGGAACGGTTCCCGAACACCGTGGCGATGGTCGACACGCTGATGTCCGGCGGCTCCGACGAGCGGTTCGAGCATGGCCTCGACATGATCCTGGACGGCGTCGCCCGGTACCTGCCGTGAGGCGGTGAACGGTCACAGCCGGGTGGCATGCTGCACCGCATGACCGACGACGAACAGCCCGACCGCGGCGACCGGCCGGAACGCACCGGTGAGCGGATCGACCACGAGGACTGGGCGTGCACGACCCTCGACCGGCAGCGGTTCGTCGACTGCGAGTTCGTCGAGGCCGACCTGACCGAGCTGGCCGCGACCGGCTGCACGTTCGAGCGGTGCACGTTCGTCGGCGTCCGGCTGAACGCCGCGGTGTTCACCCGATGCGCGCTGCTGCACTGCACGCTGCGGGCTGCGTCGCTGTTCGGCGTCACGTTCGACGACTGCAAGCTGACCGGAACGACGTTCCTGGGCTGCACGCTGCGGCCGCTGACGGTCCGCGGCGGCGACTGGTCGTACGTGTCGTTGCGCGGTCACGACCTCGGCCGGCTCGACCTGCGCGCGGTGCGACTGCGCGAGGCCGACCTGTCCGAGTCCGATCTGAGCCGCGCCGACCTGCGTGGCGCCGACCTCGGCTACGCGAAGTTGTCGCACGTCAAGCTGGTCGACACCGATCTGCGCGGGGCCGACCTGACCGCCGTCGCGCTGCGCGGGCTCGACCTCACCGGCGCCCGCATCGACCTCGGCCAGGCCGTCCAGGTCGCCAGCTCGTACGGCGCGATCGTCGAGGCATAACGCCCCCCGCCGGCTCGGTCACCCCGTACGCTCGGCCTGGGGAACGCCCGGCGGGGATGCGCGCACCGCTCCGCGGTTCGCGTTGGTCGGTCGGGTCGATCCAGCTGCCGTTCGGTCGGCCGTGGCGGTCTGCCGAATCGAGGAGAGGCTCCCCGGGGAGGAAGAAGCAAATGTCCTGCAGCCATTTGGACCGGGCGGCCGAGCGGCCCGACCCGCAGCCGGAGACGCCGGCCGGCTGTACCGACTGCCTGGCCGAGGGCCGGCACGACTGGGTGCACCTGCGGCTCTGCCTGACCTGCGGTCACGTCGGCTGCTGCGACTCGTCGCCGGCGACCCACGCGACCCGGCACTACCAGGGCACCGAGCATCCGGTGATGCGCTCGGCCGAACCGGGCGAGTCCTGGCGCTGGTGCTTTCCCGACGCCATGGTCGGCTGAGCCGCACCGCCGTCGCTGGTCCGCGCCGATCACGGGGTCCGGCCAGCGGGTGATCATGGTGTCGGGGCCGCGCCGCAAGCGCGTGCGCGGGGTATCCCCACCATGATCAACAGGACCGGACGTGCGACGGGGTGTGGACAGCGGCACCGGGGTGGCGTGACAGACTGCGATGTGTGAGCGAGCAGGCGACGATTCTCGACGGCAAGGCGACCGCGGCGGCGATCAAGGACGAGCTGCGGGCCCGGGTCAAGGCGCTGACCGAGCGGGGCGTCACCCCCGGGCTGGGCACCATCCTGGTCGGCGACGACCCCGGCTCGCACGCGTACGTGGCGGGCAAGCACCGCGACTGCGCCGAGGTCGGCATCACCTCGATCCGGCGTGACCTGCCGGCCGACGCCAGCCAGGCCGACGTGGAGCGCGCGGTCGACGAGCTGAACGCCGACCCGGCCTGCACCGGCTACATCGTGCAGTTGCCGCTGCCGAACCAGATCGACACGCAGGCGATCCTGGAGCGGATCGATCCGGACAAGGATGCCGACGGCCTGCACCCGGTGAGCCTGGGCCGGCTGGTGCTCGGCGAGGCCGGGGCGCTGCCGTGCACGCCGCGCGGCATCGTCGAGCTGCTCACCCGCTACGGCGTGGCGCTGCGCGGCGCGGAGGTCACCATCATCGGCCGCGGGACCACGGTGGGCCGGCCGCTCGGGCTGCTGCTGACCCGGCGTACCGAGAACGCCACGGTGACGCTGTGCCACACCGGGACGAAGGACGTCGCGGTGCACACCCGTACCGCAGACGTGGTGGTGGTCGCGGCGGGCAAGCCGCACCTGCTGACCGCGGACATGATCAAGCCGGGCGCGGCGGTGCTCGACGTCGGCATCACCCGGGTACCGCAGGAGTCCGGCAAGGCGAAGCTGGTCGGCGACGTGCACCCGGACGTCCGGGAGGTGGCCGGTCACCTGGCGCCGATGCCCGGCGGGGTCGGCCCGATGACCCGCGCGATGCTGCTGACCAACGTGGTCGAGGCCGCCGAGGCGCAGCTCGCCTGACCGGGCCGGCGCGCAACCCGGTCGGCGGTAGGGTCTGGTGCGAGATCCTCGGCCGGCACCCGGCGGCGCAACGGACCGATCCGAGGCCGGGAGGTGGGCATGGCCGGCAAGGTGTCGGTGATCGGCGCCGGCGCGTACGGCGCGATGACGGCGCACCGGTTGGCCGAGTGCGACGCGTTCGACACCGTCGTGCTCACCGACGTGGCGGAGGGCCGCGCGGAGGGGCTGGCGCTGGACATCGGCCAGTGCCGGCCGATCGTCGGGTTCGAGACGCACGTGGTCGGGCGCACCACCGGCCGCAACGGCGACGGGTACGACGTGCTGGCCGGTTCGGACGTGGTGGTGCTGGCGGCCGGCGTGCCGCGTACCCCGGGGATGGGCCGGCAGGAGCTGCTGGAGACCAACGCCGCGGTGGTGCGCGACGCCGCCGCGCAGATCGCCCGGTACGCGGCGGGTGCGGTGCTGATCGTGGTGACCAACCCGCTGGACGAGATGACCGCGCTGGCGCAGCGGGTGACCGGGTTCCCGCCGGCGCGGGTGATCGGCCAGGGCGGGGTGCTCGACTCGGCCCGGTTCACCACGTTCGTCGCCGACGAGCTCGGCGTGCCGGTCTCGTCGGTACATACCCTGACGCTCGGGTCCCACGGCGACGCGATGGTGCCGGTGCCGTCAAGGTCCACTGTGGACGGTCGGCCGCTGGCCGAGGTGCTCGAACCGGACGCGCTGGACGCGCTGACCGAACGCACCCGTACCGGTGGGGGCGAGATCGTCGCGCTGCTCAAGACCGGGTCGGCCTACCACGCGCCGTCCGCGGCGGCCGCCGCGATGGCCCGGGCGATCGCCGGCGACACCGGTGCGGTGCTGCCGGTGTGCGCGTGGCTGGCCGGCGAGTACGGGATCAGCGAGGTCTATCTCGGGGTGCCGGTCGAGCTCGGCGCGACCGGGGTGCGCCGGGTGGTCACGGCGCCGCTGACCGAGTCGGAGCTGGCCGCGCTGACCGAGGCGGCGGACACCGTCCGGGCCCGCCAGGCGAACCTGCGCTGATCGCGGCCCGCCGCGCGAGGCGGTGCCGACGCGTCAGGCGGTGCCGGCCGCAGGCGCTGGCCGCGGCGATCAGCGGCGGGCGAGCGCGATGCGGTACTGGCTGCGGGCGGCGCGGGGCGGCCCCTCGGCGGCGCACCACAGGCAGAACACCACGAACGCGCTCGGGATCGCCGACCACAGCCACCAGGGCGCGTCCCAGCCGCCGATCAGCCCGATCAGCAGCCAGACCACGATCTGTACCGCGGTCGACACCAGGGTCAGCCCGGTGAACAGCCGCAGCGCGACGAACAGCCCGGCCGGCGGGTACGGGGTGATCGGCACGCCGCGCAGCGCGGTGGTGAGGTGGCCGCGGTTGGTGGCGCCGTCGATCCGGTTCAGCGCCCCGGCGTAGGTTTCGGCGTCGACGTCGTTGCGCTGGTACGCGGTGCGCACCGAGTCGCGGGCGATCCGCCGGTCGATGTCGTCGATCGGCAGTATCTCGGGCCACAGTAGGTGGGTGGCGACCGTGGACGTGGCGCTCATCGTGCGGCTCCTGGGGGCGTGTCGGGGTGTGCGTCGGGGTTGGCGGTCCTGCACCTACCAACCTGCCCGAACGGCCGGTCGGTGACGATCCGGCGACCCGGCGTCCGGATCCTGGAGCTGTCCCCACCGCTTTCGACGCCGACCGGGCCCCAGGGTGTACGGGCGGAGGCCTGTCCAGTACGCTCGTACTGTTAATGACGTGAGAGGAGAGCCGGGCGGATGGCCAAGATCAAGGTAGCCAACCCGGTCGTCGAGCTCGACGGCGACGAGATGACCCGGATCATCTGGAAGCAGATCAAGGACCAGCTGATCCTGCCGTATCTCGATGTCGATCTTGAGTACTACGACCTGGGCATCGAGCACCGCGACGCGACCGACGACCAGGTCACGATCGACGCGGCGAACGCGATCAAGAGGCACGGCGTCGGCGTCAAGTGCGCGACGATCACCCCGGACGAGGCGCGGGTCGAGGAGTTCGGCCTCAAGAAGATGTGGCGCTCGCCCAACGGCACCATCCGCAACATCCTCGGCGGCGTGATCTTCCGCGAGCCGATCGTGATGTCCAACATCCCGCGGTACGTGCCGGGTTGGACCAAGCCGATCGTCATCGGCCGTCACGCGCACGGTGACCAGTACAAGGCGACCGACTTCGTGGTGCCGGGGCCGGGCAAGGTGACGATCACCTACACGCCGTCCGGTGAGGGCGAGCCGATGGAGTTCAACGTCGCCGACTTCAACGGCGGCGGCGTCGCGGTCGGCATGTACAACTTCGACGACTCGATCCGGGACTTCGCCCGCGCGTCGCTCCGGTACGGGCTGGACCGCAAGTTCCCGGTCTACCTGTCGACGAAGAACACGATCCTGAAGGCGTACGACGGCCGGTTCAAGGACATCTTCGCGGAGATCTTCGAGGCGGAGTTCAAGGCCGACTTCGACGCCGCCGGCATCTGGTACGAGCACCGGCTGATCGACGACATGGTGGCGCAGGCCATCAAGGGCGACGGCGGGTACGTCTGGGCCTGCAAGAACTACGACGGTGACGTGCAGTCCGACGTGGTGGCGCAGGGCTTCGGCTCGCTCGGCCTGATGACCTCGGTGCTGATGACCCCGGACGGCCGCACGGTCGAGGCCGAGGCCGCGCACGGCACCGTGACCCGGCACTACCGGCGCTGGCAGCAGGGCGAGAAGACGTCGACCAACCCGGTCGCGTCGATCTTCGCCTGGAGCCGGGGCCTGGAGCACCGCGGCAAGCTGGACAACACCCCGGAGCTCGGCGAGTTCGCCCAGCAGGTCGAGGCGGCCTGCGTGGAGACCGTCGAGGCCGGTCAGATGACCAAGGACCTGGCGCTGCTGATCGGCAAGGACGCCCCGTGGCAGTCCACCGACGAGTTCATGTCCTCGATCGCCGACCGGCTCGCCGCGAAGCGGTCCTGACCCTCCCGCCTGCCGGCGCTTCCGGCGAGCGTGAGTCGTTCGACGGCCCGGACCGTGCTCGGTCCGGGCCGTCCGCGTGCCCGGACCGAGGGCGGGCAGCACCGGCCACCGCGGGTCCGCCGGAGGAGTGAAACCGGTTGCGGCGCAAGCGAAATCCGTGCTGCACTGCGGCGTGATCGAACTGGACACCTCAGCCCAGGCCCTGGCGTACCGCCGGGCGTACGACGACCAACTGCGGGCCCGGCTCGGCGACAGCCGCGGCAGCACGATCGAGCGGGTCGGCCCGCTGGTCCGCCGGACCCCGGAGCAGGGCGCCGGCTTCGTGCTGTACCGCGATCTCGGCGGGCTGCGCGGCGCCGAGCTCGACGCGCTGATCGACGACCAGGTGCGGCACTTCGCCGCGCTGGGCCGGTCGTTCGAGTGGAAGTGGCACCACTACGACGAGCCGGACGACCTGACCGACCGGTTGCGCGCCAAGGGTTTCACCCCGGAAGAGGACGAGACCGTCCACATCGGACCGGTCGGGCCGCTCGCCGTGCCGGCCGAGGTACCGGACGGGGTCGTGGTGCGGGCCGCCACCGGCCGTGCCGACCTGGACCGGATCCGGGCGATGGAGGAGAAGGTCTGGGGCTTCGACCACTCCTGGCTGCCGGACGCGCTGGCCCGGTTCATGGACCCCGACGACGGTGACCCGGCCGTGGTGGTACTCGCCGAGGCCGGCGACGAGGTCGTCTGCGCGTCGTGGGCGGTGTTCCACACCGGTACCGAGTTCGCCTCGCTGTGGGGCGGCTCGACGTTGGAACAGTGGCGCGGCAAGGGCATCTACCGGGCCCTGGTGGCGTACCGGGCGAGGCTCGCCGCCGAGCGCGGCTTCCGCTACCTGCAGGTGGACGCGTCACCGGACAGCCGGCCGATCCTGACGCGGCTCGGCCTGCGGCCGGTCGCCGTCACCGTGCCCTACGTCTGGCGCCCCGTCGAGCAGGCCTGAGGCGACTGGGCGGAAGCGCCGTCCTGAGCCCGACGGGCGGCCCGCCCCGGTGCCCGTTCGGCGCGGACGGGCACCGGGTCGGTCAGGACAGCCGGCCGGCACCCTGGGAGGGGACCGCGAGGAACGTCGCCGGTTCGGTGAAACCGTTGGTGGCGAAGGCGGTCCGGACCGCGGTGGCGACCGGGTCGACCGCGCCGGCGTCGGTGAGCGCGAGCACGCAGCCGCCGAAGCCGCCGCCGGTCATCCGCGCCCCGTACGCCCCGGCGGACAGCGCGGCCGCGACCGCGGTGTCGACCGGCGGCACGGTGATCTCGTAGTCGTCGCGCATCGAGGCGTGCGACGCGGACAGCAGCGGTCCGATCGCCCGCAGCTGCCCGGCCCGCAGCAGCGACACGGTGTCGAGCACCCGTTGGTTCTCGGTGACGACGTGCCGGACCCGGCGGCGCGACTCGTCGTCCGGCAGCGCGGCGAGCGCCGCGTCCAGGTGCTCGGTGGAGATGTCGCGCAGCGCCGGGACGCCCAGGACCCGGGCCGCGGCCTCGCACGCGGACCGGCGGTTGGCGTACTCGCCGTCGGTGTGCTGGTGCGGCGCCCGGGTGTCGATCACCAGCAGGGCCAGGCCGGCCGCGTCGAGGTCGAACGGCACCTGCTCGTTGCTGAGGTCGCGGCAGTCCAGGAACAGCGCGTTGCCGGCCTGGCACAGGATCGACGCGGACTGGTCCAGGATGCCGGTGGGCGCCCCGACGTACCCGTTCTCGGAGCGCTGCACCAGTCGCGGCCGGGCCGGCACCGGTATGTCCACATCGGACAGTGCGGTGAGCGCGCCGAGCACGGCGCACTCCAGCGCGTGCGAGGAGGACAGTCCGGCGCCGAGCGGCACGTCCGAGTCGACGAACAGCTGGGCGCCGGCGACCCGGTGCCCAGCCTCGTGCATCGCCCAGACCACCCCGGCGACGTACGCCGACCAGCCGGTCAGCGCGCCCGGGGTGGCCGCCGCGGTCGCGTCGATCTCGACGGTCTCCTTGGTCAGCGTCGAGTGGACGGTCCACTGTGGACTTTCCACTCGACGGGCGGCGACCGTGGTGCGCTGCGCCAGCGCGAACGGCAGCACGAAACCGTCGTTGTAGTCGGTGTGCTCGCCGATCAGGTTGACCCGACCCGGCGCGTACCAGACGCCGTCCGGCTCCCCGCCGAACACCTCGGCGAAGGAACTCACGAGCCTTCCCCCTTCGTCGGAACGCTCAGCAGGCACGACACCCGATGCCGACGCGGGCTCACGGGCGCACCCCCGTACGGTCCGGCGAGCGCGTCACGACCGGCCCTTGTCGTACTGGTAGAAGGTCCAGGCGTCGGCGATGATGGCGTGCAGGTCGGCCCGCGCCGGCACCCAGCCCAGCTCGCGGCGCGCCTTCTCGGACGAGGCGACCACGACCACCGCGTCGCCGTCCCGGCGCGGTGCCAGCGTCACCGGCAGCTTCGCCCCGGTCACCTCGCGGACCACGTCGATCACCTGCTTGTTGCTGTACCCGTTGCCGTTGCCCAGGTTGAAGATCTTGTGCTGGCCGGGCTCGGTGTGCTCCAGCGCCAGCAGGTGCGCGGTGGCCAGGTCCTCGACGTGGATGTAGTCGCGGATGCAGGTGCCGTCCGGCGTGTCGTAGTCGTCGCCGAACAGGAAGAACTCGTCCCGGTCGCCGGCCGCCGCCTGCAGCGCGATCGGGATCAGGTGCGTCTCCGGGTCGTGCCGCTCGCCCAGGTGCCCGGCGTCGGACAGGGACGCGCCGGCCGCGTTGAAGTACCGCAGGCTCACCGCGCCGAGCTGGGAGGCGCCGCACTCGCCGGTCAGCATCAGGTCGATCATCAGCTTGCTGGACGAGTACGGGTTGGTCGGCCCGACCGGCGCGTCCTCGGTGATCTTCGCGGCCGGGTCGTCGCCGGAGACGTTGCCGTGCACCGTGCCGGTGGAGGAGAAGATCAGCCGGGGAGTGCCGGCGGCGCGCACCGCGTCCAGCAGGTCGAGGGTGCCGCGCACGTTGGTGTCCCAGTACAGGCCGGGCTTGGAGACCGACTCCTCGACCGAGATCTTCGCCGCGAAGTGCAGCACCCCGTCGAACCCGGCGTCCGGCGTCAGCACCTGCGCCACGTCGTGGATCGACAGCTGGTGGAACACCACCCCGTCGGGCACGTTGTCCCGGAAGCCCTTCGACAGGTCGTCCAGGACCTCCACCTGGTGGCCGGCCGCGAGCAGCTGGCGGGTGACGATACTGCCGATGTAACCGGCGCCGCCGGTGACGAGAAGCTTCACGGTTCTACCTCGACTCCCTCAACATCTGTGCCGCCCGCTCCGGGCGGATGTCGTTGACGAATGCCCCCATCGCCGACTCCGATCCTGCCAGGTACTTGAGCTTGCCCGGCGCGCGGCGGATGGAGAACAGCTGAAGGTGCAGGTAGGCGAGGTGCCGGTCGGCGTGTACCGGGGCCTGGTGCCAGGCCGACACGTACGGCATCGGCACGTCGAACAGCGCGTCGAAACGCCCCAGTACGTCCAGGTAGATGGGCCCGAACGCATCCCGCTCGGCGTCCGAGAGGGCCGGAATGTCGGGCAGCTGGCGGTGCGGGTAGAGGTGCACCTCGAACGGCCAGCGGGCGGCGGCCGGGACGAACGCCGTCCAGTACTCGTTGGCGGCCACCACCCGGGAGCCGTCCGCGCGCTCGGCCGCGAGCAGGTCGGCGAACAGCCCGCGCCCGCCGGTCCGGTGCCGGTACCGCCGGGCCGAGTCCAGACTCGTCGCGGTCTGCGGCGTCACGTACGGGTAGCCGTAGATCTGGCCGTGCGGGTGGTGCAGGGTGACGCCGATCTCCTCGCCGCGGTTCTCGAAGCAGAACACCTGCGCGATGCCGGGCAGCGCGGACAGCTCGGTGGTCCGGTCGGCCCAGGCCTCGACGACGGTACGCACCCGTTCCGGCGTCAGCCGGGCGAACGACGAGTCGTGGTCGGCGGTGAAGCACACCAGCTCGCAGCGGCCGCGACCGGGCACCACCGGTACCAGTCCCTCGGCGAGCTGGTGCCCGGCGCCGTCGCCGATGCGGTGGCTGAACGACGGGAACCGGTTCTCGAACACCACCACGTCGTAGTCGTACGCGGGGATCTCGCTGGAGCGTTCCGGGGTCGACGGGCAGAGCGGGCACTGGTCCGACGGCGGCAGGAAGGTACGGTTCTGCCGGTGTGCGGCGACCGCGACCCACTCGTCGAGCACCGGGTCGTACCGCAGCTCGGAGGCGGGCGGCGGCTCCGGCAGCTCGCGGCGGTCCGGCATGCTGCGGTCGGCGTCGTCGCGCTCGTCGAAGTAGATGAGCTCGCGGCCGTCGGCCAGCAGGATCGGGGTGCGTTTCATCGACTCGCCTGTCCAGCGTCCACGTCGTTGTCGGTATCGGGGGTGCCGCCGGCCGGCGCCACCAGCAGGTCGCCGACCAGCCCGCCCAGGATCTGCTGCGCCTCGTCGGGCAGTCCGTCGTCGGTGACCAGGGCGTCCGCCTCGTCCAGCCGGGCGATGGTGGAGATGCCGACCGTCTCCCACTTGGTGTGGTCGGCCAGCACGACCAGCCGGCGGGCCGCGGCCACCAGCGCCCGGTCGGTCTCCGCCTCCATCAGGTTCGGGGTGGTGAAGCCGGACCGTTCGTTGATGCCGTGCACGCCGAGGAACAGCTGGTCGAGGTTGAGCGACCGGATCGCGGTCTCGGCGAACGGGCCGACCAGCGCGTCGGACGGGGTGCGGATGCCGCCGGTGAGCACGACGGTCTGGTCGGTGCGGCCGTTGTGGTAGAAGACCTCGGCGACCGGCACCGAGTTGGTCACCACGGTCAGCGACGGCACGTCCAGCAGTTGGTGGGCGAGCGTCCAGGTGGTGGTGCCGGCCGACATCGCGATCGCGGTACCGGGGGAGACCAGTTCGGCGGCCCGGCGGGCGATGGCCTCCTTCTCGGCCTGCTGGCGCATCGACTTGGCGGCGAAGCCGGGTTCGTCGGTGGAGCCGGGGGCGAGGGTGGTGGCGCCGCCGTGCACCTTGGCGAGCAGCCCGCGCTGGGCGAGCGATTCGAGGTCGCGGCGGATCGTCATGTCCGAGACGTTGAACTCGCGCACCAGATCGGAGACCCGGACGCCGCCGTGCCGGCGGACCAGGTCCAGGATCGCGGACTGCCGTTGCTGTGCGAGCATCTGGGGGCCTCCTGCGGGTGCGCCGACTGCGATGCACCGGGCCGAACGTGCGGACGTGTTCGGCCCGGCTGACGGGGTGGCCCGCCGGTCGGCGGCGTGGCCCCCAGTCGACGGAGTCCGTCGTCGCCGTTATCAACTCTTATGCCAGACCGACCAAGAGTCAACACGTTCGAACGAGAGTGTTGCACACCTCCGCCACCACCCGATCGGTCGGGTCGGCCTCGTCCCGTCGGCCTGTTTCCCGTGCGTTGCCACCGGATAGCCGATCCGTGACTACCGTGTGGGCAGCGCGTATCGACGTACCGGGCGGGTTTGGCATCGATCGGGCCACGAGCGCGGCGAGGGACTTGACAGGTCCGCACACTGGCGGTGGAATGTGGGGACTTTTGAAGGGTCGCGTTTGATTCCTCGTTCTTTCCTGTAGGGGGTTTCCCATGGCGCAGTCATCGACCGGAAGCGGTCCCGGTGCCGCTGGCCATGCCGTCTCTCGGCGCGGCCTGCTGCGTGCGGCCGGCATCGGCGCGGGCGCGCTGGCGGTGCCCGGCCTGGCCGCGGCGTGCAGCAGCGACAGCGGCTCCGGCGGGACCACGAAGGGTGGCGGCAGCAGTTCGAAGATCACCTTCGGCTCCAACTACTCCGACCCCGCGCCGAAGCAGGCGTTCGCCTCGCTGATCTCGGCGGCGAAGGCCAAGACCGGCGTCACCACCAAGATCAACACCACCGACCACAACACGTTCCAGAACAACATCACGTCCTACCTGCAGGGCACCCCGGACGACCTGGCCACCTGGTTCGCCGGCTACCGCATGCAGTACTTCGCGAACCAGGGTCTGCTCGACCCGCTGGACGACGTGTGGGACAAGATCGGCGACAACTTCCCCGACGTGGCGAAGAACCTGTCGAAGGGCGTGGACGGGCACTACTACCTGGTGCCGATCTACAACTACCCGTGGGTGGTGCACTACAACAAGAGCACCTTCGCCAGCAAGGGCTACGAGGTCCCGAAGGACTGGGACGCCTTCATCGCGCTGTGCAAGCAGATGAAGAAGGACAAGATCGTCCCGCTCGCGTTCGCCGACAAGGACCTGTGGCCGGCCCTGGGCATGTTCGACATCCTGAACATGCGGATCAACGGGTACGACTACCACATGAAGCTCATGCAGAACAAGGCGGCGTACACCGACAAGGAAGTCACCAAGGTCTTCGACCAGTGGCGTGAGCTGATGCCGTACCTGCAGTCCGGCGCGAACGGCCGGATCTGGCAGGACGCGGCGAAGACGCTGGAGGCCAAGAAGGCCGGCATGATGTTCCAGGGCACCAACCAGGTCGCGGCGCAGTACGTGACCGACAAGAAGGACATCAAGGACCTGGACTTCTTCGCCTACCCGGCGATCAACCCGTCGTTCGGCCAGGACTACATGGACGCCCCGGCGGACGGCTTCATGATGCCGAAGAAGGCGAAGAACACCGCCGGCGCGAAGAAGGTGCTGGAGTACATCGGCACCAAGGAAGCCGAGATCGCGTACCTCAAGTACGACCAGTGGGACGTCGGTCTGGCCAAGGACCTCGTCGCGCCGACCTACAACGACATCCAGAAGAAGTCGGCGCAGATGATCGCCCAGCAGAAGGCGGTCGCGCAGTTCGGCGACCGGGACACCGACCCGGCCATGGCCACCGCGTTGGAGCAGGCGATCCAGAAGTTCATCGGTGAGCCCACCGCGGGCATGATCTCGACGATCCAGCAGAGCCTGGCCAAGCAGGCCAAGTCGATCTTCAACGGCTGAGTTCGCCCACCGCCGGTACGTCACGTGCGTACCGGCGGTGTGCGTGTGCCGGTACCGCGTGCCGGCGGGAAGACGCAGATTGGAGTCCGAACGGATGGCTTCGACGGTGAACGACGCGTCGCCGGCGGTGGCGCAGGCGCCGAAGCGCCGTCGCCGCCGGCTCGGCCGGTTGACCAAGAAGGAGATCCTGGTCGTCCTCGGCATGCTCGCCGTACCGGTCGTGGTCGACCTGGCGTTCGTCTGGGGCCCGGCGCTCGCCTCGGTGGTGCTGTCGTTCTTCCGGTGGTCGGGCGTCGGCGGGCTGCACCCGCGGGCCTGCCGGCCCTCCGGCGGTCTGATCCAGGACAACGGCTGCTTCACCGGCGTGGACAACTACCACCGGGCGGCGACCAACTACCCGCCGTTCTGGCCGGCGGTCGAGCACAACGTGCTGTGGCTGCTGGTGTTCATCGTGATCGCCACCCCGCTGGGGATGCTGTTCGCGGTGGTCATCGACCGCGGTATCAAGGGCAGCCGGGTCTACCAGAGCGTGCTGTTCCTGCCGGTGATGCTGTCGCTCGCGCTGATCGGGATCATCTGGGAGTTCGTCTACTCGCCGAACTACGGCCTGATCAACACGGTGATCGGCCACAACCAGGACAACAACCTGATCGACTGGCTGGGCAACCCGCACCTGAACCTGTGGGCGGTGCTGGTGGCGGCGACCTGGCGACAGGCCGGGTACGTGATGGTGCTCTACCTGGCCGGACTGAAGGCCGCCGATCCGGCGCTGCGCGAGGCGGCACAGGTCGACGGCGCGAATGCGTGGCAGACGTTCTGGCGGGTCATCTTCCCGACGCTGCGGCCGATCAACATCGTGATCATCGTGGTCACGGTGATCGAGTCGCTGCGCGCGTTCGACCTGGTCTACATCATCAACAAGGGCTCGAACGGGCTGGAACTGCTGTCGGTGCTGGTCACCAACAACATCGTCGGCGAGACCTCGCAGGTCGGCTTCGGTTCCGCGCTGGGCGTGGTGCTGCTGGTCATCTCGCTGATCCCGATCTCGATCTTCCTGTACCAGAACTTCAAGCGGAAGGAAGGCCGATGACGGCCGACGGTGCACTCGCCCGGGGTGGCGTGGTGCGGCAGCAGGCCGGGCGGCGGTTCCCGATCGGCCGGATCCTGTCCTACGTGCTGATGATCGGCGCGACGGTGCTGTGGCTGGTGCCGATCCTGTTCGCGCTGTACGTCTCGCTGCGGCCGTACGCGGAGACGTCCAAGCTGGGGTACGTCTCGCTGCCGCACAAGCTGACGTTCTCGAACTACGTGAACGCCTGGCAAGAGTCGGACATGTTCCACTTCTTCCTGAACTCGGTGCTGATCACGCTCCCCGCCGTGATCATCACGCTGTTCCTGGCGTCGCTGGTGGCGTTCGTCCTGACCCGGGTGAACATCAAGATCAACGTTGCGTTGCTGATCCTGTTCACCGCCGGCAACCTGCTGCCGCAGCAGGTCATCATCACCCCGCTGTACCGGCTCTACCTGCTGATCCCGCTGCCGCACTTCCTCGCCGACAGCGGCCTGATGTACAACTCGATCGCCGGCCTGGTCGCCATCAACGTGGCGTTCCAGCTCGGGTTCTGCGTGTTCGTGCTGAGCAACTTCATGCGCACCATCCCGGACGAGATGTACGAGGCGTCCATCGTGGACGGTGCCTCGCTGTGGACCCGGTACTGGAAGCTGACCCTGCCGCTGGTGCGGCCGGCGCTGGCCGCGCTGGCGACGCTGCTGACGACTTGGATCTACAACGACTTCTTCTGGGCGATCACGCTGATCGAGACCGGCAGCCGCCGGCCGGTGACCTCGGCGCTGGCCAACCTGCAGGGCCAGTTCGTGTCCAACCAGAACCTGATCGCGGCGGCCGCGATGATCGTCGCGATCCCGACGCTGGTCGTCTACATGTTGCTGCAGCGCCAGTTCATCTCCGGCCTCACCCTCGGCTCGACCAAGGGCTGATCCGGGTACCCGCCGCGCACGGGGTCGCCGTCCGGCAAGCGCTTGCCGAGGACGGCGACCCCGTGCGCGACTTTCCGGAAAGGTGTGGGACGGGTGGCAGCGCGCTGTCGGGCTGCTGACACAATTGCGGCATGCCCGATGCTCGACCGCGCGTGTTCTCCGGTATCCAGCCCACCGCCGACTCGTTCCACCTCGGCAACTACCTCGGCGCGCTGCGCAGCTGGGTGCGGATGCAGGACACCCACGACTCGCTGTACTGCGTGGTCGACCTGCACGCGATCACCGCCGGGCACGAGCCGAAGGTGCTGCGGCAGCGCACCCGGGTGGCCGCCGCGCAGCTGCTCGCGATCGGCATCGACCCGGAGCGCTCCACCCTGTTCGTGCAGAGCCACGTGCCGGCGCACGCGGAGCTGGCCTGGGTGCTCGGTTGCATCACCGGGTTCGGCGAGGCGAGCCGGATGACCCAGTTCAAGGACAAGGCGGCCCGGCAGGGCGCTGAGCGGGCCAGCGTCGGGCTGTTCACCTACCCGGTGCTGATGGCCGCCGACATCCTGCTGTACCGGGCGGCCGAGGTGCCGGTGGGCGAGGACCAGCGGCAGCACCTGGAGCTGTCCCGCGACCTCGCGCAGCGGTTCAACCGGGACTTCGGGAAGACGTTCGTGGTGCCGGAGGCGTACATCCCGGCCGACACCGCGAAGATCACCGACCTGCAGGACCCGACCAGCAAGATGTCCAAGTCGTCGTCCTCACCGAACGGGATCGTCGAGCTGCTCGACGAGCCGTCCCGGTCGGCGAAGCGGATCCGCAGCGCGGTCACCGACACCGGCCGCGAGATCGTGTACGACCCGGAGCACAAGCCCGGCATCTCCAACCTGCTGTCGATCTACTCGGCGCTGTCCGGCGAGACGGTCGCCGAGCTGGAACGGCGGTACGAGGGGCACGGCTACGGCGACCTGAAGAAGGACCTGGGGCAGGTGGTGGCCGACTTCACCACCCCGATCCGGGAGCGTACCCAGGCGTACCTGGACGACCCGGCGGAGCTGGACAAGATCCTCGCGGTCGGCGCGGAGAAGGCGCGGATGCTGGCTGACGCCACGCTGCGCCAGGTGTACGACCGGGTCGGGTTCCTGCCCGCCGCGGGGTAGCGAGACCGCCGGCGGCCGGCCAGTTCTCGCGGTGCGCCGGTGGCCCACACCCGAGGCCGGGCTGTACGACAGGCGTACCGGCCGGTTAGGGTCTGCCTCGCGGGACCTCGGAGGCAGGAGGTGCGCTCGCCGGCGTGGCGCCGTCGGGCGTGGTGTGACACGGTCTTTTGCTGGAGGCGCGATGCGGGTCATCGGGGTGGCGATCGACGTTCCCGAACCCTGGGGCAGCTATCTGAACAGGTGCCGGGCCCAGGCCGGCGACCCCCAGGCCGAGTACGTCCCGACCCATCTGACCCTGCTGCCGCCGACCGAGATCGACGACGACGCCGAGCCGACGGTCGAGCGGCACCTGGCCGAGGTGGCCGACCGGCACGCCGGGTTCAGCCTGCTGCTGCGCGGCACCGGTACGTTCCGGCCGATCACCGACGTGGTGTTCGTCGCGGTCGCGGCCGGCATCAGCGAGTGCGAGCGGCTCGCCGCCGACGTGCGGTCCGGCCCGCTCGAGCGCGACATCAAGTACCCGTACCACCCGCACATCACGGTGGCGCAGGACGTGTCGCAGCCGGCGTTGGACCAGGTGTTCGCCGACCTGGCCGGCTTCGAGGTGCGGTTCGACGTGGTCGGGTTCCGGCTGTTCGTGCACAACGGCGACAGTCGCTGGCGCCCCCGCCGGGACTTCGCCCTGACCGCCTGACCGCCTGGCTGGCGGAGGTCTGTCGAGGGGGGCGCCGTTGCGGGCCGGACTGCGGCGGGCCACCCTGAGCGGGCCTGTCACTCCGCGCTGGACAGGAGCGCCCGGACCCCGGCGAGGTAGTCCGGCCGCTCCGGCCCGCCGATCAGCACCCGCTGCAGGATGTAGCCGGGGACCAGCCCGAACAGCGCCGCGCCGGCCTGCTCCGGATCGGTACCGGCGGGCAGCACCCCGGCCGCCGTGGCCCGTTGCGCGTAGCCGACGAACAGCGCCCGCAGCCGCTCGTACGTGCTGGCGACGAACTCGGACATCGTCGCGTCGTGCATCGACTCGCCCCACACCTGGACCGCGAGCCGCAGGATGCCGCCCTCACCGACGTGCCGGTCGACCTCGGTGAGGACGCTGTCGAGCAGCTGCGGGACCGGCGGGGGCGGATCGGCGGTCAGGCTCGCCCCGACCCCGGCGAGGACCTGGCCGATCGTCTCGCCGGCGATCGCGGTCATGATCTCGTCCTTGCTGCGGAAGTAGCCGTAGACGGCGCCGGCGGACAGCCCGGACTCGGCCAGGATGTGCTGCATCGAGGTGCGGTGGAACCCGTTGCGGTCGAAGCAGCGGCGGGCGGCGTCGAGGATCTGGCGTCGCCGCGCGGTGCGGTGTTCCGCGGAGACCCGGGGCATGCCGCCACAATAAAACGAATGTTCGTTCTTGACAACCGCGACCCGTGCGGCGCACCCTGGGACTAAAGGAGAACGACCATTCGTTTTTTGGAGCGGTCATGAACATCCGCACCGTCGAATCCGGTACCGAGGCGCCCGACACCGCCCGCCGGCGCACCGTCGGCCCACTGGTCGGCATCGTGCTGGCCGTCGTCGCCGTGCAGGCTGCGCTGCTCACCATGTTCGCCTGGCCGGCGCTGCACAGCGCCCCCCGCGACCTGCCGATCGTCGTGGCCGGCCCGGCACCCGCCGCGCACCAGCTGGCCGGCCAGCTCGCCACCGCCAAGCCCGGCGCGTTCGACGTCGACACCGTCGCGAGCAGCGCCGCGGCCGACCGCGCGCTGCGCCAGCGGGACGCGTACGGGGCGTTCCTGATCGGCCCCGGCGGGGTGCGGCTGCACGTGGCGTCGGCCGCGTCGCCGCAGATCGCGACGCTGCTGCGGCAGGTCGCCCAGGCCGCCGAGCAGCGCACCGGCGCGCACGTCACGGTCACCGACGTGGTACCGACCGACTCCGACGACCCGAACGGCGTCGTGCTGTCGATCGGCATCCTGCCGCTGGTGATGACCAGCATGCTGGCCGGCATCCTGCTCGGGCTGGCGATCTCCTCCCGGTGGCTGCGGCTCGTCGGGGTGCTGCTGTTCGCCGTGCTCGCCGGGCTGGCGTCGATGGCGATCGGGCAGTACGCGCTGGGTGCGGTGCCGGGCGACTACCTGCTCAACGCCGCCGTCGTCGGGCTCCTGGCGCTGTCCGTGGCCGGCAGTATGGCCGGGCTGGTCGCGCTGCTCGGCGCGCCCGGCGCCGGCCTCGGGGTGGCCGTGCTGTTCGTCGTCGGGATCCCGCTGGCCGGGCTGACCTCGGCGCCGGCGCTGCTGCCGACCGGGTGGGGCGCCGTCGGCCAGTACCTACCGCCCGGCGCCGGCGGCACGCTGCTGCGCTCGGTGGTCTACTTCGACTCGGCCGGTGCGGCCACACCCCTCGCGGTACTGGCCGGCTGGGCGGTGTTGGGGCTGGTCCTGCTGCTGGTCGGGAGGGCCCGGCCGCGCCGCCGCCTGCCGCTGGCGGCGCCGAACGCCGCCTGACCGGCGGTGCCGTCCCCGGCCGGTCCCGGGATCGCCGGGACCGGCCGGGGCGCGCCGGTGTCCGACCCGGTGACGGTCGTGCCGGGCGGGGCCGGCGCTCGCCGGCTCGGCAGGCTGCTGGTCGCCGGTACGGCGGGGTCGGCGGTCGCCAGGACCGGTGACCGTGCCGGCAGTTGCCGGTGACCGTGCCGGTAGGGCTGGCGGCTGTCAGTAGATGCAGTCGTGCTTCTGCAGGTCGGAGAGCTTCACGTAGCCGGCGAAGACGGACTCGAAGTTGGCGCCGTCGCCGACCAGGTACCCGTCCGGCGCGTAGCCGGTGGCGCCCTGGGGCTCCCACTCGACCACCCGGCTGTCGACGTCCGCGTCCGCGTACACCGCGGCCCGGTCGACGACGACCGTGTACTGGCACTGGGAGAAGATCGTGTCTGGACGATGGGTGGTCGCCTGGGCGGCGGCAGCGGGGGCGAGCGCGCTGAGCACGCCGGCGGTCAGCGCCCCGGCGGCCATGGTGATCGTGGCTTGACGGATCATGTCCGTGCCTTTCTGCGAGTCGGTGACCGCAGCGTAGGGATACCGACCGGCTTGCACGGGTTGTGTCTGATATGCCTGGTGAAATCACTCAGCTACCGCAGGGGAACCATGAGTGACGCTACCGGGCAGCGCGACGGCCCCGGGCGGGCTACCGCCTCGGGGCCGTCGGCCGAACATGAAGCGACCCATGGGTGCTTCCTTCCAGATGGAAGGCCCAGGTGGACAAAGCCTGGGACCCATGGGCCGGATGGTTGCCTGGGATTCGCCGGCCGCCACGGTCGCCGACGTCGTGTTTGACATCGGGGCTGCCGGGTCGGCAATTCCAGTCGTCCGAACGGCGGCCTAGCGGACAACCACCTCGCGAGTCCGTTTACCACACATGTATCGGACCACCTCCTTTCCCACGTGGCTCGAACAGTACGCCCGCGACGCGCTGGTCGCCAAGGTCTTTTTCGCGGCGTGTCGGGGCGGCTTCGACGGGCGGTAGAAGGGCGGCGATACTGGCCCGGTGAAGCTGTCCCGACTGACCTCCACGCTGCTGATCGCCTTCGGCGGGTGGACCTGGATCATCTGGCCCCGGTTCGCGCTCGCGGTCTGGCAGGACGACCGGGCCTGGCAGCACGGTTCGCCGACCGCGTTCCTGTGGGTGCACGTGCTGCTGATCGCCACATCCGTACTGTTCGGTACCGCCATCGCGGTGCTCGGCGTGCGCGGCTGGCTGGCGTTTCGCGCCGCCGCCCGGGCCGGTGCGAACGAAAAGGCTGGAAAGATACATACACATTGATCTGGCTGGCCCGAAGGTGACCTTCCGGGCCGCTGTCGTCCGGGCAGGTCACGGCTCGGTACCGGGGTGCCAGGCCGCGCCGATGCGGCGTGTCCGCTACGACTACGCTGCCCACCGGTAACGCCACCGCAGCGGAGCGGTGGCTGGTGCGGAAGGAGACCGTCTTGCGCCGGGTGCGTGGGGTGCGGCTCGTCACGGTGCTCGCGGTCGGAGGGCTCTCGCTCGCCCTGGCCGCAGGCTGTGGCAAGCCGCCGGAGAAGAAGGCCGACGGCGGCAGCGGCAGCGGCGGCCAGTACAAGGCATGCATGGTCACCGACACCGGTGGCATCGACGACCACTCGTTCAACGCGTCGGCCTGGCAGGGCATGCAGGACGCGAAGAAGGACGACAGCAAGGTCGCGATCCAGAACACGCAGTCCTCCAGCGAGCAGGACTACGAGCCGAACCTGACGAAGTTCGTCAACGCCAAGTGCGACCTGGTGATCGGCGTCGGCGGTCTGATGTCGGACGCGCTGACCAAGGTGGCGAAGGCCAACCCGAAGCAGAAGTTCGCCATCATCGACGCCTCGGTCGACCTGCCGAACGTCTACTCGATGCAGTTCAACACCGCGCAGCCGGCGTTCCAGGCGGGTTACCTCGCGGCCGGCATGAGCAAGACCGGCAAGGTCGCCACCTACGGCGGCGTGAACATCCCGCCGGTGACGATCTACATGGACGGCTTCTGGGAGGGCGTCCAGTACTACAACAAGGCCAAGCACAAGAACGTGCAGGTCCTGGGGTGGAACGAGAAGTCCAAGAAGGGCGTGTTCGCGAACAGCTTCACCGACCAGAACAAGGGTCAGTCGCTGACGAAGACGTTCATCTCGCAGGGCGCCGACATCATCCTGCCGGTGGCCGGCGGTACCGCGCTGGGCACGGCGGCGACGACGGTCAAGAGCGGCGGCAAGCAGTCCACCATCTTCGTCGACTTCGACGGCTGCGTCAGCGCGAAGAACTACTGCTCCACGTTCCTGACCTCGGTGACCAAGGGCATCGCGGCCGCGGTGCAGAAGGCGGTCGAGGGCGGTCAGCAGGGCAAGGCGCTGACCGGCAGCTACATCGGTGACCTGAGCAACGACGGTGTCGGCCTGGCCCCGTACCACGACTGGGAGTCCAAGGTGCCGGCGGCGCTGCAGAAGGACGTGACCCAGGTCGGCGCGGACATCAAGGCCGGCAAGATCACGATCACCTCCGGGGCGCAGCCCAAGTAACAGGAGCGGCGCGGACCGTTCGGCCACCCGCCGATCCCGGTCCGCGACCTCCGGCGCCGCCCGGCGGCGGTACGGCAGCACCTGCCGTACCGCCGCCGAGGCGTCACCTACGGCTCGGTGCGCTGTCGTCCGCCGAGCCGGCAGAGAAGGGGCGGGACGCTGAAACTCGAACTGCGGGGCATCACCAAGCGGTTCGGTGACCTGGTCGCGAACGACCGCATCGACCTCACGGTGGAGCCGGGCGAGATCCACGCGCTGCTCGGGGAGAACGGCGCGGGCAAGTCGACGCTGATGAACGTCCTCTACGGGTTGCTCGACCCGGACGAGGGCGAGATCGTCGTCGACGACGTACCGCGGAAGTTCGCCTCGCCGCGGGACGCGATCAACGCCGGCATCGGCATGGTGCACCAGCACTTCATGCTGGTTCCGGTGTTCACCGTGGCGGAGAACGTCATGCTCGGTGCCGAGCGCACCAGCGCGTTCGGCTGGCTGGACCGCCGCCGGGCCCGGCGCGACGTGGCCGCCGTGTCCGAGGAGTACCGGCTGCGGGTCGATCCGGACGAGCTGGTGGCGAACCTGCCGGTCGGCATCCAGCAGCGGGTCGAGATCATCAAGGCGCTGGTCCGCGAGGCCGACCTGCTGATCCTGGACGAGCCCACCGCGGTACTGACCCCGCAGGAGATCGACGACCTGCTCACCGTGATGCGGTCGCTGAAGGCGGCCGGCAAGTCGATCGTGTTCATCACGCACAAGCTGAAGGAAGTCAAGGCCATCGCGGACCGGATCACCGTGGTGCGCCGGGGCCGGGTGGTCGGTACCGCCGAGCCGTCCGCGTCCGAGGACGAGCTGGCCGCGCTGATGGTCGGCCGCAACGTGAAGCTCACCGTGGACAAGGAGCCGGCGACACCCGGCGATCCGGTGCTGCGGGTCGACGGGCTGTCGGTGGCCGACGACCGCGGGCACCGGGCGGTCGACGCGATCGACCTGACCGTGCACCGCGGCGAGATCCTCGGCGTCGCTGGGGTGGAGGGCAACGGGCAGACCGAGCTGGTCGAGGCGATCATGGGGCTGCGGCCGGCGATCGGCGGCGCGGTCGAGCTGGACGGTCGGCCGGTGCTGTCGTCGGCCCGGCACGTGGCCGCCAGTACCGCGGCGGTGCTGGCCAGCGGGGTCGGGTACGTGCCGGCCGACCGGGGCCACGACGGGCTGGTCGCCGACTTCTCCGTGGGCGAGAACCTGGTGCTGGACCGGTACCGGAGCGCCCCGTTCGGTCGGGGCCTGTCGCTGAAGCCGACCGCGATCCGCGACTCGGCCCGCGAGCTGATCGACGAGTTCGACATCCGTACCTCCTCGCAGGCGACGCCGGCCGGCACCCTGTCCGGCGGCAACCAGCAGAAGGTGGTGGTGGCGCGGGAGATGTCGCGCCCGCTGTCGCTGCTGGTGGCGGCGCAGCCGACCCGCGGGGTGGACGTCGGCTCGACCGAGTTCATCCACGCCCGGATCGTCGCCGAACGCGACAACGGCGCCGGCGTGCTGCTGGTCTCCAGCGAACTGGACGAGATTCTCGGCCTGGCCGACCGGATCGCGGTGATGTACCGGGGGAAGGTGCTTGCGGTGGTGGCTCCGGACACGCCACGGGAACGGATCGGCCTGCTGATGGCCGGCGTGACCGAGGAGACCGCCGGTGACGGGTCGGCCGCGGAGGACGGCGATGAGTAGCGACGACGAGAAGCCGGCGGACGACTCCGGCGCGGCGGGGCACACCCCGGGCCGCGACGACGAGCCGACCGGTCAGCCCACTCCGGCGAGCCGGGCCGGCGACCCCGACGCGAAGCCGACGGGCGGCACGCCGAAGGCACAGGACGGGAAGGGCGGCACGCCGAAAGCGCGGGACGGGAAGGCCGGTGACCCGCGGCGCACCCGTACCGCGATCGTCATCGACGCGCTGACCACGGCGAACACCGCCACCGTCACGGTGCTCGCGGTCGTCCTGGCGCTGGTGGTCGGTGCGCTGGTCATCGCGCTGTCCGACCAGCAGGTGCTGGACTCCATGCAGTACTTCTTCAGCCGGCCGGGCGACACCTTCTCGGCGGCGTGGCAGGCGGTCTCCACCGCGTACGCGGCGCTGTTCACCGGCTCGATCGTCGACCCGGAGACGCTGAACTACGCCTGGTGGGGGATGGCGAGCTGGACCCAGGTGCTGACGCCGATCTCGGAGACGCTGACCTACGCGGCGCCGCTGATCGGTACCGGCCTCGCGGTCGGCCTGGCGTTCCGGGCCGGCATGTTCAACATCGGCGCGCAGGGCCAGGCGATGATGGGCGCGATCGGCGCCGGCCTGGTCGGTTTCGTACTGCCCTGGCCGCCGGTGATCGGCGTGATCGCGGCGGTGCTCGGCGGCCTGCTCGGCGGCAGCATCTGGGGCCTGATCGCCGGCTGGTTGAAGGCCAAGTTCGGCGCGCACGAGGTGATCACCACGATCATGCTCAACTACATCGCCGCGCCGAGCTTCGTGACCTGGCTGGTGGTCCAGCACGGGATCCAGCAGCCGGGCCGCAACGACCCGATCAGCAAGCCGGTGGTGGACAACGCGCAGCTGCCGCACCTGTTCGGCAGCGGGCTGCGGGCGAACCTGGCGATCATCCTGGTGGTCGCGGCCGCGATCGGGGTGTCCTGGCTGTTGCGGCGCTCCACCCTCGGCTTCGAGTTCCGGGCGGTCGGCTCGAACCCGAACGCCTCCCGTACCGCCGGGATCAACATCGACCGCACCTACCTGCTGGTGATGATCTTCGCCGGCGCGCTGGCCGGGCTCGGCGGCGCGGCCATCGTTTTGGGCAACACGCCGAACTCGATCACCCCGTCGGTGGTCGGCAACATCGGCTTCGACGGCATCACCGTGGCGCTGCTGGGCCGCGGCAAGCCGGTCGGGACCGTACTGGCCGGGCTGCTGTTCGGCGCGCTGCAGGCCGGCGCGTCGCAGATGCAGGTGACCTCGCAGATCCCGCTGGAGGTCTCGACGATCATCCAGTCGTTGATCGTCATCTTCGTGGCGGCGCCGGCGCTGGTGAAGGCGGTGTTCCGGCTGCGGGCGCAGCGGGTCGGCACGATCGGACAGAATCTGGCGAAGGGGTGGAACGGCTGATGGTCGGCCCAGGACAGGCGGTCCTCTCCGACGCCGTGGCGGAGTCCGTCGCGGTGCACGGGTACTGGACCCGGTCGCGGAAGGCGGGGCTGGTCTACCTGCTCGCCGGCGTGTTCGCGGCGGTGGTGTTCGGCCTGGCCACCCCGGCACACGAGACGGCGCGCTTCACCCTGTCGGTGCGGTCCAACGGCGCCGGCATCGACCTGCCCGCGCGGGTGTTCGCGGTCGCGTTCGGCGTGGTGTGCGTGCTGGTCGGCGCCGGCATGCTGGGCGGGTACCTGAAGCGGCGGTTCGGCGCGTCGACCGCGGTCGCGGTGACCGCGTTCGTGCTGTCGTTCCTGTGCTGGCAGATCGCCGGCCACTTCCTGCCGCTGGTCGGCCTGGCCCAGCAGACGCTCTACCTCGCGGTGCCGCTGATCCTCGGCTCGCTGGCCGGCGTGCTCGGCGAGCGGTCCGGCGTGATCAACGTGGCGATCGAGGGACAGTTGCTGACCGGTGCGTTCTGCGGCGCGCTGTTCGGTTCGATCTTCGCCAGCGCCTGGGTGGGCCTGGTCGCGGCCGCGCTGGGTGGCGGGCTGATCGGCGCGATCCTCGCCGTACTGGCGATCCGCTACCTGGTCGACCAGGTGGTGCTGGGCGTGGTGCTCAACGTGTTCGCGATGGGCGTCACCGGCTACCTGTACGACCGGTTCATGCAGCCGAACTCCGCCGCGTACAACACGCCGCCGATCTTCGGCCAGCTCAAGATCCCGCTGCTCGCCGACATCCCGGTGATCGGCCCGGTGCTGTTCCAGAACACGATCATCACGTACCTGGCGATCGTGCTCGTCGTGATCGTCACGCTGGCGCTGAACAAGACCCGCTGGGGCCTGCGGACCAGGGCGGTCGGCGAGCACCCGACCGCGGCCGACACCCTGGGCATCCGGGTCCGGCTGGTCCGGTACCGCAACGTGATCATCGGCGGCCTGATCGCCGGTGTCGGTGGCGCCGCGCTGACCATCGGCTCGGTCGGCCAGTTCGGCAAGGACATGTCGGCCGGGCGCGGGTTCATCGCGCTGGCGGCGCTGATCTTCGGCCGGTGGAGCCCGACCGGCGCGCTCGCCGGCGCCCTGCTGTTCGGCTTCGCCGACGCGCTGCAGAGCTACCTGACGTCGATGAACAGCGTGATCCCGTCGCAGTTCCTGACGATGCTGCCGTACATCGCGACGATCCTCGCGGTGGCCGGGTTGGTCGGCAAGGTGCGCGCGCCGTCCGCGGACGGCAAACCGTACGTGAAGAGCTGACATGGAAGACGGGGCCGGGCGACGCGAGCCGGGCGTGGACTGGGCGGCGCTGCGGGCGTCGGCGCGCGAGGTGATGACGCGCGCGTACGTGCCGTACTCGAGGTACCCGGTCGGTGCGGCCGGGTTGACCGACGACGGCCGCGTGGTGACCGGCTGCAACGTCGAGAACGCCGCGTACGGCGTGGTGCTGTGCGCGGAGTGCGGGGTGGTGTCGGCGCTGCACGCCACCGGCGGCGGCCGGCTGGTGGCGCTGTCCTGTGTGGACAGTCGCGGTGCGGCGCTGATGCCCTGCGGCCGGTGCCGGCAGTTGCTGTGGGAGCAGGGCGGGCCGACCTGTCTGGTCGACGCCGACCCGGCGCCGATCCCGATGGCGGAGCTGCTGCCGCACGCGTTCGACGTCACCGACCTGTCGTCCGGCACACCGGGCTGACCCGGCCGGTACGCCGGGCCGACCCGACGACGGGACACGAGGGGGAGACGATGGGTTTTGCTGCGGTCGATGTGATTCGGGCGAAGCGGGACGGGCAGGTGCTGTCCGACGCGGCGATCGACTGGGTGATCGGCGCGTACACCGCGGGCGAGGTCGCCGAGGAGCAGATGTCGGCGCTCGCGATGGCGATCCTGCTGAACGGCATGACCGGCGCCGAGATCGCCCGGTGGACCGCGGCGATGATCGCCTCCGGTGAGCGGCTGGACCTGTCCGGCGCGCAGCGACCGACCGTCGACAAGCACTCCACCGGCGGCGTCGGCGACAAGATCACGCTGCCGCTGGCTCCGCTGGTCGCGAGCTTCGGCGTGGCGGTACCGCAGCTGTCCGGGCGCGGCCTCGGCCACACCGGCGGCACTCTGGACAAGCTGGAGGCGATCCCGGGTTTCCGGGTCCGGCTGTCCACCGAGGAGTTCGTCGGCCAGCTGCGCGAGGTCGGCGCCTCGGTGTGCGCCGCTTCCGACGCGCTCGCCCCGGCCGACCGCAAGCTGTACGCGCTGCGCGACGTCACCGGCACCGTCGAGTCGATCCCGCTGATCGCCAGCTCGATCATGAGCAAGAAGATCGCCGAGGGCACCGACGCGCTGGTACTGGACGTCAAGGTCGGCTCGGGCGCGTTCATGAAGGACGCCGACTCGGCCCGCGAGCTGGCCCGCACGATGGTGGAGCTCGGTGGCGCGCACAGGGTGCGTACCGTCGCGTTGCTCACCGACATGGCCACCCCGCTGGGCCTCGCGGTGGGCAACGGCATCGAGGTGGCGGAGTCGGTACAGGTGCTGGCCGGTGGCGGTCCGGCCGACGTGGTGGAGCTGACGCTGGCGCTGGCCCGGGAGATGCTCGCCGCGGCGGGTCGGCCGGATGTCGACCCGGAGGCGGCGCTGGCGAACGGTACGGCGATGGACTCGTGGCGCGCGATGGTGTGGGCGCAGGGCGGCGACCCGGACGCGCCGCTGCCGACCGCGGCGGAGACCGAGCTGCTGCGCGCCGACCGGGCCGGCGTGGTGGCCACGATGGACGCGTACGGGGTGGGCATCGCGGCGTGGCGGGCGGGTGCCGGCCGGGCCCGCAAGGAGGACCCGGTGTCGGCGGCGGCCGGGGTGCTGCTGCACCGCAAGCCGGGCGAGTGGGTGGAGCGCGGCGACGTGCTGGCGGAGTTGCGGGCCGACGATCCGGCCCGGATCGCGCCGGCGCTGGACGACTTGCGGGGCGCGATCACGGTCGCCGACGCGGCCCCGCCGCGCCGGCCGCTGGTCCTGGATCGGGTCAGCTGACGGTTGACGTCAACGACCGGTTGACGATCTGCCATGCGTCAACTTATGGTTGACGCATGGCAGACGTCATCGTGTCCCTGGGGGCACTCATCGACCAGGTCAACTCCACCACCGACGATCCCGTGGAGCGGCTCGCCAGCGCGGCCCGTCGCGCCGGCGAGCTCAGCGCGCTCGGCGACCAGCTCATCGGTCACTTCGTCGACACCGCGCGGGTGTCCGGTGTCTCCTGGGCGCAGATCGGGCAGGCGCTCGGCGGGGTGAGCAAGCAGGCCGCGCAGAAGCGCTTCTCACCCGACTTCTCGCGCTTCACCGCCCGCGCCCGGCACGTGATGACCGGTACCGAGGCGATCGCGATCGAGCACCGGCACAGCTACATGGGCACCGAGCACATCCTGCTGGCGCTGTGCGCGGACGCCCAGAGCGTCGCGGCGATCGCGCTCGACGCGGTCGGCGGACCGCTCGCGGAGATCCGGGACGCGGCGACCGCGGCGCTCGGCCCGGCGAGCCCGGTACAGGGCAAGCCGCGGTTCACGCCGAAGGCGATGGCCGCGCTCACCGGCGCGATGAACGAGGCGATCCGCCTGAACCACAACTACATCGGTACCGAGCACCTGCTGCTCGGCCTGCTCGCCGCCGGCCCGGACGACGACCCGTCGGTCGCGGCCCGGCTGCTTGCCGAGCGCGACATCACCCACCAGGCGGTGCAGGACAACGTGGTCGAGCAGATCGCCGGGATCGTGCGCGAGCGCAACCAGACCCCGTGACCGGCCGCGGTCGGTCCGGTCGCCGGCGGGCGTTCCGGGCGGACCTCCTAGGCTCGGCACATGCCTGAACTGATCAGCACACCGACCCAGATCCCGGTGCCCGGCGGCAAGGTGATCAAGGAGTACGTGGGACGCGTCAACAGCGGCACCGAGGCGGTGTCGGTGGCCCACATGATCGCCCCGGCCGGCTGGGACGAGCCGGCGCAGACCCCGGACTTCGACGAGTACACGGTCGTGCTGCGGGGTCTGCTCCGGGTGGAACACGACGGCGGGGTGATCGAGGTGGCGGCCGGCCAGGCGGTGATCGCGCGCGCCGGCGAGACCATCCGGTACACCACGACCGAGGGCGCCGAGTACGTCGCGGTCTGCCTGCCGGCGTTCGCTCCGGACCTGGCCCACCGCGCCTGATCGCGCCGGCCCCGGGCGGCGCCGGCGACGGGCCGCCCGGCGAGGTCCACCGATAAGGGCACTCCACTGCTCACCCGCGTCATCAAACGCTGCGTGCCGCGTTGATCACCGAGAGGTTGATTTCGGGTCTCGCCGACCCGGCACGACGCAGGAGGTGACGGGGGCGTGGACGGCTCGATCCTGGACCGGATGGCGCTCGCCCCGGACCCGACCGAGGTACGGCGGGGCACGCTCGACGAGCTGAGCCGGCTCGGCGTCCGGCTGCCGCCCCCGCAGTACCCGCTGATCTGGGATCCGGGCGACCGGGTGGCGATCCGACCGCGGCGCGAACTCGGCTGCCGGGCCGCGATCCTCACCGTGCTGCTGGCGGTGCACGACGGGTTGCCGCGGCGCGGCGCGATGCGCTGGCTGCGGGAGGCCCGGCTGCTGGACCGGGTCAGCCGGCGGGAGTGGCGCTACATCGCCGGCCGGGTCGGCGACCCGGCACTGGTCGACCTGCAACGCGACACGCTGCACGGGCTGGTCTGGGTACTTGGCCTCGCCGACGACCTGGATCCGCTGCTGCCCCGGTCGGGGCGGCTGGAGATCCTGCTGCCCGACCCGTGGGCCGACCCGGCCGCGTTCGACGGCTGGCTGACCCGGCTGCCCCCGACGCGGCGCGACCCGGCCGAGGCCGCCGCGCTGCTCGACCTGTACTGCTGCCTGGACTGGGCGTACCAGGAGGGCGAGCGGCACGGCGACCCGACGCCGGGACCGGTACCGCCGGTCGCGATCGGTGCCCGCCGCTGGGCGCTGGAGTGGGCGGTGGTGCTGCGCGGCCCGTACCACGACGACCCGCCGAACTGGGACGACGTCGACCTCTCGGTCTGACCCGCTACCCGCGTCGCCGCCCGGCGTGCGATCGGTCGCTTCGCGGGGCGCGTCAGTCCAGGCGGATCAGGCGGCGGCGGACCGCTTCGGCGACCGCCGCGGTACGGCTGTCGACGCCGAGCTTGCCGAACACGTGCACCAGGTGTGTCTTGACCGTCGCCTCGCTCAGGTAGAGCCGGGCCGCGATGTCCCGGTTGGCCAGCCCCTCGGCGACCAGCTGCAGGATGTCGGTCTCCCGGTCCGACAGCGCGGTACCGGGGTCGCGCAGCCGGCGCATCAACCGGTTCGCCACCGCGGGGGCGAGCGCGGTGCCGCCGGCGGCGACGGTCCGGATCGCCTGGTACAGGTCGTCCGGCGGGCCGGCCTTGAGCAGGTACCCGTTGGCGCCGGCGGACACCGCGCGATCCAGGTCGGCGTCCGAGTCGTACGTGGTGAGCACCAGGGTGTTGGTGCCGTCCGGGAGCCGGCGGATCACCTCGACCCCGTCGATCCCGCTGCCCAGCGCCAGGTCGACCAGCACCACGTCCGGGGCCAGCGCGGCGGCCAGCGACAGCGCCTCCGCCCCGGTGGACGCCTCGCCGACCACCTCCAGGTCGGCCACGCCGCCGAGCAGCGCGACGATGCCGGCACGCACCACCGGATGGTCGTCGACCAGCAGTACCCGGATCATCGTGCGTCCGGTACGGCGGCGGCGATCACGGTGCCCCGGCCGGGCTCGCTCTCCACCGCCAGGGTGCCGCCGAGCTCGGCGAGCCGGTCGGCCGCCAGCCGCAACCCGTTGCCGCGCACCCCGTCCGGCCGGACCCGCGACGGCTCGAAGCCGACCCCGTCGTCGTACACGTCGAGCGCGATGCCGTTGTCCACATAGGACAGCGTAAGCACCGCGGTGCGCGCGTGCGCGTGCTCCCGGACGTTGGCGAGGGCACCCTGCGCGATCCGCAGCAGCGCCGCGGCCACCGGCGGTGCGACCGGCCCGGGCGTGCCGTCCACCCGTACCGTCACGGTGAGGTCGGCGTCGGCGCGGTCGGCCAGCTCGCGCAGCGCCTCCGGCAGCGGGCGGGCGCCGGCCAACTCCGGCGGCGTCAGGTCGTTGATCACCCGGCGCGCCTGCGCCAGGTTGTCCGCGGTGGCCGCCTCGGCCCGCGCCACGTGCCCGCGGGCGGCGACCGGATCCGACTCCCACGCCCGCTGCGCGGCCTGCAGCAGCATCCGGGTACTGGAGAAGCCCTGCGCCAGGCTGTCGTGGATCTCCCGGGCCAGCCGGCCCCGCTCGGCGAGCACGCCGGCGGTGCGTTCGGCGGTGGCGAGCGCGTCCCGGGTGGCGACCAGCTCGGCGATCAGCCGGCGCTGCCGGCGGGTCTGCGCGGCGAGCGCGGCGTACCCGGCGACGGTCACGCCGGCGATCGCCACCGGGGTCAGGAACAGGCTCGGCTCCACCGCCGCGCCCAGCCGTACCTGCGCCACGATCACCACCGCGGTGAGCACCGCGGCGAGCGCGATCGTGGCCCGGACCGACAGCACCGGCAACGCGACGAAGAACAGCGGCACCGCGCAGCTGGCGAAGCTCGGCGCCGCCACCACCAGGGCCACCCACAGCAGCACCACCAGCCCGAGCCAGCCCACCCGTACCGGCCGGGGCGCGCGGGCGGGCAGCAGCATGCCCAGCGCGTACGCGACGGCGAGGCCGGCGCCGAGGCCGGTCACCGCCGGGGTGGCGCCGTGCCAGCCGTGATGGCCGACGAACCGGGTCGCCGAGGCGACCAGCAGCAGGTAGAAGCCGGCGTGCATGACCGGCCGCAGCCAGGCCGGCGCCTCGATCGACGCGGAGTCGGTCGATCCGGACGGACCGGACCCGACCCGGCCGGTACCGGTCGGATCGGCACCGCCGTGGCCCTCACCAGTCACGCACCCACGCTAGCGCCGGGGCCGGTACCGGCATCGATCAAAAGGTTGATCGGGGGCCGCCGGCCGGTGCCGTCGAGCCCCATCGTCGGCGCGATTCGCCCGCCCCGCCGCGGCGCCATGGTGGAGATGCACCCGCCCGGTGCCCCCCACGGGTTCCGGTCGCCGGCCCGGCAGCCGGCCCGACCGGGCGGGTGCACCGAATGGCGCCGAGCCGCCGTGGCAGCGCCTGGTGCCACGCCTCGGCGACGAGCCGCCCATCGCAACCCGGACGCCACGAGGGCGCCGGGACCGCATGCATCCGAAGGGACACGTCCGATGATCAAGAGCATCTCCCGCAGCAGGGTCGCCCTGGCCGGCGTCGGGGTGGCCGCGGCCGCCGGGGTCACCGCGCTCGGCCTGAGCCACCCGACCGGCGCCGATGCGGCGCCGAACCGTCCGGAGCGGCCGGGCGGCGATCACCCAGCAGACCGAGGTACTGACGGTCGACGCGGCGACCAGGGCGGCCCAGGCCGCGCTGGACGCCGCGGAGCAGGACGGCCAGCACGTCACGGTCACGGTCGTGGACCGCGCCGGCAACGTCCGGGTGCAGCTGCACGGCGACGGCTCCGGCCCGCAGACCGGCTCGTCGTCGCAGGAGAAGGCGTTCACCGCCGTGTCGTTCAACGCGAAGACCTCCGACCTGGCGAAGCGGGTCACCGAGCCGGGGGCGACCCTGCGGGACATGGACGGCACCCTGTTCCTGGCCGGCGGCGTACCGGTCACGGTCAAGGGGGCGCCGGTCGCCGGCATCGGCGTCGGCGGCGCGCCGCAGGGCTCGCTGGACGAGAAGTACGCGGCCGCCGGGCTCGCCGCCATCCAGGGACGATGACGCGCCCGGACCGGGGAGCGTCGGCCGGCGCTCCCCGAGCCGTACGGGCGTTGACCGCCCTGGCGGTCGCGGTGCCGCTGGTGCTCGCGGCCTGCCAGGGCGCCCACCCCGAGGCGAAAGGAACCGACATGCCCACCACCAGCCCGTCCGCGTCGTCGGGTGCCGCGCGGCCCGGTGCGCCGAGCCGGTCGCCGGCGGCGAGCCCCAACCCGTCCGCGGACGCGGCGCTGCTGGCCGCGGCGGGCCGGGGCGACGCCGACGGGGTGCGCGCCGCGCTCGCCGACGGCGCCCGGATCGAGGTGCGGGACGCGCACCGGCGTACCGCGCTGCTGCGGGCCGCCGCGGCCGACCACGTGGCCGCCGCCACGGCGCTGCTCGCCGCCGGCGCCGACCCGGACGCCCTGGACGACCGGCACGACACGCCGTTCCTGGTGACCGGGGTGACCGGCAGCGTGGCGATGCTCGACGCGCTGCGGCCGGCCCGGCCGGACACCACGATCGTCAACCGGTACGGCGGGACCGCGGTGATTCCGGCGTCCGAGCGCGGCCACGCCGACTACGTCGAGGCGGTGCTCGCCCGTACCGACATCGACGTGAACCACGTCAACAACCTGGGCTGGACCGCGCTGCTGGAGGCGGTACTGCTCGGCGACGGCGGCGAGGCGCACCAGCGCGTGGTGCGGTCGCTGATCCGGCACGGTGCGAACGTGAACCTGGCCGACCGGGACGGCGTCACGCCGCTGCGGCACGCGATCTCCCGCGGGCAGCAGCAGATCGCCGGCCAGCTCCGCGCCGCCGGTGCCCGGTGAGCGGTGCGTCGCTGGCGCCGCCGGCGTCCGGTGAACGGCCGGCGGACACCGGACCCCGCGTGGTGGTCGAAGGAGTGACCTCCGGCCGCCACGCGGTAGCCGAAATGTCGCCGCCCGCACCGAGCGACTAGGGTCGGTACATGGCACGACCAGTACCCACGATCGACGAGATCCGGCAGGCACCCAAGGTCCTGCTGCACGACCATCTGGACGGCGGGCTGCGGCCCGCGACCATCATCGAGCTGGCCGGCGAGATCGGCTACACGGACAACCTGCCCTCGACCGACCCGGACGAGCTGGGTCGCTGGTTCGTCGAGGCGGCGAACTCGGGCTCGCTGGAGCGATACCTGGAGACGTTCGACCACACCGTGGCGGTGATGCAGACCGCGGAGGGCCTGCAGCGCGTCGCCGCCGAGTGTGCCGAGGACCTGGCCGCCGACGGCGTCGTGTACGCCGAGGTCCGGTTCGCGCCGGAGCAGCACACCGCCCGCGGGCTGAGCCTGTCCGAGGTGGTGGCGGTGGTCCTGTCCGGCTTTGCGATCGGCAGCCACCGCGCCGCCGAGGCCGGCCACCAGATCCGGGTCGGCACCCTGCTCACCGCGATGCGCCACCAGGCCCGGTCGATGGAGATCGCCGAGCTGGCGGTCGAGTTCCGGGACGAGGGCGTCGTCGGCTTCGACATCGCCGGCGCCGAGGCCGGTTTCCCGCCCACCCGGCACCTGGACGCCTTCGAGTACCTGCAGCGGGAGAACTTCCACTTCACCATCCACGCCGGCGAGGCGTTCGGGCTGCCGAGCATCTGGCAGGCGATCCAGTGGTGCGGCGCCGACCGGCTCGGCCACGGCGTGCGGATCGTCGACGACATCGCCCGCACCCCGAACGGGCACCGCATCGGCCGGCTCGCCCAGTACCTGCGGGACAAGCGGATCCCGCTGGAGCTGTGCCCGTCGTCGAACGTGCAGACCGGGGCCGCCGCCTCGATCGCCGAGCACCCCATCGGGCTGCTGCACGACCTGCGGTTCCGGGTCACCGTCAACACCGACAACCGGTTGATGTCCGGTACCAGCATGTCGCGGGAGATGGCGCTGCTGGCCGACGCGTTCGGGTACGGCTGGAACGACCTGCAGTGGTTCACCGTCAACGCGATGAAGAGCGCGTTCATCGGCTTCGACGAGCGGCTGGCGTTGATCAACGACGTGATCAAGCCGGCGTACGCGAAGCTGATCGGCTGAGCCGGTGCGGCTGCTGCGTGCGCTCGGCTGGGTCCTGATCGTCCTGCTCACCGTGGTCATCGTGGTGCGCTGGGCCGGCTGGGACCGGATCACCCCGTTCGTGCAGGCGATGGTCTTCGTGCCGTACCTGACCGGGCTCAGCCTGCTCGGCATGCTGATCCTGTTCGCCGGCGGCCGCAAGAAGCTCGGCATCTTCATGGTCCTGGTGACCATCGCGTACGCGGGTGCGTTGCTGCCGCGGTGGGCGGTCGGCCCGGTGCCCAAACCCCAGGGCTACCAGCTGCGGGTGATGACGGTGAACCTGCACGAGGGCGGCGCGGACGCGGCCGGCCTGGTGCGGCGCATCGCGTCGGCCAAGCCCGACCTGCTCGCGGTGCAGGAGCTCACCCCGGGCGCGGTGAGTGCGCTGCGCCGGGCCGGGATCGACAAGTACCTGCCGAGCCAGGTGCTCAAGCCGGCGGACAAGACCACCGGCACCGGGCTGTACTCGGCCGGCAACCTCACCGCGAGCAGCCTGTCCGGTACCACCTCGACGCTGGCCCGGGCCAGCGTGCGGGTCGGCGACACCACGCTCGACGTCGTCTCGGTGCACACCCGTACGCCGATGTTGGGGTCCACCGTGGGCGACTGGACCCGTGACCTGTCGGCGCTGCCGCGTACCACCGAGTCGGGGAGCCAGCTGCTGCTCGGCGACTTCAACGCCACCCAGGACAACCAGGCGTTCCGGCAGCTGGAGGACAACGGCTACGACGACGCGGCGATCGGGGTCGGCGCCGGCCTGAAGCCGACGTACGCCGGGTGGCCGGTGCCGCCGACGCCGGTGGACCACGTGCTGCTCGACCGCGGCGTCAGGCCGCGGGACATCGACACCTACCAGTTGGGCGGCACCAGCCACCGGATCCTCGTCGCCGACCTCGCGGTCAGCTGACACCCTCGTCCGGCTGGCGGCCGCTCGGCCTGGAACGGTCGAGCCGCCACCGGACGTCGTCCGGCCCGGCGGGGTCGGTGCACCGGCGTCGCCCGACCGGTGCACCGGTGCGGTCAGGCCGGGGTGGTCGGGCCGTTCGGCTCGGTGCTGCTGCGCGGCGGGCCGGACGGCTGCTCGGTCGGCGGTGCGGTCGGGTCCTGCGGGGCGACCGGCCGGGACGGTGGTTCGTCGGCCGGCGGCCGGGCCGGCTCGTCCAGCCCGATGCGGATGTTCGGGTCGGTCGGGATGGCGGCCGGCGGCGGATCGTCCAGTCCGATCCGGATGTTCGGGTCGTGCGAGACCTCGGCCGGCGCCGCGTCGAGCGCGTCGCGCACCACGTGCAGGGCGCTCTCCGGCAGCTCCGACTGCATGATCGTAGCGCCGGGGAAGCGCTCCAGCTCGCTCTGCAGCGCCGCCGTGGACACGTTGCTGACCAGCAACGCCAACGCGGTGGTGCCGGGCCGGACGGTCTCCCGCAGCTGCTTGACCTCGTGGTCCTTGATGCCGGTGTCGATCAGCTTGCCGAGCAGCGCGCCGCCACCGCCGGCGGCGGCGCCGCCGACCAGCGCGCCGATCGGGCCGCCGAGCAAGGTGCCGATCAGCACGCCCCACATGGCGCCGCCGAGCGCGCCCCGGCCCGGGGTGAGATCGGTCGTCTCCCGCACCATGGACCGGCCGTCGGTGCCGCGGCTGACGAACACGGCGTCGTGCAGGGTCAGCTGCCCCTCCTTCACCAGCCGCGTCGCGGCCAGCAGGAACTCCTGGGCGCGCATCGCGTCGTCGAAGTCGATGACGACCAGCTTGCGGGCATTCTCTTCGGCCACTGACCCCTCCCGGCATCCAGCTCCTGGGGCAAGCCTAGCGGCTCGTCGGCGCGGTGGCCGCACGGTCGTTCTTCACGCCCGGCGGCCGATTCCGGTTGCGGACAGTGGCGCGGCACTCATTGTCCGCACCTGCGTGTCTTTGCAGGTCACGAGCGTGTTGAACTGGCTGGGTCCGGCCTTGGGGGAGGCGGACGACATTCCGAGGTGGGGGAAATGCGTACCACTGTGTTCACCGTACTGTTTGCCGTGCTGTCGATCCTGGTCCTGGTGAAGGCGATCCGCGCGATCCGCCGCGACGGCTCCTGACCCGGGTACCGGCCGCCTCCCGAACCCGGCGGTCCCCGGGTGCCGCGGCCCATCCGCGCGGCACGGGTCGTGGGGACGATTCGGCCGTTGCGGACTAGGGTCGGTGCCGACATCGACGTACCGGGGTGGTGCGCCGGTCACGGAACCGACGGTCGGGGAGGCAGCAGGTGACCGAGCAGGTCGTACGAGCGGCGGAGGAACTGCGCGGGTACGACCCGCGGACCGGCGCGGAGGTGGGGTCGCCGGTGCCGGCGACGGATCCGGCGACCCTCGACGCGGCCGCCCGGGCGGCGGCCGAGGCGGCCGGCCCGCTGGCCGCGCTGGGCCTGCCGGAGCGGGCCGCGCTGCTGCGCGCGGTCGCGACCGCCCTGCGCGAGCGCGACGCCGAGCTGATCGAGCTGGCCGACGCGGAGACCGCGCTGGGCTCGCCGCGGTTGCCGGGCGAGCTGGCCCGGACCGCGGCGCAGCTGGAGCTGTTCGCCGACGCGGTCGAGGAGGGCTCGTTCTGCGAGGCGACGGTCGATCTGCCGGACCCGAGCGCGACGCCGCCGCGGCCGGACCTGCGCCGGTTGCTGCTGCCGCTCGGGCCGGTCGCCGTGTTCGCGGCGAGCAACTTCCCGTTCGCGTTCTCGGTGGCCGGCGGCGACACCGCGTCGGCGCTCGCGGCCGGCTGCCCGGTCGTGGTCAAGGCGCACCCGAGCCATCCGGTCACGTCCGTGCGTACCGGTGAGGTCGTCGCCGCGGCGCTCGCCGCGGCCGGCGCGCCGGCCGGGACGTTCGCCGTGGTGCACGGGGAGCAGGCCGGCCGGGAGCTGGTCACGCATCCGGCGATCACCGCGGTCGGCTTCACCGGTTCGCTCGGCGGCGGCCGGGCGCTGTTCGACCTGGCGTCGTCGCGGCCGGATCCGATCCCGTTCTACGGGGAGCTGGGGTCGCTGAACCCGGCGGTGGCCACGCCGGCCGCGGTCGCGGTGCGCGGCGCCGAGATCGCCAAGGGCTTCGTCGGGTCGTACACGATGGGCAGCGGCCAGTTCTGCACCAAGCCGGGGCTGCTGTTCCTGCCCACCGGGCACGCGCTGACCGAGGCGCTGGTGCAGGCGAGCCGGGCGGCCACCGTCGCGCCGCTGCTCAACGCGCGGATCCGGGCCGGGTACGACGCGGGCGTGCGGGAGCTCGCCGCGGTCGACGGCGTCCGGCCGCTGCTGGCACCGTCCACCGTGGACGGTCCGGGCTTCGGGGCGAACCCGGCGCTGCTCGCGGTCGACGTACCGACCCTGGTGGCGCACGCCGACGAGCTGCTGCGGGAGTGCTTCGGCCCGGTCTCGCTGATCGTCGAGTACGCGGACGCCGACGAGTTGCTGCGCGCGATCGAGCTGCTGCCGGGCAGCCTCACCGGCACCATCCAGGGCGAGGCGACCGAGCCGGAGCTGCCGGCGGCGCTGCTGGAGGCGTTCGCCGAGCGGGCCGGCCGGGTGCTGTGGAACGGCTGGCCGACCGGCGTGGCGGTCTCCTGGGCGCAGCACCACGGCGGCCCCTGGCCGGCGACCACGGCGCCGCTGTTCACCTCGGTCGGCGTCACCGCGATCCGCCGGTTCCTGCGCCCGGTGGCGTACCAGGACGTGCCGGACGCGCTGCTGCCCGCCGCCCTGCGGGACGCGAACCCGCTCGGCCTGCCGCGCCGGCTGAACGGCGTGCTCGGCGACGGCCCGGTCGTCCGCGGCTGACCCGCTGCCGATCCGGCCGGCGGCGCGCGTGCCGGCCGAGCCGGCCCCGCTCCCGCCGGGGATCCGCGATCCGCGCCCGCCGGGACGATCCGGGGCCGGCCGGGATGATCCGGGGCCGGGACGATCCGAGGCCGGCCGGGAAGGCGCGCGTGCCGGCCGGGACGATCCGGGACAGCGCGGGTGTGAGCCAGCGGGGATTGCCGTCGTATTGCCTTCGGTCGGCAGGGCTGGCAAGCTCGCGAGCGCAAGATCAGTGGCACCCGGGTCGTGCCGGGGAAGTACCCGGCGGGCGGCCCGGGGCGGCAAGGGAGCAGCGGTGGCAACCGACGAGCAGGTCATCTACGACCCGCAGACCTACCAGACCGGCATGCCGTACGAGGAGTTGACCCGGCTGCGCGAGGCGGCGCCGGTGTCCTGGGTGCCGGAACGGTCGGTCGACGGTGTCGAGCACGGCCCCGGGTACTGGGCGGTCTGGCGGCACGCCGAGGTCAAGTACGCGCTGAAGCGACCGCAGCTGTTCTCGTCCGAACTGGGTGCCACCCAGATCCGCGACCCCGCGACGCCCGAGGACCTGGCGTACACGCGGAAGTCGATGTTGAACATGGACCCGCCGGAGCACTCCCGGCTGCGCCGGATCGTGAGCCGCTCGTTCACCCCGCGGGCGGTCGACCGGCTGCGGGAACGCATCGTGGAGCGGGCCCGGCTGATCGTCGACCAGATGATCGACGGCGCCACCGACCGCACCGCCGACTTCGCCAAGGTCGCCGCCGACCTGCCGGTGTGGACCCTCGCCGACGTGCTCGGCGTGCCGCAGACCGACCGGTACCTGATGTTCGACTGGGCCAGCCGGGTGATCGGCTTCCAGGACCCGGAGTACGCGGCGATCTCGCTCACCGACGCCACCGGCGCCACGCCGATGGCGAAGGCGGCGCTCGCGGTGCGTCCGAGCCCCGGCCCGGACGGCACCATGCCCGACCCGCGCACCCGCGGCGGCATCCCCGACCTGTACGCGTACGCGCACGAGCTGGCGGCCGAGAAGCGGCGCGCGCCGGGCGAGGACATCATGTCCCTGATGCTGTCCCAGGTGGACGGCGACGGGCTGTCCACCGACGAGTTCGAGAACATGTTCTGGCTGTTCGCGGTGGCCGGTAACGAGACGCTGCGCAACGGCATCCCGGGCGGCATGTACGCGCTGCTGCACCACCCGGAGCAGTGGCAGCGGCTGGCCGCGGACCGGTCGCTGCTGCCCGGCGCCGCCGACGAGATGCTGCGCTGGTGGACCCCGGTGATCCACTTCCGCCGGACCGCCACCGAGGACACCGAGCTGGCCGGCCAGCGCATCGCCGCCGGTGACAAGGTCGTCGTCTACTTCGCCTCGGCGAACCGGGACCCGCGGGTGTTCGACGATCCGGACACGTTCGACGTGGGCCGGTCGGCCGGCGACCACCTGTCGTTCGGCCACGGCCCGCACTACTGCCTGGGCTCGATGCTGGGCAAGGCACAACTGGTCGCGATGTTCGACGCGCTGCTGGACCGGCTGGTCGAGGTCCGCGCCGCGGGCGAGCCACAGCGGCTGCGCTCCAACTTCCAGCACGGCATCAAGCACCTGCCGATCAGCTGGACCCTGCGCTGAGACGAACGAGCCGGGAACCGTTGCGCGGCAACGATTCCCGGCTCTTGTTCGCTACTTGAGTCGCCCCCGCTACTCGGACGCCTTCGCCGTCGGCGTCACCAGACGCTTCAACGACGCCGCGATGGCGCCGACGATGCCGCGCGGGAGCAGCCGCAGTACCAGGATCAGCGCCAGGCCGTAGGCGATGATCTCGACCTGACCGCCGGCGTGACTGGACACCGCCGGCAGCCACTCCTTGGCGAACCGGGCGAGCGACACGATGACGAACGCGCCGACCGTCGCCCCGTACACGCTGCGCCGACCGCCGACGGTGGCGATGATCAGCAGCTGCAGCGACAGGTTCAGGTCCAGCGTGTTCACGTCGACGAAGCTGGACCACAGCGCGTAGAGCGAGCCGGCCAGCGCGCTGACCACCGCGGCCAGCACGAACGCGAACCGCTTCTGCGGCGCCGGGTCCACCCCGGCCGACTGCGCCGCGATCGGCGAGTCGGAGATCGCCAGCAGGGTGGTACCCAGCTGCGAGCGGCAGACCCGCTGCACCACCAGGCTCGCCACCACCAGGACCCCGGCCGCCAGGTAGAAGAAGCTCACGTCGTCGGAGAACTCCAGCCCGCCCAGCGACAGCGCCGGCAGCCCGGAGATTCCCTCGGCGCCGCCGGTCAGGTCGAACTGCTTGACCACGACGGCGAGCACCAGACCGACCGCGATCGTGGCGAGGGTCAGGTAGTGGCCCGCGGCCCGGAACAGCGCCAACCCCAGCAACCAGGCCAGCAGCCCGGCCACGACCAGGCCGACCAGGATGCCCAGCAGCGGGCTCTGGTGGTACCGGACGGTCAGGATCGCCGTGGTGTAGGCGCCGGTGCCGTAGAAGGCCGCCTGCCCCAGCGAGACCTGGCCGGCGTACCCGGTCAGCGGCACCAGCCCCAGCGACGCGGTGGCGAGCAGCACCAGCAGCACGCCGTCCGACATCGTGTACGGCGCCACCCGGGTGAACACGAACGGGATCAGCAGCAGCGCGATCAGCAGCAACACGGCCGGCAGGCCCACCCGGACCAGCGGTCGCAGCAACCGGTTGGCGTCCACCCGGTCGAGCAGCCCGCCCGGCGCCTCGGCCGGTGCGGTGTCGGTCGCGGCCATCAGACCCGTTCCCCCGTGACTCGGCGCAGCAGCCCGGTGGGCCGGGCGATCAGTGCCACCAGCAGTACCGCGTAGGCGATGCCGTCGGCGAACCCGGACTGGGACGACGGCAGGTACCCGCTCGCCAGCGCCTCGACGACGCCGACGGCGAGACCGCCGGCGACCGCGCCGGCCGGCCGGTCCAGCCCGCCGATCACCGCCGCCGCGAACCCCTTCAGCCCCAGCCCGATGCCGACGCTCGCGTCCGGCGACTGCAGCGGGGCCAGCACGATGCCGCCGATCGCGCCGAGCGCCGCCGCGGCGAGGAACACCAGCAGCGACATCCGGCTCGGCGAGATGCCGGACAGCCGGGCGGCGTCCGGGTCCATCGCGGTGGCCCGCATCGCCCAGCCGGTGCGGGTGTGCGTGAGCACCAGCCACACCGCGAGCATCACCAGCGCCGCGATGCCGATCACCCAGAGGTACTGGCGGTCCATCGAGGCGCCGCCGAACCGCAGCGCCTCACCGGCGGTGAACGGCCGGGCGAACTTCGGTTCGGTACCGATCGTCACGAACGCGATGCCCTCGATGACGATCGAGGCGCCGATGGTCAGCATGATCGCCTGGTCGGTACGCCCGGCGGCCTGCCGCGGCAGCACCAGCCGCTCCAGGGCCAGCCCGACCAGTACGGTCACCGCGAGCGCGGCGAGCGCCGCGAGCACCGTCGGTACCCGGTGCTCCTGAAGGACCGCGAACAGCAGCCCGGCGAGCATCACGAACTGACCCTGAGCAAAGTTGATCACCCCGGTGACCTGGGCGATCAGGGCGATGCCCAGGCCCACCAGGGCGTATGCGGACCCGGTCGTGAGACCGGTGACCACGTACTGCAGCAGTTCGCTCATCAGCCGAGATCGCTGAGAGACCACGTCCCGTTCTTCACCTGAAGGACGGTCAACGAGGACTCACTGACCCCGCCGTGGTTGGTCGGGCTGAACTGGTACGTGCCGAACGCGCCGTCGTAGCTCAGGTTCTCCAGCGACTTCTGGATGTCCTGCGGGTCGGCGGAGCCACCCTTCTTGATCGCGGCGACGATCAGGTTCAGCGCGTCGGCGGCCATCGGCGCGAAGCCGGAGAAGCCGCCGTACTTGGCGGAGTACTCGGTGAAGAAGTTCTTCTCGGTCTGCGCGGCCGGGGTGGTCGCGGTGATCTCGTTACCGGCCAGCACCCGGGAGTGCACCATGTACGAGCCCTCGGACGCCGCACCGGCGCCCTTGACGAACAGCTCCGAACCGGCGCCGGTGTCGTAGTACACCTTGTCGCCGGGGAACTTCTTCTGCCGCAGCGCCTTCGCGGCCAGGCCGGACTGCGGCGGGATCGCCCACACCACGACGGCGTCCGGCTTCGCGGCGGTCACCTTCGTCGCCTGCACGCTCAGGTCCTTGACCGAGTCGGAGAACTTCTGGTTCGTGACCAGGTCGATCTTGCCGGCCTTGTCGAGGGCCTGCCACTCCTTCAGCCCGGCCTCACCGTACGGGTTGTCCACCGACAGCACGGCGATCTTCTTGATCTTCTTCTTGGCGAACGCCTTCATCATGACGTTGCCGATGACGTCGGTGTTGCCCGGCGTCTTGAAGACGTACTTCTGGACCGGGTTGACGATGGCGCCGGACGAGCCCATGGAGATCATCGGGATCTTGGCCTTCTCGGCCACCGGGATCATCGGCATGGTGGTGGGGGACGCGCCGGCACCGACGATCGCCGCCACGTGGTCGTTGTTGATCAGCGATTTCGCCACCGTCAGCGACTCGGCCGGATCCGACTTGTTGTCCCGGATGACCAGCTTGACCTTCTTGGTCTTGTCGCCGACCTTGATACCGGTCTTGTTGATGTCGGCCTGGACCATCTTGAGCGCCCGCTGGTACGCCTCGCCCTGAACCGCGGCGGGGCCGGACAGTTCGAGGTCGGCCCCGATGACGATCTGCGAGCTGTCGTCACCGCCGGAACTCTGCTCCTTGGCACAGCCCGTGCCGACGGAGAGTGTCACCACTGCGGCAAGACCAGCCGCTACCCAGTGTCGCGTGGACACCTGCTCGCCCCCTGCTCAGTTCGTGGGATCGAACGGGTGGGCCGAGACGGCACAACCCGTCGCGCCACCGCTCAGCCGGACCACAACGTGCGTGGCCGCCGCGGGTCGGGCGGGTCGACGTGCGTACGACTACCGCAGTGCAGCGCAGCGATGATCTTCATGATCTTCGTGCCAGGCGTCAAGCGGTGGACCTGCGCGGATGTCGGATTGATACGCAACCGAAAGACAGCGCACGCAGGCCAGCGCGCAGCCGACCGTACGCCACGACATAGGTGCCGATCGATGCGTGGTGACGTACGTCGCGGTCCTGGCCACCGCGGGTGTCGGGCCGGCCACCCATCGTCGATCCGTGACGTCGAGCGGGTGACGGGAAGGTGTCCGGAGCCCGTACCGGCCGGCACGGAGGGTCGGCCCGTCGTGCTCAGGACAGCGCGGTCTGCCGGTCGGTCGCCGGCCGGGCCGCCGCGATGATCGTCCGGCGGACCGCCGTGGCCGACGCCGGCCGGCAGCCCAGCGCCGCCTGCCGGGTCAGCACCCGCGACTCGTCCCGGTAGAGCCGCACCCCACGGCGCAGCAGCACCCCCGGCGGCTTGCGGTGCTCGCGCAGGTCGCGGGCCAGCCGGCGACAGAACGTGACGGCCCGGGGCCGGCGCAGCGCGTACGCGGCGGCCAGCACACCGCGGTCCCGGCAGGCGGCGGCGATCTCCGCGGCGAAGATGCCCTCGGCCACGAACACCCGGGCGCCCCGCAGCTCCAGCCGCTCGTACCCGGTGCACCGGTCGACGCTGATGTCGTAGTGCGGCACCTCCACTGAGCCGGTGCGGGCCAGCAGCTCGATCGCGGCGACCGCGGCGGTGGCGTCCCAGCTGGCCGGCGACTCCCAGTCGACCGGGGCCGGGTGCGGGCCGGTCGCCGGCCCGTCACCGACCCGGGGCAGCCGCGGGTCGTCGCCGTTGAGGTAGAAGTCGTCCAGCGGCAGCACCGGCACGCCGCACCGGTGCGCCACGTACGACTTGCCGGAGCCGGACGGCCCGGCCAGCAGCACGACCCGGGCGATACCTCCGTCGGCGTGCATCGCCCCTCCGTTCGGCTCCGTCGACAAGTCTCGAGCAGGGTACCGGTGTGGCCGTGCCGCAGCGGCGGCGCCGAACCTCGCCCGCGACCGGAAAGCGTCGCTGACCTGCTGTTTCGTTCCGTGAGTGCGGTTGCGCAGGGTGGCCGGAAACACGGTCGGCGAACAGTGCGCGGCCCCGGGGAGCACGCCCCGGGGCCGCATCGCCCGGCCGTCCGCCGGTGGCGTCAGTTGCTCAGGTGCCACTCGCCGTTCTTGACCTCCAGTACGGCCAGCGCCGACTCCTGCAGCCCGGAGTGCTGCTTCGCCGAGTTCTGGATCCGGCCGGAGAGCCCGTCGATGCCCATCGTCTCCAGGGCGTCGCGCAGCTTGGTGTGGTCGGTGCCCTGGGTCTTCTCGATCGCCTGCTTGATCATCCGCAGCGCGTCGGCCGCGAACGAGGCGAAGCCGGAGTAGTTCCCGTACTTCGAGGAGTACTCCTTGAACCACTGCTTCTGGTCGGCGACCTGCGGCGTGGTGGAGGTGACGTCGTTGATCGCGAGCGTCTGCGGGAACACCATGTGGGTGCCCTCGGCGGCGCTCTGCGCGCCCTTGACGAACAGCTCGGCACCGGCACCGGCGTCCATGTAGACCTCGTTGCCCTTGATCCCGGCGTCCTCGAGGTTCTTCGCGGCGATACCGGCGGCCGGCATGACCGCCCACATCACGACCGCGTCCGGGTGCGCGTTCTTGATCTTCGTGGCCTGCGCGCTCATGTCCTTGTCGTCCTGGCCGAACGACTGGGTGCTGACCACCTTGATGCCGTTCTTCTTCGCCAGCGCGGTCACCGACTTGCGGCCGTCCTGCCCGTAGGTGTTGGAGACGTTGAGCAGCCCGATCGAGGTGATGTGCTTCTGCTTCAACGACGTCATCAGCACATCGGCGTCCTGCGCCGGGTTCGGCGAGATCTTGAACGTGTACTGCCGCTGCGCCACCGGCTCGGTCACGGCGCTGGCCGAGGAGAGCGCGATCATCGGCACCTTGGCCTTCTCGACCACGCTCGTCACCGGCACCGTGCAGGCCGAGCAGCCACCGTCGATCAGCGCTGCGACGTGCTCGTTCTTGATGAAGTCATTGATGTTGGTGGTGTTCTTGGCCGGGTCGGTGCCGTTGTCCTTGATGATCAGCTTGAGCTTGCGGCCGTTCAGGACACCCTTCTTGTTGAGGTCCGCGACCTCGAGCTGCAGCGCCTTCTTGTAGACGGTGCCGATGCTCTGGGTGGGACCGGACAGCTCGAGGCTGGCTCCGATCTTGATGTCACCCTTGCTGTCCGACGCGCTCGATTCGTCGGCCGCGCAGCCGCTGAGCCCGACCGCAGCCGCCGCCAGCGCGGCACAGCTGAGGGCCGCAGCAGTACGCCGTAGCTGAAACACGTGTGCTCCTCCTCGGAGTGTCCGGTTCGGCCGTGAGGTGGGACGTTCAGTCCACCGCGGTTGCCTCCCGGCCGCGTACCGCCCGGGCGAGTCGCCCGGCCAGTCCGATCAGCCCGCCGCCCACACCCCGGGGCAGGAACAGCAGGATGACGATCAGCGCGATCCCGTACACCACGATCTCGTAGTTGCCGGTCGCCTGCGGGATCACCTTGGGGATCAGGGTTTTGGACGCCTCCGAGAACGTGATCACCACGAAGGCGCCCACCGGGGCCCCCCAGACCAGCCGTTGCCCGCCGATGGTGGCGATGATCAGCAGCTGGACCGAGCTGAGAATGCCGGCCTGGCCGGGATCCATGTACGTCGACCAGTGCGCGTACAGGCTGCCGGCGAGCGCGGACAACGCCGCGGCCAGCGTGAACGCGTTGCGGCGCAGGCCGGCGATGGACACTCCCGCCGCGGCCGTCGCGACCGGACTGTCGCCCAGCGCGGTCAGCGCCTTGCCGACCGGCGAGCGCAGCAGCGCGTCCACCACGATCACCGCGATCAGCAGCACCAGCGCGACGAGGTAGTACATGTCGACGTCGCCGGAGATGGTGAAGCCGAACGGTGCCAGCGCCGGGATGCCGGGGATGCCGTCCGCCGCGCCGGTGAGCGGCAGCTGGTTGGCCAGGTAGCTGACGAGCAGCCCGAACGACAGCGTGGCGAGCACCAGGTACTGCCCCTGGGCCCGGAAGATGAACGTACCGACGAGGTAGGCGACCGCGGCCGACAACGCCATCCCGGCGATCATCGCCAGCAGCGCGTTGGTGTGCCAGCGGGTGGTCAGCAGCGCCGAGGTGTAGCCGCTGATCGCGAAGAACGCCGCCTGCCCCAGCGAGATCTGCCCGGCGTGGCCGGTCAGCGGGATCAGCCCGAGCGCGGCGATCGCCTGGATCGCCATCAGCACGCCGACCGACATGGTGTAGAAGGGCACCCGGGTGAACACCGCCGGCACCAGCGCCAGCACCCCGAGGAAGATCGCGTACCGCAGCCACCGGGACCGCAGCACCGCATGCAGCACGCTGGTCGCCGACCGCTCCGCGGCGGCGAGTGCGTCGTCGCTCATCCCAGCTCCTCCGCGGTGGAGAGCGCGTCGTCGGTCATCCCAGCTCCTCCGCGGCGGCGAGTGCGTCGTCGGTCATACCCGCACCACCGAAGCCCGGTGCAGCAGTCCGGTCGGCCGGATCAGCAGCACCAGCAGCAGCAACCCGAAGGTCAACGTGTTCTTGTAGTCGCTGCTGATGTAGCCGGTCGCGTACGCCTCGACCAGGCCCACCAGCAGCCCGCCGAACACCGCGCCGACCGGCGACGACAGCCCGCCGATCACCGCCGCGGTGAACGCCTTGAGCCCGAAGGGAATGCCGACCGACGCGTCCGGCGGCTGCAGCGGCGTCAACACGATGCCGCCGATCGCGCCGAGCGCCGCCGCCAGGGTGAACGCGAGCAGGCTCATCCGGGCCGGCGAGATGCCCATCAGCCGGGCCGCGTCGGTGTCCATCGCGGTGGCCCGCATCGCCGTACCGGGCCGCGTGCGGGTCAGGAACAGCCACATCAGCACGACCGCGACCACCGTGGCGAGGGCGCACCACAGGTACTGCCGGGGCAGTCGCGCACCGCCGATCGAGATCGGGTCACCGCCGGTGAACGCGCTGGCGAAGTGCGAGTCGGCGCCGAACACCAGCAGCGCGACGCCCTCCAGGGTGATCGAGGCGCCGATGGTGAGGATGACCAGCCGTTCCCGGTTGGCCCGCCGGGCCGGCCGGATCACCAGCAGGTTGAGCAGCGCGCCGACCACGGTGGTGATCAGCAGGGCGAGCAGCGCGGCGACCGGCTCCGGCAGGCCGGCCTCGGCGAAGCTGGCGAACGACAGCCCGCCGATCATCACGAAGTCGCCCTGCGCGAAGTTGATCACGCCGGTGACCTGGAAGACCATCGCGACGCCGAGACCGACCAGGGCATAGGTGGTACCGGTGCCCAGGCCGGTCAGGGTGAAGGTCAGAAACTCCGACATGCGCCGCTACCGCGCCGCTCTGCAGCTGTTCACTGGGCCGGCTGCCCCAGGTACGCCTGGTGCACCCGCGGGTCGTCGCGCAGCTCGTCGACCGAACCGGCGGTCACCACGCGGCCGCGGTCCAGCAGGTAGCCGCGCTGCGCCACGTGGAACGCGACCTGCGCGTTCTGCTCGACCAGCGCCAGCGTGGTGTCCCGGCCGGCCAGCTCGACCAGCGCGTCGGCCACCTCGCGCACCGCGAGCGGGGCGAGCCCCAGTGACGGCTCGTCCAGCAGCAGCAGCTTGGGCCGGCTCATCAGCGCCCGGCCGATCGCGAGCATCTGCTGCTCGCCGCCGGACATGGTGCCGGCCGGTTGCCGGCGGCGGTCCTTCAGCTTCGGGAACAGCTCGTACACGGTGGCGAGCCCCTCGGCGGTGGACGACCGGGCCCGCGAGTACGCCCCGAGGTGCAGGTTCTCCTCGACGGTGAGGCCGGCGAACACCCGCCGGCCCTCCGGTACCAGGGCGAGCCCGGCGCGGGTGCGCCGTTCCGCCGACCACCGGGTGACGTCCTCGCCGGCGAACTGGATCCGGCCGCGCCACGCCTTCAGCAGGCCCGCGATCGTGCCCAGCAGGGTGGTCTTGCCGGCACCGTTGGCGCCGATCAGCGTCACCGCCTCGCCGGCGCGTACCTCGATGTCGATGCCGTGCAGCGCCTCGATCCGGTCGTACCCGGCGACCAGCTCGGTCACCGACAGCACCAGCTCGCCGTCGCCGGCACCGCTCGGCGTCTTCTCCTCCGCGGCCTGCTCGCTCATGTCCACTCCTCACCGAGGTAGGCGGCCCGGACCTCGGGGTTGGCGGACACCTCGTCCGGCGTCCCGTCGGCGAGCAGCCGGCCGTGGTCGAGCACCAGGACCCGCTTGGAGACCGACAGCACGCTGGCCACGTCGTGCTCGACCAGCAGCACCGTGATGCCCTCGGTGGACACCTTGGTGAACAGTTCGGTGAGGTCGACGCTCTCCGAGGCGGACAGCCCGGCGAGCGGCTCGTCCAGCAGGATCAGCTCGGGGTCGCCGGCCAGTGCGCGGGCGATCTCCACCCGCCGCTGCAGCCCGTACGCCAGCGAGCCGGCCGGCTGCTGGGCGTACTCGGCGATGCCGACCCGGTCGAGCAGGTCGAGTGCCCGGGCCCGTTCGGCCTGGACCTTTCGGTGCGCCTGGGGCAGCAGCACCATGTCGCCGACGGCGGTCGCCCAGCCGCGCGCGACCCGCGGCAGCAGCACGTTGTCCAGCACCGACAGTGAACCGAAGACCTGCAGGTTCTGGAAGGTGCGGGTGATGCCGAGCCGGGCGATCTGGTGCGGCTTGCGGCTGGTGAGGTCACGCCCCTGCAACGAAATCCGGCCGGTGGTGAGCCGGACCGCGCCGGACAGCACGTTCAGCAGGGTGGTCTTGCCGGCGCCGTTCGGCCCGATCAGGCCGACGACACCGCCGTCTTCGTGCTGGAAGGACAGGTCGTCGATGGCCGCGACGCCGCCGTAACGCACGGTCGCCGAGGAGACCTCGAGGGCACAGTTCATCGGATCGACGGCCGATGCAAAGCTGACATTTTTCCCTTACCAACGCTCGATCCACACGGCACGTCCTGGCCGTTCTGTCGCGGGTCATTCTCGCGCCGTCGAGCGACGGGAGGAATGGTGGCCGGACAGCTGGCTTGTGCCGGACCGCGGCGATATCTTCGTAGCTCGACCGTTTCGCGTCAAGGGGACACGAACCCACCGCTGTCAGATTGATACGGATCGATGACATGATGTCGGCGGGGACCGGTTCCGGGTTCCGTGACCAGGGCAGATGGGCGGCACTGTCAGTAGTGGTTTCGACACTCTCCGGACGGTCGGGACGCAACCCGGCCGGCCGGTATGCGGTGTCCCACTTGCCGTACCCTGCTCGGGGTTTCTCTTTCTGATCGAGCGTGGTGGAATCCCCGGGGGCTCGGTGTGGTGGCCCGGCCCGACAAGCACAAGCAGTCACGCAGTCTTGGAAGGCGGCAGCAAGTGAGCAAGCGGACCGCGGCGACCCAGGCAGGACGCCAACGCCGGCGGCGCCCGATTCCGCGGCTGAGCGACGTCCGCATCCAGTCGAAGCTGGGCCTGATCCTGGTCGTCCCGGTGCTCGCGGTGGTCGCGCTGGCCGGAATCGAGCTCGCCAACGCCGGCCAGACGCTGTCCGAGGCGCGCCGGGTGGACGCGACGTTGAAGCTGAGCACCCAGGCCGGCAACCTGATCGAGCAGTTGCAGGACGAGCGGCTGGACGCGGCCGAGGCCATGATGTCCAAGGGCCGGTCGGGCCACTCCGACCTGGCCGACCAGTTCAAGAAGCAGTCCTCCGCCACCGACGATTCGATCGGCAGCTACCGCGCCGAGCGGGACAAGCTCAACGGCGCCTCCGACGACATCTCGGGCAACCTCACGGTCATCGACGACCAGCTCGACTCGCTGACCAAGACCGGCCGCAGCGAGGTGCTCTCCTCCTCCAGCGAGGCCACCGTCGCGTCCGTGACGTTCCGGTACCAGGTGCTGATCTCCGAGCTGCTGGACCTGCGCGACTCGATGACGCACCTGACCAACGACCGCAGCCTGTCCAGCGAGCTCACCGCGAACGCGGCGCTCTCCGACGCCAAGGAGTACGCGGCGCAGGAGCAGCTGGCGCTGCTGCGGGTCATCGACGACTCCAGCGGGTTCGACGCGACCAGCTTCGAGACGTTCCTCGGCACCCTGACCGACCAGCAGAGCGCGTACGACTCGTTCAACCGGTCCGCGTCCGACGACCAGAAGCAGGAACTGGAAGAGTCGGTCAGCGGCCCGCAGGTGCAGGACTCCACCCGGCTGGAGACCGACGCCCGTACCGTCGGGCTCAACAACCACCTCGGCATCCAGGCCAGCGACTGGAACTCGGCCATGTCGAAGCGGATCAACGCGATCCGCACGGTGGAGAAGGTGCTCGACGCGAACGCCGCGGCGCACGCCAAGGCGACGGTCGCCTCGGTGGTCCGCCAGGTGATCGCGGAGGCCGGCGCCGGCCTCGTCGTCCTGGTGATCGCCATCCTGCTGGCCCTGCTGGTGGCCCGGGCGATGGCCCGGTCGCTGCGGCGGCTGCGGGAGGGCGCCCTGCAGGTGGCGTACGAGGGCCTGCCGCAGGCGGTCGGCCAGCTGGAGTCGGCCGAGTCGATCGGCGGCATGACGCCGGAGGAGATCGCCGGCCAGGTCCGCGACCCGATCCAGGTGCGCGGCCGGGACGAGATCGGCCAGGTCTCCGAGGCGTTCAACGTCGTCCACCGGGAGGCGGTCCGGGTGGCCGCCGCCCAGGCCGTGCTGCGCGCCAGCGTTTCCACCATGTTCATCAACCTGGCCCGCCGGTCCCAGCTGCTGGTCGACCGGCTGATCGGTCACCTCGACCGGTTGGAGCAGGGCGAGGAGGACCCGGACCGGTTGGCGCAGCTGTTCCAGCTCGACCACCTGGCCACCCGGATGCGCCGGAACGACGAGAACCTGCTGGTCCTCGCCGGCGCCGACTCCACCCGCGCGCGGCGCGAGGCGGCGCCGCTCGGCGACGTGCTGCGGGCCGCCCAGTCCGAGGTCGAGCAGTACACCCGGATCGAGTTCGGCGTGGTCGACCGGGACGTCGAGGTCGAGGCGACCGCGGTCAACGACGTGGTGCACCTGGTCGCCGAGCTGCTGGACAACGCGACCGCGTTCTCCTCGCCGGACACCGCGGTGGTGGTCGACGCGCGCCGGGTCGGTGACCGGGCGATCGTGCAGATCGAGGACCGCGGCATCGGCATGTCGGGTGACGTGCTCGCCGAGGTGAACGAGCGGCTGGCCAATCCGCCGCTGGTCGACGTCGCGGTGTCCCGGATGATGGGTCTGGTCGTGGTCGGCCGGCTGGCGTCCCGGCTCGGCATCAAGATCGAGCTGCGGCCCGCGCCGGAGCGCGGCACCGTCGCCGACGTGGTGCTGCCGGCAGCCGTGCTGGTCCCGACCGAGCGGCCGGGGGTCCGGCCGACCGAGCTGCCGAGCCAGGGTGGCCCGCTGGCGCTGGAGACCGGCTCCGGCCGGTCCACCCGGGAGCCGTCCCGGCCGGTCGCGCCGGAGCCGGCCGACCCGATGCCGGGTATCCCGTTCCAGCCGCCGGCACGCGACAGCCTCGCCGACGCGGCCAACGGGCACCGGCTCAACAACGGGTCGAGCGCGCTGCCCCGGCGCCAGCCGGGCCAGCCGGACGAGCCCACGACCGCCGACCCGACACCGACCCGCGGTGCGGACGAGCCGATCCGGCGCAGCCTGTTCGACCCGCCGCCCCGCAAGCTCGCCCAGGAGCAGACGGGCAGCTTCGACGCGCCGCCGCCCCCCGAGCCGTACGAGCAGTCGCGGCCGGCCGCCTACCAGCAGCCCGAGCCGACCGCGTTCGAGCAGACCTCGTACCAGCAGCCCGAGCCGCAGTCGTTCGAGCAGCAGTCCGAGCCCGCGCCGTACCAGCGGCTGACCGGTGCGGAGCCGGACCGGACGGCGTCGCTGCGGCGGGACGACAGCAGGCCGCCGGTCTCGGCGGCGGACGACACCGTCACGTTCGACCGGATCCCGGCCGAGCCGCCGCGCCGGTCGCTGGACGACTCGGTCCGGCGCGCCCCGCAACGGCCGGTGTCCGACCCGGAGCCGGCCAACGAGTCGATCGCCGGCACCCTCGGCGGGCACGACCCGTGGGCGGAGCCGCCGGCACGCCCGATGGCCGACGACCTGACGGTGGAGACACCGCAGCTGCCCGGCCGGGACGTCTGGTCGCCGGCCGAGCCGGCCCCGGCCGAGCCGGCCACGGCGACACACCAGCGCCGGTACGACGGCCGCTCGGACGAGGAGATTTCGGCGCACCGCGGGCTAGACTCGGCCACGCCGGAGCCGGAGCACGGTTCCGGGGCAGGTCGGGCCGAGATCATCCCGAGGAATGTCGACGACACGATGGAGTTGCCCATCTTCCGCGAGGTCGAGTCGGCCTGGTTCCGGACCAGCCCGTCCCGGCCCCGGACCGCGCCGGCGGTCGGTGCGCCCCCCGCACCGGTGGCGTCCGCGGCCCGGCCGGCGGGGGTGACGGCGACCCGGGCACAGGAGGCGCCGGTGCGTGCGGCCGAGCCGAAGAAGCGGCCCACCGTGCTGCCCACCCGGGTGCCGTCCGGCGGCGATGCGCCGCGCAACCAGCCGGCGGCCCGGCCCGCCGAGCCGGCTCGTCGTCCGGCCGAGTCCGGCCCGGCGAGGTCGGCGACCCCGCCGATGCCCGGGACACCGCTGAACCGACCGATGGCCGAGATGCCGCCGAGCCGCACCGCCGAGGTGCCCTCGGAAGGCCGGCCGGACATCGATCCGTGGCGTTCGGCCGCGGACAAGGGCTGGCAGGCGGCCTCGGCGATCACCACCCCGCGGGAGTCCGACACGACCTCCGCCGGGCTGCCGATCCGTCGGCCGATGGCACAGCTCGTGCCGGGCGGCATCGAGGAAGCGTCCCGCCCGAAGTCCCAGGCACGGGAACGTTCACCCGAAGCGGTCCGCGGGCTGTTGTCCGCGTACCACCGAGGCGTCCAGCGCGGGCGCGCCGGCGGCGGTGACTCGCCGCGGGCGGGTGCCGCGCCCGGACACAGGAGCACCGGCAACGGTGCTGGCGAGGAGCAGGAGGCATGACGACCCAGCAGATAGGTACCCAGGACCTCGGTTGGCTGCTGTCCAACTTTGCGGACAGGGTTCCAGGAGTGGCGCACGCGGTCGCGGTCTCCGCCGACGGCCTCTTACTCGCCTCCTCCCGGGACCTGCCCCGCGACCGGGCCGACCAGCTTGCCGCCATCGCGTCCGGGCTGGTCAGCCTGACCCAGGGCGCATCGAGGTGTTTCGAGGGCGGCGCGGTCTTGCAGACCGTCGTCGAGATGGACAACGGCTTTCTCTTTCTGATGTCGATCAGCGACGGATCCTCGTTCGCGGTGCTGGCTGCCCGGAGTTGTGACGTCGGGCAGGTGGGGTACGAGATGGCATTGCTGGTCGACCGAGTCGGCGATGCGCTCACCCCGGCACCGCGCGAGGGGACCGCACGGTTGAGCTGAGGGGTCTCGTGGATTCCCTCGGGCTGACGGCTCGGTGCGCGGCGGCGTGGTACGCCGGTTCCGCGCATCGAGTCGGGACCATCCTGGATCGGGGTGTGGGGCATGATGAATGACCCTGATGAGCCGAGCAACGCGCTGGTTCGCCCCTACGCCGTGACCCGTGGCCGGACCCGGCCCCGGGTGGAGATCGCGATCGAGGCGCTGGTGGAGACGACCGCAAGAGGTCGTGACGCCAGCGTGGTCGGTGGGCGGGAGCAACAGCTGATCGCGGGGCTGTGCGCCCTGCGGGTGCAGTCGCTCGCCGAGATCGCCGCACGTATGCAGATGCCCTTGGGAGTGGCTCGGGTGCTGGTCGCGGACATGGCCGCGGACGGGCTCGTCGCCGTGTACGAACCGACCGCGGTCGGGGACGACGCCGTGGGCACGGAACTGCTGGAGAGGGTGCTGAGTGGGCTTCGGAGGCTCTGACGAGGGCTACCGCCGGCCGAGCGGGCGGGTGACCTCGTCCAAGATCGTTATCGCCGGTGGCTTCGGCGTCGGAAAGACCACACTGGTCGGATCCGTCTCGGAGATCACGCCGCTGACCACCGAGGCCATCATGACCTCGGCCAGCGCGTCCGTCGACGACCTTGCCGGAGTGCCGGGCAAGAGCACGACGACGGTCGCGATGGACTTCGGCCGTATCACGATCGACCAGGACCTGATCCTCTATCTGTTCGGTACCCCCGGGCAGACCCGGTTCTGGTTCATGTGGGACGAGCTGGTGCGCGGCGCGATCGGCGCGATCGTACTGGTGGACACGCGACGACTGGCCGACTGCTTCGCCGCGGTCGACTTCTTCGAGCACCGTGGCCTGCCGTACCTGGTTGCGGTGAACTGCTTCGACGGCGTGCAGCTGCACCAGCTGGAGGACGTCCGGGAGGCGCTTGCGGTGGGTGCGCAGGTGCCGGTGATCCCGTGCGACGCACGCAGTAGGGAATCCACCAAGCAGGTGCTGATCACGCTGGTGGAGTACGTGTTGAAGATGCGGCGCGGTGCGGTGGCGCCGTCCCGGTAGCGCGGCCGCGTTCTGCTCGAAACCCCGCTCGGCTCCGGCCGGGCGGGGTTTCGTGTCTGCGCGTACACCGTCACGATCGACCCCCGTTCGGGGGTGGTGGGGCCAGTGGGCCAGAACTCAGAATTCCCAATGCGTGACGGTGAGTTACGTCACCCGCCTAAACTCCGTCCAGGCAGGGGTCGAGTGTCCGTTCCGGCATGCTCGACCGCCCGGTCGTACCCGTCTCGAACGGTGTGCGGCCTGGAGATGAGGGGGGAGACGAATGCGACCACGGCTGGCAGTTGCCGCCGTAGGCGCCGTCGCACTGTTGGCGACGGTCGGTGCCTGCAGCAAGAACACCGGGTCGAACGAGGGTGGTGGCGGTCAGGGCTCGACGCAGAGCGGCTCGATCGCGAGCGACCCGGCCGACTCGCAGGGGCCGGCGAAGGCGATCAGCGGCGCGAAGACCGGCGGCACGCTCTATCAGTACGCGGAGGCGGACTTCGATCACCTGGACCCGACCCGGGCCTACGTGAACAACGCGACCGCCGTGATCAACCTGTTCGCCCGGACCCTGACGATGTTCAAGGACGAGGGCAACGGGAAGCTGAAGCTCGTCGGTGACCTGGCCACGACGCCGGGCAAGGACGTGTCCACCGGTACCAAGTGCACCGCGTGGGAGTTCACCCTCAAGAAGGGCCTGAAGTACGAGGACGGGTCGCCGATCACCGCCGCGGACGTGGCGTACGGGGTCGCGCGGTCGTTCTCGCCGGACCTGGCCGAGGGCCCGCACTACATCCAGCAGTGGCTGGCCAACGACGTCAGTTACAACAAGACCTACAAGGGCCCGTACAACGGCGGCGCCGCGATCCCGCCGGGGGTCAAGGTCGACGGCAACAAGATCACCTTCAACTTCAAGCAGCCGCACTGCGACATGCCGTTCGCCGCCTCGTGGGGGACCACGACGCCGCTGCCGAAGGCGAAGGACACCCGCACCAAGCTGGACCTGCACCCGTTCTCGTCCGGGCCGTACAAGGTGCAGAGCTACACCCGGGACAGCAAGCTGGTGCTGGTCCGCAACAAGTACTGGGACGCCAAGACGGACGCGGTCCGGCACGCGTACTTCGACACGTTCGAGACCGACATCGGGCAGAACGCGGACCAGCAGGCGAACTCGATCAAGGCGAGCCAGGGCAAGAGCGCGAACGCGGTGATGGGCGCGAACGTGCCGCCGGCGCTGATCCCGACGGTGCAGGGCGACCCGGCGGTGAAGAGCCGGGTGGCCGCGGGCTACACCCAGTTCGTCTGGTACATGGCGATCAACAACCAGCGGATCACCGATCTGAAGGAACGCCAGGCGCTGAACTACGGCTTCGACCGGCGCTCGTTCATCCAGACGCTCGGCGGCAGTACGGCCGGGGACCCGGCGACGACGCTGCTGTCGCCGACCACGATCGGCTTCCAGAAGTACGACGCCTACCCGTACAACGTGGACAAGGCGAAGAAGCTGCTCGGCAGCAAGCACCCGCAGTTGGTGTTCGCGTTCGCGAACACGGCGCAGTGGCAGAAGCGCGCCACCAACGTGCAGAGCACGCTGCAGAAGATCGGTTTCAAGGTCGTGCTGAAGCCGATCGACGCGGCCAGCTACTACACCGAGATCGGGCGTAAGGACAACAAGTACGACCTGTACTTCGCGGGCTGGGGTTCGGACTGGCCGAGCGGTTCGACGATCATTCCGCCGGTGTTCGACGGCCGGAACATCCAGGCCCAGGGCAACTCGACGTACCCGTACTTCAACAACGACTCGGTGAACGCGCAGATCGACAAGCTCAGCAAGCAGACCGCCACCGAGGCGGCACCGGGCTGGGCGAAGCTCGACAAAGAGATCATGACCAAGTACGCGCCGGTTGTGCCGGTTTGGTACGACAAGGCCTACCAACTGTACGGAACGAACGTCGGCAACATGAAGATCGGACAGAGCACCGGCTGGCCGGTATATTTCAATGCGTACCTGAAGAACGGCAAGTAATTCGGTTGCAGATCGCGGAAATAAGGGTTTCTTAAAGCGGGGGTCGGATCGTACTGGTCCGGCCCCCGTTTCTGCTGCCCCGAAGTGCCGTGATGGCCGCTCAATCGTTAGCCGGCCGTGACGGGTTCGGGCCGTGGGTCCACTAATTTCACAGGCGGGTGCCGGCGGTCCGGCCCTACCGTGCGCCGTCCGGCCGCGGTGTGATGAGGAGGGGAAGACATGCGACCACGGATGGCTGTGGCTGCCCTCGGCGCCGTCGCTGTCGTCGCTGCGCTCGGAGCCTGCAGCAAGAACACGGGCGAGAGCAACGGCCCGGGCGACCAGGCCAAGAAGCAGTCCGGCGGCATCGGCACGGCAGCCGACTCGAAGGGCCCTGCGCCGGCGGTTGCCGGTGCGAAGAAGGGCGGCACGATCTACCTGATCCAGGAGAAGGACTTCGAGCACCTGGACCCGGCTCGCGTCTACGTCAACAACGCCCAGGTCTTCGGCCGGCTCATCCAGCGGCAGCTGACCGCGTTCGTCGACGACCCGAAGACCAACAAGTCCACCCTGGTCGGCGACCTCGCCACCGACCCGGGCAAGGACATCTCCAACGGCAAGTGCACCTCGTGGCAGTTCACCCTCAAGGACGGGCTGAAGTACGAGGACGGCACGCCGATCACCGCGAAGGACGTCGCCTACGGCGTGGCGCGGTCGTTCTCGCCGGACCTGGCCGACGGCCCGCACTACATCCAGCAGTGGCTGGCCGACGACATCACCTACAACAAGACCTACAAGGGCCCCTACAACGGCGGCTCGGACCTGCCGCCGGGGGTCAAGGTCTCCGGCCAGAAGATCACCTTCGACTTCAAGAAGCCGCACTGCGACATGCCGTACGCGGCGTCCTGGGGCACCACGGCCCCGGTGCCGAAGGCGAAGGACACCAAGACCAAGTACGACCTGCACCCGGTCTCGTCCGGCCCGTACAAGATCGACACGTACAACCGGGACAGCAAGATCGTGCTGAGCCGGAACAAGTACTGGGACCCGAACACCGACCCGCTGCGGCACAACTACCCGGACCACTTCGAGGTCGACATGGGGCCGGACGCCGTTCAGCAGACCAACCGGATGATCGCGTCCAACGGCAACGACGCCTACGGCATCATGCAGGCGTCCGGCGGTGTCGACTCGACGCTGATCAAGAAGGTGCAGGGCGACGCCTCGCTGAAGCCGCAGGTCCGCGCCGGTTACACCCAGTTCACCTGGTACCTGGCGATCAACAACCAGCGGATCAAGGACCTCAACATCCGCAAGGCGCTGAACTACGGCCTGGACAAGAAGTCCTACATCCAGGCACTCGGCGGCAGCGCGAAGGCCGACCCGGCGACCACCTTGGAATCGCCGACCACGTCGGGCTTCAAGAAGTACGACGCCTACCCGTACGACCCGGCGAAGGCCAAGCAGCTGCTCAACGGCAAGCACCCGAAGCTGGTGTACGCGTACACCAACACCGCCAACGGGCAGAAGTACGCGCCGATCGTGAAGAACAGCCTGGAGAAGGTCGGTTTCAAGATCGTGCTCAAGCCGATCGACGGCGCGAGCTACTACACCGAGATCGGTCGCAAGAACAACCAGTACGACCTCTACCTGGCCGGTTGGGGTTCGGACTGGCCGAGCGGTTCGACGATCATCCCGCCGGTGTTCGACGGCCGGACGATCATTCCGCAGGGCAACAACGACTACTCGTACTTCAACGCCGATGACATCAACAAGCGCATCGACGAGATCAACCTGATGGCTCCGGACAAGGCGGCCCCGGAATGGGCCAACCTGGACAAGGAGATCATGACGAAGTACGCGCCGGTCGTGCCGTTCTACTACCAGAAGGAATACACGCTGGTCGGTAACAAGGTCGGCGGTGTGGACCTGGGTCTGTCCAGCGGCTGGCCGGAGTACACCAGCGCCTACGCCAAGTAGGCGACGGGGTCACACGGCATCGGGAGCCACTCCCGAGCACGACGAACCGGGCCGGACTCGCGCAATGCGGGTCCGGCCCGGACGTGTCTGGACGAACCTGCGACCGTCACCGGGCGTTTTGGCGCAGTGCAGTCGTCCGAATGCATTCCGTCATCTTCTCCCGGCGACGGGTTCGACTGGGAACGCAATCGTTAGCCGGCCGTGATGGCTGCCCGTGTCAAGTCCATTAACTTGCTCTCATTGCTGGCACGCGCCCCACCGCGTCCAGTCCCCCCGCGCGCCGACCGGCGGCGGTAGAAGGAGGAGGAAGAATGCGACCACGGGTGGCTATCGCCGCCGCCGGCGCTCTCGCCGTCGTCGCTGCCCTCGGAGCCTGCAGCAAGAACACAGGCTCCACGGGCGGTTCGAACGACGAGGTCAAGGCGCAGCAGGGCGGCATCGGCACGGCCGCGGACTCGAAGGGGCCGGCGAAGCCGGTTGCCGGCGCGAAGAAGGGTGGCACCATCACCCTGATTCAGGACGCCGACTTCGAGCACCTCGACCCCCAGCGCATCTACGTGAACAACGCGCAGGTGTTCGCGAAGCTGTTCAGCCGGCAGCTGACCGGGTACGTCGACGACCCGAAGACCGGCAAGTCCACGCTGGTCGGTGACCTCGCCACCGACACCGGCAAGGACACCTCCGGTGGCAAGTGCACCTCGTGGCAGTTCACCCTCAAGGACGGGCTGAAGTACCAGGACGGTTCGCCGATCACCGCCGCCGACGTGGCGTACGGCGTGGCCCGTTCGTTCTCGCCGAACCTGGCCGACGGTCCGCACTACATCCAGCAGTGGCTGGCGGACTCGATCGACTACAACAAGAAGTACAAGGGCCCCTACGACGGTGGCGCGGCCGTTCCGCCGGGTGTGAGCGTCGACGGCAACAAGATCACCTTCAAGTTCAACAAGGCGCACTGCGACATGCCGTACGCGGCCTCGTGGGGCACCACGGCACCGCTGCCGAAGTCGAAGGACACCAAGACCAAGCTCGACAGCCGGCCGTTCTCGTCCGGGCCGTACCAGTTCGACACCTACAACCGGGACAGCAAGATCGTGCTGACCCGGAACAAGTACTGGGACGCGAACACGGACCCGATCCGGCACGACTACCCGGACAAGTTCGTGGTCACCATGGGCGTCGGCTCGACCGACCAGACCAACCGGATGATCTCCGACAACGGTGACGACAAGTACGGCATCATGCAGGGCAACGTCGACCCGACGCTGGTGAAGAAGGTGTCGACCGACCAGTCGCTGCAGAGCCGGGTGCTCAAGGGCTACACGCAGTACGTGTGGTTCCTGGCGATCAACACCGAGCGGGTCAAGGACCTCAACGTTCGCAAGGCGCTCAACTACGCGCTGAACAAGAAGTCCTACATCCAGGCCATCGGTGGCCCGAACATCGCCGAGGAGGCCGGCACCCTGGAGTCGCCGACCACCACCGGCTACCAGAAGTACAACGCCTACCCGTACAACGTGGACAAGGCGAAGAAGCTGCTGAACGGCAAGCACCCGAAGCTGGTGTACGCCTACGCCAACACCGAGACCGGCCAGAAGTACGCGACGAACATCAAGAGCAGCCTCGAGCAGGCCGGCTTCCAGATCGTGCTGAAGCCGATCGACAAGGCGAGCTTCTACACCGAGATCGGTCGCGACCACAACAAGTACGACCTGTACAAGCCGGGCTGGGGCTCGGACTGGCCGTCCGGCTCGACGATCATCCCGCCGCTGTTCGACGGCCGGACGATCCAGCCGCAGGGCAACAACAACTGGGCGTACTTCAACAACGCCGACGTGAACAAGGAGATCGACCGGATCAACGATCTTCCTCCGGAGAAGGCCGCCGCCGAGTGGGCGAAGCTGGACAAGGAGATCATGACGAAGTACGCGCCGGTCGTGCCGTTCTACTACGACAAGGAGTACACCCTGGTCGGGAGCAAGGTGGGCGGCTGCGTGCTGGGTAACTCCAGCGGCTGGCCCGAGCTGACCGGCGTGTTCGCCAAGTGACGTCGTTCCGACCCCGATCCGCGTCGTGAGACGTGCGATCACTCCGGTGGCCGGGTCCGCTTCGCGCGGGCCCGGCCATCGGCCTGTACGGGTTCGGACCGCTGGCTGGACCACCGGCGTACCGTTCGCGATCACGTTCCGCTGTTCAGTTAACGTCGCGGAACGATTCTGAGCAGGTCGGTTGTCCGCGAGTCGAACGTCAGCAGGTCGAACGTCAGCAGGTCGGTTGTCAGGAGGCACCATGCGCCAACGTCGCATCGTCGCAGTCGCGTGTGCGGCGCTGCTCGTCGCCGGGTTCGCCGGCGCGTGCAGCAAGAACACCGGCGAACACACGAAGGGGCCGGCGATCCGGCAGGACGCCGGTTCGATCTCCACCGATCCGGCCGACTCGCAGGGGCCGGCGAAGCCGATGCCGGGCGCGGTGCGCGGCGGCACGCTCTACTCCATCCAGCAGACCGACTACGAGACGCTCGACCCGCAGCAGATCTACGTCAACGCGTCGATCGCGGTGGGGCAGCTGTTCACCCGGACGCTGACGATGTTCCGCAAGGACCCGGAGACCGGCAAGGACCTGCTGGTCGGCGACCTCGCCACCGACACCGGTACCGACGTCGACCACGACGGCAAGACCTGGCGGTACACCCTGAAGAAGGGCCTCAAGTACGAGGACGGGACGGCCATCACCGCGTCCGATGTCGCGTACGGGGTGGCCCGGTCCTTCTCGCCGCAGGTCGCCGAGGGTCCGCACTACATCCAGCAGTGGCTGACCGGCCGCACCGACTACAACAAGACCTACCAGGGCCCGTACGACGGGGGCGCGAAGATGCCGCCCGGGGTGACGGTGTCCGGCCGCACGATCACGTTCCACCTGCGGCAGGCCGAGCCGGACTTCCCGTTCGCCGCCTCGATGGGGACCACCACGCCGCTGCCGCCCGCGCGGGACAAGGGGCCGCACGCGCTGGCCGACCACCCGTTCTCGTCCGGCCCGTACAAGATCGAGTCGTACCAGCGGGAGCACCAGCTGGTGCTGGTGCGCAACAAGTACTGGGATCCGCGGACCGATCCGGTGCGGCACGACTACGTCGACCGGTTCGTCGTCGAGATGGGCCCGTCGCCGGTCGAGATCACCAACCGGTTGCTCGCCGACAACGGCAACGACCGGTACGCGGTGCAGGTCGGCGCCGTCGCGCCGGAGCTGATCAGCAAGGTGCTGGGGGACAAGAGCCTCGCCAAGCGGGAGCTCGCCGGCTACCTCGACTACGTCCGGTACCTGGACATCAACACCCGCCGGATCACCGACGTCGACGAGCGCCGCGCCATCAACTACGCGATGGACAAGGCGGGGTTCCTGCAGGCCGAGGGCGGCAGCCCGGTCGGTGACGTGGCCTCGACGATCCAGTCGCCGACCACGATCGGCTACCGGAAGTACGACGCGTACCCGACGCCGGGCAACCACGGCGACGTGGCGAAGGCCAAGAAGCTGCTCAAGGGCGCGAAACCGAAGCTGGTACTGGCGTTCCCGAACACCGCCATCGGCCAGAAGGAGGCGACCAAGGTGCAGCAGAGCCTGACCCGGGCCGGCTTCCGGATCGTGCTCAAGCCGGCCGACCAGGACAACTACCTGACGATCCTGGGCCGGCGCGACAACCCGTACGACATCTACGTGTCGGCGTGGGCGTCCGACTGGCCGAGCGGCTCGACGATCATCCCGCCGCTGTTCGACGGCACCGCGATCGCCGCCTCCGGCAACAACTCCCGTACCTACCTGGACGCGAAGCCGATCAACGACCGGATCGCGGCGATCTCGAAGGAGCCGGCGGCGCAGGGTGCCGCCGACTGGATGAAGCTGGACCGGCAGATCATGACCGACTACGCGCCGCTGGTGCCGCTGTACTACGAGAAGAACCTCTCGCTGTACGGCAGTCGGGTGCACGGCATCCTGCAGGGCGGCGCACCCCGGTACTACGACGCCTGGGTGACGCAGTAGGGCATGGCCGCGCATCAGGTGCCGCGGTGGGCGGCGGCGGGCATGGCAGTGCTCGTCGCCGCCACCGGCTGCACCGGTACCGGCCACCGGCCCGACCGGGTGCGCCCCACCCTGTCCGGCCCGGCCGAGCCGGTACCGGGTGCGAAGCGCGGCGGCACCCTGACGATCCTGCAGGAGGCCGACTTCGTCCACCTGGACCCGCAGCGCCAGTACGTGACGCACGCGAACGCGGTCGACCAGCTGATGGTGCGCACCCTGACGATGCTCAAGAACGACCCGCGCACCGGCCGGCAGGTACTGGTCGGTGACCTCGCCACCGACGCCGGTACCGACGTGCACCACGACGGCCGGACCTGGCGCTACACGCTGCGCGACGGACTGCGGTACGCGGACGGCTCCGCGGTGACCGCCGCCGACGTGGCGTACGGGGTGGCTCGGTCGTTCTCGCCGAACCTCGCCGACGGCCCGAACTACCTCCAGCAGTGGCTGACCGGCACCGCCGACTACAACGAGGCCTACCGGGGGCCGTACGGCGGGGGTGCGAAGACGCCGCCCGGCGTCACCGTGTCCGGCCGGACCATCACCTTCCACCTCGCCGCGCCGCATCCGGACTTCGGGTACGCGGCGTCGCTCGGCACCACCGCACCGATCCCGGCCCGTACCGACCCGGGGCTCGCGCACGCCGACCGGTACGACACCGCGCCGCCGGCGACGGGCCCGTACCGGGTGTCGAGGTACCAGCGGGGGGTGCAGCTCACGCTGGTGCGCAACCGGTACTGGGATCCGCGCACCGACCCGGTCCGGCACGACTACCCGGACCGGATCGTGGTGCGCATCGGCGCCGACCCGCGGCAGCAGACCGACCGGCTGATCGCCGACCACGGCGCCGACCGGTACGCGGTGTCGATCGACGGCGTACCACCGGAACGCGTCGACGCGGTGCTCGCCGAGCGGTCGCTGCGGTCCCGCGAGGTGGTCGGCTTCTGGCCGTTCGTGACGTACCTGATGATCAACACGCGGCGGGTCACCGGCGTCGCCGAGCGGCGCGCGATCAACTACGCGATCGACAAGGCCGGGTACCTCGACGCGATCGGCGGCCCGTCGCACGGCGAGGTGGCGTCGACGCTGCTGTCCCCGACGGTGCTCGGCTTCGACCGCTACGACGCCTACCCGACGCCCGGCCACGGTGGCGCACCGGCCCGGGCGCGCCAGTTGCTCGGCGGCCGGCACCCGACCCTGCGGTACGCCTATCCGGACACCTCGAAGGACCGGGCGGCGGCGAAACCGCTGGTGGCGTCGCTGCGCCGGGCCGGCTTCCGGGTCGCGGCGACCGCCCTGGACGCGGCGACCTTCTACAGCGCGATCGCCCAGCCGGACAACCGCTACGACCTGTACCCGGTGTCCTGGGGTGCGGACTGGCCGACCGGTACGACCGTCCTGCCGCCGCTGTTCGACGGCACCGGGATCCGGTCGAACGGCAACGACTGGTCGCTGCTGTCGGTGCCGGCGCTGACCGACCGGCTGCGCGCGGTGAGCGCCGAGCCCACCGCGCAGGCGGCCGGCGACTGGGCCGCGCTGGACCGCGACATCATGCGCCGGTACGCGCCGTGCGTGCCGCTGGTGTACATGAAGAACCTGTCGCTCGCCCCAGCCGGGTGCACGGCGTGTTCCAGAGCGGTACCGCCGGCAGCCCGCTGTTCTACGACTCCTGGCTCGGCTGACGTCGAGGGCTGATTTCTGGCCCGGCTGACGGCCGCGGTTCCCACCAGCTGACATCACAACTCGTTGATGCCGATTTGTGACCATGTCTCGATACGTTTCCCCAGGAAAGCGCTTTCGAGGGGGTTGACCAGGTGCGTCGGGTCGTCATTGCGTCGGCAGCCGCGGTGCTGTGCGTCGGCGCGGCCGCGGGTTGCAGCAAGAACACCGGCGACAAGCCGGCCGACAAGACCAGGCACGCCGTGCAGACCAGCGCCGTCGACACGAACCCGGCACACTCCGCCGGCCCGGCCGAGCCGGTGCCCGGCGCGGTGCGCGGCGGCACCCTCTACGCGCTGCAGGAGCAGGACTTCGAGCACCTCGACCCGCAGAACGTCTACATCTCCGACGCGGAGTCGGTGTCGCAGCTGCTGTCCCGGTCGCTGACCACGTTCCGGGAGGACTCGTCCGGCAAGCTGACGCTGATCGGCGACCTCGCCACCAGCCCCGGCGTCGACGTGCACCACGACTGCCGCACCTGGCGGTTCACCCTCAAGTCCGGCCTGAAGTACGAGGACGGGTCGACCATCACCGCCGCCGACGTGGCGTACGGGGTGGCCCGGTCGTTCTCCCCGGACATCAACCACGGCCCGCACTACATCCAGCAGTGGCTGGCGGGCTCGGTCGACTACAACGCCAAGTACAAGGGGCCGTACGACGGGGGTGCGAAGCTGCCGCCGGGCGTGACAGTGCAGGGCGACCGGCAGCTGACCTTCCAGTTCCCGAAGCCGGCCTGCGACCTGCCGTTCGCCGCCGCGTGGGGCACCACCGCACCGGTGCCGGCGGCGCAGGACCGCAAGCCGCTCGCGCTGGACACCCACCCGTTCTCGTCCGGGCCGTACAAGATCGGCAAGTACACCCGGGGCACCGAGCTCGACCTGGTGCGCAACAAGTACTGGGATCCGCGTACCGATCCGCTCCGGCACGACTACCCGGACCGGATCGTCACCCGCATCGGCGCCACCGCCGACCAGCAGACGCACCGGGTGCTCACCTCGCACGGGGACGACGCCGCGACCGTCAGCCGGTCCGCGGTGCCGGCCGAGCTGGTCCCGGTGGTGCAGCGGGACAGCACGGCGCGCAGCCGCACGCTGGCCGGCTTCACGCCGTACGTGGAGTACCTGAACATCAACACCGAGCGGGTCACCAGCCTGGCCGAGCGGCAGGCCATCGAGTACGCGTTCAACCGGCGCGGGTTCCTGCAGGTCGCCGGCGGGTCCGCGGCGGGGGAGCCGGCGACCACGATCGAGTCGCCGCTGACCGCCGGGTACCACCGGTACGACGCGTACCCGGCCGGCCCGTCCGGCAATGCGGAGAAGGCGAAGAAGCTGCTCGGCGGCAAGCACCCCAAGCTGGTGTACGCGTTCACCAACACCGAGGAGGGCCAGAAGCAGGCCACCGTGGTGCAGGACGCGCTGCAGAAGGCCGGCTTCACGGTGGTGCTGCGGCCGGTCGACAAGTCGTCGTACTACGCGACGGTCGGCAAGCGCGACGCCGGCTTCGACATCTTCGTCACCGCCTGGGGCTCGGACTGGCCCAGCGGGTACACGATCATCCCGCAGCTGTTCGACGGCCGCGCGATGGACGTCAACGGCAGCTGGACCTGGCTCAACGAGAAGGACGTCAACGACCGGATCGCGACGCTGTCCAACCAGGACGCCAACGTCGCGGCGGCCGGCTGGGCCAAGCTGGACGAGCACATCATGAAGGCGTACGCGCCGGTCGTACCGATCGACTACAAGAAGAGCCTGACCCTGGTCGGCGACAAGGTCGGCGGCGTGTTCCTGAGCGGCTTCGTCGGCGCCCCCGTCTACTACGACGCCTACGTCAAATCGTGACCCTTGTTCGATCCCTCGCCGCCGGCGAGGCTCAGGGCGGGGCTGGCAAGGCGGAGGAGGGCCCGTGTGGCGGAGCCACTCGGGCCCGACGACAACGCGGCCAGCGTCGTCCTGAGTCCGCCGACGCTCAGCGGCGGATGACGAGGCCTTCTATCCGGACGAAGAGGCTGCGCTCGGTGTCGTCGCCGACGAGCGGGTCGAAGCCGTCGAGATAGACCCAGCCGTTCTCGGACGACGAGCGCACTCCGGTGACCCGGAACCAGTAGTTGGTGCTGAAGTGTGGACCGGCGGACGGGCCGATCAGGACCGTTTCGCCGGCACGTGGCAGCACGCCGCACACGGCGCTCATGATCGGTCACCCCGATGCTGCTGACGACTGGCGGCCACGGTGGCCCCCTCCTTCGTCAGAGGTCGACGGGGGGCCTCGTCATCGAGCGAGTCGATCATGAGGCCCCCATCAGCCTCTTGGGCCGGGCTCGCGGTACGGACGAGCCCGGCCGGCCGATCACGGGCGTCGCCGCCTGGTCTGGCGAGGCGACGACGCCCGTGGCTTGGACGGACCGGCGAGCCGGACGTTTCAGATGGCGATGCCGGTCCTGGACAGTGTGCGCGTTAACAACCCAATACGCAACTCCCGAAATTCGACCCGGAGCGTTTCGTCGCACTGGCTGTGCGTCGCCGGCAGGATCAGTTGTCCGATCGGGGGGCCCGGCCATGGCGTCGGATACCGGTCTTGTTGCACCATGTGCACATGTCGACCAGGACCAGCCCCACCGTCAAGCGCCGCCGCATCGCTGCCGAGCTGCGTCGACTGCGAGCCCGGACCGGAATGTCGGCGGAGGAGGCCGGCCGGCAGGTCGGCCTGAGCAAGTCGGCCATCAGCCGGATCGAGAACGCCGAGTCGACGCCGCAGGTCGCCACCGTCGCCGCACTGATGCGGCTGTACGGTGTCGCGGAGAGTGACATCGAGCAGATCTCCGACGTCGCTCGGCAGGCCCGTACCCGGGGGTGGTGGCAGCGCTGGAACGACGTGCTGCCCGGCTGGTTCGACACCTACGTCGGGCTGGAATCGGAGGCCAGCCACATCAGCGAGTACGAGCCGCAGCTCGTACCAGGCCTGCTACAGACCGCCGACTACGCCCGCGCGGTGATCCGCGCGGAGCACCCGGACGAAACCCCGGAAGGCATCGAACGCCGCGTTGAGCTGCGACTTCAGCGGCAGGAGCAGCGGCTGGAACACCCACCGAAGCTGTGGGTGGTGCTGGACGAGGCGGTGCTGCACCGCATCGTCGGCAGCCGCGACGTGATGCGCAACCAGCTCAAGCGGCTGGCTGACGTCGCGGTGCAACCGGGCAATGACATTCAGGTGCTTTCGTTCGAGGCGGGCGAACACGGCTCCATGGGATCCGCGTTCTTCATCCTCCGGTTTCCGGAGGCTGGTGACACTCCGTGCGTGTATCTGGAGACCAGAGCAGGTAGCCTCTACTTGGAGGAAATCGACGAGGTCGAGCAATACACGACCCTGTTCGACCATTTGCGTGCGACAGCGGTCGGTGTGCGTCGATCCGAGGAGATGATCTCCGAGGCAATAAACAGGCTCTAGACCTACCTGGGGCCTGCCCTACTGAAGAGAAAGGAGCGCGGGATGATGTCCTCGCCAGACCTGACCCGCGCCCTCTGGCGCAAGAGTACCCGGAGCAACGGCTCGGGTGCATGCGTAGAGGTGGCACGGAACCTGCCCGGAATTGTCGCCATCCGAGACAGCAAGGATCCGCAGGGTCCTGCCTTGACGGTGGCGCCGACCGACTGGACGTCCTTCACCGCGATGGTCAAGGGCGGCCGCCTGGACGGCTGAGCACCGAGACAGGTTGACGACGGTCGGCCGCGACACCACCCGTTGGTGCAGCGGCCGACCGTTGCCGTGCCCGCCGGTCCGTGGCGGCCGCCCCGCCGGTGCCTGAGCCACCGGTCCGTGCTGGTCGGGACACCGTTGCCGTGCCCGCAGGACCGTGGAGGCGGCCGGGATATGTTGGGCGCACACGCCGGTACCGGGGAGGAACATCGATGAGCCGTCGGCTGCTGCTGGTGCACGCCCATCCGGACGACGAGGTGATCGGCACCGGGGCCACGATCGCCCGGTACGTCTCGGAAGGCGCCCAGGTCACCCTCGTCACCTGCACCCTCGGCGAGGAAGGCGAGATCCACGTACCGGAGCTCGCGCAGCTCGCCGCCGACCAGGCCGACCAGCTCGGCGGGTACCGGATCGCCGAGTGGCGGGCGGCCACCGCGGCGCTGGGGCTGACCGACGCGCGGTTCCTCGGCGGCGCCGGCCACTTCCGCGACTCCGGCATGATGGGCACCCCGGCGAACGACCACCCGCGCGCGTTCTGGCGCGCCGAGGTCGACACCGGCGCCGCGCTCGTCGCCGACGTCATCCGCGAGACCCGGCCGCAGGTGCTCGTCACGTACGACCCGAACGGGTTCTACGGGCACCCGGACCACATCCAGGCGCACCGGGTCGCGATGCGCGGCGCCGAGCTCGCCGCGCCCGACTGGCAGGTGCAGAAGATCTACTGGACGGCGGTGCCGCGCAGCATCTTCGCCGACCGGATGGCCGAGTTCGCCGAGCGGGCGGACAACCCGTTCGGGGACGCCCGTACGGTCGAGGACCTGCCGTTCGGGTGCGCGGACGAGGAGATCGCGGCCCGGGTGGACGGTGCCGCGTTCGCGGCCGCGAAGTCCGCCGCGATCCGCGCGTACCCGACCCAGATCCCGCCGGACAACTGGCTGAACACGCTCGCCGACGCGGACGGTGGCGCGCTCGGCGTCGAGTACTTCCGGCTCGCGGTCGGTGCCCGCGGCGTGCCGGACGGCTGGGAGGACGACCTGTTCGCCGGCGTCGCCGAGGACGGGCCGGCGACCGAAGCCGAGGTCGGGACGACTACGCTGCGCGCATGACCAGCCGCCGCGACCCGCCGGACGCCGCACGTTCGGCGACCCGGCCGGGCGGCCCGTTCGACCTGGCGCTGCGGATCGCCGGCGGCCTCGTCGCGGTGTGGGGCGCGGTCGTCGCCACCCTGCTGGAGGCGTTCCTGGTGCCGCTGCGGCTCGGCGGCGTGCGGGTGCCGATCTGCCTGCTGCTCGCGGTCGTCGGCAACATCGCCCTGATGCGGTTCGCGCACGCGGTGACCGGCAACCGGTTCGTCGCGCTGCTGCCCGGGCTGGTCTGGTTCGCGCTCACGATCGTGCTGAGCAGCCAGACCGCGGCCGGCGACACCGTACTGGTCGGCGGCGACTGGGTGCCGCTCGCGCTGCTGCTTCTCGGCGCCGCGTCGGTCGCGGTCGGCGCCTACCTGGTCGTCGTACCCCGCCGCCGGTGACCCCGCCGCTTTGCGCCGGGTTTGCGGTGCCGGCCTTGCCGGCACACAGGTTGGTTGGGCATTCTGTGGCCGGATTCGCGCCAGGAGACTGCGCCAGAAAGAACTGGACCTCGAAGCCGGCCGTACCGGTGCCGGCGTCGACCGGCGCGCCTCGCCGAGGACTGAGGGGTAATTCTCGTGTTGCGTCACCGCTGGACGCCGGTCGTGCTGGTCGCCCTTGCCCTGTTCGTGATCAACGTGATCGGCCGGGTGGTGGTGTACGCGGCCGGCATCGACGGTGACCAGCAGATGTTCATGGCCAGCCTGTACTCGATGATCGCGATGGCGGTCGTCGCCGGGTACGCGGGCTTCCGGTGGACCCGGCGGTACGAGATCGTTCGGGTGGTCGGTGAGGTGGGGCTCGCGATCATCCTCGGCAGCCTGCTGACCACGATGGTCAGCCCGCTGTTCGTCGGGCTCGACCCGTTCGCCGGTGGCGCCTCCATCTACCTGCGGCTGCTCGGGGTCTGCTTCGTGCTCTGCGCGATCGGGGCGCTGGTCGGGGCGTTGATCGTGCTTGCGGTCGGGCAGGACCGGACCGGGCGGGCGTGGAAGTACCAGGAGCAGCGGCTGCGCGCGAAGCCCCGCCGTACCGCCAAGCGCTGAACCGGGGGGCACCTCTGTGCGCCGAGGTGCGCCCGAGGCGCTGAGGTGCGTCTGAGGCGCTGAGGTGCGCCTGAGGCGCTGAGGTGCGACCGGGCTGGTGGTGCGAAGGCCACCTCTGTTCGCGGTTTGAGCCCGCGTGGGGGATGCGAGGAGAGGGCTTCGCCCCCTCCTCGCGCTCCTTCCCCGTCAAGGGGGCCTTCGCCCCCTTGACCATCCCCCGTCGGGGGAGCGGGGACGAGATCCTGACGCCGCCTGGCCACCTCGGAAGGGCGGGGGCCGGTGCTGGTGGTCGGACAGCGCCTGGCCGCTTCGAGTACCTGGCCGCTTTGAGTACCTGGCCGCTTGGAGTACTCGGCTGCTTCGGGTACCTGGCTGGCTTGGGGGGGCTGGGTGCCTCGGGGTTGATGGTCTCGGGGTTACGGGGCGGTGCGGTAGTGGTAGTGGTGGTGGGGGTGGAAGGTGAGGCGAGAGTAGAGGGCGCGGGCGGCGGTGTTGTCGTCTTCCACCTGGAGGAACGCGGTGTGGGCGTGGTCGAAGGCGGCGTCGGCCAGGGCGGCCAGGACGTGCCGGGCCAGGCCACGACGGCGAAACCGCGGTGCCACCTCGATCGCGCTGAGCCCGAGATGCCCGTCGGCGACCGCGCCGCGGCCGATGGCGGCCAGCGTGCCGTCGAGGCGTACCTGCGCGAAGTGGGTGTCGCCGGCGGTGAGCACGGCGGTCGCGGCGGGGGCGAGGCCCTTGCGGGCGCCGAACATCGCGAGCCAGTCCGGGGTGGGCGCGGCGGACAGCTCGACCGGCGGCAGCCCGGCCGGCCGGGGCGCGGTACGCAGCCGGTCGATCGGCGCGGTGAGCAGCATCGTCGGCGCCTCGGCCGGCCAGCCGCGGGCGGCGAGCGCGGCGTCCAGCTCCGCGGCGCGGCGCAGGTCCGGGTCGTCGGCGGCGGTCGGTGAGTCCGGGTCGGCCGCGACGATCTGGGCGCGCGCCGGCTGGTCGTGCCGGCGGTACCAGGCGACGACGGCGTCGATCGCCTCGGCCAGCGGCAGGCCCGGGTCGCCGGCGGCGATGACCGAGTTGGCCCGCCGGGTCCAGCCGTCGGAGCTGCCCAGCAGCCAGTCTCCGAGCTGGTCGCGGTGCAGCGGCTGCCAGGTGGCGGCGGCGATGTGCTGCAACTGCACCGGGGAGACCCGGCGGCGCCGCGGCGGTACCGGCTTCGCGGCCTCGACCTCGTCCCGCGGCACGGTGACCACCGGCCCGCCGCGGTCGGGCCGGACCGACAGCGCGGTGTCGTCGGCGCCGACGAGCTCGCCCAGGACGTCGAGGAACCTGCGCGCGCCGGCCGCGTCCTGCACCCGGCGGCGAACGACCACCCGCCGACCCACGTCCGAGCTGCTCAGCATGGCACTACTATCCGGCAGTATCGATGGCCGCGGCGGATCGGGGGTGCCCGGCGCCGGGAGCGGGACACCACACCCCCGCGGCGGAACGACGGCCCGGTCGGCAGCTAGGCTGTGCGGCGGAGACTCGCGGCCGGCGCCGACGCGGACCGCGGGCAGCCGGGAACGGAGAGGACGACGACCCGTGACATACATCATCGCCGAGCCCTGCGTCGACGTCATCGACAAGGCCTGCATCGAAGAGTGCCCGGTCGACTGCATCTACGAGGGCAACCGGATGCTCTACATCCACCCGGACGAGTGTGTCGACTGCGGGGCATGTGAGCCGGTCTGTCCGGTCGAGGCCATCTTCTACGAGGACGACGTCCCGGAGCAGTGGCGCGACTACATCTCGGCGAACTACGACTTCTTCGACGACCTGGGCTCGCCCGGCGGCGCGTCCAAGATCGGCAAGATCGAGAAGGACGCCGGCGTCGTGGTGGGCCTGCCGCCGCGGGAGAACGCGCACTGAGCGCGACACCGGTGCCGCATTCGGGCGGTCGCGTCTCGGCGCGGCTGCCCGATTTTCCGTGGGACCAGCTCAGCCCGTACAAGGCGCGGGCCGCGGCGCATCCCGACGGCCTGATCGACCTGTCCATGGGTACCCCGGTCGACCCGGTGCCGGAGCTGGTGCAGGCGGCGCTCGCCGCCGCCGGCGATGCACCGGGCTACCCGACCACCGCCGGCACGCCGGAGCTGCGGGACGCGATCTCGACGTACCTGAGCGACCGGTTCGGGGTGCCGGGCACCGCCGCGGTGTTGCCGACGATCGGCTCGAAGGAGCTGGTCGCGGGGCTGCCGGCGCAGCTCGGGCTGGGCCCCGCCGATCTGGTCGTGATCCCGCGGCTGGCCTACCCGACGTACGAGGTGGGGGCCCGGCTGGCCGGCGCGCAGTGCCTGGCCGCCGACTCGCTCACCGCCATCGGCCCGCGCCGGGTCGCGTTGCTGTGGCTCAACTCGCCGGCGAACCCGACCGGCAAGATCTTGCCGGTCACCCACCTGCGCAAGGTGGTCGCCTGGGCGCGGGAACGCGGCGTGATCGTCGCCAGCGACGAGTGCTACCTGGAGCTCGGCGGCGCCGAGCAGCCGGTGTCGATCCTGCATCCGGACGTGTCCGACGGTGACCTCACCGGGCTGCTCGCGGTGCACTCGCTGTCCAAGCGGTCCAACCTCGCCGGGTACCGGGCCGGGTTCGTCGCCGGTGACCCGGCGCTGGTGGCCGAGCTGCTGGCGGTGCGCAAGCACGCCGGGCTGATCGTGCCGACGCCGGTGCAGGCGGCGATGACCGCCGCGCTGCGCGACCCGGCGCACGTCGACGCGCAACGGCAGCGGTACGACCGGCGGCGGGAGCTGCTGCGTGCCGCGCTGGGCTCCGCCGGGTTCGCGATCGAGCACTCGCAGGCCGGCCTGTACCTGTGGGCCAGCCGGGACGAGGACTGCTGGCAGACCGTCGAGTTCCTCGCCGAGCGGGGCATCCTGGTCTCGCCCGGCGCGTTCTACGGCCCGGCCGGCGGCCGGCACGTGCGGGTGGCGCTCACCGCCACCGACGCGCACGTCGCCGCTGCCGCCGACCGGCTCACCGGCTGACGCTCCGGCCGTGCGGCCGGGACGTGGGCCGGCCGGTCAGGCCCGGCGGAGCAGGACCAGCCGCTCGCCGGCGAACTCGTGGCGCAGGCCGGCGTCCGCCGCTTCGGCCAGCACGGTGGCCTCGTCCGAGGCGTACACGGTGGTGTCGACGACGCGCTCGGCGAGCACTGTCCCGCCCCGGACCAGCCGGTACGTGTTGCGGGCGTGGATGCGGTCCGGCTCCGCGGTGGCGGCGAACACCCGCTGGTACTCGCAGTCGCCCTGCCGTACGGTCGCGCTGACCGTCTCCGGCACCGGCTTCGGGTCGGCCACGCCGTAGTGCCGGTCCAGGACCGCGACGCCGTCGGGGGCGAGCCGATCGGCCAGCAGCGCGAGCAGTTGCCGGCGCTGGTCCGGGTCGAGCTGGCAGACCAGGTGGATGGCGAGCGCCAGGCCCCACGGGCCGGGCTCGGGGTCGGCGAGCGCGTCGCCGGGCAGCACGGTCACCCGGTCGCGCAGGTCGGGGCGGGCGGCGAGGCGGGTCAGCAGCGCGGTGCGCATCTCGGGATCGCGCTCGATCGCGATCACCGGCGAGGCGGGCAGCGCCTCGGCCAGCGCCACCGTACCGATGCCGGTACCGGCGCCGAGGTCGAGGGCGGGGCCGGTGGGGTGCTGTGCGCGCAGCACGTCGGGGAGTGCGGCCATCAGCGGGTCGCCGCCGACGGTACGGATGAGATCGGCGAACTCGCCGAACACGACTTCGGTCACGGGTCTCCTTGCGGTACGTGGCGTTGGGGCCGTCATTCTGCCAACGCCACGCACCTCGTCGTAACCGATATTCCGCCGCCGGCCGGTCAGTTGTGCGCGTGCAGCTCGGTGTTGAGGGCGATGCCGGTACGGCCGGCGCGCGGCACCGCCTCCAGCGCGCCGGTGAGCGAGTTGCGGCGCAGCAGCAGGTTCGACTGGCCGGACAGCTCGCGGGCCTTGACCGTGCTGCCGTCCGGCAGGGTCAGCTTCGCGCCGGCGGTGACGTAGCAACCGGCCTCGACCACGCAGTCGTCGCCGAGCGAGATGCCGATGCCGGCGTTCGCGCCGAGCAGGCAGCGCTCGCCGATCCGGACCACCTCGGTACCGCCGCCGGACAGGGTGCCCATGATCGAGGAGCCGCCCCCGACGTCGGAACCGTCGCCGACCACGACGCCCTGCGAGATGCGGCCCTCCACCATGGAGGCGCCGAGCGTGCCGGCGTTGTAGTTGACGAAACCCTCGTGCATCACGGTGGTACCGGCGGCGAGGTGGGCGCCGAGCCGAACCCGGTCGGCGTCGCCGATGCGCACCCCGGTCGGCACCACGTAGTCGGTCATCCGCGGGAACTTGTCCACACTGGACACCGTGAGCCGGTGCCCGGCGCTGCGGGCAGCGAGCCGGACCGCGTCGACCCGGTCGGCGGCGACCGGGCCGAGGTCGGTCCAGGCGACGTTGGCCAGCACCCCGAAGATGCCGGTCAGGTTCGCCTCGTGCGGCCGGATGTGCCGGTGCGACAGCAGGTGCAGGCGCAGGTACCCGTCGACGGCGTCGGCCGGCGGCTCGCCGAGCGCGCCGATCACCGTGGCGACCGCGACGGTACGCACGTCGCGGACCTCGTCGCGGCCCAGCGTCGCGGCGAGCTGCCCGCCCAGCACCTCGGCCGCCTCCGCGGCGTCGAGCTGCGCGGTACCGGCGCGCTCGACCCCGAACGGCGGCGCGCCGAGCCCGAGCTTGGCGGCGGGGAACCAGGTGTCCAGGATGGTGCCGTCGACCTCGACGGTGGCGATCCCGACACCCCAGGCGGAAGTAGGCTTCGTCGTCACCCGGACCACCGTACCGGTGCCGCGGCGGCGTGCCGGGAGAAGGCGCCGACCGTACCGTCAGCCGGTCGGCAGGTACCGGGTGAACCAGTCCAGCAGCCGGGCGTGCTGGTCCAGAATCGCCCGCTGACCGCGCGTCACGTGCCCTTCGTTCGGGTACCGGACGTGTTCGACCGGGGTGCCCGACTCGGCCAGCGCGGTGGCGAACTCGGTCGACTGCACCGGTGGTACGCCGGTGTCGTCGGCCCCGGCGAACAGCAGCGTCGGGGTGCGTACCCGGTGCGCGAGCGACAGCGGGCTGCGGGTGAAGTGCGGGCCACCCGGCGTGTCCGGCGTCGCGCCGAGGAACGCCACGTCGAACCAGCCGATCTCCGAGGCGAAGTGCTGCACGTACCAGTCGGTGACCGAGGACGCGGCGACCGCGGCGGCGAACCGGTCCGGGTGCGCGCCGACCAGCCAGCAGGACATGAAGCCGCCGTAGCTGTGCCCGGTGACGCCGATCCGGCCGGGTTCGGTGACGCCGCGGTCGATCATCGCGTCGACTCCGGCGAGCAGGTCGCCGGCGTCCGCGCCGCCCATGTCGCCGACGACCCGGTCGACGTACTCGCGGCCCCGGCCGGTGGAACCGCGCGGGTTGACCGACAGCACCGCGTAGCCCTGCGCGACGAGCAGTGGCACCACCGGAAGCGAGAGCTGCCAGCGGTTCCGGAAGGCGAGTACCGGCCCACCGTGCACATGCAGCACCAGCGGATGCGGCCCGGGTCCGTCCGGCCGGGCGAGGAAACCGCCGATCCGCAGGCCGTCCGGAGCCAACCAGTCCACATAGGACAGTGTACCGGCGCGGTCCCGGACCCGGTGGTCCCCGTCGTGCCCGGCGGCCAGCACGGTGCGCGGGCCACCGTCCTCGCCGAAGGCCACCAGCTGGTGCGGTTGCGTGTAGCTGGAGTGGACGGCGACGAACCGTCGCCCGGGCAGTGGCGCCAGCGCCGGCAGGAACTGGCCGATCGTGTCGGTGCCGGACCAGATCTCGTCGCTCGACCGCCGCCCGGCGACCGGGGCGGTGGCGGCGACGGTCGGCACCGCCGGCCGTGCCGGAACGTGCTCGACACCGGTCCCGGAGACCACGCCGACAGCCGTCTCGGGTTCACGGATCCCGGTGTACCACAGCGCATCGCGCCAGTGCAGGTCGGTGACGTCGACGCCGTGGGTGTCCACATCGGACACCTGGCCGGTGGCCGGGTCGAGCAGCCTGAGCCGACCGGCGACCACGCCGCGGTCGGAGCACCAGGACTCGACGAACGCGACCGCGGAGCCGTCCGGCGCGCCGGCGGGCAGCGCGAGCTGCCGGTCCGACCGGTACCCGACCCGCTGCCCGCCGGCCACCTCGATCAGCGTGAGCGTGGCGGTGTACCAGGAGTTCTCGGTGGGGTGGTCGGAGACCACCGCGGCGATCCGTTCGGTGCCGCACCAGTCGGCCTCCCACACCGCGCCGGTCACCGTCAGCCGGTGGACGGAGTCCGTTGCGGTGTCCCAGACCCACAGGCCGCGCTCGCCCCGGTCGGCGCCGGTGCCGGTGACCGTGGGCGCGTCGCCGCCGCCGACACCGGATGCCGGGCGGTGCACGCCGAGCAGCAGCCGCCGCGCGTCCGGCGCCCAGCGCAGGTACTCGACGGTGCCGGTCACCGCGGGAGCCGGGGTGTCGGCGCCGGTATCCGGGTCGACCAGCCGGGCGGCGCCGGCGGTGACCACGGCGAGCCGAGCGCCGTCCGGTGACCACTGTGGACAGACGTCGCCGCCGCTGCCGAGCCGGGTCGTCGCGCCGGTGCCGAGGTCGACCAGGTGCAGCACCGTGTCGGGCCGGTCCCGCCAGGCGGACCGCACCTCGCCGATCACCGCGGCGCGCCGGCCGTCCGGTGCGGCGTCCACCGCGAGCACCTGACCCAGCCGGCCGAACGCCGAGCCGTACAGCGCGGTGAAGTGCTCCTCGACGATCCGGCGGGTCGTGCTGTCGATTCCCACTCTGTGCTCCTGTCGCCGCCCACTTTTCCTGACCTGTCCGGCAATGCTAGACAAGTTCCAGCGCCGAGGTTCGGCGATGGTGAGGCGGTGTGTGATGGGACGACCGACCCGGTTCGCGGTGGCAGCGCTCGCACTCGGGGTGACGGTGACGGCACTCGCGGGCTGTTCGAAGAACACCGGCGAGCACGGTGGTACGACGCCGCGCGCGCAGATCTCCGGTGGGATCGCGACGAATCCGGCCGACTCGCGCGGGCCGGCGCCCGCGGTGGCGGGCGCGCGCAAGGGCGGCACCATCGACCTGTTGCAGGACAGCGACTACGACCACCTGGACCCGCAGCGCACGTACTCGATCCGGGAGTTCGCGATCGAGCAGGAGTTCGCCCGGCCGCTCACCTCGTTCCGTCAGGACTCGAAGGGCAACCTGACGCTGGTGGGTGACCTCGCGACCACGCCCGGTACCGACGTGCACCACGACTGCACGACGTGGCGGTTCACTCTCAAGCACGGCCTGAAGTACGCCGACGGCAGCACCATCACCGCCGCCGACGTGGCGTACGGGGTGGCCCGCTCGTTCGCCTCGTTCGAAGCCGACGGGCCGCACTACCTCCAGCAGTGGCTGGCGAACTCGCCGGACTACAACGCGAAGTACCACGGGCCGTACGACGGGGGAGCGGCGGTGCCGCCCGGCGTCACGGTCGCCGGGCAGACGCTGACGTTCACGTTCGCCAAGCCGCACTGCGACCTGCCGTTCGCGGCGTCGATGGGTACCACCGTGCCGGTGCCGAAGGCCAGGGACACCAGGCAGAAGTACGATCTGGCGCCGTTCTCGTCCGGGCCGTACCGGATCGCCGGCTATGCCAAGGGCAGCAAGCTGACGCTGGTGCGCAACAAGTACTGGGATCCGGCCACCGACCCGATCCGGCACGCCTACCCGGACGAGCTGGTCGTCAAGATGGGGCTGACCGACGAGTTGCAGGCCAACCAGGAGATCGCCGACTCCGGCGACGCGCGGTACTCGATCTCGCAGAACAGCGTGCCGCAGCAGCTGCTGTCGAAGGTCACCGGTGACGTCGCGGCCCGCAGCACCAAGGGCCTCACCTCGTTCGTGCAGTACCTCGCGATCAACACCCAGCGGGTCAAGGATCTGCAGGTGCGCAAGGCGATGGAGTACGCGATCAACCGGGCCGGGCTGGTGCAGGTGGTCGGCGGCCCGTTGCGCGGCAGCCCCACCACGACGATGCTGTCGCCGGCCACGATCGGCTACCACCAGTACGACGCGTACCCGTCCGGGCCGAACGGCGACCCGGCGAAGGCGCGGAAACTGTTGGGCGGCAAGCACCCCAAGCTCGTGTACGGGTACGAGAACAACGCCGAGGGGCAGAAGCAGGCGACGGTGGTGAAGGCGGCGTTCGAGAAGGCGGGCTTCCGGATCTCGCTGTCGCCGATCGACGCGGCCACGTTCTACTCCAGCCAGCAGCGGCGGGACAACCCGTGGGACTTCTACCTGGCGAACTGGGCGGCCGACTGGCCGAGCGGGTCGACCGTGCTGCCGCCGCTGTTCGACGGCCGCGGGCTGCAACCGCAGGGCAACTCCGACACCTCCTACCTCAACGATCCGGCGGTGAACAAGCAGATCGACCGGATCAACGCGCTGCCGTTCGCGCAGGCCGCGTCGCAGTGGGGCAGGCTCGACCAGCAGATCGTCACGGACACCGCCGCGGCGGTTCCGGCGTACGACTCGAACTTCGTCGGTGTCAACGGATCCCGGGTCGGCGGCGTGGTCCTCTCCAAGGTGCTCGCCACCCCCGTCTTCACCGACGTCTACGTCAAGGGGTCGTGACCGGTCGGCGCCGGGGGACCGGCCGCTGACGTAGGGTGCGGCGGTGGACAGTTTGAGTAGCGAGACGCTGGCCGATCCGGTGGCGTTGACCCGGGCGCTGGTGGACATCGAGTCGGTGTCCGGCGACGAGCAACGCATCACCGACACCGTCGAACGGGCGCTGCGCTCGGCGCCGCACCTGGCCGTGCAGCGTGACGGCAACGTGCTCTGCGCCCGTACCGAGTTGGGGCGGGAGCGGCGGGTCGTGCTCGCCGGCCACCTCGACACGGTGCCGATCGCGGACAACCTGCCGGCCCGGGTGGACGGCGACGTGCTGTGGGGCTGCGGTACCAGCGACATGAAGTCCGGTGACGCGCTGGCGCTGCACCTCGCGGTGACGCTGCCGGCGCCGCGGCACGACGTCACGTACCTGTTCTACGACTGCGAGGAGGTCGAGGCCGAGCGCAACGGCCTGAACCGGATCGCCCGCACCCGGCCCGACTGGCTCGCCGCCGACTTCGCCATCCTGCTGGAGGGCACGTACGGCGAGATCGAGGCCGGCTGCCAGGGGACGATGCGGGCCCGGCTGACCACCACCGGGGTGCGGGCGCACTCGGCCCGCAGCTGGCTCGGCAGCAACGCGATCCACGCCGCCGGCGAGGCGCTGGACCGGCTCCGGGCGTACTCGCCGCGCACCGTGGTGATCGACGGCTGCGAGTACCGGGAGGGGCTGAACGCGGTCCGCATCGCCGGCGGGGTGGCCGGCAACATCGTCCCGGACGAGTGCACCATCGACGTGAACTTCCGGTTCGCCCCGGACCGTACCGAGGCGGAGGCGCACGCCCACGTGCGCGAGGTGTTCGCCGGGCTGCCGGTGCACATCGAGATCACCGACTCGGCGCCCGGCGCGCTGCCCGGGCTGTCCGAGCCGGCCGCGGCGGAGTTCCTGGCCGCGATCGGTACGAAGCCGCGCGGCAAGTTCGGCTGGACCGACGTGGCCCGGTTCGCCGCCATCGGCATCCCGGCGCTCAACTACGGCCCCGGCGATCCGAACGTCGCGCACGCCCGGGACGAGCGGGTCGAGATCCCGCGCATCCGGGCCGGCGCCGAGGCGCTCCGCCGCTGGCTCTCCTGACCACCCGGCGCCCGGCCACGTCGATCGCGCCGGCCGCCGAGCGGCTTCCCCCCCGTACCGCGCACGATCGAGTCGCACGACACGCGGGCGACGCGGCGCGATGCGGGTGTCGGGCGTGCCGGTGAGACGGTCGGCGGGTGGTTCCGGCGTCGGGGTCTCCCGCTGGTTAACGTGGAGGCCATGAGTGACGGATCCGGGGTGGACGAGGGGCGGCCGACCGATCGGGACCGGTCGGTGAAGGGGCCGAGCTGGCAGCGCGGCCCGGTGGTGCTGCGCCGCGCGTCGCTGCCCCGCAGCATGGTCGACCAGCGCCTGCTGGACTCCCGCGAGCCGGTCGACTGGGTGCACACCGACCCGTGGCGGGTGCTGCGGATCCAGTCCGAGTTCGTCGAGGGGTTCGGCGCGCTGGCCGAGCTCGGCCCGGCGGTCAGCGTGTTCGGCTCGGCCCGCACCAAGCCGGGCACCGAGGAGTACCGGATGGCCGAGGAGCTGTCCGCCGCGCTCGCCCGGGCCGGGTACGCGGTGATCACCGGCGGTGGCCCCGGCGCCATGGAGGCGGCGAACAAGGGCGCGAGCCTCGCCGGTGGCACGGCGGTCGGCCTGGGCATCGAGCTGCCGTTCGAGCACGGTCTCAACGACTGGGTCGACCTGGGCATCAACTTCCGGTACTTCTTCGTCCGCAAGACGATGTTCGTCAAGTACGCGAGCGCGTTCTGCGTGCTGCCCGGCGGGTTCGGCACCATGGACGAGCTGTTCGAGGCGTTGACGCTGGTGCAGACCAAGCGCGTCACCTGGTTCCCCGTCATCCTGCTCGGCCGCTCGTACTGGCAGGGGCTGCTCGACTGGCTGCGCGACACGATGGTGCCAGCCGGCACGATCAACCCGTCCGACCTGGATCTGGTCCGGGTCACCGACGACGTCGACGAGGCGGTGGCGTGGGTGCTGGAGAGCGACCAGGCGCGCGACGCCCGGCAGCCGGACCCGCACACCACCGAGCCGCCGGTGGAGGGCTGAGATGGCCGCGATCGGGGTGTTCTGCGGTTCGTCCACGCTGGTGAGCAAGACCTACCTGGACCTGGCCGCCGACACCGGCGCCGAGCTGGCCCGGCGCGGCCACCTGCTGGTGTCCGGCGGCGGCAGCGTCGGCATGATGGGCGCGCTGGTGGCCGGCTGCCGCGCGGCCGGCGGCCGGACCTACGGCGTGATCCCGGAGGTGCTGTACGGCCGGGAGATCGCCGACGTCGGCTCCGACGAGCTGGTCGTCACCACCGACATGGCCGAGCGCAAGAACCGGATGATCGCCACCGCGGACGCGTTCCTCACCCTGCCCGGCGGCGTCGGCACCATGGACGAGCTGTTCGAGGTGTGGACCACCGGGCACCTCGGGCTGCACCACAAGCCGATCGCGTTGCTGTCCCCCGACGGCTTCTACGACGGCCTGATGTCCTATGTGGACACCCTGGTCCGGGACAGGTTCCTGTCGGCCGACGCCCGCGACCTGCTGCGGGTGGTGCACGACGTACCGGCCGCGGTCGACGTGCTGGAGGCCGCCCTCGCCGCCGGCCCGCACTGACCCGGGGTGCCGCGGATCGGCGCCCGCCGGGTCAGCCGAACCGGTGGGCGTTGCGGCGGCACCAGTCGGCGAAGGTGGCGGGCTCGCGGCCGAGCAGCGTGCGCACCGTGTCGGTACGGAATCCGACGGTGTCGGCACGCAGCTGCGCGAACCCCTCGACGATCGCCTCGGCGAGCGCGGGTGGGGCACCGTGCGGGAAGCGCGCGGCGACCGTCTCGGCGGGCGTACCGATCGGCCGGATCGCGATGTCCCGGCCGAGCGCCGCGGCCAGTACCCGGACCTGCTCGGTCACCGTGAACGTCTGCTCGCCGGTCAGGGTGTACGCGGCGCCGGCGTGGCCGTCCTCGGTGAGCGCCAGTGCGGCGACCGCGGCGATGTCGGCGGGATCGATCGGCGCGAACCGCCCCGGCCCGACCGGGTCGAGCACGTACCCGCCGGAGCGGATGGTCGGCAGCCAGTCGAACGCGTTCGTCATGTACCCGCCGGGCCGCAGCACCGTGGTCGGGATCCCGGACGCGCGCAGCAGTTCCTCCCGCTCGTGGTGCCATCGGCCCATCGCCGGCATCGGATCACCGAGCACGTTGTACGAGGAGAGCTGCACGACGTGGGTCACCCCGGCGGCGCGGGCGGCGGCCACCGCGTGCTCGGTGTGCGTCAGCCCGATGCCGGGGGTGAGCAGGAACAGCCGGTCGACCCCGTCGAACGCGCGGGCGAGCGTACCGGGGTCGTCCAGGTCGGCGACCGCTCGTTCGGCGCGGTCCGGCAGCGTGGCGGCGCGGGCCGGGTCGCGCACCAGGGCGCGGACCTCCGCGCCGCGCTCGACGAGGGTACGGACGAGTTCTCGGCCGACGTTTCCGGTGGCACCGGTGACCAGTAGCATGAGCAGTCCCCAGATCGTTTACGGGTTAATGACGTCCCTCGGAGCAGAACGATAACCGGTTAACGACATCGCGTCAACGCTCACCCGGGCCGCCGCGGAGGTACCGATGCCCGAACTGTTGGACCTGCACGGCCGCACCTCGAAGGCGCTGCGGGCGCTGGCCGAGGCGGCGATGCAGCGGCACGGCCTGCACCTCGGGCAGGACCACCTGCTCGCGGCGCTGTGGGAACGCGACGGCCGTACCCCGGGGGAGATCGCCGCCGCGGTCCGCGTCACCACCCCGGCGGTGGTGAAGATGGCCGGCCGGATGGTCACCGCCGGCTGGATCACCCGCCGCCCCGACGAGCGGGACAACCGCCTCGTGCGGCTCTGGCTCACCGACGCCGGCCAGGCCCTGCGGGAACCCGTCGAGGCGGCCCGACGCCAGCTCGAGGACCAGGTCACCGCCGGGCTCACCGGCGACGAGCGGGCCGCGCTGCTGTCCGCCCTGACGAAGGTGCACGACACCGCCACCGCGCTGCTGACCGAGCCGACCGCGTCCACGGACCGGGACGGCCCACCGCTGGCCGATCGCTGACCGTGCTCGGGGCGGAACCCGTCGGTCGCGACGCCCTGGTCAGCCCGACCCGTCCGGCCAGGGCAGCACCGTCAGTTCCGGCCAGCGTCGACGCCAGCGGGCCGCCTTCGACTCGTAGATCGACCGCGGCGCCTGCACCGGATTCGGCCGCAGCACCAGGTTGAACACGTCGGACAGCCCGTACGGCGCGTAGGCCCGCCAGCGGTCGCCCGGCTCGGCGCGCACCCCGACGCAGCAGGTGGTGGCGGCGAAGCTGTCGATCGCCGCCTCGCTGGAGGTGTAGGCCGGGCAGGGCACCCCGAACTTCGCCTCGTACCAGAGGTGCACCCGGGCCTCGTTGCGGATCTCGACCTCGACTGGCAGGTCCGCGAACACCGCCCGGCCGGCCGCGATCACCGCGTCCTCGGCGGCCCAGGACAGGTCGGCGTCGTCGAAGTAGAACACGTCGTAGTCCTTGATGCCGCCGCCCGGCGCCCGGTGCGTCACCACGTTCCACACCGTCTGGAACACGCACCCGGCGGTCAGGTACCACCCGGGCAGGTCGAGGGTGGCGGTGCGGGCCAGCACCTCGGTGAGCAGCTCGTTGCGCCGCAAGGTGGTGCGCAGCGCGGCCAGCTGTTCGTCCAGCGGCAGGCGACCGATCATGCCGCCCTGCCTACCAGGCCGCTGTGACAGGACCGCCGGGCTGCCGTTCGGGCGTCGACGGTGCCGCCGCCGCCGGGGCAGGGCGGCCGTGCCGGCACCGGCGGGGCTGCCGGCCGGGACCGAGGTCAGGCGAGGCCGCGGCGGGCGGCGGCGGGCTGCCGGTCGCCGCGGATGGTGGCGACCATGTCCAGCGCCTGCCGGGTGGCGCGGACCTGGTGGGCCCGGAAGAACCGGGCGCCCAGCCAGGCGCTGACCACGCTGGCGGCGAGCGTGCCGGACAGCCGGCCGGCCACCGGTACGTCCAGCGACTCGCCGACGAAGTCCTTGTTGGACAGGGCGACCAGCACCGGCCAGCCGGTGTCGGCGAGCTCGTCCAGCCGGCGGGTCAGCTCCAGCGAGTGCCGGGTGTTCTTGCCGAAGTCGTGCGCCGGGTCGATCAGGATCCCGTCCGGCCGTACCCCCAGCGAGACCGCGCGGTCGGCCAGCCGCGTCACCGTGTCGAGCACGTCGGCGACGACGTCGTCGTACGCCGGGCGGTGCGGCCGGGTACGCGGCGGCAGCCCACCGGTGTGCGAGCAGACCAGCCCGACGCCGGTCTCCGCGGCGACCTCGGCCAGCTGCGGGTCGGCGCCGGCCCAGGCGTCGTTGAGCAGGTCCGCGCCGGCGTCGACCGCCTGCCGGGCCACCTGCGCCCGCCAGGTGTCGACGGAGATCACCAGGTCGGGATGGCGCGCCCGGATGGTGGCCACGAACGGGACGATCCGCCGGATCTCCTCGTCCGCGTCCACCACCTGGCCCGGGCCGGCCTTGACGCCGCCGATGTCGACGATGTCGGCCCCTTCCTGAACCGCCCGGTCCACGGCCGCGAGCGCGGCCTCGGTACCGAACGTGGCGCCCTGGTCGAAGAACGAGTCCGGGGTCCGGTTGATGATGGCCATCACGGCCAGCTCGGTCGGCTCGAACGTGCGGCGACCGAGCCGCACCGGACCGCTGTCCACGCGCTACCTCCTGACGGTGTCCGCACCATCGTCCATCAGACCAGGTCAGACGCCTGGTCGGTCCGGTGGCGGCCGGCGCGTCGGGCGAGGCCCGGACCGGCACTACACCGTACCGGGGTCCTGTCGGTCTGTTCGCCGTGTCACGATTGCCGGTATGCGCGAGATTCTCCTGCTGCTCGTGGTGGCTCTGGTGGCCGCGGCCATCGTGTTCGGTGTGATCGTCGCGATCACCGGTGCGGCACGTGGCCTGCAGCCGGCCGAGCCGGACGAACGGGCCCGCCGGCTGCCCGGTGACCGCCCGCTCGCCGAGCGCGACCTGGGCGCCGTCCGGTTCGACGCGGTGGTCCGCGGCTACCGGATGGCGCAGGTCGACGCCGCGCTGCGCCGCGTCTCGTACGACCTGGGCTACAAGCAGGAGCTGATCGCGGCGCTGGAGGCCGAGGTGGCCGCGCTGCGGGACGGCCGCACCGCCGACGCCGACCTGCTCCGGGACCGCCGCCTCGCCGCCGCCGCGCCGGTACGCCCGGCCGCCCAGCGCCCGACCGGCGACGCGACCGCCGCACCGGCCCACGAGGCAGCGGCTGCCGCGCCCACCGCGAACGCCGCGCCCACCGAGGACCCGGTACCAGCCGAGAACCCCGCGCCGGCCGAGGACCCGGTGCCGGCCGAGGACAGCGGGTCGGCCGAGGACCTGGTGCCGGCCGAGGACAGCGGGTCGGCCGAGGACCTGGTGCCGGCCGAGGACAGCGGGTCGGCCGAGGACCTCGCGTCGGCCGAGGACAGCGGGTCGGCCGAGGACCTCGCGTCGGCCGAGGACCCGGTGCCAGCCGAGGAAAGCGGGCCGGTTGGGGACGCCGGGCACGCTGCCGGCGCGGAACCGGAAGACAGCGCGGAGGGGGCCGGCCCCGCGGAGGTTGCCGACGTCGCCGAGCCGGCGACGGACGCCGTGGCCGCCGAGGCGGACGGACCCGCCGGTGCGGCCGCGACTGCGGACGACGAGGCGGGCGACTCGGCGGCGGAGAAGTCGGACCCCGGCGGCGGCTCGAACGGGCGGGCGAACGGTGCGGCCCGCCGGGTCGCCGACCAGCCGGCGGTGAGCTGACCGCCATGAGTCACCGGGAGGCCGTGCCTCGTGCCCGGCCGGGGCGTAGCGGGGAGCGGGCACGAGCTGGCGCGGGCGAGCGGGTCGTGCGGATCGTGCTTCGGGTCCGGTCGGGACGTGGCGGGGAGCGGGGATGAGTGGCAGCCGCAGGTCGCCGGACCTGCTGATCGGCGCGGACGGTCGGGGGCGCTGCCCGTGGGCCGGCAGCGCGCCGGAGTACGTCGAGTACCACGACGACGAGTGGGGCCGGCCGGTGCGCACCGACGACGGGCTGTTCGAGCGGCTCACCCTGGAGGCGTTCCAGTCCGGCCTGGCGTGGATCACCATCCTGCGCAAGCGGCCGGCGTTCCGGCAGGCGTTCGCCGGCTTCCGGATCGGCAAGGTCGCGGCGTTCGGCGAGACGGACCGGGAGCGGCTGCTCGCCGACGCCGGCATCGTCCGCAACCGGGCGAAGATCGACGCCGCGCTGGCCAACGCCCGGGTGGCAGCCGACCTGCCGGGCGGCCTCGCCGCGCTGATCTGGTCGTACGCGCCGAAGCCGCGGCCCCGGCCGAAGCGGCTGGCGGACGTGCCGGCCACCAGCCCTGAGTCGGTGGCGCTGGCGAAGGAGCTGAAGCGGCGCGGTTTCCGGTTCGTCGGCCCGACCACCGCGTACGCGTTGATGCAGGCCGCCGGGCTGGTCGACGACCACCTGGCCGGCTGCATCGCGCCGGGCAACCCCGCCGACTGACCCGCTGCCGAACCGCCGGCGCCACCCGCCCGCTTGCGCCGATCACCCGGTGCGGGTGCCGCCGGGCGTCGATCCGGCGTACCGGTGCCGTCGCCGGGGTCGCCGGGATTCCGGGCCTCCGGGTCGTCCGTCGGTTCCGTTGCGCCCGGTGCGGGCGACGGCCCCGGTGCCGGTACGCCGGGCCGGCCCCGGCATGCTGAAAGATAAGGGTTGCCTCAGCAGCGCCGCGGGCTGCGGGTGATCGTGACGGCAGGCGGAGGTGTCATGACGCAGTGGATGGTCGCGGTCGGCCCGGAGCAGTTCCAGTCGGAACGGCTCTACCAGCACGACCAGCTGGAGGTACCGCTGCCGGCGGTGCTGCCGATGGCGGCCGGTGACCCGGTCGCGCTGGTCGCCGCCGGCGGCGCCGTGGCCGAACCGGTCGTGTTCGGGCTGGCCCGGGTCGTGACCCCGCCGTACCCGGTGGATCGGGTGCCGGACGATCCGGACGACGCCGACGGGGCCGGGCTGCCGGCGGCGATGGTGGTGGAGTACCTGCTGCGCGCGGTGGACCGGCCGGTGCCGCTGGTCGAGCTGGCGATCCCGGAGGCGATGGAGTTCGAGCCGGGCGACCCCGCCGTACTGGGCGAGCCCGGGTACGGCCGGATCGTCGCGGCGCTGGGGCCGCGGCCCAGCCCGGTCACGCCGAAGCGGGAGTGGCTGGTCAGCCTCGACCTGCCGATCGAGGCCGAGTCGCCGGCCGAGGCGGTCCGGATCTTCTGGACCTACGTCCGGCAGCTCGGCCCGGCGGAGCTGCCGGCGTTCGTCTCGCCGCGCGGCGACGAGACCGCGATGCGCCCGTACGTGCTCGGCGCCGAACACGAGATGGACCCCGAAGAGGACGAGTGACCGGCCGCCCCGGGTTTCCTTGCCGCGCATTCGATTCCGGGTCGGACGACCCCATGGGCCGACGTCGCGGGATCAGCGGCCGTGGAAGGTGGGACGGCGCTTGGCGACGAACGCCTCGGTGGCCGCCCGGTGGTCGTTGGTCGCGCCGCAGATCGACTGGGCGTCCGCCTCGACCGCGAGCGCGTCCCGCAGGCTGCCCGAGGCGCCGGTGGCGAGCTCGCGCTTGAGCTGCCCGTACGCCACGGTCGGCCCGGCGGCGAGCCGGGTGGCGAGCGCGGTGGCCGTGGGCAGTACCTCGTCGTCGGCGCCGACCAGCTCGGTGAACAGCCCGAGCCGGTCGGCGGTGGCGGCGTCCACCTTGGTACCGAGCAGGGTCAGCTCGGTGGCCTTGGCGTGGCCGACCAGCCGGGGCAGGGTCCAGGAGATGCCGGTGTCGCCGGCGAGACCGACCCCGGCGAAGCTCATCGAGAACGACGTGCCGGGGCCGCCGATGCGGAAGTCGGCGAGGAACGCCAGCGCCGCGCCCGCGCCGGCGGCCGGGCCCCGTACCGCGGCGACGACCGGCTTGGGCATCCCGCCGAGCAGCTCGGCGATCGGCGTGTAGTGCTCGTGCACGGTCCGCATCGGGTCGGCGCCGGAGCCCAGCGTCTCGATGTGCTCGCGCAGGTCCTGGCCGACGCAGAAGCCCCGGCCGGCGCCGGCGAGCAACAGGGCCCGGCAGCCGTCGTCGGCGGCGGCGTCGCGCAGCGCGTCCCGCAGCGCCTCCTTCAGCTCGACCGACAGCGAGTTCAGCGACTCGGGGCGGTTGAAGGTGAGGGTGACGACGCCGGTGTCGGCGCGGTCGACCAGCAGTACCTCGGTCATGGCAACCCTTCGGATCCTCAGCGGTGGGTGGTGGGCAGGCAGGAGTCCACGTACCGGTCGGCGGCGGCGCGCAGCCGACCCGCGTACCGGTCGAAGAAGGCGGCCGCGGCGGCGCCGGGCCAGTCGGCGGGCAGCAGCTCGGCCGGCAGCTGCGGGTCGGAGAACAGGAACGTCCGCCAGGCGTGCACCAGCCGGAACCGCGCCGCGTACGCCTGCTCGTCGGTCACCGTGGCCGGCAGCCCGGCGACCACCGGGGTGTACTCGGTGACGAACCGCCGGTACGCGGTGGCGAGCGCGGGCAGGTCCCAGGCGCGCCGGACCAGGTCGGTGGCGCCGGCGGTGTCGCCGGCGTGCCTCGCGACGAACCGTTCCGCGGTGACACCGACCTCGTCGAGCAGCGCGGCGACCTCGGCGTCCCGGGCCCGTACGGTGCCGCGGCGCGGGGCCGCCCAGGTGCTCGGCGACAGCGCGCCGAAGCCGAGGTAGCCGAGCGTGTCGGCCAGCCGGCCGCGTTGCGCGCGGTCGGCCGGCCCGGTCAGTACCAGCAGGTCGAACCGGCCGTCCCAGTCGCGCCGGGTGGTCCGGTAGATGCGCGCGGCGGCCTCGTCGAGCCGGCGCATCCCCCGAGCGGTGAGCGCGTAGCCGGGCCCGGCCGGCAGCCGCACCGGGGCCAGCCAGCCCTGCCGGACCATCCGGGAGATGGCGGTCCGGACCGCCGGTGCGGCGATGGACAGCGGCGCGAGCAGCCGGACGAGGGCCGCGACCGGTGCCTCACCGCCGCGCGGCCGAAGGTGATCTCCATAGAGATCGAACAGCGCGGAGCGGGCCTGCACGCTCGCGAGTGTGACAGTTCGATACCGAAGATGCCAACAACTGTCACATATCCCCGGGGTCGGTTTGGGTCCCGGCCCGCTTATCAGGGAAAATCACGGGGTGGAAGTGCGTCGCTGGCCGGCGGGCCGGCTCGGCCGCGACGCGCGGAAGGTATCGGCCGCGGGAAAACCCGCGGTGTCGAGTCGAGGGGAGACAACATGGCGGCCATGAAGCCGCGGACGGGCGACGGTCCGCTGGAGGTCACCAAGGAGGGCCGCGGCATCGTCATGCGGGTTCCGCTCGAAGGCGGTGGCCGGCTGGTCGTCGAGATGACCCCGGAGGAAGCCGGCGAGCTCGGCGAGGCGCTGAAGAACGTCGCGGGCTGATCCGTTTGCGGGGCGCCGTGCGGCACCCCACCGAACACCGGCCCGGTACCGATCCTCTCGGTGCCGGGCCGGTGTCCTGACCTGGTCGTCCCGACCTGCTGTCCCGATCTCCCTGTCCCGATCTCGCTGTCCCGCTTCCGGGACGGATGGAGCTGCGTGTGGCCTCCCTGACCCTGCGACTCGGCACCGGAACCCGGCCCGCCGTTCTGGCCGTGCCGGTCGCGCCCGCCGGCGACGCCCCCGCCGACTCTGCTGCCGGTGACTCCGCCGGCGGTGCTGGCGCTGCCGACTCCGTCGGCGGTGCTGGAGCTGATTCCGTTGGCGGTGCGCCGGCCGCGGTGCTGCCGACGGTTCCGCTGCCGGCGGGCACCGACACCATGCTCGCCGCGTACCTGGCGGACGTCGAACACTCCGGTGCCGCCGGCAGTACCGAGGTGCTGCCGCGCCCGGGGGAGCGGCCGCAGCGGTTGATCGCGGTCGGGGTCGGCGACGGCACCGAGGCCGACTGGCGCGCGGCCGGTGCCGCCGTGGTGCGCGCCGCCGCGAAGCAGCCGGCGGTGACCGTCGCGGTACCGGACGGGCTGGCCGACGCGCAGCTCGCCGGGCTGGCCGAGGGCATCCTGCTGGCCGGGTACCGGTTCAGCCTGGCCACGGACGACAGCGGCGCGCCGGCGCTGAGCCGGGTCACCGTCGCCGCCGACGCCGACCGGTACGGCCCGGCGCTGGCCCACGCGCAGGCGGTCGCCGAGGCCACCGCGCTGGCCCGGGACTGGACCAACACCCCCAGCAACGACAAGTCGCCGGAGTGGCTCGCCGGCCGGATCACCCGCGCCGCCGAGAAGCACCAGGTGCAGGTACGCGTCCGGGACGCCGCCGCGCTCGCCGACGAGGGGTTCGGCGGGGTGCTCGCGGTCGGTGGTGGTTCGCCGCGCCCGCCGCGGCTGGTGGAGCTGCGCTGGCGGCCGCGCGGTGCGCGCCGGCACGTGGTGCTCGTCGGCAAGGGGATCACGTACGACACCGGTGGCATCGACATCAAGCCGACCAGCGGCATGGAGCTGATGCGCAAGGACATGGGCGGTGCCGGCGCGGTCGCGGCGGCCACCATCGGCGCCGCCGCGCTGCGGCTGCCGGTCCGCGTCACGGCGCTGCTGCCGTTGGCGGACAACTTCGTCAGCGGCAGCGCGTACCGGTCCGGCGACGTGGTGCGGCACTACGGCGGGATCACCACCGAGATCCAGAACACCGACGCCGAGGGGCGCATCGTGCTCGCCGACGCCCTCGCGTACGCGGTGCGCCGGCTCGCGCCCGACGTGCTCGTCGACCTGGCCACCCTGACCGGCGCGCAGCGCGTCGCGCTGGGCAAGAAGACCGCCGCGCTGTACGCGACCGACGACGAGCTGGCCGCCGCGCTCGCCGCGGCCGGCGACGACGCCGGCGAGCCGATGTGGCGGATGCCGCTGCCCGTCGACTACGTCGAGAAGGTGCACAGCTCGGCGGTCGCCGACCTGAACAACGCGCCGGTACCGGGCGAGGCCGGGTCGGTGATGGCCGCGCTGTTCCTGCGCGAGTTCACCGCCGGCCACCCGCACTGGGCGCACCTGGACATGTCCGCGCCGGCCTGGTCGTCCAGCGCCACCGGCGAACTGCCGAAGGGCGCCACCGGCTGGGGTGTCCGCACCCTGCTGCGCTACCTCGCCACCCAGTGACCCGGTGCCGGACCCGCCAAGGGCCCGGCACCCTAGCCCCGCCGCTCTGCCGCCGGATCGGCCGAGCGGCGGGTCACCGCCCGGTCGAGGAAGTCCTCGACGGTGTCCAGCACCGCGTGGAAGCGCGGCGAGCCGAAGAAGTCGAAGTTGTGCTGGGTGCCCGGCAGCTCGGCGTACGCGACGGGCCGGCTGACGGCACGGCCCAGCGCCGCGGCGAACTCGCGGGCGTCCTCGACGAGCACCATGGTGTCCAGCGCGCCGTGGACCAGCAGGAACGGCGGGGCGTCCGACCGCAGGTGCGCCAGCGGCGCCGCGGCGGTGGCCCCGAGCGGCCCGGCGCTGCCGTAGTACCCGTAGAGGCCGATCACCGCGGCGATCGACGTGTCGGCCGTCTCGAAGCCGGGCTGCGGCCGCCGGTCGTCGGCGGTCAGCGCCGCCATCGTGGCCAGGTGGGCGCCGGCCGAGCCGCCGGCCAGGACGACGGTCGAGGGATCCGCGCCGTACTCGGCGGCGTGCGCGCGGATCCAGGCGACCACCCGCTTGACGTCGGCGAGCTGGTCGGCGTAGCCGACGTGCCGGAGCCGGTAGTTGGCGCTGACGCAGACCCAGCCGTGACCGGCGAGCCGGTACAGCAGCGGTCGGCCGCCGATCATCTTGTTGCCGATCGCGAAGCCACCGCCGTGCAGGTAGACCAGCACCGGGGCGTTCGGCGGGCGGCGCCGGGCGAGGTACAGGTCGAGCAGCTGGCCGCGACCGGGCTCCGGGCCGTACCGCAGGTTGCGGACCCGACGCACGCCGGCGCGCCAGGAGACGAACGGGACCAGCAGCCTCGGCCACGGCATCCGGGTGTGCCGGTGCGGCCCGGCGCCGAACGCGGCGTCCAGCGCGGCGGTGAGCACCGGCCGGGCGGTACGGGTGCGCACCGCGAGCGCCACCATCCCGGCGGCCGGCACGGCGGTGAGGCCGAGCCCGAGCCACCACCGCGGCGCCCCGGCGGTACCGCCGGTGAGGTACGGCAGGGCCGAGGCGGCGAGCACGTACAGGGCGACGAACGGCTGCTCGTTGAGCAGGTAGGTCACCGCCGCCACCGTCGACCACGGGCTCGACCGGCGCGGCCGCGGCGGTCGCAACGCGAGCGCGACCAGCAGCACGAACAGCGCGATCGTGGTGATGAATCCGGGCGGCATCGTCGTCCTCGTTCCGCCGACGTCGGGACGTCGCAAGCCTCGCCGGAACGCGGTCGCCGGCACATCGGCCGGGCGATGGCGGCGCCCCGGCCCCCGGTCGGTACCGGCATCGACTTTGGTCGGTGGTACCGCGTTCTCCACCCGGGTCTCCACCCGCGCGCCGATCCGGGTACGCCGCCCGATCCCTACCTTCGGTGGGCGGGGAAAGGGGTACGCGATGGAGAAGACCGTCCTGGCCATCGGCGTGGTGCTGGTGGTCGTCGCACTGATGATCGTGCGGCGGGTGTACGGCGAGCCGCTGCGGGCGCGCCGGCTGCTGCTCGCGCCGGTGATCGAGCTGGCGATCGGCGGGTACCAGATCGCCACGCACGGCGGGCTGCCGGCGGGCGAGTGGCTGTCGCTGGCGCTGACCGGCGCGGTGTCGCTCGGCCTGGGCGCGGCCCGCGGCGGGACGGTCCAGCTGTTCGAGCGGCGCGGCGTGCTGTGGCAGCGGTACCGGCTGCGCACCTTCCTGGTGTGGGTCGGCGCGTTCGTCGCCCGGTTCGGCGTCCGTGCCCTGCTCGCCGCGCTCGGCGTCACCACGGCCGCGGCCAGCGTCTCGTCGCTCGCGTCCGGCGGCAGGCCGCACTTCAGTGCCGCGCTGATCGGTACCCTGCTGATCACCTCGGGGCTCGGCTTCCTCGGCGAGTCGCTGGTGCTCACGCCGCGCGCGCTCGCCACCGGCGTACCGATGCAGGCGTCCGGGAGCGGCGGGTCGTCGCTGCTGGGGATACTCGACGGGGTGCGAGGCGACGACCGGCCGGTGGGTGGCGCTCGCCGGCGGAGGTGAGACGTGCAGCCCATGTGGTGGGGCCGGCCCGAGGAGGGCCCGGTGACCTGGGACGTCCTCGTCCGGCGGGCGATCCGGCTCGCGGTGCTGGTGTTCATGGCCGCCGCGGTGCTCGTGATCGAGACCCGGCACTGGTCGCCGCACCGCAGCGTACCGGCGGTGATCCTGCTCGGCTTGTCGGTCGTCGGGATGCTGCTGCTGTGGCCGATGCGCCGCGGCGACCACCGGTACGTGCCGGCGATCCTGCTGGTCACCGCGGCGCTGACGGTGGCGCTCGGCATCGTCACCCCGGACACGCTCGGCGGGCTGTTCCTGTTCCTGCCGGTGTCGGTGGCGGCGATCCGGTGGCGGATCGACGCCTCCGCCGCGGTCGTGGTCGGCATCGTGGTCTGCTACGTCGGCGGTACCTGGCTGGTCTGGCACCAGTGGCCGGACTGGTGGCTGCTCGGCGGGCTGGCCGGCTCGTACCTGGGCGGGTTGCTCGACCACACCCACCAGGAGCGGGTCCGGCAGTCGGCCGAGCTGCTGGAGCAGAAGCAGCGGGTGCACGTCGCCGAGGCGCGGTCGGCCACGCTGGCCGAACGCAGCCGGATCGCCCGCGAGATCCACGACGTGCTGGCGCACTCGCTGGCGGCGTTGGCGGTACAGCTGGAGGCGGCGGACGCGCTGCTCGGCGCCGGTCGGGAGGAGAAGGCGCGGGAGGTGGTGCGTACCTCGCGCCGGCTGGCCCGGGAGGGGCTGGCCGAGACCAAGCAGGCGGTGCTGGCGCTGCGGGAGGGCGCCAGCGCGCCGCTGCCCGAGTCGCTGTCCGCGCTGCTCGCGGCCACCGCGCCGGACGGGGCCGCGGCCGGCGAGGACGGCCGGGACGGCCGGCTGCGGGTCGACGGGACGGTGCGCGAGGTGCCGGAGGAGGCGGCCTTCGCGCTGTACCGGATCGCCCAGGAGGCGTTGACGAACGCGGCGAAGCACGCCACCGGGGCACCGGTACGGATGGTCCTCGCCTACGGTGCCGACCGGGTCGAGCTGACGATCCGGAACGACCCGCCACCCGACGGTGCGCCGACGGCGCTGGCCGCGGCCGGCAGCGGGTACGGCCTGACCGGCATGCGGGAGCGGCTCGAACCGCTCGGCGGCACCCTGGAGGCGGGGCCGCTCGACGGCGGTTGGCAGGTGGCGGCGAGGATTCCGGTATGACCGAACCGGTGCGCATCGTGGTCGCCGACGACCAGACCGCGGTACGGGAAGGGCTCGCCACCATGCTCGACCTGCTGCCCGACGTGACCGTGGTGGCCACCGCGCCGGGCGGTGTCGAGGCGGTGGCCGCGGTCGCCGCGCACGCCCCCGACGTCGTACTGATGGACCTGCACATGCCCGGGATGGACGGGGTGACCGCCACCCGGCAGATCGCGGCCGAGCACCCGGACACCCGGGTGGTCGTGCTGACCACGTTCGCCGACGACCAGAGCGTGCTGGCCGGGCTGCGGGCCGGCGCGATCGGCTACCTGACCAAGGAGGCCGGCCGGGACGAGATCGCCCGCGCGGTGCACGCCGCGGCCGCCGGCCAGGGCGTACTGGACGCCGACGTGCAGCGGCGGTTGGTGGCCGCGACCGCCACACCGATCCCGCCGGTACCGGCCGGGCGGGAGCTCCCCGACGGACTGACCCCCCGCGAGGGGGAGGTGCTCGCGCTGATCGCCGCCGGGCTGACCAACCGGGAGATCGCCACCGAGCTGTACGTCAGCGAGGCGACCGTCAAGACGCACATCAACAACCTGTTCACCAAGGCGCGGCTGCGGGACCGCGCCCAGGCGGTCCGGTACGCCTACCAGCACGGCATCGTCCCGCCCGAGCGCTGAGGGTCCGATGCTGGAGCGTGCCGGCGCAGCGGGACGGCGCGCCGGCACGCTCGTCGGCGACGAGGTCAGGAGCCGTTGGTCGGTGCGCCGGGCGGCGGGGCGATGGGGCTCAGGTGCAGCCCGGCGAGGCGCCAGCGGCCGTCGCTGCGCACCAGGATCTGGGTGACCCGGAACTTCCCGTCGCTCGGCCGCCCCTGGTACGCGGCCCGCTGCTCCTGGATGCCGATCACGACGGCACAGTCGCCGTAGTCGCGGACCGTGACGTCGTGCCAGTTCAGCTCGGTGGTGACGAACTGGCCGGACCGGTACCGGTCGAGCCACTGCTTCCGGTCGAGGACGAAGCCCAGCGGGCCCACCAGGGTGAAGTCGTCGACGGCCAGCTCGTCGAGGGTGTCGGTGTCGCCCTGCACCTCGGCCGCGGCCCAGCGCCGGCCGAGTTCGGTGATGTCGGTGATGGACATGGTGCCCGCCTCTCGGGTTGGATTCGATGAGACAAACGTTAGACCTCTAACGATTAGCCGTCAAGCATTTTCGTCGGAACTGGGTTACGCTCTCGCCATGGGACCGCCTGCCCGGATGCCGATCGGCCTGGCCCTGGCCCGCTCGGCCAAGACCGTGAGCCGCGCCTTCGACGATGCACTCGCCGCCGCCGGCGGCAGCCTGCCCAGCTGGCTGATCCTGATCTCGCTGAAGACCCGGGCGCACGCCAACCAGCGCGAACTCGCCGCGGCGATCGGCATCCAGGGCGCGACGCTGACCCACCACCTCAACGCGATGGAGTCGGCCGGCCTGCTGGTGCGCCGGCGCGACCCGGCCAACCGCCGGGTGCACCAGGTGACGATGACCGACGAGGGGGAGCGGCTGTTCCACCGGCTGCGGCGGGCCGCCACCGACTTCGACCGGCAACTGCGCGCCGGCCTCGACGACGGTGACCTCGACGCGCTCACCCGCATGCTCGGCACCCTCGCCGGCAACGTCGCCACCGAGGCCGCCGACCCCACGGACACCTTCCCGAACCCCGCCGCCGCCCACTGACCGCCGACCGGTTCGGCCCGCCGACCACCTCCGGCCTCCTGCCGGTTCCGGCCGCCGCCCGCAGAGCGGTTCCGGCCGGCGATCCCCGGTCGGCTCAGGCGGCGCGGTGCGGGTGGGTGGCTGGGTGGCGTGGTCGGGTCAGGCGGCGCGGTGCGGGCGGGTGGCGTGCGTGGTCGGCACGCCGTGGGCGGCCAGCGCTGTCTTCGCGTAGTACGCCCACCAGCCGAGGTAACGGCCGTAGCGCTCGGCGACCGCGTCGATCGGGGTGTCCGCGCCGTAGAGCCGGGCGGCCACGTCGGCGAACTGCGGCATCGCGATCGGCAGCCGATCGGGCCGGCCGAGCACCCGCAGCATGACCGCCGCCGCGGTGAACTCGCCGACCCCGCGGATGCGCCGCAGCTCGGCCCACACCTGGTCGTACGGCGCGGTGGCGAGCCACTGCTCGTCCGCGTCGGCGAGCGCGTGGATCGCCGCCAGCAGGTAGTCGGTCTGCCGGGTGTTGGCGGTGAAACGGCCGAGCTGGTCGGGCCCGATCCCGGTCAGCGTGGCGAACGCCGGGAACGCCACGAACCGCTGCCCGTCCACCGTCAGCGACGGCCCGTGCGCCGCCGCGAGCCGGCGCTTGCGCAGCCCGGCGACCCGCTGCGCGGTGCGCTGGGTGAGCACGAAGTAGCACGCCCCCTCGGCCAGCGAGGCGAACCGGACCTGGTGCAGCCCGGCCAGCTCGGCGAGCACCGGCCGCAGCGCCGGATCGTCGGCGGCCACGGCGAGGAAGCCGGTCATGTCGTCGGTCAGGCCGAGCCAGTCGGACACCTGCCGCTCGGCCCAGCGCAGCTCGCCGTCGGTGAGCGAGCGGCCGCCGAACACCGCGAGCGACACGCCGGCCCGGCCGTCGCCGCGGGGGCCGACCTCCACCACGATCGCCTCGGCGGTCGGCCCGGCCGACGCGGGCAACGCGAACGCCTTGCGGACCGCCCCATCGGCGATGACCTGCTCGCCGGCGCACGGGGCGAAACCGGACAGCGCGCGCAGGCTCTGCCGCAGATCGAACGGCGACACGGCCGGAAGCTTGGTGGTGTGCTGAAGGCTGCTCGACATGGCCCCAGCATCGAACACAGGTACGACACTTTCCCGGCCACGGCGGCCTCGCCCGGCGACGGCCGGGAACCTCCGAACGGCACGACCCGCCGCGACCGCGGAACCGGGAACGGCACGACCCGGCGCGACCGCGGAACCGGGAACTGCTCGGCGGCACGACCCGGCGCGGCCGCGCGGGAACCAGAAACCAGGCGCGGATCAGGTATAAGGGAGCACGACAGCCCATCGGAGCCGGGAGTGCGCATGTCGACCAGCAGCGAACCGGACGTGCTCGTCGCCGGCGCCGGCATCGCCGGGCTGACCGCCGCGCTGAGCCTGGCCACGGCCGGGCGGTCGGCGACGGTGCTCGACCCGGTCCGCCGGCTCACCCCGCTCGGAGTCGGCATCAACCTGCAGCCGCACGCGGTCCGGGAGCTCACCGAGCTGGGGCTGGCCGGCGAGCTGGCCGGGATCGGCATGCCGATCGAGGAGTGCGTGCACGTCGACCGGCACGGCAACCGGATCTGGAGCGAGCCGCGCGGCACGGCGGCGGGCTACCGCTGGCCGCAGTACGCGGTGCATCGCGGTCAGCTGCAGATGCTGCTGCTGCGCGCGGTCACCGTCCGGCTCGGTCAGGGCGCGGTGCAGCCCGGTACCGCCGTCGTCGACTTCGCCGACGAGGCCGCCTCGGCGAGCCCGCAGCCGAACCGGCCGGGGCGGTCGGATCTGCCCGAGCGGGCGGGCGAGTCGGAGCGGGCCGGCGGGCTGCGGGTGACGGTGCAGGACCGTGCGTCCGGCGCGCGCCGGGAGCTGGCGGTGGCCGCGCTGCTCGGCGCGGACGGGCTGCACTCGACGGTACGGGCGCGGCTGCATCCGGGCGAGGGCGAGCCGCTGGGCAACGGCATCCTGATGTTTCGCGGTACGGCCCGGGTCGAGCCGTTCCTGACCGGCCGGTCGATGCTGGTGGCGGGCTGCAACACCCGGTCGAAGTTCGTCGCGTACCCGGTCTCGCCGGTCACCGACGGGCTGGTCACCGTCAACTGGGTCGGCGAGGTGCGGCTGCCGGAGTCGGAGCGGGCGATGGTCGCGGACTGGACCGCGGCCGGCTCGCTCGACGACGTGCTGCCGCACTTCGCCGACTGGCGGTACGACTTCCTCGACGTGCCGGCGCTGATCCGCGGCGCCGAGAGGATCCTCGCGTACCCGATGGTCGACCGGGATCCGTTGCCGTGGTGGGGCCGTGGCCGGGTGACGCTGCTCGGCGACGCCGCCCATCCGATGTACCCGATCGGATCGAACGGCGGCTCGCAGGCGATCCTGGACGGCCGGGCCGTGGCGTACCACCTGGCGACGGCGCCGAGCGCGACCGAGGCGCTGGCCCGGTACGAGGCGGACCGGCGGGACGAGGCGGTCGCGGTGCAGCGGGCGAACCGGGGAATGGGGCCGGAGCGGGTGCTGCGGCTGGTGGCCGAGCGCGCGCCGGACGGCTTCGCCCGGGTCGAGGACGTGCTGACCGCCGCCGAGCTGGCCGCGATCGGCGCGGCCTACCAGCAGACCACCAGCATGGACGTGCCGGCTCTCAACACCCGCCGCTCCTGGACGGTCTGACCGCGGTCAGAGCAGGGTGCGGTAGAGGTCGGCGGTGCGGGCGGCGATGGCGTCCCAGCCGAACTCGGCCACCGCGCGTTCCCGGCCCGCTCGGCCCAGCGCCGCGGCCCGGTCGGGGTCGGTGAGCAGCGAGTTGAGCGCGGTGGCGAGGCGGGCCTCGAAGCCGTCCGGGTCGGCCGCGTCGTAGTGCACCAGCAGCCCGGTCTCGCCGTCGTCGACGACCTCCGGAATGCCGCCGACGTCGGACGCGACGACCGCGGTCTCGCACGCCATCGCCTCCAGGTTCACGATGCCGAGCGGCTCGTACACCGAGGGGCAGCAGAACACGGTGGCGTGGCTGAGCAGCGTGATCACCTCGGCGCGGGACAGCATGGTGTCGAGCCAGACCGTACCGCCGCGGTGGGCGTCGAGTTCCTCGACCGCGGTGGCCACCTCGGCGGCGAGCTCGTCGGTGTCCGGCGCGGCGGCGGCGAGTACCAGCTGGGCGGACGGGTCGAGGTCGACGGCGGCGCCGAGCAGGTGCGGCAGCCCCTTCTGCCGGGTGATCCGGCCGACGTAGAGCACGTACGGGCGGTCCGGGTCGATGCCGTGCGCGCGCAGCAGCGCCTCGTCCGGACGCGGCTGGTACAGCTCGGTGTCGATGCCGTTGTGGATGACGTGCACCCGCTCCGGGTCGATCTCGGGGTAGCTCGCGAGGACGTCGTCACGCATCCCGGCGGACACCGCGACGACCGCGTCCGCGGCCAGGTAGGCGGTCCGCTCGGCCCAGGACGACAGCGCGTACCCGCCGCCGAGCTGTTCGGCCTTCCACGGCCGCAGCGGCTCCAGCGAGTGCGCGGTGACCACGTGCGGCCGGCGGTACAGCAGCTTCGCCAGGTGCCCAGCGAGGTTCGCGTACCAGGTGTGCGAGTGCACCAGGTCGACCGACTCCTCGACGCCGGCGGTCATCCGCAGGTCGGTGGACAGGGTGCGCAGCGCGGCGTTCGCGGCGCCGAGCGCGTCGTCCGGCCGGTACCCGGTGGCGTCCGGGCGGTCCGCGCCGAAGCAGTGCACGTCCACCTCGACCAACCGGCGCAGCTCGCGCACCAGGAAGTCGACGTGCACGCCGGCACCGCCGTAGATCTCCGGTGGGTACTCGTTGGTCAGCATGGCCACCCGCATGCCGCCAGCCTATGCGACGGCCGGGGCGGCGGCTGGTCGCCGCGGCCCCGGCCGTGATGGGTTCCTACTTGGCGGTGAGGTTGGCGCCGGAGCTCGGTTCGAACACGTCGATCGAGTCCGGATCGAACCAGACCTCCAGGTTCTGGCCCTCCCGGACCTGGGACCGGGCGTCCAGCTCGGTGACGATCTGCGCCTGGCCGATCTCCTCGGTACCGGAGTCGCGTTCGAGCTCGGCCAGGTGCTCGGAGTCGACGTGCGCGTTCTCCAGCGAGAAGTACGCGTACTTGACCGAGCCCATCGACTCCAGGATGTCCACCGGTGCGGTGAACGTGACCCCGGCGCCGCGGCTGCCGTCTACCAGCGCGGCGTCCTCGAACGCCTCCGGCCGGATGCCGACGATCACCTCGCGCGGCGCCTCGTGCGCGTCCAGCGTGGTACGGATCCGGTCGGTGAGCGGGATCCGGCCGAGCACCGTGTCGATCGCGTTGTCGGCGATGGTGCCGGGGACGAAGTTCATCGACGGCGAGCCGATGAACCCGGCGACGAACAGGTTGACCGGGTCCTCGTACAGTTCCTGCGGCGAGCCGACCTGCTGGATCAGCCCGGCCCGCATAATCACGATCCGGTCGCCGAGCGTCATCGCCTCGGTCTGGTCGTGCGTGACGTACACGGTGGTGGTGCCGAGCCGCTTCTGGATCCGGGAGATCGAGGTGCGCATCTGCACCCGCAGCTTGGCGTCCAGGTTGGACAGTGGTTCGTCCATCAGGAACGCCTTGGGGCTGCGCACGATCGCCCGGCCCATCGCGACCCGCTGTCGCTGCCCGCCGGAGAGCGCGCCGGGCTTGCGGTCCAGGTACGGGGTGAGGTCGAGGATCGCCGCGGCCTCCTCGATCTGCTGGTTCGCCTGCGCCTTGTCCACCTTGGCCAGCTTCAGCGGGAAGCCGATGTTCTCCCGCACCGTCATGTGCGGGTACAGCGCGTACGACTGGAACACCATCGCGATGTCCCGGTCCCGCGGCGCCACCTCGTTGACCCGCTTGCCGTCGATGCGCAGTTCGCCGTCGGAGATGTCCTCCAGCCCGGCGATCATGTTCAGCGTGGTGGTCTTCCCGCAGCCGGACGGCCCGACCAGGATGATGAACTCGTGGTCGGCCACGTCCAGGCTGAACTTGTCGACGGCGACGGTGCCGTCCGGGAACCGCTTGGTTATCTCGTCGAGGACGATCTCAGCCACTGTTGCCACTCATCCCTTCACCGCACCGGACGTGAGCCCGGAGACGATCCGACGCTGGAAGATCAGTACGAAGATGATGATCGGGATCGTGATCACCACCGCGGCTGCCATGATCGAGCCGACCGGATCCTCGAACTGGGAGGCGCCGGTGAAGTACGAGATCGCCGCCGGCGCCGTGCGTGCCGTGTTCGACGAGGTCAGCGAGATCGCGAAGACGAAGTCGTTCCAGCACTGGATGAACGCGAGGATCGCGGTGGTCACCACGCCCGGCATCGCCAGCGGCACGATCACCTGCCGGAAGGCCTGGAAGGGCGTGGCGCCGTCCATCTTCGCCGCCTTCTCCAGCTCCCACGGGATCTCGCGCAGGAACGCCGACAGGGTGTAGATCGTCAGCGGCAGCGCGAACGTGATGTACGGCAGGATCAGTCCCGGCCAGGTGTTGAACAGGCCGATCTGCCGCTCGATCTGGAACATCGGGGTCACCAGCGAGATCTGCGGGAACATCGCGATCAGCAGCGAGGCGCCGAGCATCAGGCTCTTGCCGGGAAACTGCAGCCGGGCGATCGCGTACGCGGCGAACGTGCCGAACACGATCGCGATCACGGTGGAGATGACGGCGATGCCGATCGAGTTGATCAACGGCCGGAGGAAGCCACCGACCTGGAAGATGTTGACGTAGTTCTCGAACGTCCACTTGCGCGGGATGAAGTGCCCGTCGGTGAACGTGCTCTTGTCCTTGAGTGACAACGACAGCAGCCACAGCACCGGGATCAGCGCGTAGATCGCCACGACGACGTTCGCGATGGTCCAGCCGGTGCGCTGCCGGGCCGTGGTGGCCATCAGCGCCTCCCCGTGGAGTCGGTGCCGGGTGCGGCGGTGCCGAACCCCTTGATGAAGATGAACGCGATGATCGCGACGGTGATGAACATCAGGATCGACATGGTCGAGCCGATGCCGAGGTTCAGCCCACCGATCAGGTTGTGGTAGGTCAGGATCGACAGCGAGCTGGTGCCCTGCGCGCCGTTGGTCAGCACGTAGATGTTGTCGTAGATGCGCACCGCGTCCAGCGTGCGGAACAGCAGCGCGACCAGGATCGCCGGCTTCATCAGCGGCAGCGTCACCTGGGTGAACCGCTGCCAGGTGGTCGCGCCGTCCATCGACGCGGCCCGCTGCAGGTCGTCCGGCACGATCGCGAGGCCCGCCATCAGCAGCAGCGCCATGAACGGCGTCGTCTTCCAGATCTCGGCGAGGATGATGATGCCCACCGCCGGTACCTGCTGGGTCAGCGGCGCCGAGTTGTCCGACAGCAGGTTCGCCAGGTAGCCGTAGCCGGGCGTCCACGCGTACCGCCAGCCAAAGGCGGCGACGACCGTGACGATGCCGTACGGGATGAGCGCCAGGGTGCGCACCAGCCCGCGGCCGAGCAGCGTCCGGTGCATGACCATCGCCAGCGCCATGCCGAGTACCAGCTCGACCGCGACGCTGATGACGGTGACGATCATCGTGATCACGAACGCGTGCCACCAGAACGAGTTGGTCAGCACGGTGACGTAGTTGGTCACCCCGATCCACTTGTTGTCGTTCGGGAACCGCAGGTCGGCCCGCTGGAACGACAGCAGCAGCGCGTAGACGATCGGATAGATGGTGACCACGACCATGATCACCGCGGCCGGCAGGCACAGCAGCCAGCCGAGTCGCCGTTCGGAGCGTTTGCCCTCGCTCACCGCGACCCGGTGCGCGCCGGTCGGCGCGGTCGCGGTCGCGGCGCCGCCGGTGGCCGCGACCGTACCGTCGGCCGGCGCCGGGACGTCGGCTCCGGCGCGCGTCTCGTCGCGGGGTGGGCGCGTCTCACCGTCGTCGGTCACGGCATGACCCCCTTGGACTGGAGTGCGTCGCTGATCTGCGATCGCAGCGCGCGCTCGGTGGACTCCGGTTGGATCGACTTCGGCGGGGACAGCAACGTCGAGGTGACCGTCGAGACGTTCTGGTAGGTGGCGGTCACCGGCCGGGACACGGCGGTGCGCAGCTCGTCCAGAATCGCCTGCCGCATCGGGTATGCGGTCGCCATGCTCGGGTTGGTCTTCGCGTCGGCCTTCTTGTTCGGATCCAGCGGCGTGGTGTCGTGGTAGACCGACTCGATGGTCGGCGGTACCCCGTCCAGAATCGCGCCGTACTTCTGGTTCGCCGCGTTGCGCAGGCACAGCGCCGCGGTGAACGCGAGGTCCGGATGGTCGGAGTACTTGCTCACGGCGAGGTTCTCGCCGCCGATGGTGGCCTTGCCGGTACCGGTGATGCCGGGGATCGGCGCCCACTTGAAGTTCTTCAGCATCGCCGGTTTGTCCGCGGCCATCGACGCGTACACGTACGGCCAGTTGATCTCGGCGACGGCGGTACCGCCCTCGACGGCCAGCCGGGCCGGGTCCTCCTGGGTGTTGGACAGCGACGGGTCGGCCGCCGCCGAGTTGGCGAACTTCGCCATGGTGGACAGCGCGGTGACCGCCGGCTTGCCCAGCGACACCTCGGTACCCGCCTTGTTCAGGATCGAGCCGCCGGCCGCGGCGAGCACGCTGTTGAACCACACCACGAGGCCCTCGTACTGGGCGCCGGTGACCTCGACGTAGTGCGGCTTGCCGGCCTTCTGCAGCCGGGTCGCCTCGTCGATCAGGCCCTGGTAGGTCGCCGGCGGTTTGGGCATCAGGTCGGAGCGATACCACAGCAGCTGGACGTTGGTGTTGTTCGGCGCGCCGTACAGCTGGCCGTTGATGGTGGCGGTGGACAGCGGCGCGGGCAGCGTGCCGTTCTCCACCTGCTGCCGGTTGCTGCCGGTCCACGGCCGGATCCAGCCCGCCTTGGCCAACTCGGCGGTCCAGGTGACGTCGACGCCGAGGATGTCCATGCCGTGATCGCCCGCGGCGAGCCGGCGCACCAGCTGCTCCCGCTGCTGGTCCGCGGTGCGGGGCAACAGGTTCAGATCGATCCGGTACTTGCCGTGTGCCTGCTGGTTGCAGCGTTTGACGATGTCTGCTCGGTGCTGTTGCGGGTATGCGTACAGGTTCAGGACCGGGGTCCCCGTCGATTCCGATCCACAGGCGGACAGCAGCGTGCCGGCCATGACGGCCGCCGCTCCCACCGCCAGACCCGTGCGCAGCCGCGGCTTGGTTCCTCGCCGCACGATCCGCTCTCCTTCCGGCATTCCGGGCTGGGTAGCGCGTGCCCCGGCCCGTTCTGCGGTCGCCGCACTCGCGGTACGAGCGCGCAAGCGTCGCCGAGATGCGACAAGACGTAATCTAATTCCGGCTCGGGCAGGGCGTTGCCGTTTCCGCCCAACAGGTGGATGCCACGGTGGTGGCGGCGGCACCGGTTGGTACCGGTTGGTACCGGTACCGCCGGCGTCAGACCTCGCGCATCGCGCGCAGCCCGTCCCGCAGCGAGCTCATCGTGGCCAGCACGGCGCTCGGCTCGTACCCGCAGTGCGCCATGCAGTTGTTGCAGCGCTCGTCCCGGCCCCGGCCGTACGAGTCCCAGTCGGTGGTCTCGACCAGCTCCCGGTAGCTCTTGGCGTAGCTGTCGCCCATCAGGTAGCAGGGTCGCTGCCACCCCTTGAGCGAGTACGACGGGATGCCCCAGGCGGTGCAGTCGAAGTCCCGCTTGCCCTCCAGGAAGTCCAGGAACAGCGGGGAGTGGGACAGCCGCCACTTCTTCCGGTTGCCGTTCGCGAACGCCTTCTTGAACAGTTCTCGCGTCTCGGTCACGCCGAGGAAGTGGTCCTGGTCGGGCGCCTTCTCGTACGCGTAGGCCGGCGAGATCATCATGTCGTCGACCTTGACCTCGTCGTTGAGGAAGTTCAGCACGTCGATGATGGTCTGCGGGGTGTCGGTGTTGAAGAACGTCGAGTTCGTCGTCACCCGGAAACCCTTGGCCTGCAGGAACCTGATCGCCGCGATCGCCTCGTCGAAGACGCCCTCCTTGCTCACCGACTCGTCGTGCCGCTCGCGCAGCCCGTCGATGTGCACCGCGAACTGGAAGTACGGTGAGGGCTTGAAGTCGAACTTGTCGAACCGCTTGCGCAGCAGCACCGCGTTGGTGCAGAGGATGACGAACTTCTTCCGCTTGACCAGTTCGTTGACCATCACGTCGATCTGCGGATGCATCAGCGGTTCGCCGCCGGCGATCGAGATGGCCGGGGTACCGCATTCCTCGACCGCGGCGACCGCCTGCTCGACCGGCATCCGTCGCTTGAGCACGTCCGCCGGTTCCTGGATCTTGCCGCAGCCGGCGCATGCCAGGTTGCAGGCGAACAGCGGTTCCAGCTCCAGGACGAGCGGGAACTTCTTTCGACCGGCGAGCCTGTTCTTCATCACGTAGGCACCGACCTTGACCGCCTGTCGCAGCGGTACACCCATGTCAGCGCACCTCCTTGAGGGGTTGGTGTGATTGGTTCCGGACCGCCGGGCCGGCCGTCGCGGCCCAGCCGGCGAGCACGTCGGCCAGCGCCCGCAGCCGGCGCAGCGCGGTACGCAGGTGCCACAGGGTGGCCGGGCCGAACACCGGCCCCGGCGCGCAGTCGGCGACCACCCGCAGGCAGCCCACCGGCCGCGCCGGACCGGACAGCAGCCAGTACGACTCGGTGTCGGCGACGAGCGCGCCCCCACCGGCGGGCCGGCCGTGTTCGCTGCCGGCGGGCCGGCCGTGTTCGCCGCCGGCGTGTGCAGTGCCGGCGAGCCGGTCGCGCTCCGCGCCGGCCACGATCCGCGGCCGGCTCGCGATCGGTCCGATGTGGACGGTGTGGCCGGCGGCGCGCAGCAGCGCGGCGAGCTCCGCCGTGCCGTCGAGGCGGACCGGATCGCCGTCCGGGCCGCGTACCTCGTCCGCCAGTACCACGTCGCCGGCGTGCAGCGAGGCGACCAGGCCGCCGCCGACCCCGGCCACGAGCACGCCGTGGCCGGCCAGCCGGTCCGCGGCGCGGGCCGCCCGGACCGGGCCGACCCCGCCGTGCAGCACCGGCACCGCGCCACCGGCCATCCCGGTACCCGCCGCCGGGGCGCCGGGGCGTGCCGCGATGCCGCGGCGCAGGGCGCGGGCCTCGGCGCGCATCGGGGCGAGCAGTACGGTCATCGGGCCGCCCGGGTGTCGCTGTCGGTCGGTGCCGGCGTGACCCGGCCCAGGATCCGGCCGAGCGCGCTGACCGGGAACACCATCCGGTACAGCTTGTAGCTGAGGTAGAAGTCGCCCGGGAAGCCGGTGCCGGTGAAGTGGTCCTCGTCCCAGGACCCGTCCGGGTTCTGCGTCTGGGCCAGGTAACCGGCGCCGCGGCGGGCCTCCGCGCTCGCGCCGGCGTCGGCCGCGTCCAGCGCCAGCAGCGCCCACGCCGTCTGCGACGGGGTCGACTCGCCGCGCCCGCGCCACGAGTCGTCGCGGTAGGAGCGCAGGTCCTCGCCCCAGCCGCCGTCCGGGTTCTGGTGCGCCGACAGCCAGCGCACCGCCCGCCGGATCCGCGGATCGTGCGGCGTGAACCCGGCCGCGATCAGCGCCGGCACCACCGCGCCGGTGCCGTACACGTGGTTCGCGCCCCACCGGCCGTACCAGGAGCCGTCGTCCTCCTGGTGGCGCAGCAGCCAGTCGACGCCGCGGCGCACCACCGGGTCGTCCGCCATGCCCTCGGCGCACAGGCACTCGACCACGTGCGCGGTGACGTCCGCGGACGGCGGGTCGGTCATCGCACCGAAGTCGGCGAACGGGATCTGCGCCGGGATGCTGGAGGTGTTGTCGGCGTCGAACGCCCCCCACCCGCCGTCCGACGACTGCATGCCGGCGAGCCAGCGCACCGCGCGGCCGATCGTGGCCCGCCGCTCCCGGGCATCCGCCGCGCCGGACCGGATCCGGCGCAGCGCCAGGATCACCTCGGCGGTGTCGTCGGTGTCCGGGTACCCGTCGTTGGCGAACTCGAACGCCCAGCCGCTCGGTGCGAGCCCCGGACGGCGCACGGCCCAGTCGCCGGTCCGCCGGATCTCCTCGCCGACCAGCCAGCGGCCGGCCCGGGTGAGTGCCGGGTCGTCGGCGGCGACGCCGGCATCGGCGAGGGCGGTGACCGCGAGGCAGGTGTCCCACACCGGCGACTGGCACGCCTCCATCCAGCGCAGCGTGCCGGTCGGAGAGTCCTCGTGGACGGTGAAGCCGTCCAGGCCGGACAGCGCCGCCCGCTGCACCGGGTGGTCCAGCGGGTAGCCGAGCGCGTCGAGCGCCATCAGCCCGTACGCCCACGGTGGCTGGATGCCGCCCCAGCCGCCGTCCGCCTCCTGCCGGGCGATCATCCACTCGGCGCAGCGGGCCAGCGCCAGCCGGCGCAGCGGCCGGATTGGGTGCCGCTCGTACCCGATCAGTACCTGGCGGTCGAGCAGGTGGAACAGCCCCGGTACGGTCAGCGCGCGCGGCGGGGTGGGCGGCGGCGACCCGGCCCGCAGTTCGGCCAGCGAGACGCCGAGCCGGCGTTGCGGTTGCAGCGCCCGCAGGACGGCGATCGGCACCACGGTCTGCCGGGCCCAGCAGCCGAAGCTGTACAGCGACAGCGGCGCGGACGGCGGCAGGAACACGATCTCCGGCGGGATCACCGGGACCAGCCGCCACGGCCACTCGCCGAACAGCGCCAGCCAGATCCGGGTGAACACCCGGGTGGACTCCAGGCCGCCGTGCGACAGCACGTATCGGCGGGCGGCGGCCATGTGCGGCGCGTCGACGTCGTCGCCGGCGAGCTTGAGCGCCAGGTACGCCTCGACCGTGGTGGACAGGTCGGCCGGGCCGCCGTGGAAGGTGGCCCAGGTGCCGTCGTCGCGCTGCTTGGACCGGATCCAGCGCGCCGACGCCGCGGTCTGCTCCGCGGTACGGATGCCGAGGAACTGCCGCATCAGCAGGTCCTCGGCATCCATCGTCACGTTGGTCTCCATGTTGCCCTTCCACCAGCCGTCCGCGGTCTGGTGTTCGCGCAGCCACGCCACCGCGCGGTCCAGCGCCGCGCCGGCGGCGTCCAAAGTGGACTGAGCCTGTACGGTCATCGGTCCCGCCCCGTGACGAAGTGCGCCAGGTCGATCAGCTCGGCCCGGACGTCCGCCGGCAGCGGCGCCGGCGCCGCGTCGTCGGTACCGGCGAGCTGGTCGATCTCGTCGAGCTGGGCCAGCGCGAGGTCGAGCTGGCGGCCGGCCTCGTGTTCGGTCCAGGACCGGCCACCGGCCGCCTCGACCAGCGCGGCCGCCTCGGTCAGCTGGTCGCCGGTCAGCTCACCGGGCGCGAGGTACAGCTCGCGCAGCCGGTCGGCCGCGGCGACGCCGGCGCCCAGCGCGTACACCACCGGGATCGACTTCTTGCGCGACTGCAGGTCGTGCAGCACCGGCTTGCCGGTCACCTCGGGCGTGCCCCAGATCCCGAGCAGGTCGTCGACGAGCTGGAACGCCACCCCGAGGTGCTCGCCGTACCGGGCGAGGCGCAGCGTGGTCTCGGCCGGCGCGTCGCACAGCATCGCGCCGATCGAGCAGGAGCAGGCGAACAGCGCCGCGGTCTTGCCGCGCACCATCTCCAGGCACTCGTCCAGCGTCACGTCGTCGCGCCGCTCGAACCGCAGGTCCGCGGTCTGCCCGGCGACCAGCCGGCGCACCGTCACCGACAGGGTACGAAGCGCCCAGGTCGCGGTCGGCTCGGCCGCCTCGGCCAGCAGCTCGAACGCCAGCCCCAGCAGCGCGTCGCCGGCGAGGATGGCGTCCGCCTCGCCGTACGCCGCCCAGGCCGACGGGCGGTGCCGCCGCTCGGCGTCACGGTCCATCACGTCGTCGTGCAGCAGCGAGTAGTTGTGCACCAGCTCGACCGCGGCGGCGGCCGGCACCGCGCGGTCCGGCCGGGCGCCCGCGGCGCGCGCACCGAGCAGCGTGAACGCCGCCCGCATGCCCTTGCCACCACCGTCGGTCGGCGTCCCGTCGGCCTCCCAGTACCCGAGGTGGTAGCCGGAAACCAGGCGGCAGTGCGGATCGAGCCGGTCGATCGCGCCCCGGATGGACGGTTCGACCAGTGCCCGCAGCGCACCGAGGCTCTCCGGTATGGTCGCCGTCATCGCGCCGCCTCCGCGCCGGCCCGGGTTGTGCTCATGATGCTGCCTCCGAGGTGAGTCGGGGATCGAGGTTCGTCGGCGAGGCCGCTTCATCCACTGTGGACGGTGGGGTGTCGGGTGGTCGGCCGGCCGCGGCGCGCGTGCCCGCGGTCCGCGCGGATCCGGCTGACCCGCCGAGGTGCTCGGCGATCGCGTCCGCGGCGGCGTTGCCGCTGCGGACCGCGCCTTCCATCGTGTCGGGCCAGCCGGTGCCGACCCAGGCGCCGGCCAGCACCAGGCCGGGCAGTTCGGTGCGGGTGGCGGGCCGGATCGCGCGGGTGCCGGGCGCCTGCCGGAAGGTCGCGCGCGGCTCCCGGGTCACGAACGCCTCGGTCAGCTCCGCCCCGCGGGCGCCCGGCAGCAGCGTCGCGAGCGCGTCCCGCTGCTCGGCGATCAGCTCGGCCGCCGGCCGCCCCAGCAGCGCGTCGGCCGCGGACAGCGAGACCGCGAGGTACTGGCCGGAGCGCAGCCCGGACTCCCGGGTGCGGTCGAACAGCCACTGCACCGGCGAGTCGATCGCCGCGGCGAAGCCGTGCCCGGTGACCGTCCGGTCGTACACCAGGTGCACGTTGACGATCGCGGTGGCGGACAGCTCGGCCCAGCGCTGCGGCGCCTCGACCGCGCCGGGCGGCACCAGCCGGGCGGCGGCCGGGTGCGGCACCGCCAGCACCACCGACCGGGCGACCACCGCACCGTCCGAAGTGGACAGCGTGAGGTCGGCGCCGGACCGGCTGATCCGCTCCACCTTGCAGCGGGTGCGGACGGTGGCGCCGAGCTCGCCGAGTACCCGTACCGCCGGGTCGGCGTGCAGCGCGGACAGCGCGATCCGGGGCCGGCCGATGTCGCCGGCCCGCGCCGAGGTCAGCAGCCCGGTCCGGAACACCCGGGCGGCGAGCGCCAGCGACGCGCCGTCGGGTGCCACGTTCAGCGCGGACACCGCGATCAGCTCCCACAGCCGGCGCACCGTGTCCGGCGACTGGTGCCGTGCGGCGAAGAACTCGCCCAGGCTGCGCTCGTCGGTCGCCGGCGCGTCCGGGTCGACGAACCGCAACGCCGCGGCGGCGCGCAGCGCGCCCAGTCGCTCCCGGACGCTCAGCGGCGCGTACCCGAGCAGCGCCGGCAGCAGGTGCAGCGGTGCCGGCAGCCCGCGGGTCCGGCGCAGCCGGTGCACCGGCCGACCCGGAGCCAGGACCGGCACGTCGAACCGGTCCTGCACCTCCACCGCCTCGGCGGTACCGAGCCGGCGCAGCAGCGCCAGGTAGTCGGTGTAGCAGCGCAGGAACACGTGCTGCCCGGTGTCCACGGTCAGCTCGCCGCGCCGGAACGAGTACGTGGCGCCGCCCAGCCGCGGCCGCCCCTCCAGCAGCGCGACCGTGGCCCCGGCGTCGGCGAGCCGGACCGCGGCGGCGATGCCAGCGAGGCCTCCGCCCACCACCGCGACGTCGTACCGCTGTGCAGTCACGACACCCCCGCGGCGCTGCGCTGGCGGCCGCGGCGCGGCAGCAGCGCGCGGCCCGCGACGAGCGCCTTCTGCCGGCCGGGCAACGACAGCCGGCCGTGCGTGACGGCGAGCGGGTCGCGCCAGATCCGGCGCAGCAGCGCGTGGTAGATGCCGGCCATCGCGCCGGTGCACGCCGCGGACCGGTGGTCGAGCCGCGGCAGCAATTGCAGCCCGATCGTGTACCAGCGGCCGGCCCGCGCCGCCTCGAACCGGATCAGGCCGGCGAGCGCGGCCCGCTCGTCGTCGAAGCCGACCCCGTCGCGCTCGGAGTCGGAGAGCTTCAACCGGACGCCGAACCGTTGCAGATCCTGCTTGGGCAGGTAGATCCGGTCGTTGCGGCGGTCCTCCAGCACGTCGCGCAGGATGTTCGTCAGCTGCAGCGCGACGCCGAGCACGTCGGCCAGTTCGGCGTCGGTGAGCGAGTCGGCGGTGGCCGGTTCCGGCGCCAGGTCGAGCATCTTCTCGATCGGCAGCGGGGCGCCGACGGTGATCCGGTGCGACCCGTCGGGCGCCGCCGGCGTGGCCGGATCGCCGAGGAAGACGCCGAGCGACAGCCGCCCGACCGAACCGGCCACCTGCCGGCAGTAGCCGACCAGGTCGGCCAGCGTGCGGTAGCTGGTCCCGCGCACGTCCGCCTCGCAGCCGTCGATCAGCTCGTCGAAGCAGGACAGCGGGATCGGGAAGCGGCGGGCGGCGTCGGTCAGCGCGTACAGCACCGGGTCGTGCGGCTCGGCGTCCGGATCGGCCAGCAGCTTCAGGTCGGCCCGGACCGCGGCGAGGCCGGCGAGCCGTTCGTCGACGCTGGCCGTACCGTCGCCGATGTCGTCGATGCGCCGGGCCAGCGCGTACACGGCGGACAGCGCGCGCCGCTTGTCCGGCGGCAGCAGCCGGATCCCGTACGAGAAGTTCCGCGCCTCGGTGCGGGTGACCTGCTCGCAGTGCTGGTACGCGGCCTCGATGACTGTCATGCACGCCTCCCGAACGTGGTGCGCAGCAGCGCACCCACCACCATCGCCTTGCTCGCCTTCGGTGGGCCGGGCAGCGGGTCGTACCCGCTGCGGGCGAGCGCGGCGAGCGCGGCCCGGCCGCCCGCCGCGTAGCCGCCGACCGCGAGCCGGGCGAACCCGTGCAGCGAGCCCAGCAGCGGTTCGCCGGCGGCCAGCCAGGCCGCGGCCCGCTCCGCCTCGTACGCCACCAGGTTGCGCAGCGCGGTGTTCGCCCGCGGCGCGGCGAGATCCGCCTCCGTGACGCCGAACCGGTCCAGATCCTCCTGCGGCAGGTACACCCGGCCGGCGCGGTGGTCCTCGGCGATGTCCTGCAGGTGCTCGACGATCTGCAGCGCGGTGCAGATCCGGTCGGACAGCGCGACCCGGGCCGCGGTGTGCCGGCCGAACACGTACAGCACCAGCTCGCCGACCGGGTTCGCGGACAGCGTGCAGTAGTCGGCCAGCTGGTCGAACGTGGCGTACCGCGCGACCACCTGGTCGACCCGGTTCGCCTCGATCAGCCGGACCAGCACCTCGGCCGGGATCCCGCAGGCCTCGATCGTGGGCGCCAGCTCGCGCAGCACCCGCTCGCCGGCCGGTCGGCCCGCGTACAGCCCGCGCAGCTCCTGCTCCACCTCGTCCAGCCGGGCGAGCCGGTCCCCGGTGTACTCGTCGCCGATGTCGTCGACCATCCGGGCGTACCCGTAGATCGCGAGCAGGTGCCGGCGCGGCGCGGCGGGCAGCACCCGCAGCGCCACCGGGAAGTTCTCGGCACCGGCCTGGGTGGTCGGATCCGCCGTGACGGCGAGCCGGTCCGGCCCGGATCCGGGGTCGGCCGAGACGTCGTCGGGGTGCGCAGTGGTCATCGAGTCAACCGATCAGGCAGTCGTCGCGGTGGGGATGCGGCCGAGCGAGTCGAGCGTCGCGGCGGCGATGCCGGTCGCGTCCAGCCCGTACCGGCCGAGCAGGCTGCCGCGGCCGGCGTGCGGCAGGAACTCCCGGGGCAGGCCGAGCACGGTCACCGGCACCTCGACCCCGGTGTCGGCGAGCAGCGCCGCGACCGCCGCGCCGGCCCCGCCCTCGCGTACCCCGTCCTCGACGGTGACGACGAGCCGGTGCTCGGCGGCCAGCTCGGCCAGGACCGGTGGGGCGGGGCGGACCCAGCGCGGGTCGACCACGGTGACCCGGTGGCCGAGCGCGGCCAGCTCGTCCGCGGCGGCCAGTGCCGCGCCGGCCAGTACGCCGACCGACACGAGCAGGATGTCCGGCCGCTCCGGCCGGCGCAGCAGGTCGACCCCGCCGATCCGGTGCAGCGCCGGGATGTCGTCGCCCAGCGACGCCTTCGGGAACCGCAGTACGGTCGGCCCGTCGGTGACCTCGACCGCCTCCCGCAACTCCTCGCGCAGGGTGCCGGCGTCGCGCGGCGCGGCGAGCCGCAGCCCCGGTACCACGCCGAGCGCGGCCATGTCCCACATGCCGTGATGGCTCGGCCCGTCCGGTCCGGTCACCCCGGCCCGGTCCAGCACGAACGTCACCGGCAGCCGGTGCAGCCCGACGTCCATCAGCACCTGGTCGAACGCCCGGTTGAGAAACGTCGCGTAGATCGCCACGACCGGGTGCTTGCCGCCCATCGCCAGCCCCGCCGCGGACGTCACCGCGTGCTGCTCGGCGATGCCCACGTCGTACGCCCGGTCCGGGAACTTGACCGCGAACGGGTGCAGCCCGGTCGGCCGGACCATCGCCGCCGACATCGCCACCACGTCCGGCCGTTCCGAGCCGAGCGCGACCAGCTCGTCGGAGAACGCGTGCGTCCAGGTGCGTTCCGACTTCACCGGGGTACCGGTCGCCGGGTCGGCCACGCCGATCGAGTGCAGCCGGTCCGCGTCGTCGGTCTCCGCCGGCCCGTACCCGAGGCCCTTGCGGGTCAGGCAGTGCACCACCACCGGCCGGCCGTACTCCCGGGCCGTCGCGAACGCCCGCTCCAGCGCGCCGATGTCGTGCCCGTCGACCGGCCCGAGGTAGCCCAGCCCCAGCCCGCCGAACAGCTCGCTCAGCGTCGGTGCCGCGGATCGCTCGGCGACGTGCCCCGGAGGTCCCTCCAGCAGCGCCAGCACGTCGGCGTACCCGCTGCGCCGGCGCGACGCGGCCAGCTGGCCGGCGAGCCCGCCGACGGTCGGCTCGTACGAGCGGCCGTTGTCGTTGAGCACCACGACCACCGGCCGGTCGCAGCCGCCGAGGTTGTTCAGCGCCTCCCAGGCGAGACCGCCGGTCAGCGCGCCGTCCCCGATCACGGCCACGACCCGGCGGTCCGAGCCGTCCAGCGCGTACGCCTTGGCCAGGCCGTCGGCGTAGGACAGTGCGGTCGACGCGTGCGAGTTCTCCACCAGGTCGTGCACCGACTCCGCGCGGCTGGGGTAGCCGGACAGCCCGCCCTCCTGGCGCAGCCCGGCGAAACCGGCCCGGCGGCCGGTCAGCAGCTTGTGCACGTACGACTGGTGGCCGGTGTCGAACACCAGCCGGTCGAACGGGGAGCCGAACACCCGGTGCAGCGCGATGGTCAGCTCCACCACGCCCAGGTTCGGTCCCAGATGTCCGCCGGTGTGGCACACCGCGCGGATCAGGAATTCCCGGATCTCGCCGGCCAGCTCGGTGAGCTGAGCGGCAGCGAGCCGGCGGAGGTCCGCCGGCTCGGTGATCGACTCGAGCAGAGCCATTGCTGCCTCCGCGGGTTCGGCGCCTGGGTGGTGTGCACGTGCCTCACCGTCAGATGTACCCGTGCCGGCCGCCAATATCATTTTGTTCGCGGAGATTTCCGCCCGGCCGGCCCCGACTGCCCGCCGGTCTGCGCCGGAACGTCCGGGTGGCACCATGGAGACGTGGGGCGCACGGAGGGGTCATGAGCCGCGCCGACGCGATCCGTCCCGCGGAGGGGCAATGACTAGCGAGAGCCAGACCGCGACGCTGCCGGTCGAGGAGACCGAGGTCGCCGAGCGGCCGGCGGTCGACCGGCCGTGGGTCACCGTCGTCTGGGACGACCCGGTCAACATGATGACGTACGTGACCTGGGTGTTCGTCAAGCTGTTCGGCTACCCGAAGCCGAAGGCGGAGAAGCTGATGCTCGACGTGCACACGAAGGGCCGCGCCACGGTGTCCACCGGCGCCCGGGAGCGGATGGAGTTCGACGCGAGCCGGCTCCACTCGTACGGCCTGTGGGCCACCGTCGAACAGCAGTGAGGCGGCGGTGCGGCCGTGACCCGGGGAGTGCAGTGACCGAACCCAGCGGGGAGTTCACCCTGTTTGTCCGTGACGGCGACGAGCTGATCGGTTCGTTCGCGCCCGAGTACGCGGCGGTGCTGCGCGAGCTGGTGCGGCAGAGCAGCGACGTGCTCGACCATCCGATCGACCGCGACGATCCCGGGCTGGCCCGGCTGTTTCCCGACGTGTACCCCGACTCGCAGGCCGACTCGGCCGAGCTGCGCCGGCTCACCGAGAGCGAGCTGCGCGACGAGAAGCTCGCCTCGGCCCGGCTGATCCTGGACACGCTGCCCGCCGACGGCGGCGAGGTACGGCTGGACGACGAGGCGGCGAGCGTCTGGCTGCGCGGCCTCAACGACATCCGGCTGCTGCTCGGCAGCCGGCTGGAGGTGGCGGCCGAGACCGACCTCGCCGAGGAGCTGGACGCCGAGATCCGCCGCGACCCGTCCTCGCCCCGGGCCGCCCAGCTGCTGGCGTACGTGGTCGCCGGCGAGGTGCAGGACGCGCTGCTCGTCGCGCTGACCGGCTGGCGGTACTGACGTCTGCCCGATTCGTCCCGCGGTGGTGGTTGGCTGGTGAGACGTGCCACTCCCGGTGTCGGTCCAATGCCGGTTAGGCTGGAGGCGTGCTGAGGCTGGGCCGCTCCGTTCGGGACGCGATCGTCGAGCACGCCCGCCGGGACCACCCGGACGAGGCGTGCGGCATCGTGGCCGGCCCGGCCGGCTCGGACACCGCCGTCCGCTTCATCGCGATGCTCAACGCGGAGCGGTCGATGACCGGCTACCGGTTCGAGGGCGACGAGTGGCGCCGGGTCTACCTGGAGCTCGACGACCGGGACGAGGAGCCCGTCGTCATCTACCACTCGCACACCGCCACCGAGGCGTTCCCGTCCCGTACCGACGTCAACCGCGCCGCCGAGTACGCGACGATGCTGCCCGACCCGCACTACGTGCTGGTCAGCACGCGTGCGCCGGAGACCACCGAGTTCCGTTCGTTCCGGATCGTCGACGGCGTGGTCACCGAGGAGCCGGTCGAGATCGTCGACGACGACACCGACCCGGTCCAGTCGTACAAGTTCGGGCACACCCCGACGTCCGTCGTCTACGACTGTTCCGCGGGCGCCACCGGCGCTGCCGGCCCTGCTGGCTCCGCCGACGCCTGAGCGGCGTCCCGTCACTCGTTCGGTTCGCCCTTCCCCTGTTCGTCCTGCCCTGTTTCGAGGAGTGCCCGCATGGCCATCGAGGTCCGCATCCCGACCATCCTGCGCAGCTACACCGGCGGCGCGAAGAGCGTCGAGGCGTCCGGTAGTTCGCTCTCGGAGGTGATCACCGACCTGGACGCGCGCCACCCCGGCCTGCGCGGCCGGCTGATCACCGACGACGGCGGCCTGCACCGCTTCGTCAACGTGTACGTCAACGACGAGGACGTGCGGTTCACCGGCGCGCTGGCCACGTCGCTGGCCGACGGCGACTCGGTGACGATCCTGCCGGCGGTCGCCGGCGGCGCCCGCTAAGGGCCGCGCCGTGTCCCGGTACGACTCGCTGCTCGACGCGTGCGGTGACACGCCGCTCGTCGGCCTGCCCCGGCTGTCCCCTGCGCCGAACGTACGGCTGTGGGCGAAGCTGGAGGACCGCAACCCGACGGGCAGCGTCAAGGACCGGGCCGCGCTGTACATGGTGCAGGCGGCGGAGCGGGCCGGCACGCTCCGCCCCGGCGACACCATCCTGGAGCCGACCAGCGGAAACACCGGCATCGCGCTGGCCATGGTGGCCAAACTGCGCGGGTACCGGCTGGTCTGCGTGATGCCGGAGAACACCTCGACCGAGCGCCGGCAGATCCTCACCATGTACGGCGCGGAGATCATCTCCTCGCCGGCGGCCGGTGGCTCCAACCAGGCGGTCGCGATGGCCAAGCAGCTCGCCGCCGAGCACCCCGACTGGGTGATGCTCTTCCAGTACGGCAACGAGGCGAACGCGCGGGCGCACTTCGAGACGACCGGCCCGGAGCTGCTGCGCGACCTGCCGACGATCACGCACTTCGTCGCCGGCCTCGGCACCACCGGCACCCTGATGGGCACCGGCCGGTACCTGCGGGACAAGCAGCCGGAGATCCAGATCATCGCCGCCGAGCCGCGCTACGGCGAGCTGGTGTACGGGCTGCGCAACATCGACGAGGGCTACGTCCCCGAGCTGTACGACGCGACCGTGCTCACCCGCCGCTTCTCCGTCGGTACCCGGGACGCGCTGCTGCGCACCCGGCAGCTGATGGAGGTGGAGGGCGTGTTCGCCGGCCCGTCCACCGGTGCGGTGCTGCACGCCGCGCTCGCCGTGGCGCACCAGGCGCACCGGGCGGGGGAGGACGCCGACGTGGCGTTCGTCGTCGCCGACGGCGGCTGGAAGTACCTGTCGACCGGCGCCTACTCGGGCACCCTCGCGGAGGCGGAGACGTCCCTGGAAGGCCAGCTCTGGGCCTGACGCCCGATCCCCGGGCGCGAGTTCCAGGGCCCGGTTCCGGCGCCGGTCGCCCGGCGCCGGAGCGGCTCAGGTCGCGGACGCGGTGAGGACGAAGCCGGCGATCAGCGTCACGGTGCTGCCGCCGAGCAGCGCCCAGGGCACCAGCTTCCGCTCGGCCAGCGGGAACGACGCGGCGGCGAGCGCCAGCCCGAAGACACCGACGACCACGATCGTCGGCTCGTACCAGCTGGCGGCCAGCCCGCCGAGGATGGCGATCAGCCCCCAGGTGCCGCAGGCGAGGCCGCCCAGGCAGAGCAGCAGCGCCCACACCGCGGCGAGCCCGAGCGCCCGCATCCGGGGCGATCCGGTCCGCTTGGCGAGCAGCGGCGGCGACTGCGGCTGCGCCGGCTGGCCCATCATGCCGAGCACCGCGTCACGCCGCGGCACGCCCGGCGCGTGATCGGCCGCCACCGGGATGGTCTGTGTCGCAGCCATCCCGGCGCCGGGCGCGACCGCGACCTGCGCGGCCCCGTGCGGCGCGACGGTGCCGGGCAGGGGCCCGGCGCCGGTCGGCGCGGGTGGCGGTACCGGCCCGGCGCCGGCCGGTACCGG
>NZ_BOPO01000129.1 GCF_017312725.1 Actinocatenispora comari | reverse complement strand
GGGGTGCGCTGGGCCGGTCGAGTAGACCGGCTGGTCCTTCGGCCTGGTAACGGCGTTTCCACTTGGTCAAGCAGGCGCGAGACACGCCGGCTTCCGCGGCAACGTGGGCCAGCGGTCGGGTGGCGCACCGCTGGATCAGACGCAGCCTTCCGGCCGGTGTGAGTGGGGCGTTAGCGTGGGTCACGAGGGGTAGGTCCTTGCTGGCAGAGACGGTTGGTCGCACTTCCATCCTGCCGCCGGGACCTACCCCTCCCTCATCGCCAGGCCGGTGTCAACAACCTCACGAACCACAACAGCTAGGTGTTCCCGATCCGGTCGGCGCCGCCATCAGATCCCGTCCGCTGTCAGTCGGTGTCCGCGGTGACAGCACGAGCACGGTCTGGGCTCGATGCAGCCGTTCGACTACTCGGTGTCGAACCGCTGATCGCATCCTAGGTGCGCAGATCACTTTCACCTGGAGGTGCGGTTATGAGGGGCAAGAGACTCGCCACGGTGGGGCTGTTCAGCGCCGTTGCTCTCGCCGGGGGCGTGGTCCCCGCCACCGCTGCGAACGCCGGTCAGGCGACGGCCCGGCCGAACAGCTTCGCCTGCGGCTTCGATGCCGACGGCGTGCGCATTCACAAGGACCACAGCACATCGTCGGCGGTGTTGGGGTTGGCCTACCGCTCTCACTCGTGCCGTGGGTACGGCGACTGGTACACCCCGGAAGGCGGCGGGTGGGTGAACCTGACGGACCTGACTACCGGTGTCACCGGTTGGGTCGCGTGGACGTACGTCGACTACTAGGGCGTGTCTTCATGGCTCCGCCCGGGCGAACGGGCCCGGGCGGAGCCGGGTGGCTGGCCATGAAGACACGTCCTAGCGCCCGGGTTGGGGTTCGGCTGCTGGTGATCGGCCCGACCCAGCGGGCGCGCCACGGTGTGGCTCAGCTCCGACAGGCCAGTTGACTGCAAGTCAGGGTCGCCGACCGCGGTCGGTGTCACGCCGGCGGCTCGGCCCGCAGCGCCAGCCGGCCGCACAGCGCGGCGAGTGGCAGCTCGGCGCCGAGCGCCATGGCGACCGCGGTGGTGAAGTCGCCGGCCGAGGCCGCGGTCGTGGTGTCGAACCAGGCGTCCACCACGAGCAGCGTCGCGGTCGCGGCGGCGGTCAGGGCGTAACGCCGGTCGCCGCGGGCGGCGAGCAGTCCGGTGGCAAGCAGGCCGAGCGCCTCCAGCGCGTCGAGCCCGACCCAGGCGAGCGGCCAGTGCGCCGCGGTCGCGGTGGCCGGCAGGCCGGTGGCCAGCACGTACAGCCACGGCAGCAGGCCGATCCCGCAGGCGGTCAGCAGCCGCCCGGCCCGCCGCGTACCCCGTGCCGGGCGGGGTTCCTCCGCCTCTTCGCGGGGCGGGACGAGCTCGGCGCGGTCGGCGTCTTCGCCGCTGGCTACGTTCTCGTCGCAGCGGATCTGTGGACCCATCGTCGTCCCCCGCTCCCGGCCGGTTCTCGCCTTCACGTGCTCCACCCTCCGCCGCGCACCTGGGCGCTGTCAGTCACGCGGGGTTCCGACTCGGGGGTGGAGACAGGTGCACCCCCGAACCGGGCGGGAGCGTCATGGCACGGGGATGGCCTGCGGCTCTACCGTTCGACGCATGCAACTCACGACGCGGCTGCAGCGGGTGCTGGTCCGCCCGTTCCGCGGGGCGGGACACCGGACCGCGTTCGTCGCCGCGGGTCTGCCGCTCCACCTCGCCGTGGTACCGCTGTGGCTCTGGCTGCTCGGCACGATGGCGGCGTTGGTGCCGGCCGTGGCTGCGCTGCCCGTGCTGCTCACGCTCGTGGTGACGCCCCTGCTGACCGCCGGGCAGCGGCGGCGCTACCGGGCGTTCGTCGGTCACGACCTCCCGCGCCCCGCCGCGCCCGGGCCGGGACGCCACTGGACCTCGGCGGTGCGCCGGCTGACCACGGGGGCCTGGTGGCGGCAGGTCTGCTACCACGCCGTGGCGGGTCCGCTGCTGGCCGTTCTGGACCTCGCCGTCCTCGCCGTCTGGGCCGCCGCTGCCGTGGCCGCCTCCATCTACGTGTGGATCTGGGCGCTGCCCCCGCAGTGGCAGGTCGCCGACCTCGGCTACACCCCGCAGGCCGCGTACCTCACCGCCGGCGGCCTCGCCCTGCTGTTCCTCGGGCCCCGGCTGACCGGCGCTCTGGCGCGGCTGGAGAGCCGGGCGGCCGAGGTCCTGCTCGGCCCCAGCCGCACGGAGAAGCTGGCCCGCCGGGTCGCCGATCTCGCCGAGAGCCGGGCGGGTGTGCTCGACGCCGCCGACGCCGAGCGGCGGCGGATCGAGCGCGACCTGCACGACGGCGCGCAGCAGCGCCTCGTCTCGCTCGCCGTCAACCTGGGCCTGGCCAGGGCCACCCTCGCCGACCTTCCGGCGGATGCCCGCCAGGTGATCGACGAGGCGCACCGTGAGGCGAAGGAGGCGATCGCCGAGCTGAACGACCTGGTACGCGGCCTGCATCCGGCCGTCCTCGAGGACCGCGGCCTCGACGCCGCGCTGTCCGGGGTCGCCGCCCGGCTCCCGATCCCGGTACGCGTGGCGGTGGACCTGCCGCAGCGTCCCTCGCCCACGGTCGAGGCCGTCGCGTACTTCGTGGTCTCCGAGGCGTTGACGAACGTGGTCAAACACGCCCGGGCGACCCGGGCGGAGGTGACCGTGGAGCGGATCGGGGAGACACTGCGGGTGGTCGTCGCCGACGACGGCGCGGGCGGCGCGGATCTCGCCGCGGCCGACGGCGGCACCGGACTCGCCGGGCTCGCCAAGCGCGTCGCGTCGGTCGACGGTACGTTCTGTTGCCGCAGCCCCGCCGGGGGGCCGACCGTGCTCACCGTGGAGCTGCCGTGCGCGCCGTGATCGCCGAGGATTCCCTGTTGCTGCGCATCGGCGTGGCCAAGGTGCTGGAGGCGGCCGGCTTCGAGGTGTGCGCGCAGGTCGCCGACGCGGAAGGACTGCTGGCAGCCGTCGAGGAGCACCGTCCCGACATCGCCGTGGTCGACGTGCGCATGCCACCCGGATTCACCGACGAGGGCGTGCGCGCCGCGCTCGTGCTCCGCCGCCAGTACCCGCGTACCGCCGTGCTCCTGCTGTCGCAGTACGTGGAGGAGCGGTACGCCGCCGATCTGCTCGCCGCCAACACCTCGGGCGTCGGCTATCTGCTCAAGCAACGCGTCGCCGACGTCGAGGAGTTCGCCGATTCGGTACGCCGGGTGGCCGTCGGCGGCACCGCGCTCGACCCGCAGGTCGTCGCGCAGCTGCTGGTGCGCCGGCACAGCGATCCGCTCGACCGGCTGACGCCGCGCGAGCGGGAGGTGCTGGAGCTGATGGCGGGCGGCCGGTCCAACTCGGGCATCGCCGCCGCGCTGTTCGTGACCGAGAGCGCGATCGCCAAGCACATCAACAGCATCTTCACCAAGCTCGACCTGCCCAGGGCCGACGCCGACCACCGACGCGTCCTGGCGGTCCTGCGTTTCCTGGGCGTCGCGACCGCATAGCGCGCGAGCACGCCGGCCGTGCCCGAGGTGTGTCGCTCGGGGCGCCGGAGGCTGACCACCGGATCCCGCCAGTACCCGGGTTCGCCGGCGCTGTGGCCGCCACCACAGGCCGTCACGCCCGGGGCAGGTGCCCCGTCATACGACTGCCACCGGACGCCCCGGACGCGCTCGTCGCACTCCGGTGCATCCGGTTCGCGGCCCCCAGCCGCTCGGCAGAGCTGTCACCGACCCGTACCGGGAGAACCGATGTCCGATCACCCGTATCCACCGGCCGCACTGACCAGAGGCAACCGCGCCGAGCGACTCGGCGCCGAGCCCAACACGACCTGGCTGATCGCCGACGCCGCCGACACCGGGGGCGTGATGAACGTGGTACGCACCCGCCTGGGAGCGGGCGTGGACGGGCCGCCACCGCACTACCACAAGGAATCCCCGGAGATGTTCTACCTCCTCGACGGGGCGCTTCGCGTGTTGGCCGGCGACGAGGTCGTCGACCTGGCAGCAGGCGACTACCTGCTCGTACCACCGTTCATGCCGCACGCCTGGGGCACCACACCCCTCGGCGCGGCCGACATCCTGATCGTGAAGGCTCCCGGCAACGACCGGTTCGAATACTTCCGCCTGGGGGACCGGATTCGCCGCGGCGAAGCCAGCCCGCAGGAGGTACTGGCCACCCAGCAGACCTACGACAACTGGTGGGTGCGAAGCCCTGTCTGGGACCGGGAACTGGCGACGCGGCACGGCGCGCGTCGACCGCTCGTACCGATGCCGGACCAGGAGGACAGCACGCCGGGGATCGGCTGAACCGAACGACGCTGGCGCCCGTGCTGCCACACCTGTGCACGGCATGCGCCGCGCGGGGGCCAGCCCAGACGACTGGCTCGGGCGCTTCCACCATCATCGACGTGCCCGTTACGAGATGGCACGATCCATGGCCCGCCACTGGCGTGCCGACGATCGCAGATGCTCACCCCGATCCTTTGTGTACCAGCGGATTCGACGGCCCGGGCGTGCCGCTGCCGAGGCCGGCGACGCCAGGGGAACGCTCACGGATGCGCAGGCTGGCCGTCCCGGCTCTCGTCGTCGTTGGTCTGCACCGGACTGCCCGCGAGGTCTGGTCGTGGCACGCAGGCGAGCAAGGCCCGGACGGTGTCATGGTCACCGGTGACGGTGAGATCGCCCGCGGCGAGCGCGTCGTTGAGGGTTCGGCGATGGACGAGGACGGCGGCGAAGGTGGCCGGATCGGTGCTGACGGCGGCGTCGGCGTCGGCGTCCTCGCCGCGGTGGATGTCGAGGTGACCATCGGCGGCGCGGATGGTGAAGGCATCGGTGCCGAAATGCAGGGTCCAGGTTGCGCTCAGATCGCCGGCGAGCTCGGGGTCGAAGTCGCCGTACAGCGCCAGCATCAGTGCATCGACGCTGAGGTGCGCCTCCAGGTCGCGGGACGGTGACATCCTGCCCCAGCGGCCCAGCTCGACCAGTACCGGTTGGAGGCGCTGGCCCCATTCGGTGAGTGCGTAGACGGCGGAACCGACCGGCGGGCCAAGTCGGCGGCGCATGACGATGCCGGACCGCTCCAGCGAGCGCAGCCGCTCCGACAGCCGGTTCGGGCCGATGTGCGGCAGGCCGGCGCGCAGATCACTGAAACGTTTCGGACCGAAGACCAGTTCCCGGACCACCAGCAGCGCCCAGCGCTCGCCTACCAGGTCCAGGGCGTGCGCCGCCGCGCACGCCTCGCCGTAACCACGGGTTCTCTCCACCCGGAGAACAGTACCAACTCGAATTCTTCAAGTTCCGATATTGTACTTTCTAGTTCCAACACGTAACCTCAGCGGCATGACGATCTTGATTACCGGAGCGACCGGCCGGCCCGGCGGGGCCACCGTGCGAGAGTTCGCTCGCCGCGGCACCCCAGTGCGGGCACTGGTCCGCGACGCAGCAAGGGCGCAGCAGCTGACGGCGCTGCCCGGCGTGGAGTTGGCAGTCGGGGACATGCTGTGGCCAGAGACGCTGGAGCGGGCGCTCGACGGCGTCGACACGGTGCTCATGATCTCCAGCGCCGGTCCGCTCATGCTGGAGACCCAGGCGACCTTCATCGACGCAGCGGTCCGAGCCGGAGTCCGCCACCTGATCAAGCTCTCAGGCGGCGACGGCCAGCCGGGCTTTGATCCGGAACGGTTCAGGTCCACCCGCAGCCACCAGCAGATCCAGCGCTATCTGAAGGCGTCCGGGCTGCCCTGGACGGTCTTGGCGCCCAGCCAGTTCATGCAGGTCTACCTGGAGGAGGCCGCGACCATCGCCGCCGCCGGCGAACTGCGGCTGCCGATGGGCGGCACCGCGCTGGCCCCCATCGACGTCGAGGACATCGGCCGCATCGCGTACACGGTGCTCACCACCCCCGGCCACGAGGGCCGAACCTATCCGATGACCGGGCCCCAGTCGCTCACCATGGCCGAGATCGCGGACCGTATCGCCGCCGGGATCGACCGGCCGGTCCGGTACGTGGACGTGGAGCCTTCGGTGAAGCGGGACGAGTGGCTCGCCGCCGGCTATCCACCGCCCCGCGCCGATGCGTTCGGCCAGCTGTTCGCCGAGCGCCGGCGGCACGGCGCGGCCCGGGTCGACCTGTCCAGTCACCGCACCTTCGACGTGGCACCGACCACGTTCGCCGCGTTCGCGGCCCGGGAGGCAGCCGCCTTCCGCGCCGAGGCGAAGCACGCCCGCACCCCGGTCTGACCCCGCCGGTCATCCCGGCCCGGCCAATCCACGTAGCAGTCCAGGAGGATCAGATGAGTGGCGAGACGTTCGTACTTGTTCATGGCGGTGGCCACGGTGGGTGGGCGTTCGGTGAAGTAGCGCCGTTCTTGGTGGAGGCGGGGTGCGCGGTGGTCGCGCCGGACCTACCGGGACACGGCCTGAGGGCACGGTTCGCTGATTCGTGGTGGACCCGGGCGAGAGAGCCCGGCGACTTCGCCAGCCACCGCTCGCCGCTGGGCCAGTTGTCGCTGGAGGACCTGACGGCTGCGGTGGTGTCGGTGGTCCAGCGGGTAGGCCACGCCGATCGGCCGGTGGTGCTGGTAGGACACAGCATGGCCGGAGTGGTGGTGAACCGGGTGGCGGAGGCAGTGCCGGAACTGGTGCGCCGGCTGGTGTACATCTCGGCATGGATGGTCGGCGCGGGGCGCTCGTTCGCCGACTACCAAGCCATGCCGGAGATGGCGTCAACCGAGGTCGGCTCCCTGGTACTGGCCGATCCCGCGGCAGTGGGGGCGTTGCGAATCGATTTCGGCTCGACGGATGCTGCCTACCGAGCCCGGGTCAAGTCGGTCTTCGCCGCCGACGTCGAGCAGCAGTTGTGGGACGCGGCAGCGCACCTGCTGACGCCCGACACCCCGGCCGGGGTGTTCGCCGAGCCGGTGGCGGTCACCGCCGACCGGTGGGGCACGGTGGCGCGCACCTACGTGCGATGCGCGGCCGACCGGGCGCTGCCTCCGGCGGCACAGGACCTGTTCATCCAGGAGGCCGACGCGTTCACCCCCGGTAACCCAACCAGGGTGCGGAAGTTGGCGACCAGCCATTCGCCGTTCCTGTCACAGCCCGAGCAACTGGCGCGCCTGCTCCTGGAGCCATGACCATTCCTGTGCCCAGATCGAGATCCTCGCCGACGACCGATCGTTGTCGGTGCAGCTCCTGAGCGCCACCACGGGCCGCCCGTCGACGCGATCGGCGGGGCTTGACGCGGCGGCTCTGCTTCGCCTGGCTCGCGCAGGGCGTCAGCTCGGGTGACCACTCCGGTTCGATTCGCCGGCGCCGCCAGGTGAGTAAGCTGGCTGGCGAAGCCTTCTCCCGTGCCGCCGATGACACCGGGGGTCGCTCGGCCACGGATGGGGTCCGCACGCAGGTTCGGCCGGGCGGACCGCGCTGATCGACGCGTCCGCTCAGAGCGGCCGGTACCGGCGACGCCACCGGGCGGCGCACCGGCGACGAGGTCGTCGAGAGGTGATCGGGGACCCGACAGGCGCGAAAGCGGCTCAGCCCGGCGGCAGCGGCTTGGCGGTCGATGCCCGGTGTCGTTGGTAGTGGCGGGCCACGCGGACGCGGTTGCCGCAGGCGGCGTGACACCAGCGTTGCCTGCCGTGTTCCCGGACGAAGTATCGGACGCAGGCGGGGCTGGCGCAGGCGTACAGCCGATCTCGCAGCGGGCCGGTCAGGAGGTCGATCGCGGCGCGGGCCAGCTCGGCAACGAGCAGGTCGGCGGCCGCCGCTCCGCCGGCCCGTTGGGCGGCCGTCGGTTCGCCGTCGTGCGGCCAGTCGAGGCACGGGGTGACCGGCACGCGCGCGGCGGCGGCGTTGACGACACCGACGGCGTCCTCGGCGGGGAGCAGGTGTGCCGCGTCCAGGTGGCTCGGTGGCGCGGGCTGCACCGCGCGGGCCAGTAGCGACCGGAGCGCCTGTCGCAGCTCGACGATGTCGCGTCGGGTCGCCTCGCCGAGCCGACCCGACGGTACGTCAGCCCGTTCCGCGCCGGACAGGAGGTCGGCCTGCTCGGCGAGCCAGTTCGTCAGGCCGGCCACGTCCGCGAGCCGGTCCACCGCTTGGCCGTCCTGATAGTGACGGGTGATCGCCAGTTCCAGCGCCAGGTGCCGCGTCATCATGCCTGCCCACAAGACAGAGTTCGGTGAACCCGAAGGTCCTTGCCGCTTCGATACCCCCAGGATAGTGTAACGGAAAATTCAGATTTACCATTAGGAGACGGCATGGCTCGGCCGGTCGCCACGCACGAACCAACCGTCCGGAGATCCGCGCGGCTGTGGACCCGCGACCTGAGCTACTACGCCACCGCACGGTTGGTGTCGCTGTTCGGCGACGCGATGCTGCCGATCGGCCTGATGGCCGCAGTCCTCGCCCTGGGCTACGGGGCGACGGGCGTCGGCCTCGTCCTGGCCGCCGAGATGCTGCCGTTCGCACTGCTCGTGCTGTTCGGCGGCGTGCTTGCCGACCGCTTCACGCCCCGCCCGATGATGGTCGGCGCAGACGTCGTCCGGCTCGGCTTGCAGGTGTTCACCGGCGCGGTACTGCTGGTCGGGCATCCGGCGCTCTGGCTGCTGATGGCGCTCTCGGCGGTCAGCGGCGCGGCCACCGCGATGTTCCAGCCGGGCGTGGCCAGCCTCGTCCCGCAGGTGTCGCAGGACGTGCAGCGCGCCAACGGCGTTCTCCGAATCGCCGAGGCGTTCGCGTCGATCGCCGGCCCCACGATCGCCGCCGTGGTCATCGCCGTAGCCGGTGTACCCGCGGTCTTCTGGGCCAACGCCGCGACGTATGCGGTCAGCGCGGTGTGCCTGCTGATGCTGCGCCTTGCCCCGGCCATCCGGCGCGCTGCGGCCGAAAGCATGGTCCACCGCCTGCGCGCCGGCTGGCGCGAATTCCGGTCCCGCACCTGGTTGTGGATGGTCATCGTGGCCTGGGTCGTCGCCGGCATCACGATGTTCGGACCGATCCGGCCGCTGACCGCGGTACTGATCGTCGGGCAGCACGGTACCAGTGCGCTAGGGCTGGTCTGGGCGATGTTCGGCGCCGGCAACCTCCTCGGAGGCCTCGCCGCCATGCGGATCCGGCCGCGCCGGCCGCTCGCCGCCGGCGCGGCAGCCATGCTCGCCTGGATGCTGATGCCGCTGGCCAACGCCGCCGCCCTCCCGCTGTGGGGAGTCGCAGTCTGCTTCCTGATCGGCGGTGCGTGCTGGGCGTTCTGGAGCGTCATGTGGGCCACGACGGTCCAGACGAAGGTACCCGCCGACCTGCTCAACCGTTTGTATGCCTACGACGTCGCCGGCTCGATCATCGCGATCCCCATCGGCCAGGCACTCGCCGGACCGGTCAGCGACCTCCTCGGCGCCCGAACCGCGCAGGCCGGCTCGGCGGCGATCGGCGTCGCGTTGTTCGCCCTGCTGCTGTGCGTGCCGGCAGTCCGTCGCCTCACCCGTTAGCTCCAGCCGGTCGAACCGCCTTGGCGCAGCCGGCCGAGCTGCGTTGGGAATAACGCAAGAAGCCGGGTTCCGATCGCGCCGTACGGCCGCCGTGCCCACCACCGACCCTTCAGCTGAGGTCGGAACTCGGATCACGGCCAAGGAACGCGATCAACCGGTCCGCGTTGCTTGCCGCCCTCGACAGCATCACCGGCACGCCGAACTGCTCGGGGCGCGTTGCTTCGGTGACCACCATCGGCGCCACGGCGAGCAGTTCGGCGGCAAGCCGCGGCGGTATCGGTCGATCGAGTCCGCATGCGCGGGCGATGTCCCAACCATGCACGGTCAGCTCCAGCGCCCCCACCACAGCCAATACCCCTCGAGGCAGTTCCCGTTCTGCGATCGTCACGGTGCTGGAGCTTTCAGACTGGCCGATGAGCTGGACGGCGCGGGCACGGACACAGGCGACGAGATCTCCGCCGACGTCGGCAGGTGTCGGCAGCGCGGCGACCCTGCCGAAGGTGAGGCCCTCGTGCAGCGCGGCGAGCGAGTCGTCCAGGTGCCGCAACAGGGCGGTCAGATCCCAGCCGCGGCATGGCGTCGTGCTCGTCAGCCGGTCGAGGGTGACGACGTTGAGGCTGCCCAGCGCGTACGCCACGGCGCGATCCAACGGCTCATCGTGCGCCGCCGTCACGCCGGCGCACCCGTCACCTGCGGCGGGCAGACCACCGACTCCGAGCGTCGGTCCCTGCGGTGCGTCTCCGGTACCAGGTGGCCTGCCTCATCGGCCGCACCGAGCACCGGGTACCGGCAGCCCACTGCCGCCGATCGCGGGCCTCCCGCGGATTCCACTGATTCGCCGTCCACCGCTCACCCTTCAAGGCTCTCCATCCTCACTGGTGCAGAGCATCGCGGCGGCGGAAAATCATCGGCCGGACTCCAAAGAGTCCCGGACGGCCGTATCGGATCGAGCGTCGCTGGATCCGGCCGATGCCAGGGACGACCAGCTACCACACAAGCGATCCCCGCACGCGTGCAGCCCGGGGGGCCACGACGATGCTGCCCGCCTGCTCCGGGGTCGGACGAATCCGGTAGCAGGTGTCTCCTTGGTGCCGCCGACACGGTCCTGCTGGCGCACCGAGTGGCCGTCGGGCACCACGCCGACCAGGTCTGGTCTCGACCGTCAGCAGACCGCAACCCGGGCTGGGCGCGCATGGCACGCCCAGCCTGGGTTGCGGGTTCGAGGAGCCGCAACGCTCGGCGGCGGATCCGGACGCGTCCGGGGGATCGCCGTCACCGCCGCCGCGGCGATCCGATCAGCTGCTTGGCGACACGAACTCCGCGGCGTGCTTGCGGGCGAACTCGGCGAACGTGGTCGCCGGGACGCCGAACGCGTGATGGGCGTCGAGGTTGACACCCGCGATCGGGGTCCGGTGGCGCTCCCGCGACTGCTCGTCGAACAGGTCCACGACGTGCGGTGGCAGGCCGGCGGCGGCGTACCGGCGGCGCTGCTCCTCGAAGCTCTCCTCGACATGGCGGAATGTCGTACCGGTGGCATCGGAGATGCGGGCGGCGATCTCGGGCATCGTCAGCGCCTCCGGGCCGGTGATGGTGTAGGCACGCTGCTCGTGACCGTCGCCGCGCAGTACCGCAACGGCGATCTCGGCGATGTCGTCGATGTCGACCGGAGCCAGCCGCGCGCCGCCGATGCTGGTCACGAGCTGCCTGGTGGCCGGGTCGACGCCGGTGATCGCACTGGGCAGGTAGTTCTGCATGAACTGGCTGGGCCGCAGGTGCGTCCAGGCCAGGCCCGAGCGCTCCAAGTACCGCTCGACCTGTCCGTGCCAGCGGGTACCGCGAAACACCTCCGGGTCGAAGCCGACGCTCTCCGCGCGTCCGGAGAACTTGACGATGTGCGGTACTCCGGCCGCTTGCGCGGCGTCGATGAAGCTCAGCTGGGTGTCGACCATCTCCTCTCGCGGCGAGGAGATCAGCAGCGCGCGCTTCACACCCTCCAGCGCGGGGCCGAGCGTCGCGGCGCGGCGCAGATCGCCGGCGACGACCGTGACGCCCGGCAGTTCGGCCAGCCACGGCGCCCGCGCCGGATCGCGGACCACCGCCCGCACCGGCGCGCCCCGGCGAGCGAACGCGCGTACGACGGCAGAACCAGCTTTGCCTGCCGCACCGGTAACCAGAATCATCATGTCCTCCTGTCGAATGCCGCACTCGGCGGCAGATCCGTTCCGTGCTGAGCCGCGCTCCGCGACTCCGACGGGCGTCGCCGCCGCGACGTGCTGTTCACCGGGACGGGCCGGCGGTCCCCGTGCCGATGCCGTCCCGTTCACCGACCCCCTC
>NZ_BOPO01000128.1 GCF_017312725.1 Actinocatenispora comari | reverse complement strand
GCGGCGGTACGGCGAGCGCCGAGCGGGCCGCGCTGGACACCGCGGTGCGGGCCGGCCTGCCCGGCGGTGCGGCGCTGCGCGCGTACCGGGACCCGGTGCCGCTGGCGGGGTCGGCGGCCGGGCCGCGCCGGCTGCCGGATTCCCGGGCCGGCGCCGCGGACGCCTGGTACGCCGACTGGACGGTGCCGGGTCAGCCCGGCGCGCCGCGGCTGACGCTGCTGGTCACGTTGCCCGGCGGTGATCGACTCGACCCGCGAGAGGTGTGTGCCGCCGCCGGCGCCACCTCGTACTGTCACGACAAGGACGCGGACGGTGGTCGGCTCGTCGCGTACGAGGTGCCGGTCGGGGACGCGGTCGAGCGGGGCGCGGTGCTGCTGCGCCCGGACGGGTCGCGGGTGCGGCTGACCGAGTCGGTCCTGGCGAGCGTCGACTTCCCGTTCGCCGCGGGCGACCTCGCCGGCGTCGTCGCCGATCCGGCCCTGCAGCTCTGACTCCGCCGCGTCCCTGATCGCGCCGCGTCTCTGATCGCCGCCCCCTGATCGCGCCGCACCCCTGCCTGCCGGTACGTCGAAGGGTCGACCGGATCATGTCTCGCGTGTCACGTCGAGTGACGAGTTGGTGTCCGGAGATTTCCGGTGGTGACCGGGAAGTACCTCGACCTTCCACGTTCTGGTGACGCGTTCCCAGAATGTGGGTGGCGGATCTGCCCAGGCGCGGTATCGTCGCTGGCGCTGCTTTGCTTACCTACAAATCGAACCAGGGTGTCGGAGGTAGTGCCGTGCGACGGCCGGTCGTTGGGGTCACCGGATACAGCGTCGGGGCGCAGAAGTCCCGCGAACTCGGCTTCGGCCCACGTCACCTCGACATCACTCCGGGTACATACCTTGGCTGGGTCCGCGACTGCGGCATGCTGCCGGTCCCGATTCCTGTGCACTCAGAGCAACTGCACGACGACTATCTGTCCATGCTGGACGGTCTGCTGCTGACCGGCGGCGCCGACATCGGCCCGGAACTCTACGGCGCGCCGGCGCACCCGCTGGCCAAGCTGGAACCGCACCGGGACGCGTTCGAGTTCGGGCTGGTCCGCGCCGCGTTCGAGCGCGGCCTGCCGATCCTCGGCATCTGCCGCGGCATGCAGGTACTCAACGTCGCGCTCGGCGGCTCGATGCACCAGCACCTGCCGGAACGGTCCGAGGAGCTGGTGCACTCCAGCGAGTTCCGGGACGGCCGCCGGCACCCCGACGACATGTGGCAGCCGGCGTACCACCAGGTCACGATCACCGACCCGACGCTCACCGCGCTCGCCGGCGCCGACCAGATCAGTACCAACAGCTACCACCACCAGGGTGTCGCCGCGCTCGGCGAGGGGCTGTCCATCGCCGCCCGCGCGTCCGACGGCCTGGTCGAGGCGATCGTCGGCGTCGACCGGCCGCTGCTCGGCGTGCAGTGGCACCCGGAGATGCACACCGCCACCGACCAGGCCGGCATCGCGCCGTTCCGCTGGCTGGCCAACCGCCTGACCACCGGCGTCGCCGCCGACGAGGTCCTCGCCCTCAACTGACGCCCCGCGTCGGCGCGGTGGCTCGGTCGGGGAAGAATGGGGCCGTGACTTCAGCGGCGAAACCCCAGGTCCCGAACGTGCTGGCGGCGCGGTACGCGTCGGCGGAGCTGGTCCGGCTCTGGTCCCCGGCGTACAAGGTGACGCTGGAGCGGCGGCTCTGGCTCGCCGTCCTGAAGGCGCAGCGCGACCTCGGAGTGAGCGTGCCGGACGGCGTCGTCGAGGCGTACGAGAAGGTGCTCGACGACGTCGACCTCGACTCGATCGCCGAGCGGGAGCGGGTCACCCGGCACGACGTCAAGGCGCGGATCGAGGAGTTCTCGGCCCTCGCCGGGTACGAGCAGGTGCACAAGGGGATGACCAGCCGCGACCTGACCGAGAACGTCGAGCAGCTGCAGGTACGCGACTCGCTCGCGCTGGTGCGCGACCGCATCGTCGCCGCGCTGGGGCGGCTCGCCCGCCGGGCCGCCGAGTACCGGACGCTGGTCATGGTCGGCCGCTCGCACAACGTGCCGGCGCAGGCCACCACGCTGGGCAAGCGGTTCGCCAGCGCCGCCGAGGAACTGCTCGGCGCGTACGCGCGGATCGCAGAGCTGCTCGACCGGTACCCGCTGCGCGGCATCAAGGGCCCCGTCGGTACCGGCGCCGATCAGCTCGACCTGCTCGACGGCGACGCGACCCGGCTCGCCGAGCTGGAACGACGGGTCGCCGAACACCTCGGCTTCGCGCACGTGTTCGACTCGGTCGGCCAGGTCTACCCGCGCTCGGTCGACTACGACGCGGTGTCCGCGCTGGTGCACGCCGCGGCGGCACCGTCCTCGCTGGCCACCACGATCCGGCTGATGGCCGGCCAGGAACTCGTCACCGAGGGCTTCAAGGAGGGCCAGGTCGGCTCCTCGGCGATGCCGCACAAGATGAACACCCGCTCCTGCGAGCGGATCAACGGCTTCGCGGTGATCCTCCGCGGGTACGCCTCGATGACCGCGGAACTGGCCGGCGGGCAGTGGAACGAGGGCGACGTGTCCTGCTCGGTGGTGCGCCGGATCGCGCTGCCGGACGCGTTCTTCGCCGCCGACGGCCTGTTCCAGACGCTGCTGACGGTGCTGGACGAGCTCGGCGCGTACCCGGCCGTCGTCGCCCGCGAGCTCGACCGGTACCTGCCGTTCCTGGCGACCACCAAGATCCTCGTCGCCGCGGTACGGCGGGGCGTCGGGCGGGAGCAGGCGCACGAGGTGATCAAGGAACACGCGGTCGCGGTGGCGCTCGCGCTGCGCGGTGAGGCGAGCGGCAACGACCTGTTCGACCGGCTCGCCGCGGACGATCGGATGCCGCTGACCAGGGCCGACATCGACGCGCTGGTCGCCGACCGGGGCGCGTTCACCGGGGCGGCGTCCACCCAGGTCGACGCGGTGTTGGCGCGCATCCGCCCGATCCTCGACGCCCACCCGGAGGCCGCCGCCTACACCCCGGCGCCGATCCTCTGATCGGGCTGGGCCCGCCCGGCCGGTGGTCGGGCGGGCCGGGTGGTCAGCCGGTGGTGCCGAACAGGTTGGCGTAGCGGGCGAGGTAGAGCGGCCAGCCGCGGTCGTCGGCGATGCCCGCGCGGACGCCCTCCCAACCGGGGCCGTGCCGGTCGAGGTGCCGGTGTTCCAGCTCGACCCGGGTCCGGTCCGGCGCCTCGGCGACGAACCGGACCTCGACCTCGCTGCTGTTGTGCTCCGGGTCGCTCTCCACCTGCCAGGTCGGCCCGATGTCCCAGCTGAACACCACCCGGTTCGGCGGGTCGTACGCGAGGATCCGGGCCCAGCGGCATTCGCTGCCGTCGACGCCGCGGTCGACGATGCCGCCGCCGACCCGCGGCTCCAGTGTCGTCTCCGCGATCGGTACCGACAGCAGGTTGTGCTCGGGCGGCTTGAAGTCGCCGAACCGCTGCGTGAACGTGGCGAACGCGCGCTCGGCGTCCACCGGTACGACCACGGAACGGACGACGGTGGTGGTCTCGGTGCTGGTCACGATGACTCCTCGGGTTCGGTTTCCGATGGTTGCCGGTCGGCCGGCAGCAGGTCCTGATAGCCGGCCAGGGCGCGGCGCCAGAACGTGTCGAGCTGGTCCCGGAGCGCGGCGACGCCGGCCGGGTTGAGGCGGTAGACCCGGCGGGTGCCGTGCACCTCGTCGTCGACCAGCCCGGCCGACTTGAGTACCCGCAGGTGCTGCGACACCGCCGGCCGGCTGATCGGCAGTTCGTCGGCGAGCTCGCCGACGGCCCACGGCCGCTCCGCCAGCCTGGTCACGATCGCCCGCCGGGACCGGTCCCCCAGTACGTCCCACGCCTCGCCGGCTTCGTTAGTCTCCACGAACCGTAAGCTACAACTTACCGATCTCGGCGTCAATGGTCCAGCCGGGGCGGGCCGGTCAGGCCCGCAGCCGGTCCGCGAGCGCGCCGGCCCGTTCGAGCTGGGCGGCGTCCAGCCGTCGTGCGTCCCAGATCAGGCCCGCGATGTCCGTCGGTGCCGACGGCGGCGGCCGCTCGACCGTCAGCCCGGTCAGGGCAGCCAGGTCATCGCTGTCGATGTCGATGACCATGGCGAAGTTCGTCGACCGCTGCGGTGCCGGGGTGAGAACGCCGTGACCGATCTTGAGGTACGTCGAGGCCGCAAGACACTGCCCGGTCGTCACCAGGAGCAGCTTCGCCGTCGTCACCGGGCCCGCGTTCCTGTTCTGCATCAGCCGCATCAGCAGTCCACCGGGGCCCGGCGGATAGCGGTGCCGGGACGAGGCCTCCAGGGGTGGGCCGATCCGGGCCGCGGCGGGCAACGCGGCCACCGCCGCGCGCAGCGATTCCCGCTGGCGACGCGACAGCCTCATCGCGCGCTGGACGAGCAGGGCGAGACGCCAGCCGGCGGACGGGTCGGCCGGGGCGACGTCTTCCGGTACGGGTAGGTCGGCGACGGCGAAGAGATCCGCCGGGTGCAGCCGGAGCGCCGTTGCCAGCCGACGCACCAGACCACCGTTCGGTGCCCCGCCGCCGAGTATGGCGGTCAGCTCCGGTGGTGGCACTCCGGCCAGGCCCGCCAGCGCGTCGACTCCGAGCTGTCGGCGCCCGGCCAGGCGCCGTACCGCTGCGCCGAAGTGGCCGGGGGCCGGATGCGTCACTGCTGGATGGACCAGAAGGAGGGGCGATTCGGCTGGGTACCGGTGCGGGCGACGGACAGCACGATCGTGTGGACGATCGCGAGCAGCCCGATGGCCACGACCAGCGCCAGGCCGGCCGACGCATACGGGGTGAGGCTCGGCGTCGGGTCCCCGGTGCCAGGCTTGGTGGCGAGCATGAGCGTGATCAGCGCGGAGAGGCAGGCGATCGTGACGCTCGCCGCCCGGCCCGGTCGCGCCCGCAGGGTGGCCGCGATCAGCAGCCCGACGAGCCCGAACATGAGCATGATGCCGAGCCAGGCCGGCCCCCCGCCCGGGGTGCTGGCCATGTCCCAGAGGGTGCCGTATGTGGCCCTCGTCGTCACAGCGCCCTCGTGCTCGACCACGTCGTCGAACATCGGGCAGAAGCTCAGCGCCACCAGTGCCAGCGCGGCGGGTGCGTAGAACCGGCCGAACCGCGCCGCGGCGCGCTCGCCCGCGCTGCCGGGCGGTGCGGTACCGACTGGGCCGGGCGCGCCGAACCCCGGCGCCAGGTGTGGCGGACCACCCACCCCGGGAGCACCGGGACCGGGCACACCGGGTCCGGCAGCGCCGGGTCCGGCAGCGCCGGGAGCTCCCGGGTCGATCGGGTGGCCTGGTCCGGCCACCGCGGCGTCCGGCGCGGCGGCGGGTCCGCGAGTACCGGTGGGGGCGGGAACCATGGAGCCGGCCGGGCCGGTACCGAGCGGGGCCGGGAGGTCGGGTTCGGGGATGTCCGTGCCGCCGGTCATCGATGCCTCCGAGCGCGTGGGTCGCCGCAGCGGTCTTCTGCGAAGTCTGACAACGCGCCGCAACCTGGCCAGGACCACCGGCGATGCCGGCGGACGCGGGCCGTGGGTCTGTGCTGGGACGGGGGACGGGACGGATCTGCCGGATGCGAGGGCGGTTGCGTCGCAGGCGGCGGGTGGGCGGTTTCGCGTGAAACGCGGTCACCAGGTTGGCGTGACGCCGCCGACGATCCGCCGGCCGGTGCCGGGGATTGCGGCATTGTCGCACCGTATCGGGGGGTTTCCCGGGTTGGCCGGCGGCGGGGCGAGGCGACCCGCGAGATACGCTGAGCGCGCTCGTGCCCGGCAACTATTTCGACAGGAGCGTCGCGTGGCTCGCGTGGTCGTCGACGTCATGCTCAAACCCGAGATTCTCGATCCCGCCGGTCAGGCGGTCGCGGGCGCGTTGCCCCGGCTGGGTGTCACCGACGTCGCCTCGGTGCGGATCGGCAAGCGGGTCGAGATCGAGTTCACCGGTGAGCCGGATCTGGCGAAGGCCCGGCAGCTTGCCGATGCGCTGCTCGCCAACCCGGTGATCGAGGACTTCACCGTACGGGTCGAGGAGGCGGGGCGGGCCGCGCCGGCCGGCGCCATCGACGCGATCTCCGGTGTGGACCCGGTGGAGCCGGACGTGCCGGCGGTGGTCGCGCCGCGCCGGCTCGACCCCGGTACCCCGCTGGTGGCGGCCCGGCCGGTCGAGGCCGCGGCGGTCGCCGAGCCGGCCGACGGCGCCGCGCCGGCGGATGCGGTACCACCGGCCGCCCCGGCCGAGGGCGAGGGCGGGGACGGGCAGTGAGCCGGATCGGGGTCGTCACGTTCCCCGGCTCGCTGGACGATCGGGACGCGCTGCGCGCGATCCGGCTGTCCGGGGCCGAGCCGGTCGCGCTCTGGCACGACGACGCGGACCTGCACGGGGTCGACGCGGTCGTGCTGCCCGGCGGCTTCTCCTACGGGGACTACCTGCGCTGCGGCGCGATCGCCCGGTTCTCCCCGGCGATGCTGTCCATCGTGGACGCCGCGAACGCCGGGCTGCCGGTGCTGGGCATCTGCAACGGTTTCCAGATCCTGTGCGAGGCGCACCTGCTGCCCGGTGCGCTGACCCGCAACGAGCACCTGCACTTCCGCAACCGGGACCAGTGGCTGCGGGTCGAGCAGACCGACACCGCGTGGACCAGCGCGTACCAGCCGGGCGAGGAGATCCTGATCCCGGTGAAGAACGGCGAGGGTTGCTACGTCGCCGATCCCGCCACCCTGGAGATGCTGGAGACCACCGGCCGGGTCGTCTTCCGGTACCTGCGGGGCAATCCGAACGGTTCGCAGCACGACATCGCCGGGGTGCGCAACGCGGCCGGCAACGTGGTCGGCCTGATGCCGCACCCGGAGCACGCCGTCGAGGCGTTGACCGGCCCGTCCACCGACGGTCTCGGCATCTTCACGGCCGTCCTGGCCCACCTTGGCACCGCGGTGCCCGCGGCGAGCCGGGATCGGCGGTAGGAGAACGATGACAGACAGCGAGAAGCCCGTGCTGGACACCGTGCCGCGCGCGGTCGACACGCCGGAGCAGCCCCAGCCGTACGCGGAGCTCGGCCTCGCGGACGACGAGTACCAGCGGATCCGGCAGATCCTCGGCCGCCGGCCGACCCAGTCCGAGCTGGCGATGTACTCGATCATGTGGTCCGAGCACTGCTCGTACAAGAGCAGCAAGGTCCACTTGCGACAGTTCGGTGAGAAGACCCCGCAGCGCACCCGGATGCTCGCCGGCATCGGCGAGAACGCCGGTGTGGTCAGGGTTTCCGACGAGCTGGCGGTCACCTTCAAGGTGGAGAGCCACAACCACCCGAGCTACGTCGAACCGCACCAGGGTGCGGCGACCGGCGTCGGTGGCATCGTCCGGGACATCCTCGCGATGGGCGCGCGCCCGATCGCGGTGATGGACCAGATCCGGTTCGGCGCGGCCGACCACCCGGACACCGCCCGGGTACTGCCGGGCGTCGTCGCCGGCATCTCCACGTACGGGAACTGCCTCGGGCTGCCGAACATCGGCGGCGAGCTGGTCTTCGACTCGTGCTACCAGGGCAACCCGCTCGTCAACGCCCTGTCGGTCGGCGTGCTGCCGGTGGATCGGTTGCAGCGCAAGGAAGCCGAGGGCGAGGGCAACGTCGTCGTCCTGGTCGGCGCGAAGACCGGCCGGGACGGCATCGGCGGCGTCTCGGTGCTCGCCTCCGCCACGTTCGACGAGACCAGCCAGCAGCGTCGCCCGTCGGTACAGGTCGGCGACCCGTTCATGGAGAAGCTGCTGATCGAGTCGTGCCTGGAGCTGTACGACGCGGGCCTGGTCGCCGGCATCCAGGACCTCGGCGGTGCCGGCCTGACCTGCGCGCTGTCCGAGACGGCGGCCGCGGCGAACACCGGCATGCTGATCGACCTCGACCGGGTACCGCTGCGCGAGGCGTCGATGGACCCGCACGAGGTGCTGGCGTCCGAGTCGCAGGAGCGGATGCTGCTCGTCGTCGAGCCGCCGAAGCTCGACGCGGTGCTCGCCGTCTGCGCCAAGTGGGGCGTGCTCGCCACCGCACTGGGCACCGTGACCGGGATCGGCGAGCCGCTGACGATCCGTTGGCACGGCGAGGAAGTCGTGTCCGCGCCGCCGAAGAGCCTCGCCGACGACGGCCCGGTGTACGCGCGACCGCTGCGCGAACCGGCCGACCGGGTGCTGCTGACCGCCGACGTGGCCGAGACGCTGCCCCGACCGTCCACACCGGACGAACTGCGGGACACGTTGCTGCGCATGGTGTCCGCGCCGAACCTGGCCGACAAGACCTGGGTGACCGAGCAGTACGACCGGTACGTGCTGGGCAACACCGTGCTGGCGCAGCCGGAGGACGCCGGCGTGCTGCGGCTGTCCGAGGACTCCCACCTCGGCATCGCGCTCGCCACCGACGGCAACGGCCGGTACGCCCGGCTCGACCCGTACCAGGGGGCACAGCTGGCGCTGGCCGAGGCGTACCGGAACGTCGCGGTGACCGGTGCCGAGCCGATCGCGGTGACCGACTGCCTCAACTTCGGCAGCCCGGAGGACCCGGAGGTGATGTGGCAGTTCGCCGAGGCGGTCCGCGGCATCGCCGACGGCTGCCTGCAGCTCGGCATCCCGGTCACCGGCGGCAACGTCAGCTTCTACAACCAGACCGGCCGCACGCCGATCGACCCGACCCCGGTGCTCGGCGTGCTCGGGCTGCTTCCCGATGTGCGGCAACGGATCCCGATGGGGTTCAAGCCCAGCGCGGACGGCCGCGGCGACCTGCTGATCCTGCTCGGCGAGACGAAGCCGGAGCTGTCCGGCTCGGAGTGGGCGGCCACCGTGCACGGCCACCTCGGCGGTACCCCGCCGACCGTCGACCTGGACCACGAGCGGCGACTGTCCGAACTGCTGCGCGCCGCCGGGTCGCACGGGCTCATCACCGCCGCGCACGACGTGTCCGACGGCGGCCTGGCGATGACGCTCGTCGAGGGCTGCCTGCGGCACGACGTCGGCGTCCAGGTGCTGCTGCCGGACGGGTTCACCGAGGGTACGAACCCGTTCGTGTTCCTGTTCTCCGAGTCGTCCGGCCGGGTGCTCGTCTCGGTACCGCGGGGCATGCAGGCCGCGTTCACCGCGCTCTGCGCCGAGCACCGGATGCCGTGGACCGGCATCGGCATGATCGACCCGGAGAGCCGGGAGCTGGCGGTGGCGCACCAGTTCACCGTGCCGCTGGACGAGCTGCGTACCGCCTGGTCCGGCACGCTCCCCGCCCTGTTCGGCGCTCCCGCCGAGGCAGCCGTACTCGCCACCGACGCCTGACCACCTCTTTGCGCCGAGGTGGCCCCGAGGCGCCGTGTTGCGGCGGCGTGCGCTCTTGCTGGTGGCGCAAAGGCCACCTCTTTGCGCTGCGGTGCGCCCCAAGCGGCGGGGTAAAGGCCACCTCTGCCGCTGAGGTTCGCTCCCGCTGGCGGTGCAAAGACCACCTCTGTTCACGCTTTGACCCCGCGTGGGGGAATGCGAGGAGAGGGCTTCGCCCCCTCCTCGCGCTCCTTCCCCGCCAAGGGGGCCGCCCCCTTGGCCATCCCCGCCCAGCCCCCGGTGACGATGCCCATCGACGCCCAGTGACCGTCGAAGAAGAACGGGGCACGGCCCGGCCTACCCATCACGGCAACGCCCGCTTCGCGTCGTGCACCGCACACGGCGGGGGGTTGTCGTGGCGGGCTGGGCGTTGATCGGCATGCCGCACCGGGCCCCGTAGTTCCGAAGCGAGCCAGGCGGCGTCCTGCCTGAACACCGATTCCCGGGCAGGGGATGTCAAGGGGGCGACTGCCCCCTTGATGGGGAGGGGTGTGGGGAGGGGCGAAGCCCGCTCCCCACGTTCCCCCACAAGGGGTCAAAGCGGCGAACAGAGGTGGCCTTTACCCCACCACCACGAGCACACAAGACGGGACACGAGCGCTTCGGGAGCACCTCAGCGCAAAGAGGTGCGACCCACGGCACTGGAAATCCACGGGCGACTCACCGTCACCCGCGGTAATTTCGCGGCATGACCGAGTCGGTGTTCACCCAGCCCGGTGCGGGCATCCGGTTCGAGTGGGGGCTGGCCGGCGCGGCCGAACTGAGCCGGGTGTGCGCCGCGCTCGTCGTGGTCGACGTGCTGTCGTTCACCACGTCGGTGACCGTCGCGGTCGAGCGTGGCTTCCGGGTGCACCCGTTCCCGTGGAACGACCAGGCCGAGCAGTACGCGCAGCGGATCGGTGCGGCGGTCGCGGTGGGCCGGTCCGCGACGACGCCGAAGCGTCCGTGGTCGCTGTCGCCGTCGGCGCTGCGCTCGGCGCCGGTGGTCCCGGATCTGGTGTTGCCGTCCCCGAACGGCGCGACCATCTGCGCCGCCGCCCAGTCCAGCGGGATCCCGGTGCTGGCCGGCTGCCTGCGCAACGCGAGCGCGGTCGCCGACCTGCTCCGTTCGGACGGGTACGGGACGCCGGACGCCCCGATCGGTGTGATCGCCGCGGGCGAGCGCTGGCCGGACGGCACGCTGCGGCCGAGTGTCGAGGACCTGCTCGGCGCGGCCGCGGTACTGGACGGGCTGACCGGCGGTGAGCTGTCGGTCGAGGCCGCCGCGGCGGTGGCGGTGCTGTACGGGGTGCCGGACGTGCCGGCCGCCATCCGCGGCAGCGCCTCCGGCCGGGAGCTGACCGGCTACGGGTTCGGCGCCGACGTCGAGATCGCGGTCGAGCGCGACGTCAGCGCCGAGGTGCCGGTGCTGCGCTCCGGCGTCTTCACCGGTGGCCGCGTCCCCCGCACCCGCTGAGATCCGACCGGCTCCGGCACGCGCGAACGGCCGGCGCCGAGGTCAGGCCGCCGGGTCGCGGCGGAGCAGGACGAGCAGCGCGATGCCCACCGCGACCACGACCGTGCCGAGCTGGACCAGCACACCAGTACCGAGCTGCGCGGCGCCGATCGGGTCGAACAGCGGCGTCCAGAGCTGCCAGTAGTGCACCGGCAGCACGTCCTGGACGGCGCGCAGCACCGGGGTTCCGTTGAGCATGGTGGCCGCGATCACGAACGCGACCGACGCACCGAGTGCCTCGACGCCGCGGGGCAGCAGGATGCCCAGCGCGAACGCGACCGCGGCGATGCTCAGCATGCAGAGCACGTTGTAACCGCACGCGATCGACACCCGTACCGCCGTCTCGCCGCCGGTGAGGTTGGCGGCGCCGACGACGTGGAACGGGTGCCAGCCGAACAGCACGAGCCCGGTCAGCAACCCGGCCAGCGGTACGCACAGCGTCGCCGCGGCGGTCGCGACGCCGAGCGCGGCGAGCTTGCCGGTGAGCAGCCGGCGCCGGCTGACCGGCGCCACGTACACGTAGCGCAGCGTCCCCCAGTCCCGGTCGGCGGCGCCGATCGCGGTACCCAGCAGCGACACCACGACGGGCAGCAGCAACGGTTCCAGGAACGCGAGGCTGGCGAGCGCGTGGTTGAGCGCGGAGTAGGTGGCCGCGCCGAACAGCCCGACGTTGCCGCCGTTGCGGTGCCCGGCGTTTCCCGCGGTGGACACCCCGGCCGCGACCGGCACGGCGGCGAGGCAGGCCAGCGCGACCAGGGTACGGATCCGCAGCAGTTGGGTGGTCAGTTCAACGCGCAGCACGCTCGTCCTCTTCTCCGGTCATGGTCAGGAACGCCTCTTCCAGCGACCCGGCGGCACCCACCAGGTCGGCCATCGGTCCGGCCGCGACGAGCCGGCCGTGGTGGAGCACCACCACGTGGGTGGCGAGTTGCTGCACCTCGGCGAGCTGGTGGCTGGAGACGAGGACGGCGGCGCCCTCCGTTGCCAGCGCGGCGAGTCGTTCGCGCAGCGCCCGTACCTCGGCCGGGTCCAGGCCGTTGGCCGGTTCGTCCAGGATCAGCACGTCCGGCTGCCGCATCAGCGCCTGCGCCAGCATCAGCCGCTGCCGCATCCCCATCGAGTAGCCGCGTACCTTCCGGTCCAGCGCGTCGCCCAGCCCGGCCAGGTCCAGCGCGGCGTCGAGTCCGGGCGGCGGCCAGGCCCGGCCCGCCGCCGACCACAGCAGCCGCAGGTTCGCCCGGCCGGACAGGTGCGGCACGAACGCCGGCCCGTCGATCAGCACACCGACCCGGCGCAGTACCGGGGCGCCGAGCCCGACCGGTTCGCCGAGCAGCCGGACCCGGCCACCGTCCGGGGTGGACAGCCCGAGCAGCATCCGCATCGTGGAGGTCTTGCCCGCGCCGTTCGGCCCGAGCAGCGCGCAGACCTGGCCGGCCTCGACGGTGAGGCTGAGGTCCCGCACGGCCGGGCGCCGCCCGTACCGCTTGGTCAGGTTCTCGGCGCTGATCATGATGGTCATCCGGTTGCCTTTCCGGTGGATTCCGGCGTACGGAGGAGCAGTGCCGCCGCGGTGAGCACCGCGACGCCGAGCCCGGTCCCGAGCGTGAGCCAGGCCATCGTCGGTACGGAGGTGACCGGTCCCAGCCCGACCGCCGCCCGGGCCGGGTCGCGGAAGGCCACCGCGAGCAGGCTCGTGCTGCCGCCGGTGACCAGCGCGGCCTCGACCGCGCGCCGGACCCGACCCGGTGCCGGCCGCACGACGAACCCGGCGACGGCGTTGCCGACCAGGCAGAACGCGGTCAGGCTCGCCGTCGCGACGACGAAGTACCAGCCGATGAGCAGCGGATCGGTGAGCTGCTCGCCGATGCTCTGGGCGCCGGCCAGCGCCGCGCCGGCCAGGCCGCTCGCCCCGACGAACAGGGCCAGGGCGTGCCGGCGTACCGCGTCGACGGCGGGCGGGCCGGTCCAGCTGCGCGGCAGCGGCGTCCAGCGGCAGGCGAGGGCGGCGTCGCCGAGCCAGTCCCGTCGCCACCGGCGGGCCGCACCGGCCGGTCGGCGGGACCGGACGAGCAACACCGTCGCGACGGCGACCAGCAGCGAGGTCACGCCGAGCCCGACGAGCGGTGCCGGGTGTCGGCCGGCGTCCGTGGCGCCGATCACGGCGGCCCACTCGAACGCCAGCGCAGCACCGACCAGCGCGGTCATCGTGCCGGCGGCGCGCACGGTCTGCTGGGCCCGGTCGGGGCCGCCGGGCGCGCGCCAGACGAACAGCCGGACCACGATCGCCAGCGCGAGCGCCGGGACGACGAGCTCGGCCAGCCCGATCGCCGTGTGGTACGGGTCCGCCCGCCACGGCAACGCCGCTCGGCCGGCCACGTCCTGGTCGGCCAGCACGGTCAGCGCCACGAACACGCCGCCGGCGACCAGGCTGGCGCCGATCGCCGCCCCGGCGGCGCGGCCTCTCCGGTACGAAGCTTCCATGGCGGCCATAGTACGCGTCTCGTAGTACGAGGCAAGTAGTGTCGAGGTTCGTACTATGCTGAGCTGGAGACAGGGAGGGCCATGCACAGCAACGACGCCCAGATGCTCGTGCTCACCGTGTTGGCCGACCGGCCGCTGCACGGGTACGCGATCAACGCCGCGATCGAGCAGCTCACCGGCAGCCGGCTCGGCCCGGGCAGCCTCTACGGCGCGCTGTCCCGGCTGGAGACGCGCGAACTCATCGAGCCGGTCGAGGGCGCCGGCGAGGCCGCCGAGCGGCACCGCACGATGCAGATCACCGCCGCCGGCCGCGACGTGCTGCGGGCCGAACTGCAGCAGATGGCCCGCGTCTCCGCGGCCGGGCTGCGGGCGCTCGGAGCGACGCCGACATGAGCGCCGCGACGCTGCTCGCCCGGCTCTACCCACCGGCCGTCCGGGAGCGCTGGGGCGTCGACATCAGCCGCGAGGTGACCGCAGCGGGCATCCGGTCCTGGCCGGACACGCTGGCCGGCGCGGTCCGGCTCTGGCTGCAGCCGAGCGCCTGGGGCGACAATCGCAGCGGCCAGACCCGGCAGGTACTGACCGTCATGCTCTTCGCGGTCGTCGCGGCGACCGTGCTCGCGCTGCGTACCGTCACGCCGTCCACCGCGCTGACCGCCGACATCGGTCACCCGGCCACCAGCCTGTGGCTCGTGCCGCTGCTCGCCGGTGTCGCGCTCGGCGCACCGCTGCCCCGGCCGCGGCCGGCGTCACTGCGGCGGCTGGCCGTCGTGGCGGCCCGCACCCTGGCCGCCCCCACCGTAGCGGTCGGCCTGCTGCTGGCGGCCGCCTGGAGCGGCATCGCCGAGCACGTCACCGGCCCCGCCGACCTCGCCCTGGTCGGGTACTACTGGGCCACGCTGGCGTTCCTCGCCGTCCGCTGCTGCACCCTCGTCGCCCGGGTCTCCGCCGCCACCGTCCTGCCGAGCACCCGCCGGCTGTCCGTTGCCCTGCCGCTCTTCGGGCTCGGCCTGGCCATGGCGGCCGGCCAGAGCCTGCTCGCCGGCGGCCGTACCGGCCTGCACCCGGGCGGGCTCGCGGTCACCGCGGTGCTCGCGGTGCTCGCCGCCACCACCGTGATCGCCGGCCACGATCTCCGCCGCGGCCAACGCACCGCCGACTGACCAGCGCGCCCACCGACACCCCACGGCCGACCGCGCGTCGACCAAGGGCGCCCCATGCCCGCTTCGCCAGAGCCGCCGCCGTTCACGATCGGTTCGCCGAGCCGCCGCCGTTCTATGCCCGGTTCGCCGAGCCGCCGCCGTTCACGATCGGTTCGCCGAGCCGCCGCCGTTCTATGCCCGGTTCGCCGAGCCGCCGCCGTTCACGATCGGTTCGCCGAGCCGCCGCCGTTCCATGCTCGGTTCGCCGGGCCGTCACCGTTCCATGCGCAGTTCGCTGGAGCCGCCGCCGTTCCATGCTCGGTTCGCCGGGCCGCCGCCGTTTCACGATCGGTTCGCTGGAGCCGCCGCCGTTCCATGCTCGGATCGCCGAGCCGTCACTGTTCCATGCTCGGCGAGCGGGCGCCGCAACGCCGAGGTGGGCGCCGGCACGCCGAGATCGGCTGCGGCGCCGTGGTCGGGGTCGCGGACGCTCAGTCGAGCCAGTCGACGCCGTCGTTGCGGTCCAGCCGGGTCTCGTCGCCGGACGGCGGCGCCGGGCGCTGCTGGCGAGGCTGTTGCTGCTGCTGGCCGGGCTGCCAGACGCCGGTCGGTTCGTTCAGCTCCGGGCGCTGCTGCCCGTACTGCTGGCCACCGGGCTGCCCGTACTGCTGCCCCTGACCCGCGGGCGGCCCGTACTGCTGGCCCTGGCCGTACTGCTGACCGGCGGGCTGGCCGTACTGACCGGCCGGCTGGCCGTAGCCGCCGCCCTGCCCGTACCCGCCGGCCGGCGCGCCACCCGACTGCGGGTACCCCCCGCCGCTCGCCGGGCCCGCGCCGCTGGTCGGCTGCCCGCCCGGGTAGCCGCTGGTCGGCTGCCCACCGGGATACCCGCTGGTCGGTGCCGCGCCGGAACCCGGGTAGCCGCTGGTCGGAGCGCCGCCCGAGCCGGGGTAGCCGCTGGTCGGAGCGCCGGACGCGGGGGCCGCACCGGAGGTCGGCGCGGCGCCGGAACCGCGGCCGTACATGGTGCCCTCGGATCTGCCGCCGACGCCCCGGTCGGACTGCTGCCACGGTTGGGCCGGCCCCTGCGACGCGCCGTACGTGCTGGTCGCGTCGCCGGTGGGCGGGCCGGCCGGTGGCTGCGCCCCGTACATCTGGGTCTCCCCGCCGTACACCTGGGTGGCGCCGCCGGGCGCGTCCGCCCCGTGCGCCTGGGACGGTCCGCCGTACATCTGGGTGGCGGGCGCGTCCGCGCCGTACGCCTGGGTCTGCCCGCCGTACATCTGGGTCTGGCCGTTGTCGGCGCCGTAGGCCTGCGTCTGGCCGGCATTCCCGTACGGCGGGTAGCCGTCGTCGCGGACCAGCGGCCCGTTGTGCACCATCGTCGGTGCGTCGTCGCCGCCCGGTACCGCGTTGATCACCGCGGTCTCGCCGGCGCCGCGCCGCGGGTACCCGGTCGGCTCCGGGCCGTCGTTGAACGGCAGGATCCCGTCGCCGGAACCCGGACCGTCGCCGTCGTCGTCGTCCTTCTTGCGCATCAGCAGCACGATCGCGACGATGCCGCCGACCACCAGCAACCCGCCGAGGATGATCAGCACCCAGACGATGGTGCCGAGGCCGCCGCCGTCGTCCTTCGGCTCCTCGCTCGGCGTCGGCGACGCCGCCTTGGCGTGCGTCTTCGTCGGCTTCGCCTTGGCGATCTTGGTGAGCTTGAACGGGGAGAACGCCAGCGGTTGACCGTTGGTGCCGTTCTGCGTCTGCTTGGCCTGCTTGTACCCGTCGACGTCGACGGTGGCGGTGATCTGCCCCGCCGCGAGCGTCTGGTCGTCGCTCGGCGTCCAGCTGAACTCGCCGTTCGCGTTGGTGGTCGCCTGCCGGTTGGTACCGGCACTGTCGGTCAACGTGACCTTGGCGTCGGAGATCGCCGAGCCGTCCTTGGCCGACAGCACCGAGCCGGAGATCTGACCGACCGACTGGGGCGCGTCGTTGGACAGCGTCATGTTGAACGACGCCGAGCCGGGCTGTGGTGCGCCGGTCGCGCTGACCTGCACCTGGCCGGTACCGCTGCGGCTGTCGCCGGCCGCGATCTGGCTCTGCTGCGGTGCGGCGACCGTGACGTAGATCGCCTTCGCCTTGCCCGGGTCCATGTGCCCGACCGGGCAGTTGAGCTGGTTCTGCCCGGTGGCGACGCAGCTGGCGCCCTGCGAGCCCTTGATCGTCACGCCGGAGTCGGCCAGCGGCACGCTGACCACTGCCGAGACGTTCTCCGCGGGCTCGGAAGTCTGTATGTTGATGCTGATCGTGCGGTTGTCGCCGCCGACCTTGAGGTCCACGGTGTCCGGGCTGGCGCTGACCGACAGGGTGGGTGCGGCGACCGCCGGGGTGGCCGCCACCCCGGCCAGCACGAGGCCGACGGCCAGGCCGACCGCCGTGGCCAGGCTCGCCCGGCGTCGACGCCCGCGGGTGTGCGCTGGCGTTGCCATCTCCACCGCCTCCGGTGTACGTCCGTCCCAACGCCGGAACTATGCCTTGTCCGCCTGTGAGTTGGCGACCCGACCTGTCAACCTAGTTGCGGATGTCTCCCGGTGTTCACGTCGTACCGTGACGGTATCGTCCCGGCCGTGACCGCCCGTACTCGTTCCCGCGGACCGGACCCGGCCGCGGTCGCCGCGGCCACCGCCGAGCTGGATGCCGGGCGCACCCCGCCCGCGGCGGTGCTGCGGGACGCGACCAGGGTGCTGCTGGGCTGGCTGGCCGAGCGGGCGCCGGGCCATTCGGTCGAGGTCCGCGTCCCGCCGTACGGGGCGGTCCAGTGCGTCGCCGGCCCCCGACACACCCGCGGCACCCCGCCGAACGTGATCGAGACCGACCCGCTGACCTGGGTCCGGCTGGCCACCGGGCGCACCGGCTGGGCCGACGCGGTCGCCTCCGGTGCCGTCCGGGCCAGCGGCGTCCGCGCCGACCTCAGCCACGAGCTGCCGGTGTCCCGCTGACGGTGCGGGTGGGCATCGTTCGGGCGATCCGGACCTTCGCCGCACCGGGGCGGCCGGTGGCGCAGGCGACGCGTACGGCCGTCCGACCGGCGATGATGACCAGAAGTGATCAAACGACGCCTCTATGTCATCGCCGTCGGCTCGCGTACACTTGCCGGCGACGGCTTTCCCCGGCTAGCGAGGAGCGGCAGTGCCCCGAGGCGACGGGCTGCTGACCCACGATCTCGACCCGGACGGCCCCGGCCCGCAGGACGCGTGTGGCGTCTTCGGTGTCTGGGCACCGGGCGAAGAGGTCGCCAAACTCACCTATTTCGGTCTCTACGCACTCCAGCACCGCGGCCAGGAAGCGGCCGGCATCGCGGTCAGCGACGGCTCCGGCGTCGTGGTGTACAAGGACCTCGGCCTGGTCTCCCAGGTGTTCGACGAGGCCTCCCTGGCCAGCCTGTACGGGCACATCGCGGTCGGCCACTGCCGCTATTCCACCACCGGCGGCCCCGGCTGGGAGAACGCGCAGCCCACCCTGCGGTCCACCACGGCCGGCACCACGATCGCGCTGGCGCACAACGGCAACCTGGTCAACGCGGTCGAGCTGGCCCACCGGGCCGCCAAGCTCGGCCTGGACGCCGGCGCCACCAACGACACCGCGCTGGTCACCACGCTGCTGGCCAGCCGCCCCGACCTGTCGGTCGAGGCCGCCGCGCTGGAGCTGCTGCCGACCCTGCGCGGCGCGTTCAGCTTCGTGTTCTGCGACGAGGACACGCTCTACGCGGCGCGTGACCCGCAGGGCATCCACCCGCTGGTGCTGGGCCGGCTGGAGCGCGGCTGGGTGGTCGCGTCCGAGACCGCCGCGCTGGACATCGTCGGCGCCTCGGTGGTCCGCGAGGTCGAGCCGGGCGAGCTGCTCGCCATCGACGAGCACGGGCTGCGCAGCGAGCGGTTCGCGAACCCGGAACCCAAGGGCTGCCTGTTCGAGTACGTCTACCTGGCCCGGCCGGACACCACCATCGCCGGCCGCAACGTGTACGCGGCGCGGGTCGAGATCGGCCGCCGGCTCGCCCAGGAGTACCCGGTCGAGGCCGACCTGGTGATCCCGAGCCCGGAGTCGGGCACCCCGGCGGCGATCGGCTACGCCGACGAGTCGGGCACGCCGTACGGCATGGGGCTGGTGAAGAACGCCTACGTCGGTCGCACGTTCATCCAGCCGTCCCAGACGATCCGGCAGCTCGGCATCCGGCTGAAGCTCAACCCGCTGCGCGAGCAGATCCGGGGCAAGCGGGTCGTGGTCGTGGACGACTCGATCGTGCGCGGCAACACCCAGCGCGCCATCGTCCGGATGCTGCGCGAGGCCGGCGCGCTCGAGGTGCACGTCCGGATCGCGTCGCCGCCGGTCAAGTGGCCGTGCTTCTACGGCATCGACTTCGCCACCCGGGCCGAGCTGCTGGCGAACGGGCTGGACACCGAGGGCATCCGCCGGTCGGTCGGTGCCGACTCCCTCGGATACGTGTCGCTGGACAACCTGATCGCGGCGACCGAGCAGCCCCGCAACCGGCTCTGCCGGGCCTGCTTCGACGGGGTCTACCCGGTCGAGCTGCCGGCCGACACGCTGGTCGGCAAGCACGTCCTGGAAGGCATCGGCCGTCGCGCCGACAGTTCGACCGCCACGTCCGGCCCACCGGCCGCCGACGATGGCTCCGGCCGCCCGAGCGAGGCGCGGTCACAGGCAGCGGACGCCAACCCGGTGTCCGCCGGCCCGGGTGGGGCGGACGCCCTCCGGCGTCCGTGAACGACGTGGGTCGCTCGGCGGCCCACCTGAGGGGAGATTCGGTGACCCAGGTGACCGAGCGAGCTGGTACGACCGACGGCACCAACGGCGAGACGGGTCAGCGAGCGGGGACAGTCCCGTGGTCCGGCACCGCCGGCCGTGGCCGCAAGCGCGGCTCCAGCTACGCCGAGGCCGGCGTCAACATCGAGGCCGGTGAGCAGGCCGTCGAGTTGATGAAGAGCAAGGTGCACAAGACCTTCCGGCCCGAGGTGGTCGGCGGCATCGGCGGCTTCGCCGGCCTGTTCGCGCTGGACACCACGAAGTACAGCAAGCCGCTGCTCGCCTCCTCCACCGACGGCGTCGGCACCAAGCTGCTGATCGCGCAGCAGATGGGCATCCACGACACGGTGGGCGTCGACCTGGTCGCGATGGTCGTCGACGACCTGGTCGTGTGCGGCGCCGAGCCGCTGTTCCTGCAGGACTACGTGGCCTGCGGCGAGGTCGTCCCGGAGCGCATCGTCGAGATCGTCGCCGGCATCGCCGACGGCTGCCGGTACGCGGGATGCTCGCTGGTCGGCGGCGAGGTCGCCGAGCACCCCGGCATGCTGCGCCCCGACGAGTACGACATCTCCGGGACCGGCATCGGCGTCGTCGACGCCGACAAGGTGCTCGGCGGCGACCGGGTGCAGCTGGGCGACACGCTGATCGCGCTCGGCTCGTCCGGCCTGCACTCGAACGGGTTCTCGCTGGTCCGGCACGTGCTGCTCGGCGCCGGCCGGATGAAGCTCGACACCGTGGTGGACGACCTCGGCGTGCAGCGCTCGCTGGGCGAGGAGCTGCTCGTACCGACCCGGATCTACGCGCAGGACTGCCTGTCGCTGATCCAGGAGTGCGACGTGCACGCGTTCGCGCACATCACCGGCGGCGGCATCCCCGGCAACCTGGTCCGCTCGCTGCCGGAGGACCTGGACGCGATCGTGGACCGTTCGTCCTGGCGGCCGCAGCCGATCTTCGACCTGATCGCCACCAAGGGGCGCATCGACTCCGACGAGATGGAGCGGACCTTCAACCAGGGCGTCGGCATGGTCGCCATCGTCGGCCCCGCCGACGTCGACCGGGCGATCTCGCTGCTCGCCGCGCACGACGTGAACGCCTGGGTGCTCGGCGAGGTGGTCGAGGGCGAGGGCCGCGTCCAGATGCTCGGCGAACACACCCGCGGCTGACCCCAGCCCCACCCGCCACCCACCCGCGCGGCGCGGCGCACCCCCGCCCGCGCGTGTTGCGGTTACGTTCCGCGCTGCGTTCGCTCGGTGTTGCGGTTACCCCTCGGCACAGCGTGGGTCGTCGGGTCGCGATCCGCTTGCTCCTTCACGGTCCCCGGCTGCCCAGCGCTGGGTGCGAGCGAGAGAAGAGCTCCGCTCCTCTCTCGCGCTCTCTCCACGCTCAAGGGGACACCCCTTGAGAATCCCGCGCCCCGGGGACCGGCCGGGGCCTCTGCCACGCCGCACCGCTCGCCACGGCAGCTCTGCCGTAGCGGCCAGGCGGGGTCCTGTTCGGGCACCGGTCCCCGACGTTCCGAGACGGCCAGGCGGCGTCCGGATCTCGTCTCCGCGTCCCTGGCGGGGGATGGTCAAGGGGGCGAAGGCCCCCTTGACGGGGAGGGGTGTGGGGAGGGGCGAAGCCCCGCCCCACGTTCCCCCACGCGGGGTCGAAGCGTGAACAGAGGTGGCCTTTACACCACCAGCCCCAGCGCACCCGGGCCAGCCCCGAGCGCTTCGGGGTCACCTCAGCGCAGAGAGGTGGTGAGCGCGTCGGCGATGGCAGCGCAGATGGGCAGGCCGGTGTGGTGCTCGATCCAGCCCCACTGCCCGTTGGGGTTGAGATCCAGGAAGTACCAGCGTCCGTCCGGCCGCACCACGAAGTCCATCGCCGCGAACCGCAACCCGAGGTCGGCGAGCATCGCGCGCACCGCCGCGCGAACCGAGCCGGGTACCTCCGCGACGGCGTAGTCGACCGCGTCGTAGTCGGCGCGCCAGTCGACGCGGGCGTCGGCGGAGCGGCCGGTCAGCCGGGCGGCGAAGTACCGGTCACCGACGACCGTCAGCCGCACCTCGTGGTCCTTGTCGATCCACTCCTGGAACTGGTGTGCGGTGTGGGCGACCGAGTCGTCGATCTCGGCGGCGGTGACCGGGCTGGTGTAGATGAACCGGGTGCCGTCGGCGGCGCGCATCGACCCGCGGAACGGCTTGTACACGGCGCGCGCCAGCCCGGCGACGAACTCCCGGGCGGCGTCCGGGTCCGTGGTGATCAGCGTGCGCGGTGTCGCCAGCCCGGCGCGGGCCGCCGCGGCGAGCTGCACCGGCTTGTACTCGGCGTGTTCCATCCGGCCCGGATCGTTGAGCCAGCGCGGCACCGCGGCGAGCAGCCCGCCGAGTCCACCGCGCGCCTCCGCGCTCGCCCACTCGTCGACCCCGCCGGCCCCGGCGCCGCCCGACCTGCCGATCCCGGCCCCACCGGCCCCGGCGGCGTCCGGCCCTCCGTCCCCGACGCCGGTACGGACGGCGAACCGGCCCGGTCGGCGGTAGTAGCCGCCGACGATGCGGTCCAGCTCGACCGATCGGTACGGCGTGCGCAGTGTCCCGGCCCAGCCCGCGCCGTCGAACCGGGCGGACAGCGCGAGCCGGCCGGGGAAGTCCGCCGGGTCGCACCGGAACACCGGTACGCCCCGGCGGTCGAGCTCGGTGATCACCAGGTCGGCGGTGGCGTCCAGCCGGCCGGTGAGCACCAGCACGGTGTCCGGCTGGGTCATGTGAACGACTTGTCGAAGATCTCGTCCTCGCGGGGACTCTCGCCGCTGGTCTGCAGGGTCTGGGCGAGCCGGTGGTCGATCAGCGGCAGCCAGCGGTCGCCGTCGGCGGCGAGGGAGCGCTGGCTGCGTTCGTCGTAGCGGACGTGGTCGAGGTCGAGCTCGACGCCAGCGCGCGGCGTCCGGGCGAAGCGGAGGCCGAACGGCGTGCCGGCCGCGCCCCGGGTGGTCCGATCGTCTTCGGTGACTGCCCTGCTGTCCATACCAGACCCCTTGCTCACTGTGTGCCACCGTCGCGGATGCGGTGGTGCCCTGCGGTCTTCCGGCGTGGTCACAGACGGTTCCGCGGTGCCGGACGAACAATCCGCCCGCCAGTGTCTCTCGCCGGCAAGCCGGGCGTAAACCGCCTCGGTCGTACCGCTCACGCTGCGCAGCGGTGCCGTTCGTGACTTGGCCAATCTCACGGTCGGTTTGCCGGCCATCGGGGAGATTCGGCACGCTCCGCCGCTAGCGATCCGCGCCGGTACAGGATACGAATACCTACGTGGCCTTCGACATCAGCAATTACAAGAACAACTCGGTGCGGGTCAAGTTCGAGGACATCGACTATGACTCGTTCCGGGAGCGGCCGCTCACCCCGGCGGCACTGCGCACTCTGCGTTACATGTCCGACGTAGAGAGCCATACGATCTGTTACCTGCGTGACCTGCTCGTCACCCCCTCGCACAAGGACCCGGAGGTGACCGCGTTCCTCACCCACTGGGCGTACGAGGAGTTCTGGCACGGCGAGGCGCTCGACGAGGTGCTGCGGGTGCACGGCATGCTGGCCGACTACGCGCACATCCGTGAGGTGCGGCTCGCGCAGGGCATCAAGGACCGGCTGGCACCGATCAACCAGGCGCTCGCGGCGAACATCATCGGGGAGGATTTTGTCGCCGTGCACATGTCCTGGGGCGCGATCAACGAGTGGTCGGCGCACTCCGCGTACGCGCGGATGATGCAGCGGGAGGACCACCCGGAGCTGACCAAGCTGCTCAAGCGGGTGCAGAAGCAGGAAACCCGGCACCTGGCCTTCTACGCCTCGCAGGCGAAGGACCGGCTGGAGCGGTCCGCCAAGGCGCGCAAGCTGACCCGGTTCGCGATGAAGGCGTTCTGGGGCCCGGTCGGTTCGACCATCGAACCGAAGCGGGAGACCGCGTTCGTGCTGAACTACCTGATGGGCGGGCCGGAGGGGGCGAAGCACATCGAGCGGATCGACCGCAAGATGGACGAGCTGCCCGGCCTCGGCGGGATGAACCTGGTCCGCAAGGCGATCGCGAAGTTCGGCGTCGGGCCGGGTGTCGCGGAGCGGCAGCAGTCGCTGCTGCACCGGCTGAGCGGGTTGCGTGCGGTCGCCGCGCCGCGGGCCCGGACGGTGGCCGGCGCGCTGACCCGGCCGATCGAGGTCCCGCCGGCGGCGTCGGGTTCGGGCGAGCACACCGCGACCGCCTGACTGGCGGTGCGGGCGCGCCGCGGCGTGTCCGGCGGCAAGCAAACGGGCCACCCGGTCCTCGTCGACCGGGTGGCCCGTTCCGTGCTGTCGATCTCACATCCCCGACGGATGGTGCCAGGGCACGGTGGAGCGCGGTGGCTGCCGCGTCGGAACCGTGCTGCTGGCACGCGGTCGGTCCGCACGGAATGCGTGCGGACCGGCGAGGTGGCCGGAGGACCGGCCCGTGTCGGTGCGGACGAAAGGCGAGGCGATCAGCGGCCGTTGGCGGCGCGCTGCCCCGACTCCTCCTCGTACGAGTCGTACGAGTCGCCGTATTCGTCCACGCTGTTGAGATCGTCCCCGTTGGAAGGACCGCTCCCCAGTTCGCGCTCAAGCGCCCCGAGGTCGGTATCAGGGGTGTGGTACTTCAGCTGCCGGGCCACCTTTGTCTGCTTGGCCTTAGCTCGGCCGCGCCCCATGGCTCGACCCCCTCACGCGGTAATGACGGGGTGCCGGAGGCGACCCCGGTGACTTAGGCATCTCTCGTGGCTAATACGGTACAGCGCCGGTCCGGGATTCGGCACCTCGCCCCACCCTTGAGTGAGCCATCGGTGGCAGACCACACAGCGGCCCCGGCACGATGGTGCGCCGGGGCCGTCGGAGTAATGGGTACGAACGGTCACCGGCCGCTACCGACCGGCGTCGCGGACCGGCCCCCGCTGGGAGCCGGCCGTACGGTTGCTGGTCAGTGGCCGGGCAACAGAATGCCACGCAGCCGGCCGCACTCGGCCATCCGGCGCTCGGCGAGCCGATCCGCGGCGACCGCCGGCGGCACCCCGTCGGTGTCCGACAGCGCCAGGATCTCCTTGGTGGTGTCGAAGATCCTGCTGGCCCGCGACTTGGCCCGGTCGAAGTTGAAGCCGTCGATCTCGTCCGCGACCTGGATCACACCGCCGGCGTTCACCACGTAGTCGGGCGCGTAGAGCACGCCGCGGTCGGCGAGCACCTTCTCCACCCCCGGGTGGGCGAGCTGGTTGTTGGCCGCGCCGCAGACGATCTTGGCGCCGAGCGCACCGACCGTCTCGTCGTTCAGCGCGCCGCCCATGGCGCAGGGCGCGTACACGTCGATGTCGGCGGCGAGCAGCGCTTTCACGTCCGCGACGACGTCGACCTGCGGGTACGTGCTGCGTACCCAGGCGATCGCGGCCTCGTTCGGGTCGGTGACGACGACGTTCGCGCCGTCCTCGGTGAGGTGCTGGAGCAGGTACCGGCCGACCTTGCCGACGCCGGCCACGCCGACCTTGCGGCCACCCAGCGTCGGCTGGCCCCAGGCGTGCTCGGCCGCCGCGCGCATGCCCTGGAACACCCCGTACGCGGTGAGGATGGACGAGTCGCCGGCGCCGCCGTGCTCGACCGACCGCCCGGTCACGTACCGGGTCTCCTTGGCCACGATGTCCATGTCGGCGACGTAGGTGCCGACGTCGCAGGCGGTGATGTAGCGACCCGCCAGCGACTCGACGAACCGGCCGTACGCGCGCAGCAGCGCCTCGGACTTGATCGCGTTCGGGTCGCCCCAGATCACCGCCTTGCCGCCGCCGAGGTCCAGCCCGGCCAGCGCGTTCTTGTACGCCATGCCACGGGACAGTTCGAGCGCGTCGTGGATCGCGTCGTCCTCGTTCTGGTACGGGAAGAAGCGGGTGCCGCCGAGGGACGGGCCGAGGGCGGTGGAGTAGATCGCGATGATCGCCTTCAGCCCGGACGGTTTGTCCTGGCAGAAGACGACCTGTTCATGACCGGTGTCGGCGGTGAATACGCCCATCTTTCGTCACTCCTACTTGTCCTCGGCCGCGTCCTTGTGGGGTGGCGGCACGCCGCCGGCGGGTCTGCCGGTACAACTGAGCGTAGTGCGCGCGCTCGCCCGGTACGGGGCGACAGGTGCGGTGCATCCCAACTCGCGGACACCGCGTCGGCGGCGGCGCGCCCGGACGTGGCACGATCGGCGCCGTGCCGCCCTTCGCGTCGTACCTTCGCGTCTACGAACCGCTGATCGCGTTCGAGCGTGCCCGCCAGCAGCACTGGCGGCGCTACCTGGCGGCCAATCGTGCCGTACCGCAGGCGCTCGGCCCGGCGCGGCAGCGTCGCACGGTGCTGGAGGCGCTGGGCGCCGGCTGGACCAAGCTGCCCGAGCTGCCCGACGAGGCGTACTCGGTGACCGACGGCGAGGTGACCCTGGTCTGCCCGTGGGACCTGCGGGTCCAGGTGGCGCAGGGGGTGCTGTCGGCCCGGCGCGGGGTGCCCGCGGCGCTCGCGGACGCGTTCGTACCGCCGGCGTTGACCGCGGTGGCGGAGCGGGTGGTGGCCGACTGGCGCACCGCCGCCGACCCGCTGGGCGACCTGCGTACCGGCGGCGGCGCCCTGACCGAGCACGACCAGCTGCTGCACGAGCTGGTGTCCGGCTGGGTGGTCCCGGCCCGCTGGTTCGCCTTCGTGGAGTACGACGAGCGCCGTGCCGGGCTGGCCCCGACCGAGCGGCACGTCCGGTACCGGACGTCGATGGCGCGGGCCCGGCGGCGGGCGCACCGGGCGCTCGCGGTGATGCGGCGGACCGTCGGCGAGCACGCGCCGATGACGCTGGCGGTGGAGAACGACGCGCGCTGGTTGGAGAAGTTCCATCCACGCTCGGTAGTCGAGCTGGACTACGGCGGCCTCGTCTACCTGATGGGTGATCGTGAGTTGCTGGACGACGACTCGCCCCGGGTGGTGGCGGACACTCTGGCCGCGCTGGCCCGCGGCGACACGGACGCGGCCGGCGAGCTCTACTCCGACCTGCTGGAACGGTGGCGGAAGGTGCAGCTACGGGAACGCCGCAACTGACCGCACGCCAGTTAATGGGGATAGATCGGACTTAGTTCCTCCTGTTGTCCAGCCCAGTTCATCCGTTCGGCCCATGTCGGACATCGCGGACAGGACGGACCATGGAAGAGCGTCGGCCGGCGGGACCCCGGTCGATGGCTGAGAGTAATCAGGAGGAATAACCGATGGCATCGCGTACGCACGAATCCGAGCCGCTGCTCACCCCGGCCGAAGTGGCCTCGATGTTCCGGGTCGACCCGAAGACCGTGACCCGGTGGGCGAAGGCCGGCAAGCTGAGCGCCATCCGGACGCTCGGTGGCCACCGGCGCTACCGCGAGTCCGAGGTGCGGGCTCTGCTCCAGGGGCAGATCCCCACGCAGCGACAGGGCGAGTAGGGACGACCGTTCCGTCGCCTCGGCGGCGGATGGTGGTGAGGCCTGTACCGCGCACCCCCGAGCGGCGGCGAGGAGGATCCGGCACAGGCGTCACGGCGCAATCAGGACGCACCCCCCACCGGGCGGGTGCGTCCTTTCGCGTCCCCGCGGGAACGCGGCCGATGGGGTCACCAGCGGCCGAAGTGGACCACGTCGTCGAACGGGCGGTGGCCGCGGCGCAGCGACGGCGAGCGCGGGTCGGGCGCCCGGTAGCCGATGGTGAGCGCACCGATCGGCAGGTACGGGGCGGGCACCCCGAACGCGCCGCGGAACGCGTCGATGCGCTCCGGCGGGATGCCGAAGAAGCACGCGCCGAGTTCCTCGTCGACCGCGGTGAGCAGCATCAGCAGGGCGGCGAACCCGGTGTCGATGTGCCAGTACGGCACCGGCCAGCGGGCCTCGTCCCGGTCGGTCCAGCCCTTGTCCGGCTCCGCGTACCGGTCGAGGTAGGCGTCCCGGTGCGACAGCGGCACCACCAGCAGCGGCGCGGTGGACATCCGGGCCAGCCACCGCGAGGGCGCGTCCGGCGTCGAGTCGTCCGGCGCGGTCGCCGCCCAGAAGCGGGCCCGGTCGTCGGCCGACTCCAGTACCAGGAACGCCCAGCCCTGGGAGAACCCGGCGGACGGCGCACGCAGCGCGTGCCGCAGGATCCGGTCGCGTACCTCGGCGGGCACCGGGCGGTCGGGGTCGTAGTTGCGGATCATCCGGCGACGCCGGACCACTTCGGCGAACTCCATGACATCGCAGGCTACGACTCCCGAGTCACGATTACCGTGCGTGCGTTCTGTGACACACACCGCCGAACACGATGGGGGAGTTGCCCGCCGGTACGCCTTGATCAACAGGGCGGCGGGACGGACGATGAGAGGTGCCGCCGGGCGCGGCCGGCGGTGGTGGAGGTGGGGCGATGGGGAGCCAGACCGTCACCGAGCGCGGTTCGAGACCGCACCATTTGGCGTTATACGCTACGTTTCTGCTGGTCACCACCGACTCAGAGTGAGGTGGGGATTGCCGTGCTCCGTCCGAACCTGTACGGCAGCCTCGCCGTACTCGCTGTCGTCGCCGCCATCGCGATCGGCCTGCCCACGATCGACGACGCGCTGCCCGCCGGGCGCTCGCTGCGTGCCGGCGAGCGGCTCGACGTCGGCCTCGGCGTGTCCGTCGCCGCGCCGGCCGACGCCGTCCTGGACGTCACCAAGACCCAACCCTCGCTGTACCGGCTGGTGTTCTCGGTGCGCAGCGTCCGGGTCGTCGTCGAGGCCAGCAGGTACGCCGGGGACCTGCCCGGGCTGAGCGAGAAGCTGCGGCGCAAGATCCAGAGCAATCCCGGGTACCAGGCCTCGCAGCAGGAACACCCCACGTCGACCGTGACCGGCGTGTCCGGGCTCGCCGGCAGCTACTCCACGCCCGGGCGGAACGGGACGTACGCGGTGTTCGGGCATCACGGCGTCGGTGTCGAGATCAGCATGGCCGGGGACGGGTCGGACCTGCGCAAGGAGGGTACGGACCTGACCGCCATGATCCGTAGCGTGCGGTTCGGTGCGTCGTGACGTCCGGCGCGGTACCCGAGGACGGTGCCGAGCCGACTCGCAAGATCACCAAACGGGTCGGTGCGCGTCGCCCGCTGTCCCATGACGGCCGGCACCGGGCCGGCATCGCCGAACGGCCGCCGGTGGCGCCGCCGCCGGCCGCGTCCGGCCCCGCGGTACAGCTGCGGATGCCCGCGGTGTGGATGGTCGCGGTGCTCGTCGCGATCGGCGCCTGGCGGATCGGGCTGATCTTCGCCGACGCGGTCCGGCTCTACCCGCGTGCCTCCGCGATCGCGTTCGTGCTGTTCGCCGCGTACGCGGTGCCGTTCATCTGGGTCGTGCGGGAGGTCGACTGGCTGGAACGGGAACCGTTCGTGCTGCTCGCCACGGCGTTCTGCTGGGGCGGCCTGGTGGCGACCGCGATGGCCAACATCGGCAACACCGCGGCGCAGGAGATCCTCGCCAAGGTGTTCTCGCCGAGCTTCGCCGACCGGTGGGCGCCGGCCATCGTCGGCCCGACCAACGAGGAGACGCTGAAGGCGCTCGGCGTGGTCGCGATCGTGCTGCTGGCCAAGCGGCACGTCAACAGCGTCGTGGACGGTTTCGTCTACGGGGCGCTGGTCGGCCTCGGCTTCCAGGTCGTGGAGGACTTCGTCTACTCGATCAACTCGGTGGTACTCGCCGGGGACGGCGACACGGTCATGCCGGTCGTGGCGACGTTCCTGGTTCGGGGGTTCCTGGGCGGGTTGTGGAGCCACACGCTGTTCACCGCGCTGGTCGGGGCCGGCGTCGGCTATGCGGTCGTCCGTACCGACCGGCCGCTGCGGATCCGCGTCGGCGTCGCGGTCCTCGCGTACCTGGGCGCCTGGACGCTGCACTTCGTCTGGAACTCGCCGCTGCTGCGGGACGGGTTCGGCATCGGCGTCGGTGGCCTGATCGCCGGCCTGCTGATCAAGGGCATCCCGGGCTTCGTCGCGGTACTGCTGATGCTGCGGGTCGCCCGCCGGCACGAGGCCGGGTACTACCTGGGCCGGCTGAACGGCATCGAACCGGTACTGGTCGACCCGGACGAGATGGACGCACTGGTCACCGCGCGCGGCCGGAGCGCCGCCCGCAAGCGCGCCGCGGCCAAGGCGGGCCTGCGCGCCGACCGGACCGTACGCAGGCTGCAGCGGGCCCAGGCGAGGCTCGCGGTGGAGATCAGCCGCAGCGGCTACCCGTCGTACTGGGAGGCGGCGCGCAACCCCAACCCGCGGACACCGGCGCTGGAACGGTGCGTCCGGGAGATCCTGCTCGCCCGGCAGCGGCTGGTCGCGCTCGGCATCCCGGTGGCCAGCCGGTACGGCCGGGAGCAGCGCACCCCGCTCGGCGGCTGGTCCTGCGCGCTCGCCATCACCGGCCTGCTGGTACCGGGCGCCTCGGTGATCGCGCTGATCCTGGTCGGCATCGGTACCGTGGCCGCCCGCCGGCAGCGGATCAGCCCGGACAACCGGCTCGGCATGGCCAGTTCCATCGGCATCCTCGCCACCGCGCTGTGGACGGTCGTCTACCTCCTGCACGGCTTCAGCGGCGGCTGACCGACCGCGCGACGGTGCGACGGCGACGGGCCGCGTCACCGGGGATTGTCGACGGTGACGTGCAGGAAGACCCTGCCCTTCGGCCGCGCGTCCCGGTAGTCGTCGAGCTCGGGGCTGAACGCCGTGCACCTGACGTCGGCCGCGCGACGGTCGCAACACCCCGACGCTCCCGATGCGGTGCCACCGGTCGGCCCGGTGATGCCAGCGGTGGGGTCGAAGGGCGCCGGTAGGGTCTGCTCGACAGCGTTGTCGAGCGGTGGGAGGTACGGGTGACCGAGCGGCTGGTGGTGATCGGCGGCGGCACGATGGGCATCGGCATCGGCTACGTCGCCGCGAACGCCGGGTACGACGTCGAGCTGGTCGAGGTCGACGGCGACCGGGCGGCGGCCGCGCTGGCGGCGCTGGCGGCCCGGTGGGACAAGGCGGTGGCGACCGGCCGGCAGGACGCCGCCGACGCGGCTGCCGCCCGGGCCCGGCTGACCACCGCGACCGCGCTCACCGACCTCGCGCCGGAGCCGGCCGTGGTGATCGAGGCGGTACCGGAGCGGGTGGAGCTGAAGCGCCAGCTGCTGCGCGAGGCGGAGCGGCTCCGGCCGGGCCTGCTGGCCAGCAACACCTCCAGCATCGCGATCGGCGCGCTGGCCGCCGTGCTGTCCAGCCCGGACCGGTTCTGCGGGCTGCACTTCTTCAACCCGGTCTGGTCGATGCGGCTGCTGGAGGTCGTGGTCGGCCCGGACACCGCGGCGGCGACCACGGACGCGGCGCTGGCGCTCGCGGTACGGCTGGGCAAGGAGCCGATCGTGGTGGCCGACGCGCCCGGCTTCGCGTCCTCCCGGCTCGGCGTGGCGCTCGGTCTGGAGGCGATCCGGATGGTGGAGGCCAAGGTCGCCAGCCCGGCCGACATCGACACCGCGATGACCCTCGGGTACCGGCATCCGATGGGGCCGCTGGAGCTGACCGACGTGGTCGGGCTGGACGTGCGGCTGGCGATCGCCGAGACGCTGCGGGAGGCGTACGGGGACCGGTTCGCGCCGCCGGACCTGTTGCAGCGGATGGTCGCCGAGGGCAGGCTCGGGCGCAAGTCCGGCCAGGGCTTCTACCGCTGGGTCGACGGAAGGAAGGTGCTGGATGACTGAGCCGCAGGCGCCGCTCGCCGCCGACCCGCCGGGGGCGACGGTCAGGGTGGCGCGCGCCCGGCCGGCCGGCCTCGTCGCGCCCGACGAGGGAACGGAGGACGCCGGTGGCTGAGTACCGGACGCTGCTGGTGGCGGAGCGGGACGACCGGGTCGTCGTCACGCTGCACCGGCCGGACAAGCGCAACGCGATCGACGCGGAGATGGTCGACGAGCTGCATGCGGTGTGCGACAAGCTGACCCGCGAGCCGAAGCTGCTGCTGCTCACCGGCGGTACCGATGGGATCTTCGCGGCCGGTGCGGACATCGCGCAGCTGCGTGACCGCGGCCGGTACGACGCGCTCGCCGGCATCAACCACGGCATCATGCGGCACATCCGGTCGCTGCCGATGCCGAGCGTCGCGGCCGTCGACGGGCCGGCGCTGGGCGGCGGCGCCGAACTCTGCTACGCCTGCGACGTGCGGATCTGCACCGACCGCAGCTTCTTCGGCCAGCCCGAGGTACGGCTCGGCATCGTCGCCGGCGCCGGCGCGCTCTACCGGCTGCCACAGCTCGTCGGCGAATCGCTCGCCAAGGAGCTGCTGTACACCGGGCGCCGGCTCACCGCCGCCGACGCGCTGGCGGTACGGCTGGTGTCGCAGGTGGTGTCGCCGGACGAGCTGCTGGCGACCGCGCACGCGCTGCTGGACCGGATGGCGAAGGTCTCGCCGCTCGCGTTGCGGCTCACCAAGCTCGCCGTGGACGCGCCGGCCGACGCGCACCCGCAGCTCGAGCAGCTGGCCCAGGCGGTGCTGTTCGAGGACGACGAGAAGCGCCGCCGGATGACCGCCTTCCTGGACCGGTCGTGACCGGGTTCGCGCCGGGCGAGCGGGAGTGGCGGGCACGCCTCGGGACGCTGCGCCAGGAGGTCCGGCAGGAGCTCGTGGCCCGTCAACTGGCCGAGCAGGTACCGGATTCGCCGCCGCGGCGGGTGCTCGACGTCGGCTGCGGCCAGGGCACCCAGGCGCTGCGGCTGGCCCGGCGGGGGCACCGGGTGACCGGGCTCGACGCGTCCGACCGGCTGCTGGCCGACTTCGAGACGGCGCTGGGCGCCGAGCCGGCCGCGGTACGCGATCGGGTCACGCTGGTGCCCGCCGACGTGGGCCGGCTCGGTGAGCTGTTCGCGCCGGCGAGCTTCGACCTGGTGCTGTGTCACGGCGTACTGATGTACTTCGCCGATCCGGCCCCGCTGCTCGCCGACCTGGTCCGGTTGCTCGCGCCCGGCGGCGTGCTGTCCCTGTTGGTACGCAACGGGGACGCGCTCGCGATGCGGCCCGGGCTGATCGGTGACTGGGCCGCCGTGCACCGCGCGTTCACCCAGGCCGGCTACCTGAACCGGATCGGCGTGCAGGCCCGGGCCGACCGCCGCGCCGACCTGACCGCGGCGCTGACCGGTCACGGCCTGTCCGTACCCGCCTGGTACGGCGTGCGGGTGTTCACCGACACCGTCGCCGCGGACGCCCCGGTGCCGGACGACGAGACGTTCGCCGCCCTGCTGGATGCGGAGGACCGCGCCGGCCGCACCGACCCGTACCGGGCGGTGGCACCGCTCCTGCACCTGATCGCCACCCGGAGCTGACCCGAGTCACGACCCGAGATATGTCCACTGTGGATGAGCCTGAACCGCTTTCCCTGCGGTAAGGGCGGAACCCGTTTTCGAGACTTGCATCCACTGTGGACTGTCACTGAGCGGCGGTGGTGAGCCGACGAGCGGTCGCGGGACGGTTCTGCTGGGGCACAACGGTCCCAGCCGAGCCGGAAGCGGTCTGGTTGCGGGGCAACGGAAGTCGGTTCGGTGGCGGTGTGGCGGGCGGCACGGCGGTGTCGTGTGTCGGGTCCGGCGGTGGGCGGGTAGCGTCGCGGTCATGGCGGAGGACGAGACGGGCACCGGCGGTGCGGCGACGGCCGCGGGCGACGCGGCGAGCGTGGGCGAGGTGGCGGGCGTGGACGAGCGGGCGGCGACGGCGGCCGCGCTGAGCGAGGTCTTCGAGAGCATGGGTGCGCTCGCCGACCGGATGGGTGTCGAGGTGCTCTCGGCGACGCCGGAGCGGGTCGTCGGCCGGATGCCGGTCGTCGGCAACACCCAGCCGTACGGGCTGCTGCACGGCGGCGCGTCCTGCGTGCTGGCCGAGACCGTCGGGTCGGTCGGGGCGGCGCTGCACGCCGGGCCGGCCGGCCGCGCGGTCGGCATCGAACTCAACGCGAGCCATCACCGCGGCGTGCAGGACGGATCGGTCACCGCCACCGCGACGGCGCTGCGGCTCGGACGCAGCCTCGCCACGTACGAGATCGAGGTCGTCGACGACGCCGGGCGGCGGGTCTGCACGGCCCGGCTGTCCTGCATGATCCAGCGGTCGACCATTCCCGGGTAGCGACTCTTGACCCCAAACCCACCCATCTTCACCTGGCAAAATTACGCCGAGTAATTCGCCGGCAACTCTTGACAACCATGCGCGGTGCTACCAACCTTGTAGGTGGTCGTACCGATCGACGGGAATGAATCGCGACGACCAGGGTGTCTTGCGGCCGGCGCAACTGGGGGGTGGCACCGGCCAGGGGGGCGAGACACCGGCAGCCGGGCGGGCTGCACGACGGGGGGAAGAACGAAGCTTTCCGCGGTCGTGGGTCCGCCCGGGCTTGCGTACCGAGGCCGCATCGCTCGCCGATGCGGCCTCGTCGCGTCCGGCCCCGGTCGCCGTCCAAGATCGAAAGCGCCGGCGGGGCAAGATTCGGTCAAACCTGCCGTGCGGGGGCCGCACATCCGCTCAGTACACGGAACAATGCGGGCCATGAGCTACGGGTACACGGGTGACGGGCCGCTCGCCGATCCACCGGACGCGCTGGCCGATCCGCTCGCGATGCGGCTCGCCGCGATCATCCGGGAGATCCGGCCGGGCGAGCGGCTGCCGGCCGAGCGCGAGCTTGCCACCCGCCTGGGCGTCAGCCGTACCGCGCTGCGGGACCGGTTGCGGTTCCTGGAGTCGGCCGGCATCCTGCGCCGCCGGTCCGGCTCCGGCACGTACGTGGAGGCGCTGAACCCGCAGGCGCTCACCCGCACCCTCGGCGTCGCGGTGACGTTCTCCGGGCTGCCGGCCGAGTCGATGTTCACCGCGCTGGACGCGCTGGACCGGCAGGCCGCCCGGGAGGCGGCCACGCAGGCCGACCGGGCCCAGCTCGCGGTGCTGCGGCAGGCGCTGGAGGGGATGCGCGACGACCGGCCGAACGCGGTGCTGACCGCGCACGAGGAGTTCCACGAGGCGATGATCGCGGCGGCGGCGAGCCCGGCGCTGACGTTGCTGCGCTCCGGCGTGGTGGGCGCGCTGCGCAAGGCGCAGCTGGTCTGGCCGGACCGGCCCGACTCGGCCGACGCGGTGCCGCCGCCCGGGCTGTACGAGCGGCATCGGGAGATCTACCAGGCGATCGCGGCGGGCGACCCGACCGCCGCCGGCGCCGCGTTCGACGCCTGAACCGAGCCGCACGAGCGACGGGGCTGGGCAGCCCCGCGACCGCGCCCGCGATGCCGTGCCGGGCCGCGGTCACATCCGCGATGCCGTGCCGGGCCGCGGTCATCGGGCCGGCACGGCGGCCGCGGCCCGCGCTGGTGCGTCGGGCCGCGGTCGCGGTGGTACCGGCTACTTCTGGGCCTGCTACTTCTGGGCCTGGATCATCCAGTGCTGCTGTTCGAGGTCCTGGGTCGCCGCGATCAGCAGGTCCTGGGTGACCGGGTCCGGCTCGTCGGTGTCGCGCACCCGGGTGCGGAACCGCTGCACGATGTCGGCCAGCAGGCTGGTGAAGAACTCGATCACGTCATGGTCCTGCACGTACCCGTCGGGCAGCTGCTTGGTGTGCGCCGACTTCGCGATCGTCTCGGCGCGGCCGTCCGGGTTGACGCCGATCGCGACGGCCCGCTCCGCGACGATGTCCATGTGCTTGCGGGCGATGTCGACGACGTCGTCGAGCTGCAGGTGCAGCGACCGGAAGTGCGGCCCGATCAGGTTCCAGTGCGCCTGCTTGGCCGACAGCGACAGGTCGACCAGGTCGACCAGCGCCGACTGCAGGGCATCGCCGGTGACCTTGCGGGCCTCGTCGGACAGTGGGCCGGTGACGGCTGCCATGATCTCTCCCCCTTGTGATCCGTCTTCGTACCCGGGCGGGCCGGGTCATAATCTGGAACTATTCCAGATTACCCGATCGGCGCGTGCGCAAACCGTCGCCCGCACCACACCGGGTACCCGGCTCGCCGGCCGGTACACGGTGGTACCGGGACAGAATGGGGGCGACGACGACGGCGGGAGGCGCGGTGATCGGGCTGCGGTGGGTGCTCGACGCGCTCGGCCCCGGACTGCTCGACCCCGTCGAGGTCGGTGCCGACCCGGGCGTGCGCGACGTCGTCGTCGCCGACCCCGACCCGTCCGACGTCGACCGCATCCATCCCGGCGACCTGGTCCTCGGCGTCGCGGTACACGACGTGCCGGCGGCGCTCGCGGTGCTGGCACGCTGCGCCGACCGGGGCGCGGCGGCACTGCTGCTGCGGCCGCCCGTCGCCCGCGAACCCGCGGTACGCGCCCGGGCCCGCGAGCTGCGGCTGCCGCTGGTGACCGCCCGCCGGCAGGTGTCCTGGGCGCAGGTGGTGTGGCTGCTGCGCAGCCTGGTCGACACCGGTACCGTCGCGGCGCCCGCCGGCTCGGTCGACTCGCCGGCGTTCCAGGACCTGTTCACGCTGGCCGACGCGGCCGCCGCGGTGATCGACGCGCCGGTGACCATCGAGGACGAGTTCTCCCGGGTGCTCGCCTACTCGAAGCGGCAGGAGCAGGCGGACGCCGCGCGGCTGTCCACCATCGTCGGCCGCCGGGTGCCCGCCGACGTGCTGCGCCAGTTCCGCTCCCGCGGGGTGTTCCGCCGGCTCGGCAGCGGTTCCGAGCCCATCTTCGTACCGGAGCAGCCGGACGGGACGATGCCGCGGCTGATCGTGCCGGTACGGCTGTCCGGGCAGCTGCTCGGCTCGATCTGGGCGCTGGTGCCGGAACGGCCGCCGGAGGAGCGGGTCCAGGCGTTCGCCGACACCGCGAGCGTGGTCGCACTGCACCTGCTGCGGGTACGGGCCGCCGCCGACGTGGCCCGCCGGGTCGCCGCCGACCGGCTGCGCGCCGCCCTGTCCGGTACCGGCGCCGACGACCCGGCCGACCTGGCCCTGCCGCCCGGCCCGTACCGGGCGGTGGCGCTGGATCTGGCCGCGCCGGACGACCCGCACCCCGGTACGCCCCGGCACGCGGACCGGCTGCAGGCGCTGTGGGAGTCGATCGGCCGCAGCCGGGGCTGGCGGCGACCGGCGATCACCGAGTACGAGGGCCGGCTGTACGCGGTGGTGACCGAGCACGGTGACACCGGCTCCTGGCCGTGGCTGGCGAAGCTCGGCACCGAGCTGGCCCGCACCGAGCCGGACGTACGGGTCGCGGCCGGCGGTCCGGTCGACCGGCTCGGCGAGCTGCACCGCTCGGCCGGCCAGGCGGCGGCGCTGCTGCGGCTGATCGACCGCGGCTTCGTCACCGGGCCGGTCGCGGCGCACGAGGACTCCTGGGCGGCGGCGGTGCTCGACCTGGTCACCGGCGCGGTGCCGCTGGCCGACCTGCTCGCGATCGGGCCGCTCGGCGAGCTGCTCGGCGCGGACGACTCGCGCGGCGGCTGGTACGGCGAGACGCTCCGGGCGTACCTCGCGCACCCGGCCGATCCGGCGGCGGCGAGCCGGCAGCTGCACGTCCATCCGAACACCTTCCGCTACCGGATGCGCCGGCTGCGCGCCGCGCTCCCGGTGGACCTGGATGCACCGGACGTGCGCTTGGCACTACAGATCCAGCTTTATGCGGGCAGGTTGCACGGCTGAGTTGTGCTCTGCGCACAATGATCGGCTCCCGGCTCGTTTCGCGGGAACGATGACCGACGGTCACCCCAGGCCGGACCATTACCGCAGAGGCGTCGGTATCCCGACGACCCTCGAACGACTCGTGTCGTTGAACCGGTGATCAGCTCAAGCAGAGGTCGGTCGAGCCCGATCCGCACGACCTCTCCAAGGCAACGGTGCCTGCAGTCGGAAGGACAGTGCGTCATGAAGGTCGGCGTTCCACGCGAGGTCAAGAACAACGAGTTCCGGGTCGCGATCACCCCGGCCGGGGTGCACGAACTGGTGACGCACGGGCACGAGGTGGTCATCGAGCGCGGCGCGGGTGTCGGCTCGTCCATCCCGGACGACGAGTTCCTGCACGCCGGCGCCAAGATCGGCGACACCGCCGACGCGGTGTGGGCCGAGGCGGACCTGGTGCTCAAGGTCAAGGAGCCGGTCGCCGAGGAGTACCACCGGATGCGCGAGGGCCAGGTGCTCTTCACCTACCTGCACCTCGCCGCGTCCCGGGAGTGCACCGACGCGCTGCTCGACCGCAAGGTCACCTCGGTCGCGTACGAGACGGTGCAGCTCGCCGACCGCTCGCTGCCGCTGCTCGCCCCGATGAGCGAGGTCGCCGGCCGGATCGCCCCGCAGGTCGGCGCGTACCACCTGATGCGGTTCGCCGGTGGCCGCGGCGTGCTGCCCGGCGGCGTACCGGGGGTCACGCCGGCGAAGGTCGTCGTGCTCGGCGCCGGCGTCGCCGGCAGCAACGCGGTGGAGATCGCGGTGGGCATGCGCGCGGACGTGACGGTGCTCGACCTCAACGTGGAGAAGCTGCGCGAGCTGGACCACCGGTACGAGGGGCGGATCCACACCGTCGCCTCGAACGCGTTCCAGCTGGAGAAGGAGGTCACCGACGCCGACCTGGTGATCGGCGCGGTGCTGGTGCCGGGTGCGAAGGCGCCGAAGCTGGTCAGCAACGAGCTGGTGTCCCGGATGCGGCCGGGCAGCGTGCTGGTGGACATCTCGATCGACCAGGGCGGCTGCTTCGAGGACTCGCGCGCCACCACGCACGCGGACCCGACGTACCGGGTGCACGACAGCATCTTCTACTGCGTCGCGAACATGCCCGGCGCGGTGCCGAACACCTCCACGTTCGCGCTCACCAACGTGACCATGCCGTACGCGGTGGCGTTGGCGGACAAGGGTTGGCGCGCCGCGCTCGCCGACGACCCGGCGCTCGCGCAGGGGCTCAACACCCACGCCGGCCAGCTCACCAACGAGCCGGTCGCCGCCGCGCACGGCCTGCCGTTCCGCGCCGTCGCCGACGTGCTCGCCTGACCGTCGCCGTACGCCCGCTCGGCCCGTCACCCTCGCGGTGGCGGGCCGAGCTCGTTTTCCGGTCGGTGGTGGCTGCGCCCCGGCTGCCGCGAGGCTTCCCTTCCGGGCACGGTGGTCGCGGCCCCGTCGTCACTGTGTGAGTTCGGCGAGGGCGCGGATGCCGGCGAGCACCGAGGCGCCGGTCGGCGGGTGCTCCGGGTCGGCGAGCGCCTGGATGACGACGCCGGACATCAGCGCCATCTGCACCATCCCGACCGTGCCCGCCGCCTCGTCGGAGATCTCGCCCTCGGGGACGCTGAGGATCGTCGCGGCGGAGCCGGTGCGCCCCTGCCGCATCCCGTCGGCCAGCTGTGGCAGCAGCTCCGGGTTGCGGCGTGCCTGCATGAACAGGTCGACCGACGTCAGCCACAGGTCGGGGTGCGCGAGCGCCTGCGCGATCAGCTCGTCCCAGCTGCGCACGTAGCGCTGCGCCACGTCCGCATCCGGGTCGTCGGCCGAGACGAGCGCCCGTCCGGACCTGTCGCCCCACTCGTCGATGAGCGCGAACAGCGCCTGGAACAGCAGTTTCTCCCGCGATCCGAAGTGGTAGCCGATCGCCGCGGTGGACACCCCGGCAGCCGCCGCGATGTCGCGCACCGAGCTGCGGTCGAAGCCCTTCTCCAGCAGGCACCGTTTCGCGCCGTCGAGCAGCGCCTCCCGGTTGCCCTTGTTGTTGCCTCCAGCCATCGCCGCAGCCTAGCAACGCCTTGCTCGATCGTGTCAGTCGAGCGAGTCGCGCAGCTGGGCAAGTTCGGCGCGGCAGTGATCGAGATCGCGGGGCGGCGCGGTGAAAGAGAAAATCGTTGTCGAATATGCTGTGCGACATGGCGGTACTCGTCACGCTGTTGTCCCTGGTGGCCACCCTCGCGGGTGGCCTCGTCGCGCTCCGGGCGCGAGACAAGCTGCACCTGATCCTCGGCCTCGCCGCCGGCGTGCTGCTCGGCGTCGTGGCGTTCGACCTGCTGCCCGAGATGTTCGAGCAGAACGCCTACCACGTGCTCGGCGTGCCCGCCGTGATGATCACCTTCGCCGCCGGCTTCCTCACCCTGCACATCGTCGAGCGCGGCACCGCGGTGCACCGCGGTCACGAACACGAGTACGAGTCGCACGGCCACCACTACCCGACCGTCGGGATCCTCGCCGCCTCCGCGCTCGTCGCGCACAGCTTCATGGACGGGCTCGGGATCGGTCTCGGCTTCCAGGCCAGCACCGCGATCGGCGCCACCGTCGCGCTCGCCGTCATCGCGCACGACTTCGCCGACGGCTTCAACACCTTCACCATCACCTCGCTGTACGGCAACGCCCGCCGCCGCGCGCTCACCCTGCTGTGCCTGGACGCGGTGGCGCCGGTGGCCGGTGCGGCGGTGACGCTGTTCGTGCGCGTACCGCAGTCGGTGTTGGGGCTCTATCTCGGCTTCTTCGCCGGTTTCCTGCTCTACATCGCGACCAGCGACATCCTGCCCGAGGCGCACGCCCGGCACCCCAGCCGCCTCACCCTCGGGATGACCGTACTGGGGATGGCGTTCATGTTCGTGGTGGTCGGCGTCGCCGGCTGACCGGCTGCGCGCCCGGCGTCAGGACCAGCGGACGGCGACGCAGTCACGCCAGCGGTCGAGCACGTCGGAACGCCCGGTGACGGCCAGGTCGGCGTGGTCGCGCCGGTTCCACATCAGGTGGTACAGGTCGGACGCGGTCGCCGTGACCGCGCAGTCGGCGGCCGCGCAGGCCGCCGTGTCGGGCCGGGCGTCGCCCTGCACCCCGGACTCGGAGACCTCGACCAGCCAGCGGCGGTCGAGGTCGGTCGCGGTCAGGGCCAGCCGGGCCGGCGCGCCCCACTCCGGCCGGGACCGCGGGCGAGCCAGGAAGCGCAGCAGCAGCTCGTCCAGCCCGTCGGCGCCGAACTCCGGTGCGACGCCGGTCACCGGACCCACCGCGGCCTGGGCGTCGACCCGGTGGATCGCCGTCTCGTGCGCCTGCCGCCGGGCCCAGAACGCCAGCGGGGACGGCGCCGGCAGGAACGTCCAGCAGGCCAACGAATCGGGCGCATCGGTCAGCGCGCCGACCAGCTCGGCGTGCCCGGAGCGAAACCACTCGACCAGGTCGGCGTCGTCGCCCCAGGTCTCCATCAACTCCCGGTCGAGTTGCTCGCTGGACTCCTCGGCCCGGCCGGTGACGACGAAGTGGCGGGCCCACCGGTGCACCCCGCCGATGTGCCGGAGCAGGTCGCGCAGCGCCCAGCCGGGGCAGGTCGGCACGGGTGTGTCGAGGTCGGCACCGTCGGCGGCCGCCGCGAGCAGCTGTCCCTCGGTGCGCAGCACGGCAAGGTGATCGGCAACGGGCATCGGCATGGTGGCATCGTAGGAGCGAGGTCCGACACCTCGGCCCGCTGGCCCGCTGGGTGGCTTGCCCGCTTTGCCCGACCGGTGCGGCGGCGTGCCGGGCGCCCGGCGCCGTTCTGCCAGGTTTCCTCACCGGGACTGGCCCGTTCGGACGGTCGGTGGATGGGCCGAACGGTGGGGTTGGTTGTCCGTACCGGCAGAAGTGTGGCCGGGGCAACGCCCAGGCCGTTTCCTCCGTTACATCGGAGCCGTTTTTCCAGGCCACGCCAAGGAATCCGGCTTACCGTCGAAGGTGATGTACCGCAGCCGGGACGGTCGCTGGACCGTCGAGCACATGATCGGGACCGCAGCCGAGGACGGCCGGCCCCGCGATCTGCTGCGCGTGTCACACAACGGCTACCAGGTGGCCGTGTGCCGGTCGGTGGACGAGGTGGCCGAGCTGGTCAACCTGGCCGACCTGGAGCTCGTCGAGGAGCACCGCCGGCCGCTCGCCCCGGCCAGCTGACCGCGCGCCGCCCGCGCGGGTCGACCGGCTGATCGCGCGTCGTCCCGGCGGGTCGACCGGCTGATCGCGCATCGCCCCGGCGGCCGCCGCGCCGCGGTTCGGGACGCACCGTCCGCGGCGTCGTAACCTGGCAGGCGATGCTGCTGACGATGCCACCGCCGGCGCCGCTCGCCCCGTTCGTCACGAGCCTGTACTGGTACGACGAGCCGCTCGACGCTGCGCTCGAACTCGCCCTGCCGACCGGCCGGCAGCAACTGATCGTCAACCTCGCCGAAGACGAGCAGCGCTGGTACGACGGGCCGGGCTTCGCCCGGGTGCACCGGCTGCCCGCGGCGACGGTGTCCGGGGCGTCGGCCGCGCCGTTGTGCATCGACACCGCCGAGCAGCGCCAGGTCGTCGGCGCCTGCTTCCGGCCGGGCGGCGGCTTCCCGTTCTTCGGTACCCCGGACGGCACCGGCGATCTGCCGCTGGACCAGCTGTGGGGGCGGGACGGGGCGACGCTCGCCGAGCGGCTGCGCGGCCTGCCGAACCCGCGCCGGCGGCTGGCGGCGCTGGCCGAGCTGCTGCTGGACCGGCTGCGGGACCGGCCCGCGGGGCCGGATCCGCTCGTCGGCGCCGCGGCCGTGGGGCTGGAGCGGGGCCTGCCGGTGGCGGCCGTCGCGGACCGGTTGGGCCGCACCGACCGGGGGTTGGCCCGCCGGTTCGCCGTGCACACCGGCTTCACCCCGAAGCTGTACGCGCGGATCCGCCGGTTCCAGCGGGTCGCCGCCGACTGCGCGGCGGGAACCGCCGGCGCGGACCGGGTCGACTGGGCCGGCCTGGCCGCCGAACACGGGTACGTCGACCAGTCGCACCTGATCCACGACTTCCGGTCGTTCGCCTCGGTCACGCCCACCCGGTACCGGCCGCGCGCGGCGGGGATGCCCAACCACCTGCCGGTACGGGCCTGACCGCGGTCAGGTTTTTCCAATACCGGCGCCGGCCGCGGCGTCACCATGGCAGGCATGGACAACACGCTGGCACCGACCCTGGCGGTCCGCGACGCGGCCGCCGCCATCGACTACTACCGGCAGGCGTTCGGCGCGACGGAGCTGAGCCGCTACCGCGAAGGCGGCCGCATCGTGCACGCCGACCTGTCCGTCGGCGGCAGCGAGTTCGCCGTCAAGGACGCCGACGACGTCGATCCCGCACCGGACGGGGCGGTACCGGTGATCCTGGTACTGCGACTGCCCGACGTGGACGCCGTCTGGCGCCGGGCACTCGACGCCGGCGGCACCGAGGTCTTTCCGCTGAACGACCACGAGTACGGCCGGATGGGGCGCATCGCCGACCCCTTCGGCCACCGTTGGATCCTCGCCGCCGCCTGACCGCCGCGTGCCCGACCGGCCGAACCTGCCGCCTGATGCCCCGCGCGCTCGACCGGCCGAACCTGCCGCCTGATGCCCCGCGCGCTCGACCGGCCGAACCTGCCGCCTGATGCCCCGCGCGCTCGACCGGCCGAACCTGCCGCCTGATGCCCCGCGCGCTCGACCGGCCGAACCTGCCGCCTGATGCCCCGCGCGCTCGACCGGCCGAACCTGCCGCCTGAGCCGCCGGCTGGTCGGCCGCCGACGTCCCGGTGCCGGCCGCGTCGGGGCGCTGCGGCGGCGAGCCGGCACGGTCCCGCCCAGTGGGCGGATCGTCGGGGTGTCGTGGCGGTTCGGGCGATGGGCGTGGCAGAATCCCCGGTCATGACGGACCTGCGCTGCACCGCGACCGGCTTCGCGCCGATTGTCGCCGCCGCGTGTCCGTGTTGTTGCCGCTGATCTCCCGCGCCCCGCCCGGTCGTCACCGGGCTCCCGTCGAGTCAGCGAGCGTACCCATGTCTTCGGCCCTGCGTGCCTCCCGCCCTGCCCGTACCCGCGTGCCCGCCTCCGCCGGCGCGCCCGACCTGTCCGGCTTCGCCGGCGGGCCCGGCCCGTCCGGCTCCGCTGCCGGGCCCGAGCTGTCCGGCTCCGCCGGCGCCCCGGACCTGCCCTGCTTCGCCGGCGGGCGCGGCCTGTCCGGCTTCACTGGTGCGGCCGGGCCGCCCGGCTCTGCCGGTGGGCCCCAGCCGGCCGGACGGGCCGTCGGGCCTGAGCTGCCCGGCTCTGCCGGTGGGCCCGAGCTGGCCGGACGGGCCGTCGTCGTGCTGCACGCGCACCCCGACGACGAGGCGATCTTCACCGCGGCCACCATGCGCCGGCTCGCCGACCGTGGCGCCCGGGTGATACTGGTCATGGCCACCGGCGGTGAGCTCGGTGAACGGCTCGCCCCGCTGCGCCCCGGCGAGACCGTGCACCGCCGCCGGCTGGCCGAGCTGGAGGACGCCGCCGAGGTGCTCGGCGTGTCCCGGCTGGTGCTGCTCGGCCGGCGCGACTCGGGCATGGTCGGTTGGCCGTCGGCCCGGCATCCGCGGGCGCTGGCCCGTGGCCGTACCGACCGGCTGGCCCGGCGGCTCGCCGAGGTGATCGACGCGGAACGGGCCGACACGGTGCTGCACTACGACGACCGCGGCATCTACGGTCACCCGGATCACGTTGCGGTGCACCGGATCGGCGCGCTGGCGGCGGCGATGACCGGCGCCGTGTCGTACGAGGCGACGGTGGACCGGGACCACCTGCACCGACGCGGCGGTACGCACCTGATCGACGCGGCGAGCGGGCACACCGGCGACTACGGCCGGGCCGGGCACGAGATTCCGGTGCGGTTGACCGCGACCGACGCGGAACTCGCCGCGAAGCGGGCCGCGATGGCCGCGCACGCCAGCCAGATCGCGCCGGCGGCGGTCGGCGGCGACGGCTTCGCCGACACGTACCGGCACGAGTGGTACCTGACGAGCCACGCCCGCGGCCTCCTCACCGACCTGGCCGCCACACCGAACTGACCGGCCGCGGATCGTGTTCGCCGGCCCCGGACCGGCTGTGATCCGGCCTACCGACCACCCGGGTGCGGGAACGCGCCGGGGGTGCGGCGCGTTGCACGTCACGTGGCTGTGTCTGACGAGGTGAAGCTGTCGGTGCTGGACCTGGCGCCGGTACCGGACGGATCGACGCCGGCCGACGCGTTGCGCAACAGCGTCGAGCTGGTCCGGCTGGCGGAACGGCTCGGTTACCACCGGTACTGGGTGGCCGAGCACCACAACATGCCGGGTATTGCGAGTTCGTCCCCGCCGGTGCTGATCGGGCACCTGGCGAGCGCGACGGAACGCATCCGGGTCGGGTCCGGCGGCGTGATGCTGCCCAACCACGCGCCGCTGGTGGTGGCCGAGCAGTTCGGCATGCTGTCCGCGCTGCACGACGGGCGGATCGACCTCGGCCTCGGCCGGGCGCCCGGTACCGACCAGGTCACCGCGCACGCGCTGCGGCGCGACGCGTCGCCCGCCGCCGACGAGTTCCCGCGGCAGCTCGGTGAGCTGATCGGCTTCCTGGACGGCGAGTTCCCGGACGACCACCCGTACGCTGCGATCACCGCGGTGCCCGGCAAGGGGTACCGGCCGCCGATCTGGCTGCTCGGCTCGTCCGGCTACTCGGCGCAGCTGGCCGGCGCGCTCGGCATGCCGTTCTCGTTCGCGCACCACTTCGCCGGCGACAACACGGTGCCGGCGGTCGAGCTGTACCGGTCGTCGTTCCGGCCGTCGCCGGACCTGGCCGAGCCGTACGTGATGCTCGGGGTGTCGGTGTTCTGCGCCGACACCGAGGACGAGGCGCGGCGGATGGCGAGTTCGCAGGAGCTGTCGTTCCTGCAGCTGCGCACCGGTCGGCCCGGCCCGCTGCCCAGCCCGGAGCAGGCGGCGAACCACCCGTACACGTCGCTGGACCGGCAGCTGATGGCACAGCGTGGCCAGCACACCGTCGTCGGCGACCCGAAGCAGGTGGCGGAGCAGCTGACCGAGCTGGTCGCCCGAACCGGCGCGCAGGAGCTGATGGTCACCACCCAGGCGTGGGACCACGCCGCCCGGCTGCACTCGTACGAGCTGGTCATCGCGCGCTGACCGGCGCATTCCGCGACGGGTCCCGGTACCGGACGTGGCAGCATGGCTTCGCGTGGGGATTCGGGTACTGATCGCGGACGACCAGGCCGCCGTGCGGCGCGGGCTGCGGCGCGTGCTGGACGGCGAGCCGGACATCGAGGTGGTCGGCGAGGCGCCGGACGGGCTCGCCGCGGTCGACGCGGCGGCGCGGCTGGCGCCGGACGTGGCCCTGGTCGACGTCCGGATGCCCGGGTTGGACGGCATCGAGGTCACCCGGCGGCTGGTCGCCGCGCCGCGCCCGGTGCGGGTGGTCGTGGTCACCACGTTCGACCTGGACGAGTACGTGTACCCGGCGCTGCGGCTCGGTGCGTCCGGATTCCTGCTGAAGCGGTCCGGGCCGGCGCTGCTGATCGAGGCGGTCCGGGCCGCGATGGCCGGGGACAGCCTGATCAGCCCGTCCGTGACGGTACGGCTGTTGCGACACGTCACCGGTGCCGACGGCCCCGCCGCGGGCGAGCGGCAGCTTCTCGGCGGCCCGGCCGGTGCGGGCACCCTCCGCGGTGGTCGGTCGGGAGGCGGCCCGGTGGGCGGCGGTGCGGGGCGGCGGGTGGCGCGCGGCGGTCCGCCGGGTGAGGCGTTGACCGAGCGGGAGATCGAGATCGCCGGGCAGGTCGCCGCCGGGAGGACCAACGCCGACATCGGGCGCGAGCTGTACATCTCGCCCGGCACGGTGAAGACGCACGTGGCGAGCATCCAGCGCAAGCTCGGGGTACGCAACCGGGTCGGGATCGCGCTGCACGCCTGGGAGATGGGCTACCCGTCGCCGCGGGACGTCCGGTGACCGACCCCGGTCGGCCGGTGCCGGCCGCCGGCGCCGCAGGGCGGTCGAGGAGCGAGGCCGCCGCCTGGCGTGGCCGGGTACGGCTCGCCGCGGGCGTCGCGCTCGCGGTCGTGCTGCTGCTCCCGGTACCGCTGGCGAAGACCGAGGCGGGTGCCGCGCTGCTCGTCGCGCTGCCCGCGGCGGCGGCCGGGTTCGTGGCGTTCGTCCGCTGGCGGGGCCGCTTCCTGGTCGGCGCGGTCGCGGTCGCCTGCGCCCTGTCGTACGCCGTCGACGCTGCGTACCGCGGCCCGCAGGACTACGCGGTGCTGTGGGCGCTGCCCGAGTACGCGGCGCTGCTGGTACTGGTCACCCGAACGATCCGGAGCGCGCCCGGCCGGGTGGCGGCACTGCTCGGGCCGGCGACCGCGCTGGCGGTGGTGTTGCTGCCGATCCGGGCGCTGCTGGCGCATCCGGCCAGCGCCGCGCTGGCCGTCGCGCTGCTGTGCGCGCTGTCGATGTTCCCGGCCGCCTGCGCCGCGGGGCTCGGCCTCCACCTGCGCCTGCTGGCCGTACGGCGGGCCCGCGCGGTCGACGATCTGCTCGCGGCGCAACGGTTGTCGGTTGCCGCCGATCTGCACGACTTCGTCGCCCACGAGCTGACCGGGATCGTGGTCGAGGTGCAGGCCGCGCAGTGGGAGCAGGCGTACCGGCCGGACCAGATGCGGGAGCTGCTCGGCCGGGTCGAGGCCGCCGGGGTGCGCGCGCTGGACTCGATGGACCGCACCGTCGCGTCGCTGCGCACCGGCACGCCACCGCGCCGGCTGTACCGGCTCGCCGACCTGACCGAGGTCACCGATCGGTTCGGTGCCACCCTGCGGCTGGACGAGGCGCTGGGTCCGGTCGCGGACAGCACCCAGCAGACCGGGTACCGGATCGTCGTCGAGGCGCTGACCAACGTGCGCCGGCACGCCGCCGCCGGCGCCCGGGCCACGGTGACCGTCGCCCCGTCCGGTACCGGCGCGATCGCGGTCACCGTCACCGACGCCGGCGGCCACCGGCGCCGCCGGCCGGGTGGCGTAGCCGGGCCGCGGACCGCGCCGGACGAAGCGGGGCGGTACGGGCGCGGCGGCACCGGGCTCGCCGGCCTGGCGGCCCGGGTGGACGCGCTCGGCGGCACGCTGCGCTGGGGGCCGCAGGGCGACGGCTGGCAGGTACACGCCGTGCTACCCCGCTGAGCCCCCCGCGATGTCGCGTGCCTTCCGCGACGGCATTGCCGTGCTGCCGTGGGCTGGTACGGGGTGCCGCGGGCGGGCGGATATCTGCCGAACGGCAGATGTGCCGCGCGCGGCGACGGCGGAGGCTGGCAGGAACCTGTCGCGTTCCTGGAGGTTCCGTTGCCGACAACCGTTGTCCCGCTTCGTTTCGCCGCGCTGCCGCTGATCGTCGCCGGCGTCCTGCTGACCGCCGGATGCACGATCGACGCCAAGGACGCGCGGCCGCAGCACCGGACGTTCCCGTTCTCCGGCAGCACGCTGAACGTGGTGGCGCACGGTACCCCGACCGACCTGGTGCCGGCCGACCGGCGGGACGTGCGGGTCACCCGGTGGTTCGTGCACAAGCCGGGCAGCAGCCCGCACGCGCACTGGCGGCTGACCGGGCACACGCTCGACATCGACGCCGGCTGCACCGGCCTCGCGCTGTGCGACGTACGGTTCCAGGTCGACGTCCCCCGTGGCGTCCGGGTGCTGCGGGACGGCCGTGCCACCAAGCTGACCGGCGGCCACTGATGCTCGAACTGCTCGGCGTGACCAAGGTGTACCGGGGTGGCCGGCGCGCGGTCGACGACGTGACGTTGCGGCTGGACACCGGCCTGATCGGGCTGCTCGGCCCGAACGGCGCCGGCAAGTCGAGCCTGATGCGCATCGCGGCGACCGTGACCAGGCCGAGCGCGGGTCGGATCCTGTTCCGCGGTCAGGACGTCGTGGCCCGGCCGGACGGGTTGCGCACCTCGCTCGGCTACCTGCCGCAGGACTTCACCGGCTACCCGAAGCTGTCGGCACGCGAGTTCCTGCGCTATGTGGCCGCCGCCAAAGGGCTGCGGGCCCGGCCGGCGCGGGCCCGGATCGACGAGCTGCTCGCCACCGTCAACCTCACCGAGGCGGCGCGGCGGCCGCTCGGCACGTACTCTGGTGGGATGCTGCGGCGGGTCGGCATCGCGCAGGCGCTGCTCGGCGACCCGGCGGTGCTGATCGTGGACGAGCCGACCGCCGGCCTGGACCCGCAGGAACGGGTCAGGTTCCGCAACCTGCTCAGCGAGCTCGCCACCGACCGGGTGGTGATCCTGTCCACCCACATCGTGTCCGACGTGGAGTCGGTGGCCCGGGACATCGCGATCCTGGCCGGCGGCCGGCTGCGCGCCCGCGGTACGCCGGAGGCGCTGATCGGCGCGGTCACCGGCCACGTGTGGACCGCCGTGGTGCCGGCCGAGGCGCTGCCCGAGGTCCAGGCCCGGTTCCGGGTCACGCGCACGACGCACCGCGCCGACGGGGTGCTCGTCCGGCTGCTGTGCCCGGTACGGCCGTTCGACGCGGCGACCGCGGTCGACCCGGACCTGGAGGATGCGTACCTGGAGGCGGTCGCCCGCGCCGAACCGGCCGCGGCGGTGACCCGGTGACGCCGCCCGGCTCGGTACCCGGTGGCGCGCCGGTCGGCGGTGCCACCGCCGTGCGAACGGGTGGTACGCGAGGCGCCGGTGCCACCGCCGCGCGACCGGGCCTGGGCGGGCTGCTCGCGGTGGCGGCCGCGGACTTCCGGGACCGGGTGCGTCGACCGGCCTTCCTGGTGACGCTCGCGGCGACCGTCGCGCTGGGCTGGCTGATCCTGCCCGGCGCCGACGCGCACTGGGCGGTGCTGCAGATCGGCGACTACCGTGGCCGCTACACCAGCGACTACGTCGGTCTCGCGACCGCGATGGGCGGCGCGCTGTGGCTGTCGTTCGCCGGTTTCTTCGTGGTGCGTGGCGGGATCGCGCGCGACGAGCGCACCGGGGTCGGCCGGCTGCTCGCCGCGACCCCGTTGCGTACCACCGGGTACCTGCTCGGCAAGTTGCTCAGCAACGTCATGGTGCTCGCCAGCATGCTCGGCGTGCTGGTCGTCACCGCTGTTGCACTGCAACAGATCCGGGGCGAGTCGCGCGCGATGGACCCGGTCGGCCTGCTGCTGCCGTACCTGGTGTTCGCGCTGCCGGTGCTGGTTCTCGTCGCCGCGCTCGCGCTGCTGACCGAGACGGTGCCGGTGCTGCGCGGCGGGATCGGCAACGTCGCCTGGTTCTTCGCCTGGATGGTGCTGCTGGTGGGCGGTCTGAGCGCGCACGCGCCGCTCGGCGGCCTGGGCTGGCAGCAACCGCTCGACTCGATCCGGGCCGATCTCGTCGCGCAGCACGCCCGGGTGCACGGCGACTTCAGCCTCGGTCTGACCTATGTGGACAGTCCGCTGCGGACCTTCGAGTGGCACGGCTTCGTACCGTCGGCCGGTTTCCTCGGTACCCGGGTGCTCCTCGTGATGATCGCGATCGTCCTGGTGCTGCTCCCGGCGTTCTGGTTCGCGCGCTTCGACCCGGCCCGGGTCCGTCCCCGCCGCGCCGCCGCGCCCGCAGGCGTCTCGCCCGCCGCGCCGTCCGGCGGCTTCCGGGGTGGCCCGGCGGTCCCCGCGGGCGTCGTGGCTGCCCTGGCGGTCCCCGCACCCGCCGGTGCCCGGCCCGCCACGGCCGCGGGGGGCCGGGCCGTCCCGGACGCCGCGGGTTCCGCCGCCGGGTTGCCGACGACGGCGGCCGCGGCGGGCGGCGTCGTGCTGCCCCGGCTGGTACTGGGTGAGCTGCGAATCCTGCTGGCCGGGGTGCGCTGGTGGTGGTGGCTGGTCGCCGCGGCGATCGTCGTGGCCGGCATCGCCGCCGGTACCGGCGGGATCCGGCTGACGCTGCCGATCGCCTGGCTGTGGCCGATCCTGCTCTGGTCCCGGCTCGGCAGCCGGGACGCCGAGCACGGCACCGACGGGCTGCTCGCCGCGCTGCCCCGGCCGTACCGGCGGCGGCTGGCGCAGTGGTGCGCCGGGCTCGCGGTGGCGGTGGCGACCGGTGCCGGGCCGCTGGCCGTACTGGTCGGGCACGGTGACGGGGTCGGCGTCGCGGCGTGGGCCGGCGGCGCGGTGTTCCTTCCCTCGCTGGCGCTCGCGCTCGGCTCGATCGGCCGCACCGCGCGGTTGTTCCCGGCGGTGTACCTGCCGCTGTGGTACACGATCGCGAACGGCCTGCCGCTGCTCGACGTCATGGGCGCGACCCGCGCGCCCGGCACCGCGGCACCGCTGCCGCCGGCGCTCGTCGCCGCGACCGGCCTGGTACTGCTGCTCGCGGCGCTCGCGGCCGCCCGGTGGCGACGCGCCCCCTGACGCCGCCGGTGACGTGCCGTCGTGCGGGATCGCTCAGCGTCGCTGGTAGCGGGCGCGGACGAAGCACAGCACGCCGAAGCAGCCGATCCCGAACGCCACCAGGCACAGCAGCACCCGGCCGTGCGGCTGGCCGGCCAGTACCCGCAGCGCCTGGTCCAGCCCGCGGCTGTGGTGCGGCTGGTAGGTGACCGCCGAGATGGTCAGCAGCACGCCGACGATGCCGTACGCGACGCCCTTGGCGACGTGCCCGACCGCGCCGATGGCGAGCACCGCGCGGCGGGCCCGGTGGCCCAGCCGGTCCAGTTGCATGGCGCGCTCGAACCGGCGGAGCAGGCCGTAGCAGAGCATGCCGATGCCGAGCGCGACCACCCCGACGCCGATCGCGCCGACCAGGAACCGGCCGCCCGGCAGGCTCAGCGCGGTCGACGTCGCCCGCTGCTCGCTGTGCCCGCTGGACGGCGCGCGGTCGGACAGCACCGTTCGCGCCGTGGTCGCGGTCAGCGCGGCGAAGCAGATCGCCTGCGCGATCGACGTCAGCCGCCGCTTCGTGCCGGGATGGTCACCGTGGCCGGGTTCGCCCCAGACAGCCTCGGCGAGCCGCCACAGGGTCAGCAGCAGCAGCCCCACGGTGAGGATCGCGAGCAGTACCCGGCCGAACGCGGCGCCGGCCAGGGTGGCGAGCGCGCCGCCGGCGTCGGCCGACCGGCCCGAGCCGCCGAACGCGATCTGCACCGCGAGCCAGGCGACCAGCAGGTGGATCGCCCCGTACGCGGCGTAGCCCGCCCGGCCGACGCGGCGCATCAGCACCTGACGGTGGTGGGTGGGCGCGTGCCGCCACGGCCACCGGATCGCGGTCACCGTCGCACCTCCGCCTCCGTACCCGGGCCAGCTTCGCCGGCGGCTTCGGCCGCCGGCTGCCGGCCCGTCGCGCGGTCGGCCGGCACGAACAGGCGCCAGGCGCCCGGGAGTACCCGCCAGGACCGGCTGACGGTCGGCGCGGAGAGCTCGCCGTCCGCGTTGACCCGGAAGGACTCGCCGGCCACCAGCACCCGGTCCGCCGGGCCGTGGATGACGTCGAGCGAGTCGACGTGCCGGCCGCGCAGCAGCCGCAGGGCGTAACCGATCCGCGCGATCGGCCCGGTCGCCTGCGAGATCGTCACGTGCATCCGGCCGTCGTGCACGGACGCGTCCGGGCTGAGCAGTGCGCTGCCGCCGGCGATCGTCGGCGCGTTGGAGACCGCCACCATCAGGTTGCGGTGCCGCGGATGCGTGACCGTACGACCGTCGATGACCACGGTCAGCCGCTTGCCGGGCCGGACCAGACCGGCGATCATCGCACCGATCGGGAAGGCGGCCGGGCCCACGTGCGGCTTGAGCGGGCGGGCGCTGTCCGCGGCGTCGGCGCCGACCCCGACGTGCGCCGCGTTCACCACGACGTCGCCGGTGTCGTCCACGATCAGGTCGGTGGTACGGGTGGCGCCGTCCCGGACGACGCCGGCCGCCGCCGTGACGTCCAGCGGGATCCCGCTGCCGCGGGCGAAGTCGTTGCCGGTACCGAGCGGGAGCAGCCCGACACGCCGCCGGCCGAGCTCGTCCCGCCGGTACAGCGCGCGGAGCAGGGCGTGCAGCGATCCGTCGCCCCCGGCGACGATCACGTCCTCGTCGGTGTGTTCGGCCAGGATCGGGTCGAGCCCGGTACCGGCCGAGACCGCGACCCGGGTGACCGGCGTACCGATGATCTTCTCGCCGGTCGCGATCGACTCGGCGTCGCTGGTACCGGCGTCCTCGTTGTGGAGCAACAGCATGGGTGCCTCCGGGGGTGGTGCGGCCGCCGGGTGACGCCGGCGGGCCCGGCACCGGCGCCTGGGTACGCCGTCGATGCCGGCTGGGGAGGGGCGGTGCGCGGCGGATCAGAACAGCGCAGCGAGCTTGCTCACCAACATCGTCGCCACCAGGCAGGCGATGCCGAGCCACTCCCAGCGGACCTTGCGGGTTCGCCGATGGCTGTAGCTGATCCCGCCCAGCACCAGGAACAGGACCGATGCGATCAACAGCACGACATTGAGTGTCTGCATGCCAGAGCCATACCCATTCGGGCCGCTTCGCATGCCACGACCACCGACCGTAGCTCCACAATGGACAGTGGGCCGACGCGTGCCGGCACCGCTTTCCCCGTCGTACCAACGGAAGCGCCGGCGCCGTCCCCCTGACGCGTCGACCGCGGCGGATCAGCGCGGGAACTCCGCGCGTACGCCGAGGAGCCGGACCGGGCGGTCGGCGGCGAAGTCGTCGAGGGCGGCGAGCGCCGCCGTTTCGATCCGGTCGGCGTCGGTCGTCGGCTCGGCCAGGGAGTGCCCGTGGGCGTGCGTGTGGAACGGGGCGTACCGCACCTTCACCACCACCCGCGCCACCCGCAACTCGGCGGCGTCGGCGGCGACCAGCCGGGCCAGCCGGGCCACCTCCCGCCGCACCTGCGCCCAGTCGGCCAGATCCTCCTGGTACGTGGTTTCCCGGCTGCGGGACCGCGGCACGTGCGGCGCGTCGGTCACCGTGCCGTCGTCCGCCCCGCGGGCCAGCCGTACCAGCCACGGCCCGGTCGCCGGGCCGAACGCGTCCGCGAGCGTGCCCGGGTCGGTACCGGCCAGCCCCGCCACCGTCGTGATCCCGAGCGCCGCCAACCGTTTCGCCGTCTTCGCACCGATGCCCCACAGCGCGTCCGGCGGCCGGTCGCCGAGCAGGCCGTACCAGGTGTCGGGGGTGATGGTGAAGATCCCGGCGGGCTTGCCGAAGCCGGTGGCGAGCTTGGCCTGGATCCGGTTGGTACCGATGCCGACGGTGCAGTCCAGCGCGGTCGCCGCGCGCACCCGGCGCTGGATCTCGGTGGCGACCGCGGCCGGGTCGTCGGTGTCCACGGCGAGGAACGCCTCGTCCCAGCCGAGCACCTGGACGATCGCGTCGAAGCCGCGCAGCGTGGCCATCACCGTCGCCGAGGCCGCCTCGTACGCCTCCCGGTCGACCGGCAGGAACACCGCGTCCGGGCACAGCCGTGCCGCGGTGCGCAACGGCTGCCCGGAGTGCACGCCGTACCGCCGGGCCTGGTACGACGCGGTGCTCACCACGCCGCGCCGGCTCGGGTCGCCGTCGCCGCCGACCACCACCGGCAGTCCGCGCAGCTCCGGTCGACGCAGGATCTCCACCGCCGCGACGAACTGGTCCAGGTCGACGTGCAGTACCCAGCGGGCCACGCACCATTCTCCCGCGAAACTGTCGGTCCCCGGGCGTAGACCGGACGCATGGTCACCGTCGACGACGTGCGCAGCTGGGCCACCCGGCTGCCTCGCACCACCGAGGCCCTGGTGTACGACCGGGTCAAGTTCCGGGTCGGCCGCATCGTCTACGCGGCGCTGTCCCGGGACGAGACGATCATGGGCTTCGGCTACCCGAAGGACGAACGGGACGCGCTGGTCGCCGGCGAGCCGGAGAAGTTCCTGCCGCCGCTGCCGTCCGACGAGCGGTTCAACTGGGTGCGGGTGCGGCTGGCCGCCGTCGACGTGCCCGAGATGCGCGAACTGGTCCTCGACGCCTGGCTGATGTGCGTCCCCAAGAAGATCGCCGCGATCCACCCACCCCTGCACGCCCCGTAGCTCGGTCGCCACCTCGGGCTCGGGTGGCGTCAGCGCGCGGGGCGGGCGGCCAGGCGGGCGGTGAGGCGGGCGCGGCAGTCGGGCCACTCGGCCGCGATGATGGAGAAGATGGCCGAGTCGCGCAGCCGACCGTCCTCGCCCGGCGCCCACGACCGCGACCAGCTCCGCAGCACGCCCTCGAACCGGCCGCCGACGCTCTCGATGGCGCGCCGCGACCGGGTGTTGCGGGCATCGGTCTTCAGGTCGAGCCGGGCCACCTGCCACCGCGTGAACGCGTGCTCGAACAGCAGCAGCTTCGCCTCGGTGTTGATGCCCGTGCCCTGCGCCGAGCCGGCCAGCCAGGTGAAGCCGACCTCGATCGCGCACAACCCGGTGCCGTCCGGCCACGGCCGCGGATCCCAGTACGCGGTGGCCCCGACGATCCGCCCGGTCGCCACGTCGATCTGCACGTACGGGGCGAGCCGGCCGGCCGCGGCCCGCGCCAGCTGCGCCGCCACGTACCCCTCGACCTCGTCGGCCCGTGGCACCCAGGTGTAGGAGTACCGGCTGCGGTCCTGCTCGGCGGCCTCGGCCAGCCCCTCGACGTGGCGGTGGCTCATCGGTTCCAGCCGGACCCGTTCACCGACGAGCTCCGGGCCGACGAGCCGGAACTCCGGCACGGCCGAGGTCGGGCGGGACGAGGTCTCGTTCGGGTACGGCACGGTTGCCTCCGGTCGCGCGGCTTGCCCGGCACACCGCGTGCTGGACCCGGTCATCACCCGGGGCACCCCACCCGCGTCCTGCGAGGGTTGCCGGCCAGCAAGCCGGGGCTTCGCACTGGCACTCACGACCGCGGCAGACAACCTAGCACCGGCCCGCCGTGCCGATCCGCCGGATTTCCGGCCCGCGGACGCGGTCAGCCGCCCGCGGCGTGCAACTCGCGCGCGTGCGCTCGGACGGGTGGAGGAGCCGGTCGGGGAGCACCTGGAGTCCGTCGTCGGGAATCGGCGACAGGTTGTGGACGTAGCCGCACCGGCAGGCGAGTTTCGGCATTCGACCAGTTCCGGCGCGCAACTCCCGGTGCGCCCGCCTTTTCCGGTGCCCCGCCATCGCCGGCCGGACGACGCCGGGCCGGCGCCCCGAGGGGTGCCGGCCCGGCGTTTTGCCTGTTCAGGCGGCGGAGGATACGAGATTCGAACTCGTGAGGGTGTGAACCCAACACGCTTTCCAAGCGTGCGCCCTAGGCCACTAGGCGAATCCTCCGCGGGACACGATACCGGCCCGCGCGGGGAGGTATCCAGCCGGTACCGCCGGGCGCCGCATGCGGGTGGGTTCGGCCGCCGCGTGCCCTGTACAGTAGTCGCCAGCCCCTCGTGCGGCGTGCATCTCGTCAACTCCCCCAGGGCCGGAAGGCAGCAAGGGTACGCGAGCTCTCACGGGTGCACGGGGGGCCCTTTCGTGCCCGCATCCGGCCGCTCCGAGCCGCCGTGTCGGGTGTCGCACCGCCCACCGTCACCCACCCGGCCGCGCCGGGCGGATGGTGTCGGTCGGCTGACCTAGACTTCGGCTCCGGGGCCACCAGTGGGTCTCGGAGAGGGGGCGAGACGCCGGTGCCGAACATCGCGTTGTACCGGAAGTATCGGCCGCGCACCTTCGCCGAGGTGTTCGGCCAGGAGCAGGTCACCGAGCCGCTGATGGCGGCGTTGCGCAACGACAAGCTCAACCACGCCTACCTGTTCAGCGGGCCGCGCGGCTGCGGCAAGACGTCCAGCGCCCGGATCCTGGCCCGCTCGGTGAACTGCGCGAAGGGGCCGACGCCGGAGCCGTGCGGCGAGTGCGACTCGTGCCGGGCACTCGCGCCGGACGGGCCGGGTTCGATCGACGTGATCGAGATCGACGCGGCCAGTCACGGCGGCGTCGACGACGCCCGCGAGCTGCGCGAGAAGGCGTTCTTCGCCCCGGTCAACAGCCGCTACAAGGTGTACGTGATCGACGAGGCGCACATGGTCTCGTCGGCCGGGTTCAACGCGCTGCTCAAGCTGGTCGAGGAACCACCCGAATACGTGATGTTCGTGTTCGCGACCACCGAACCGGACAAGGTTCTCGGCACGATCAAGTCGCGTACCCACCATTACCCGTTCCGGCTGGTGCCGCCCGGGGTGATGCGCGAGCACCTGGAGCTGATCTGCGCCAAGGAGGGCGTCAAGGTCGATCCGGCGGTGTTTCCGCTGGTCGTGCGCGCGGGCGGCGGCTCGGTCCGGGACGCCCAGTCGATCATGGATCAGCTGCTCGCCGGCGCCGACGAGTCCGGGGTGAGCTATCCGCGGGCGGTCGCGCTGCTCGGCGTGACCGACGTGGAGCTGATCGACGCCGCCGTCGACGCGCTGGCCACCTCGGACGGTGCCGGGCTGTTCGGCGCGGTCGACCGGGTCGTCGAGGCCGGCCACGATCCCCGCCGGTTCGCTTCCGACCTGCTGGAACGGCTGCGCGATCTGATCGTGCTCAACCAGGTGCCGGACGCCGCCGGCAAGGGCCTGCTCGCGGTTCCACCGGACGAGGTGGACCGGCTCACCGCGCAGGCGCAGCGGCTCGGCCCGGCCACGCTGTCCCGGATGGCCGACATCCTGCACGAGGGCCTGGCCTCGATGCGCGGTGCCACCTCGCCCCGGCTGGTGCTGGAGGTGCTCTGCGCCCGGATGCTGCTGCCCGCCGGCGACAGCACCGCCGACCTGCTGCAACGGCTGGAGACGCTGGAGCACCGGATCGCCGCCGGCGGCGCGGTGCCGATCGTCGCCGCACCGCCCGCACCGCTTGCACCGGCCGCGCCGGCTGCACCCGCCGCACCGGCCGCGCCGAGCCCGGCCTCCCCGGCCGGTTCGAACTCGGCCTCCTCGGCAACCGGTTCGAGTGCGGCCGCCCCGGCTGGGTCGAGCGCCGCCCCGGCCGCGACGGCGTCGGTGCCGGCGCAGGCCGCAGGACCTGCGTCCAGCGTGGCCGCGCCGTCCGCGCCGGTGCCTGCGCCCGCCCCGGCGGCCGAGCCCGTGCCGGTCGCGGCGGAGCCGGTCTCGGCGCCACCTGCGCCGGCGCCACCTGCGCCGGCGGCGCCGGCGGCCGGCGGTGCCGCTGCCGCCCCGGCCGCGTCCGGTGACGTGGACCTGGCCACCGTCGAGACGCACTGGAGCGCGGTGCTGGCGGAGGTGAAGCGGCGGCGCCAGATGGTGTGGGCGATCCTCGGGCAGAACGCCGGGCCGTACGCGCTGGACGGCGACACCCTGGTCCTCAAGGCGCGCAACGCCGGCACCGCGGCGCGGCTCAACGACGACAACCTGGCGTCGGTGATCCAGGACGCGGTGCACGCCGTACTGCATCGCCGGTTGCGGATTCGCTGCGAGGCGAACCCGGCGGCGTCGAGCCGGCCGGCGCCGCCCAGCAGCGCCCCGCCGGCCGCCACGCCGCCGGCCGCAGCCCCGCCGACCGCCGCCCCGCCGGCTCCGGCCGCGCCGCCGCCGGCCCCGTCCGGTTCGTCGGCGCCGGCCGCGAACGACGCCGGTGGCTGGCCGGAGATCGCTCGCCCGGGTGGCTCCGCCGCTGCGCCGCCCGAGAGCGGTGCCGGTGGTGGTGCCGGTCCCGCGGGTGGCGGCGGTGCCGCGGCGGAACCGTCCGGGAACGGTACGGGACCGACCGGTGCCGCATCGACCGGTGCCGCGCCGGGCGGTTCGGCCCCGACCGGATCGGTAGCGGCCCCGGCCGGGCTCGGTGCGGTCGCCGGAAGCGCGCCGGTCGCGAGTGCCGGCTCGCCGACGGGCGGGTTCGCTCCCGGCGCGCCCGGAAGCGGCAGCACGCGGCCGGACGGCGCGGTGGCGACCATGCCGCGGCCGGCCAGCGCGCCGGACTGGCTGCCGGACGGGCCGACCGACTTCTCGCCGGACGATCCGGTACCGGCCAGCATGGGTGGCGCGGGTCCGACCGCTGGCGGTGCGGCGACCGCGGTGGCCCCGGCGCCGGCCCGGCCGGCCGGCCCGAGCACGGCGGCGCCGGCGCTCGATGGGTTCGCGCCCGGCGACGAGCCGACCGACGAGCCGTTCGACCCGGCCAGCGCGCCCAAGCCGGTCAGCGTCGAGGACCGGGCGGTGTCGCTGCTGGTACAGAAGCTCGGCGCGGAACAGATCGACTAGGGCGAGAACCTCCGGCCCAGCGGGCCGAGCTCCAGGCGACAGCGTGCGGAGGGCAGCTCGAGTGCTGGGCTACAGGCGACGCCGCGACGCCGCGACGCCGCGACGTCGAGATGGCCGGCCGGCAGCGAGCGGGCAGTGGTCCTTGCGACCCGAGAGCGGGCGACCGGAGCCGGCGCGCGGGCTCTGGCACGGGGCTGCCGGTGCGTGCCGGGTGGCGGGCGGTGCGTGCTGGCGGGAGCGGGCGGCGCGGGTGGTGCTGCGTTGCGCCGGCTACGCTCGGCAGGGACAGACCGCAGAGCCGACAACTTCGAGGAGTCGCCGTGATGCCGGGTGGCGGGCAGCCGAACCTTCAGGAACTGCTCAAGCAAGCACAAAAGATGCAGGAGCAGCTGGCTTCGGCGCAGGAGGAGTTGGCGGACACCGAGGTCAAGGGCAGCGCCGGTGGCGGCCTGGTGACCGCGACGGTGACCGGAAGCGCCGAGTTGCGCAGCATCGAGATCGACCCGAAGGTGGTCGATCCGGAGGACATCGAGACCCTGCAGGACCTGATCGTCGCGGCGGTGCGCAGCGCCACCGAGGAGGCGCGCAAGGTGCAGCAGGAGAAGATGGGTCCGATCGCGGGCGGCCTCGGCGGGATGGCCGGTGGCATGCCCGGTCTGGGCTTCTAGGACCGCCCGGTGTACGAGGGCGCCATCCAGGATCTGATCGACGAGCTCGGGCGGTTGCCCGGGGTCGGTCCGAAGAGCGCGCAGCGCATCGCGTTCCACGTGCTCGCCGCCGACCGGGAGGACGTCACCCGGCTGTCGGCGGCGCTGACCCGGGTCAAGGACCAGGTGCGGTTCTGCCGCACCTGCTTCAACGTGGCCGAGGCCGACGAGTGCCGGATCTGCCGGGACGCGCGGCGCACCGACGAGGTGCTGTGCGTGGTGGAGGAGCCCAAGGACGTCGTCGCGATCGAGCGCACCGGTGAGTTCCGCGGCCGGTACCACGTGCTCGGCGGGGCGATCAACCCGCTGGAGGGCGTCGGCCCGGACAACCTGCGGATCCGGGAGCTGATGACCCGGTTGCAGTCGGGGGCGGTGACCGAGCTGATCCTCGCCACCGACCCGAACACCGAGGGCGAGGCGACCGCGACGTACCTCGCGCTGCTGGTGAAGCCGATGGGGATCGCGGTGACGCGCATCGCGTCCGGGCTGCCGGTCGGCGGCGATCTGGAGTACGCGGACGAGATCACGCTGGGGCGGGCGTTCGAGGGGCGCCGCTCCGTCGACGTCTGAGCCACGGCGCCGGGAGCGCAATAGCCTGGTGGCATGACAGCTGGGCGGGAGATCAGGTTGGCGGCGCGGCCGGACGGCTGGCCCACCGCGGAGACGTTCGAACTGGCCACGGTCGAGGTGCCGGCGCCGGCCGACGGGCAGGTGTTGGTGCGCAACACGCTGATGTCGGTCGACCCGTACATGCGGGGCCGGATGAACGACGTCGAGTCGTACGTGGCGCCGTTCGAGGTGGGGAAGGCGCTGGAGGGCGGCGCGATCGGCGAGGTCGTCGAGTCGCGCTCGCCGCGGTGGTCGGTGGGCGACACGGTGCTGCACGGCCTCGGCTGGCGTGACTACGCGCTGCTCGACGCCGATCATGCGGTGCGGGTCGACCCGGCCGCGGCGCCGGTCTCCACCTACCTGGGCATCCTCGGCATGACCGGGCTGACCGCGTACGCGGGGCTGGTCGGGGTGGCGCGGCTCCGGCCGGGCGAGACGGTGTTCGTGTCCGGCGCGGCCGGTGCGGTCGGCAGCGCGGTGGGCCAGTTCGCCCGGCTGCTCGGGGCCGGCCGGGTCGTCGGTTCGGCCGGGTCGGCGGAGAAGGTCCGCTACCTGACCGACGAGCTGGGCTTCGACGCCGCGTTCGACTACCACGACGGGCCGGTGGCGCGGCAGCTGCGGGCGGCCGCGCCGGACGGCATCGACGTGTACTTCGACAACGTGGGCGGCGAGCACCTGGAGGCCGCGATCGGGTCGATGAACCGGTTCGGGCGGGCCGCGATCTGCGGAATGATCTCCGGGTACAACGACACCGAGCCGGCCGCCGCGCCGCGCAACCTGGCCCGGTTGATCGGCTGGCGGCTGACCCTGCGCGGGTTCCTCGTCCGCGACCACGGCGACCTGCGCGGCGAGTTCGTCGAGCGGGCCGGTGGCTGGTTGGCCGGCGGCGAGCTGTCCTACCGGGAGACCTTCGCCGACGGCCTGACCAACGCGCCGGCGGCGTTTCTGGACATGATGCGCGGCGGCAACATCGGCAAGATGCTGGTGCGCCTGTCCACAACGGACTGACGCCGACCGGCTTTCCGGCTCGGCCGGGCCCGGCCGGCTGCAACGGCGCCGGCACGGTGACCCGGTTCCGACAGGCGGGCGGGCAGCTCCGGCGCCGCAGCTGCGTCCCGGCTCCGACAGCCGGCAGCAACGGCGCCGTGCTGTTCGGCCCCGTCAGGCGGACCGGGCCGGTTCGGCGGCGTGGTCGAGCAGGCCGGCCAGCCGGTCCCGGAGCACCGTGAGCGCATCCAGCTCCCGCTGTACGGCGGCGAGCTTGCGGGCGATCGTCGGCGCGCTGGCCGGGCACACCGCGGTCAGGTCACCGTCCAGGCAGGGCAGGAAGTCGGCGATCTCGGCCAGGGTGAAGCCCGCCGCCTGCAGCCGCCGGATGTTCGCCACCTTCCGGGTGGCCGCCGCGCCGTAGTGCCGGTAGCCGTTCGACCCGCGGTCGGCGGTCAGCAGGCCGTGCGACTCGTACAGCCGCAGGGCACGCCGGGTCGCGCCGGTCTGCCGGGCCAGTTCTCCGATGCGCACCGCACTCCCCCTCGACAGCCCCGTCCGGGGCCCGTGACCGTGGCGGCGGTCACCGCCGTCAGAACGTACCCGCATGGTTGAGGCCGCCGTCGACCCGCAGCACCTGGCCGGTCAGGTAGCTCGCCTCCGGTCGCGCCATCGCGACGATCCACCACGCTATCTCGGCCGGCTCGGCGATCCGGCCGAGCGGGATCCGCTCGATCGCGCGCGGCGCCTCGGCGGCGATGCGGTCGGCGCTGAACCCGGCGTGTGCCAGTACCGGGGTGGCGGTGATGCCCGGCGCGACCGACACCACCCGGATGCCGCGCCCGGCGAGTTCGGCGGCCCAGGTGTAGGTGAGGAAGTCGAGCGCCACCTTCGTCGAGCCGTACACCGAGTTGCCCGGCCAGCCGTGATGCGGGCCGTTCGACGTGACGTTGACGATCACCGCGCCGGACGCCAGGTGCGGAAGTGCGTGCTGGGTCAGGAAGACCGGGCCGAGCAGGTTCGTGTCGAGTTCGGCCTCGGCGGCGCGCCGGTCGATCTCGCCGAGCCGCGCCGGCCGGACGATCGCGGCGTTGTTGACCAGCACGTCGATGCGCCCCAGCCGGTCGACCGCGGCGTCGACGATCGCCGCCGGCCCGTCCGGTGCGGCCACGTCCGCGACCACGGTACGCATCCCGGGCATGCCGTCCGCGGTCTCGGCCAGGGTGCGTTCGGTGCGCCCGGTGATGAGCACCTCGGCGCCCTCGGCGGCGAACAGCCGGGCGGTGGCCCGGCCGATGCCGGTACCGCCGCCGGTGACGACGACCGCCTTGCCGGCCAGGGGTTTCCCGGCTGGCGCGGCGCCTTCGAGTGGTGCCCCGCCGGGTGCGGTGCCCCCGTCGGAAGGCTCGTCGGGTAGCTGCCGGAGTGCCGCGCGTTCGCTCATGCGGCGACCGTAGACCCTGACCCGCACGTCAAGGTCAAGTCGCGACGGGGACGTACTCGCTGTCCCGGTAGAGCTGCTCGGGGATGGTGGCGAGGCGGGACGAGCGGGCCCGCGGCCCCCGCCGGTACAGCTGCTGGAAGCTCATGATCAGCGGCCGCCAGGCGTCGGGGTCGACGTGGTCGGGCCGGTCGGTGGCGCGGATCTCGTCGTGTACCCAGACCCGGCGGACCACCACCTCGAACGCCACGATCGCGCCGCGCTCCTGCTCGTTGTCGTCCGCGATCGGGTGCGCCGTGGCGAGCGTCGCCTCCATGGCGACGGGGCACTCGGCGACGCGTGGTGGCGCAACGGTTTCCGACGGTACCGGCGTGAGCCCCGCGGCGCCGAACTTGTCCGGCTGGTACCGGTAGCCGCGCGTGGCCTTGCCCGCCGACAGGCACGGGTTGCCGGTGGTGAGGGCGAGCCGGTCGACCGCGTCGGCCTGCTCGTCGGACGGCAGGTTCAGCACGCACTCCCCGGTACGGCGCAGGTTTCGAGCGGTCTGCGAGCCGGCGCCGAGGCCGAGCACGCCGCGCCAGCCGAGCCAGAACGCCGACGACATCGGGGCGAGATTGGCCGTACCGTCCGGGTTCTCGGTGGACAGCAGGACGACCGGGGTGCCCCAGTACAGGATGCTCGGGGCGATCGGCGTGTGGTGGTTCTCGTACTCCATGTCGCCAGTCTGCGGCCGGCGGCCGCGGCTTGGCTGGCGGAAATCGGCCGCGGCGTTGCCGGTCGACGGAGCGAGCGAATCGGCCGTACGGCGAGCAGTCCGCCGATGCGCACGGGCCGTCGATCGGGCCGGCGGTCCGGGGTCGGGATCGCCGCGGCGCGCCGGATCGGGCGGTCGTGGCCGGTGAATTACCGATGCGTGACTGATTCGGCGGTACCGGTGGCGTCCGTAGCGTCGGGTACACCGATCCGACAACAGGAGGAAGTCATGGCAGACACCACCGCGCTGGCGACCCGCTACCTCGACGCCTGGAACGAGAACGACCCGGTCGCGCGGCGTGCCCTGGTCGACGAGGTCTTCGCCGCCGACGCGCGCTACACCGACCCGCTCGCCGACGTCCGCGGCCGGGACGCCATCGACGCGCTGCTCGGCGAGGCGCAGCAGCAGTTCCCGGGGCTGCGGTTCAGCCTCGGCGGGCCGGTCGACGACCATCACCAGCTGGCCCGGTTCAGCTGGCACCTCGGGCCGGACGGCGCCGAACCGATCGTGATCGGCTTCGACGTGGTGGCCATCGACGACGAGGGCCGGATCGCGCAGGTCGCCGGTTTCCTGGACAAGGTCCCGGCCTGACCGGGCCGGGTCCGGCCCCACCGCGCCGCCCCCCCCGCGCCCGGTCCGCCAGCGCGAGGGGGCGGCCGAGGTGTCCTACAGCACCTCGCTGACGTACCGGCGTTTCACGGTCGCCGCGGTCGCGTCCGGGTCGGCCGCCCACACGTCGGCGTTGAAGATCTCCACCTCGATGTCGCCGGTGTAGCCGGCGCTGTCGACCATGTCGCGCAGCGCCCGGAAGTCGATGTGCCCGTCGCCCATCATCCCGCGGCCGAGCAGCGCGTCGGCCGGCAGCGGTACCACCCAGTCGCACACCTGGAACGACGCGATCCGGGCCCCGGCCGACGCGATCGCCGTGGCCACGGTCGGATCCCACCACACGTGGTACGTGTCGATCACCACGCCGACCGCCGAGACCGGGTGCGGCGCCGCCATCGTCACCGCTTCCTCCACAGTGGACAGAACGCCGCGGTCGGCGCAGAACATCGGGTGCATCGGTTCCAGGGCCAGCCGCACACCGTGCTCGGCGGCGAACGGCGCGAGTTCCGCGACGGCGTCGGCGACCCGTTCCCGCGCGCCCACCAGGTCGCGCGAGCCGTCCGGCAGGCCGCCGACGACCATCACCAGCGTGTCGGTGCCGAGCTCGGCGGCTTCCCGGATCGCGCGTTGGTTGGCGTGGATCGCCGCGCGGAACAGCGTACGGTCCTCGGCAGTGAGGAACCCGCCCCGGCACAGCGACGAGACGCGCAGGCCGGCGTCTCGAACGAGCTTGGCCGCGGCGGCCACGCCGTACTCGGTGACCGGCTCGCGCCACAGCCCGATCGACGGGATGCCGTGCCGGGCGCACAGGTCGACGGCGGCGGGCAGGTCGAGCCGGTCCACGGTCTTCTGGTTCAGCGACAGCCGGGACAGCCGAGGGTCGCCCGCGGCGGGGGTCTCGATGGTCGCCCGCGCCCCGGTCGGTACGTCGACGTCGATCCCATGGCCTGCCGCCGTGTTGCTCGCCATCAGGCCTCGATCCCGTGCACCGCAAGCAGTGCGCGCATCCGTCGGACCGCGAGCTCGCCGTCGCGCAGCAGCCCGGCGGCGTCGGCCAACCGGAACGTCTCGGCGAGATGTACCACGCTGCGTGCGTTCTGCCGCCCGTCGATCATCGTGAACGCGTCTTGGTGCCCGTTGAGCCAGGCGAGGAACACGATCCCGGTCTTGTAGTGGTACGTCGGGGCGCCGAACACGTGCCGCGACAACGGCACGGTCGGCGCCAGGATCTCGTCGTACCGGCCGCGGTCGCCGGCGTCCAGCGCGTGCAGCGCGGCCGCGGCGGCGGGGGCGATCGGGTCGAAGATGCCCAGCAGCGCGTCGGAGCCGGACCCGATCAGCGACGGGTAGTTGAAGTCGTCGCCGGTGTAGAGCCGTACCCCGGCCGGGAGCGCGGATCGCAGCGCGACCTCGTGCCCGGCGTCGAGCAGCGAGACCTTGACACCGTCCACCCTGGACGAATGCGCCGTCACGATGTCCAGGAAGCTCTTCGTCGCGACCGCGAGGTCGGTCGATCCCCAGTAGCCGGCGAGGGCCGGGTCGAACATCGCGCCCAACCAGTGCAGGATCACCGGCCGGCGCACCTGGTCGAGCAGCCGGCCGTACACCCGCGCGTAGTCCTCCGGTCCGCGGGCGATCCGGGCCAGCTGCCGGCTGCACATCAGGATGACCGTGGCACCGGCGTCCTCGACGACCGCCAGCTGCTCCTCGTACCCGGCGATCACCTCGTCCAGGGTGGCCACGTCGCCGAGCTGGTCGGTACCGGCGCCGCAGCCGAGCAGGGCCGGCCCGGTGAAGTCCCGGGCCGCGGCGGCCGACCGGCGGATCAGCTCCCGGGTGGCGACCCAGTCCAGTCCCATGCCGCGCTGCGCGGTGTCCATCACGTCCGCGACGCCGAGGCCGAGCGACCACAGGTGCCGGCGGTACCCGATGGTCGCGTCCCAGTCGACCACCGCCGGCGCGCCAGGGGTGTTGTCCGCCAACGGATCGGCGACGACATGCGCCGCGGCGTAGGCGACCCGGGAGGTTGCCGGCCGCTCGATCCCGGGCCAGGACACCGGCTCGCGCAGCCGGTGGGTGGCCAGCCCACCGTCCACTGTGGGCAGCAGGATGCCGGTCACGGGATCTCCACCCGCCGGCCCTCGCGGGAGCTGACGTAGCCCAGCTCGGCGAGTTGCACGCCGCGCACCGCGGCGGCGAAGTCGTAGCGGAACGGCTCGCCCGCGACGACGGCCCGCAGGTACTGCTCCCACTGCACCTTGAAGCCGTTGTCGAACTCCTCGTTGTCCGGTGCCTCCTGCCACTGCTCGCGGAACGGCTCCGGGGTGGCGAGGTCGGGGTTCCACACCGGTTTGGGGGTACCGGCGCGGTGCTGGAACCGGCAGCGGCGCAGCCCGGCGACCGCCGACCCGTCGGTGCCGTCGACCTGGAACTCGACCAGCTCGTCCCGGTTGACCCGGACGCACCAGGACGAGTTGATCTGCGCGACGATCCCGCCGTCCAGCTCGAAGATCCCGTACGCGGCGTCGTCGGCGTCGGCCGTGTAGGTCTGCCCGGACTCGTCCACGCGTTCCGGGATGTGCGTGGCGACCCGCGCGGTCACCGCCCGTACCGGCGCGAACAGGTCCTCCAGCACGTAGTTCCAGTGCGCGAACATGTCCAGCGCGATGCCGCCGCCGTCCGCGGTGCGGTAGTTCCAGGACGGTCGCTGGGCCGGCTGCCAGTCGCCCTCGAAGACCCAGTAGCCGAACTCGCCGCGGATCGACAGGATGCGGCCGAAGAAGCCGCCGTCGATCAGCCGGCGCAGCTTGCGCAGGCCGGGCAGGAACAGCTTGTCCATCACGACGCCGTCGACGATGCCGGCGTCGCGGGCGGCGCGGGCCAGCGTGCGGGCGCCCTCGACCGACTCGGCGAGCGGCTTCTCGGTGTACACGTGCTTGCCGGCGGCGATCGCGGCGAGGATGCCCTTCTCCCGGGCGGAGGTCACCTGGGCGTCGAAGTACACCTCGACGTCGGGCTCGGCGAGCACCGCGGCGAGGTCGGTGGCGTACCGGTCGAGGCCGTGCCGGGCGGCGATGTCGCGCAGCTTGGTCTCGTTGCGGCCGACCAGGATCGGCTCCGGTACCACGCGGGTCCCGTCCGGGAGTTCCACGCCGCCCTGGTCCCGGATGGCGAGGATCGAGCGGACGAGGTGCTGTCGGTAGCCCATGCGACCGGTGACGCCGTTCATGGCGATACCGACGGTACGTACTGGCATGCGGTCGATCCTCCTGCGTACTCCGGTAAACGCTTGCCTGGAAAGCGCTTGCCGTACCGTAGACTGACTGTCCAGGCCGGGTCAAGCACGGTCGGTGGGCGCGTTGCGCGGCCCCGGGCCACGGCGGAGCCGGCCGGATGGTAGTGATACCGGGTGGCATGCCGCGCGCGCATGCACGCGGGGAAAGGGGTACCGCAGTGGCGACACTCGCCGAGGTGGCGCGGCAGGCCGGGGTGTCGGTCGCCACCGCGTCCCGGGTGCTCAACGGCGGCAACCGGGTGGTCCGGCCACAGCTGCGGGACAAGGTGCTCGCCGCCGCGAGCGCGCTGCACTACACCCCGAACGCGCACGCCCAGGCGCTCGCCGGCAGCCACACCGCGAGCGTCGGCCTGGTGCTGCACGACGTGTCCGACCCGTACTTCGCCGCCATCGCCGGCGGGGCCATGCGCCGCGCCACCGAGCACGACATGCTCGTCATGATGTCCTGCACGTTCCGCGACCCGGACCGGGAACTCGCGTACGTGCGGATGCTGCACCAGCAGCGCGCGCAGGCGATCATCCTGGCCGGTTCCGGCTACCACGACCGGGAACGCTCCGAGAAGCTGCGCGCCGCGCTCGCCGCGTACGCCGCGGGTGGCGGCCGGGTCGCCGTGGTCAGCCAGCACCGGTTCGACGTCGACACCGTGCTACCGGACAACCAGGGCGGTGCCCGTGCCCTCGCCCGTGCCCTGCTGGAACTCGGCCACCGCGAGTTCGCCCTGGTCACCGGGCCGGAGCACCTGCTGACCGTGCGGGACCGGTACCTCGGGTTCCGGCAGGAGCTCGGCCGGGCCGCGGCGAAGCTGCCCAACCACCGGGTCGCCGACGGCGGCTTCACCCGGGACGGCGGGTACGCCGCGGTGCGGAAGCTGCACGAGTCCGGCGCGCTGCGCGAGGTCAGCTGCGTGGTGGCGCTGTCCGACGTGATGGCCATCGGCGCCCTCGCCGCGCTGCGCGACCTCGGCATCCGGGTGCCCGACGACGTCTCGCTCGCCGGCTTCGACGACATCCCGACGGTACGAGACCTCACCCCGCCGCTGTCCACGGTGCGGCTGCCGCTCGCCGAGATGGGCGCCCGCGCACTGGATCTGGCCCTCGCCGGCCGGGAGGGCCAGGCGGCGCAGGTGGTCCGGGTCGACGCCGAGGTGGTGCTGCGGGGCAGCACCGCCGCGCTGCACCGGCCGGCCGCGCCGATCCCGGCCACCCGGCAGGTACGCGACGGGGCCGCCGCGTTCGAGCCGACCCGCGGCGCCACGACCGGCCCGGAACGCTGACCCGCCGGCGCCGTCGCCACCGACCGCGCGTCGCCGGGCCGGCGAACGCCGGCACGGACCTCGCCTCGCGGCACCGGATCCGCCACCACCGGACAGGAGAACCGACGTGATCGCCTTCGCCACCCTCGGCTGCCCGGGACTGCCGCTGCCCGAGGTGATCGAGCTCGCCACCGCGAGCGGCTGCACCGGCATCGAGTTCCGCTACGCCGACGGCGAGCCGGTGCATCCCGGGCTGTCCGCCGCGGAACTGGCCGCGGTCCGGGACCGGCTCGCCGCCGCCGGGCTCACCGCGCTCGCGCTCGACTCGTACATCCGGGTGGCCGGCGAGGGGGACGACGCGCAGGTGGTGGCGGAGCTGCGCCGGCACCTGGCGGCGGCGGTGGCGGTGGGCGCGCCGTACGTGCGGGTGTTCCCCGGTGGCGGTGAACCGTCGCCGGCTGCCGACGAGCGGGCGGTACGGCGGCTCGCCGCGGTGGCCGACGCCGCCGCCGACGCGGGCGTCGGCGTGCTGCTGGAGACGCACGACTCGCATCGCCGGGCGGAGGACGCGGTACGCGTGGTCGCCGCGGCCACCGAGCGGGCCGGTCTGTCCACATCGGACGGTGTACCGCTCGGGGTGATCTGGGACGTGCTGCACACCTGGCTCGGCGGCGAGACCCCGGCCACCTCCGCCGCCCTGGTCGCGCCGTGGCTGGGGTACGTGCAGGTCAAGGACGTGCCGTCGGCCGAGGACAGTACGCCGGTACCGATCGGCGAGGGTGTGCTGCCGCTCGACGAGGTGCTGGCGCAGCTGCGCCGGCGCGAGTACACCGGGCCGGTGTCGCTGGAGTGGGAGCGCGCCTGGCACCCGGAGGTCGCGCCGCTCGCCGACGTGCTCCCCGGTTACGTCGACCTGCTCCGCATCGCCGACACCGCGCGGTCAGCGCAGGCGGCGGGCGGCGGCGACGCCGAGGGCGAGGCAGCCGGCCGCGAGCGGTAGCTCGCAGCACGCGGCGAGCAGCAGCGCCTGGTCGAGGTCGCCGCCGGGAGCCGAGGTCAGTACGTCGAACCAGGCGTCGACGACGAGCATCGTCGCGGTGGCGGTCGCGGTGACCACCACGCCGCGGTGCCGGCGCCAGGCCAGCGCGCCGGTGGCGGCCAGGCCGAGCGCGAGCAGCACGTCGAAGCCGATCCAGGCGAGCGACCAGTTGTGCGCCCGGGTACTGGTCGGCAGGGTGCGGGCGAGCACCGCCAGCCACGGCAGCATGGCCGCCGCCGCGATCGCGAAGGCGGCGCCGACCAGCCGAAACGTTCTGGTACTCGGCGCCATCGGACCCTCCTCGGTTCGTCCCGGGTCCACCCTAGCAATCCGCAGAACTTCCTCTGCAAACAAAAGTCTGTAGATGTAACCTAGGGGACATGCCCGAGCCGATGCGCCACCGTGTCGCGGATCCGGAAACGCTGAAGGCGCTCACCCACCCGCTCCGCCGGCGCATCCTCCGCGAGATCGACCGGGACGGCACGGTCACCTCCACCACGCTCGCGGAGCGGCTCGGGCAGAACACCGGCACCCTCAGCTACCACCTGCGCCAGCTCGAGCGGTACGGGTACATCGAGGACCTGCCCGACCGGGGCAACGGGCGGGAGCGCTGGTGGCGGCGCACCAACACCAACTGGCAGACCGCCGACCCGGACACCCTGGACGAGGCCGGCCGCGCGCTGGTGGAGCAGATCACCCGGCGCCGGCTCGCCGAAGACGCGCACGACATCGGCACCATGGTCGACACGCTGCTCGCGCACTGGGAGCGGGACAAGCCGATGACCACCTGGTCGCGCGCCGGCACCCACCTGTCACCGGCGCAGTTCCGCGCCTTCGAGGCCGAATACCTGGAGCTGGTGCACCGGTACGCGCAGCGCGTCGACGAGGCGCCCCCGGGCTCCCGCTCGGTCCGGATCCGCTGGTACGCCTACCCGGAGCCGGCCGACGAGGAGGACGACGAACGCTGACCGGCCCCGGCAACCGGCGTCCGGCCCGCCGGGATGGCCGGTCCGCTCGGTGTCCGGCGTGGCTCGGCGAACGTCCGGCGGTAGTCGCTCGGGTTGGTGCCCGTCCCGGCCCGGAACCGGGCCCGGAAGTTGGTCGGGTCGCGCATCCCCACCGCCGCCCCGACGGACGCGACCGGCAGGTCGGTGGTCTGCAGCAGCGTGGCCGCCCGGGCGATCCGTTGCTGCTGAACCCAGGCCGCCGGCGACGTACCCAGATGTGCCTGGAACCGCCTGTGCAGCGTGCGTGGCGCGACCCCGGCCCGCCTGGCCATGGCGGTCAGGCCCAGATCGTCGGCCAGGTGGTCGACACACCAGTCGAGCAGCCCGCCGAACGGGTCCGGTTGCCGGCGTGGCCGCGAATCGATCGCGTACTGGCGTTGCCCGCCCTGCCGGTGCGGCGGCAGCACCATGGTGCGGGCGATGGTGGCGGCCAGTTCGGGCCCGCAACGGCGGCGGACGATGTGCAGCGCGAGGTCCGCCGCGGCGCCGGCACCACCGCTCGTCGCCACGTCCCCGTGGTCCACGAACAGCACGTCGGGCGTCACCCGGACCAGCGGGTACCGCCGGGCCAGGTCGTCGGTCTGGGACCAGTGCGTGGTCGCCGTCCGGCCGTCCAGCAGGCCGGCCGCAGCCAGCGCGTACGTCCCGGAGCACAGCCCGGCGATGGTGCTGCCGCGCGCGTGCGCGGACACCAGCGCGTCGGTCAGCGCGCGGGACGGTTCGGCGGGCGTCGGCCATCCGGTGACGAACACGACGTCGGCCCGGTCGACGGCCGCCAACCCGTGCTCGACCACGATCCGGTAGCCGGCCTTGGCGCCGACCGGACCGGGACGTTCCGCGGCGATCAGGAACTCCGCCCAGTCCGGGATCCCGTCCCGCCGGATGCCGAAGATGTCGGCGACGCAGCCGAGCTCGAACGACGCCTGCGGTTCCACCACCACGGCGACCACGCGCAGCATCTGGCCAGAAAACCATGCAGGGTGGCTGTCCCGCCACTCGGCAACGCCCGGGTTCCGTCCGCAGGCTGGACGCATGGATGACACGCCGAACACCTGGACCGGAAACTGGATCAACGAGTACGGCTCGCTGCTGCGGATCACCGACGCGCGGGACGGCCACGTCGAGGGCACCTTCACCACCGCACTGGACGACAGCTCGTTCGCCCGGACGACGGTGCCGGTGACCGGGCTGAGCAAGGGCAGGGCGCTGCACGTGGCGTTCGTGACCGCGGGCGAACCCGCGGCGATCGCCTCGTTCACCGGGCTGCTGCGCGCCGACCTGCTGCACCTGGCCTGGCACGTCGTGTCCGACCGGGCGGTCAAGAGCCCTCGGCCGGGCGCCGCGCCCGTCGAGATCGAGCTGCCCTGGGCACACGCCGTACTGGCGAACACCGACACCTTCCGGCGCCAGGACTGAGATGACCGGCCCGGTGCCTCACTCGGCGGCGGCGGTGACCGCGGTGGCGTCGTCGACCCGGCGGGTACGGAAGCGGGGCAGCCGACCCTGCCGCCGCTCGATCAGGTGGGCGAGCCGGGTGATCAGCCAGTTCACGATCATGTACAGCGCGGCCACGACCAGGTAGGTCTGGATCGGCGCGTGCACGTACTCGCCGAGGATCTTGCCGGAGTAGAGCAGCTCGGAGTAGGTCACCACGTAGCCGAGCGTGGAGTCCTTCAGCAGGTTGATCAGCTGCACCAGCAGCAGTGGCAGCAGCGGCCGGATCACCTGCGGCAGGATCACCAGCCGCATCGCCTGGCCGTACCGCATGCCGATCGCGTACGCGGCCTCGGTCTGGCCGCGCTCCAGGGCGAGGATGCCGGCCCGGAACACCTCGGCGATGGTGGCCGAGCCGGTCAGGCAGATCGGCACCGCGAGCTTCCAGATCGTCGGCAGGTTGAGCCCGACCGGCGGCAGCGCCAGCAGGAACACCAGGATCAGCAGCATCGTCGGCAGCGACCGGAAGATCTCGGTGAACGCCACCGCCGGCCAGGACACCCAGCGCCGCCTGGACAGCCGGCCGAGGGCGATGACCGCGCCGGCCGGCATCGAGATCACCGTGCACAGCAGCGTCACCAGGATCGTGTACTTCAACCCGTTGAGCAGGAAGCTCATGATCGGCCACTGGGTGAACGGCCGCCACTTGTCCGCCGCGAGCTGCCCGTGCACGTCGAACTGGCGGAGCGCGAGCAGCAGCAGTGCGGCGAGCGCCAGCACCGCGAGCACGGTGGCCACGACGATCCGGCGCCGCCCGCGCGGCCCGGGCCGGTCGAACAGAACCGGCTCGACGCCCCTCATCGCTCGCTCCTCACGCCGCTCACCGCTGGAACCTGACCCGCCGCTCGATCATGCCGAAGATGTACGCGCTGCCCAGCGTCACCACGATGTACAGCACGGCGGCGCAGCCGTACCAGACCAGCGGCGAGCCGACCGACAGGCTCAGCACCTTCGTCGCGTACGTGAGTTCCTGCGCGCCGACCGCCGCGCACAGCGAGGTGCCGAGCACCACGCCGATGAACACGTTGCCGAACGGCTGCACCATCGCCCGGAACGCCTGCGGCAGCACCACGTGCCGCAGCGACTGGCCGAACGTGAAGCCGATCGCTCGGGCCGCCTCGACCTGGCCGAACGGCACCCCGCGGATGCCGGAGCGCAGCGTCTCGCAGACCACCGCCCCGGCGTACAGCGCGATGCCCAGGCACACCGACCAGAACGGCGAGAGCACGATGCCGATCCAGGGCAGCCCGAACACGCACAGCACCAGCAGCACCAGCAGCGGCACCGCGCGGAACGCCTCGACGTAGAACCAGCCGAACGCGCGCAGCGGCAGCACCGGGCTGATCCGGCAGATCGCGATCAGGGTGCCGATCACCAGCGCGCCGACGAACCCGACGAGCACGATCTCCAGGGTGGCCACGAAGCCGTGGCCGAGGTCGCCGGCGTGCGAGAAGATGTCCACCGCTGCCTCCGGGGCGTTGCCCGGTCGGTCACCGTTGCCGGCGACCGACCGTTACGACGGACTCAGGAACCCTCGACCGAGCCGAGCTTCGGCGGCTCCGGCGCGCTGCCGGACACCACCGTGCCGATGGTTGCCTTCCACAGCTTCGCCCAGGTACCGTCCTGCTCGATCTTGGTCAGCCAGTCGTTGACGAACTTCTTGTACGCCGGGTCGTCCTTCGGCAGGCCGATCCCGTACGGCTCCGCGGTGAACGGCTGGCCGACCACCTTGACGTCGGAGTTCGTGGACGCGTCGCCGACCAGAATGCCCTGGTCCAGCACGTACGCGTCGACCCGGCCCTGCTGCACCGCCTGCAGGCAGTCGTTGTTCTCCTCGAACAGCTGCACCTTGGCCTTCGGCGCGAACTTCTTCAGGTCGTTCGCCGCGGTCGAGCTGGACTCGGTGGCGACCTTCTTGCCGTTGAGGTCCTTGACCGTCTTGATCGAGGTGTTGTCCTTCTTCACCAGGATCGCGTCGCCGGAGGAGTAGTACGGCCCGGCGAACGCCACCTTCTGCGCCCGCTCCGGGGTGATCGTGTACGTCGCGAACACCGCGTTGACCGAGTGGTTCTGCAGCAGCGCCTCGCGCGTCTCGACCTGCACCTGCTTCATGTCGGTCTGCGGTTTGCCCGTGATGTACTTCGCGAGCATCTTCGCCAGGTCGGCGTCGAAACCGGTGAGCGTGCCCGAGGTCGGGTCCTTCAGGGAGAACAGCGGTGCCGAGGCGGTCCCGCCGTACACGAGTTTGCCGTCTGCCTTGATCTTCTTCAGCGTCGGGCTGTCCGGCAGGCTGGACGCCACCGGCGCGGAGCTGATGATCTTGTCGACGGTACTGGCCGAGCCGGAGCCGCCGGCCTTCGTGCTGCCGGCGTTCGGCGTCGCGGAGTTGCCGCTGCAACCCGCCGCGGCGAGCAACGCACCCAGCAGCGGCACCGCGACCAGCGCGGCGCGCCGGCGCACGCCGGCCGTCCTGCTGATGCTCATTCCCTTACCTCCCAAGCGATGCCACGTCGGACGAACCGCCGGCGGCACTGGTCGAGTCGGACGAATCCTGCCGCCGAGGTCCGGCAGCCCGCCGTCCGGCACCGGTATCGGACGAACGGTCAGTCATGTACGGCCCACCATTCTTACACTGCGTGGCCCGCGTGGCGCGGCCGTTACCAGCCGGCAACCAGCATCCGGTCAGCCGGTACCGAGAGTTCCGGTACGGATGCCGTCGGCCATCCCGCTGCCACGCCGGCCGCCGGGATGGCATGGTGAGCGGCATGGGCGATGCTGTCCGCGCCGACCGTGCCGCGCCCCGGGGTGTCGCCGGTTCGGTCGCGTTCTCCTCCGGTACCGGCCGTGGCGTGCTGCTCGCGACCGTGCTCGCGTCCGGGATGGCGATGCTGGACGGCACGGTCGTCAACGTCGCGCTGCCGCACATCGGCGCCGACCTGCACGCCGAACTGTCCGGTCTACAGTGGACGATCACCGGCTACACGCTCACCCTGGCGGCGCTGATCCTGCTCGGCGGCTCGCTCGGCGACCGGTACGGGCGGCGCCGGATCTTCGTGATCGGCACCGTCTGGTTCGCCGCCGCCTCGGCGCTGTGCGGCCTGGCACCGTCGATCGAGGTGCTGATCGGGGCCCGGCTGCTGCAGGGCGTCGGCGGCGCGCTGCTCACCCCGGGCTCGCTGGCGCTGATCCAGGCCACGTTCCGCAAGGACGACCGGGCCCGGGCGATCGGCGCCTGGTCCGGCCTGGGCGGCGTGGCCACCGCGATCGGGCCGCTCGTCGGCGGCTGGCTGGTCGACGCGGCCAGCTGGCGGTTCGTGTTCTACCTGAACCTGCCGCTCGCCGCGGTGGCCGTCGCGGTCACCCTGCGGTACGTGCCGGAGAGCCGGGACCCGGGGGACACCGGGCGGTTCGACGTGCTCGGCGCGGTGCTGTGCGCGCTCGGTCTGGCCGGCCTGACCTACGCGCTGGTGCAGCCGACCGACGCGGCGGGCCGGCCGGTCGGGCTGATCGCCGGCGTACTCGGCGTCGCCGCGCTGGTGGTGTTCCTGCTGCGGCAGCGGCGGGTGGCCAACCCGATGATGCCGCTGGACCTGTTCCGCTCCCGCACCTTCAGCACGATCAACGCGGTCACCTTCGCGGTGTACGCCGGCCTCAGCGGGCTGATGTTCTTCGTCGTCCTGCAACTGCAGACGGTCTCCGGCTACTCGGCCTTCGCGGCCGGCGTGTCGCTGCTGCCGTTCACGCTGATCATGCTGGCCCTGTCGGCCACCTCCGGGCGGGTCGCGCAGCGGATCGGTCCGCGTACCCAGCTGATCGTCGGGCCGGCGCTGACCGCGGTCGGCATGCTGCTGACGCTGCGGATCGGCCCGCACGCGCACTACCTGACCGACGTGCTGCCGGCGATCGTGGTGGTCGGCCTGGGCATGACCGTGGTGGTCGCGCCGCTGACCGCGACCGTACTGGCCGCCGCGGACGAGCGGCACGCCGGCATCGCCAGCGGCGTCAACAACGCCGTCGCCCGTGCCGCCGGCCTGCTCGCGGTCGCCGCGCTGCCGCTGGCGGCCGGCCTGTCCGGCGCCGCGTACCGGGAACCGGCCGCGTTCGACCACGGGTTCCGCATCGCGATGCTGATCTGCGCCGCACTGCTCGTGGCCGGTACCGTGCTGTCGGTGGCGCTGCTGCGCCCCACCCGCCGGCTGCCTGCCGAGCGAGCCTCGGCGTCCCGGGTGACCTGCCCGGTCACCGGGCCGCCGGTCGAACCCGACCGCTCGCACGGCGGCGCCTGACCGCGCCGGCCGGACGGCGCCGGTTCGCTCCGAGCGGCCGGGCGGTGCCGGGACCGCGGGCGACCTGGCTCGGGGTCGGACGACCTCGGCTGGAGAGGACGATGCGATGCTGCTGGCGGACGAGCGGGCCGAGGTGGTGGCGGTGTGCCGCCGGCTGGTGGCCGAGCGGCTGGTCGTCGGTACCGCCGGGAACGTCAGCGTGCGGGCCGGTGACCTGGTCGCGGTGACCCCGTCCGGCGTCGACTACGGCACCCTGACCGCCGACCAGGTCGGCGTGCACCGGCTGGACGGTACGCCGGTGCAGGCGCCGCTCGCCCCGACCAGCGAGGCGCCGATGCACCTGGCCTGCTACGCGGCCCACCCGGCCGGCGCGGTCGTGCACACCCACTCGGTCGCCGCCACCGCGCTGTCCTGCCTGGTCGACGAGGTCCCGCCGGTGCACTACTACCTGGGATGTTCGGCGGGCGGGTGCGGGTCGCGCGGTACGCCAGCTACGGCACCCCGCAGCTGGCCGAGAACGTGCTGGCCGCGCTCGGCGACGGCACCGGCGTGCTGCTCGCCAACCACGGCGCCGTGACCCTCGGTGACACCCTCGCCGCCGCGTACGAGCGGGCGGTCTACCTGGAGTACGTCTGCGACGTGGCGCTGCGGGTGCTCGGCACCGGCCGCAGCCCGAAGCTGCTCGACGACGCGGAACTCACCGCCGTCACCGGTCGCCTCGCCCGCTACGGTCAACCGCGCCGCTGATCAGTGCGGGCGGTCGCCCTCGCCGCCGCGGGCCAGGACGGCGAGGACCAGCTGGTGCACCGGCTCGGCGTCGGCCCCGTCGTGCAGCGTGCAGCTGCCGCCCTTCACCGTGTACCACTCGTCGGCGCCCTGGTACTGCACCTGCACGACCAGCCGCCGCTCGTCGTCCACCGTGGTACGCAGCGTCACCGGGCCGGTGATCACCCCGACCTCGTCGGTGAACACGCCGCCCTGGCCGGTGCTGAAGTCTCCCGAGTACGTGTGGCTCATGGCGCCGATCGTGCCGGGCGCCACGGCGACTCGCCAGGTTTTGTCGGATGTCCGGCGCGCGGGCCCGCCGGACATCCGCCGGCCGGGTCAGCAGTGGTTGGTGAGCATGTCGCTCAGCGCGGACTTCTCGGCGCTGGTGATCGTCAGCTTCCAGACGTACTTGACCTGGATCCAGTTGCGCGCGTAGTAGCACCACTCGCCGGTGTTCGGCGGCTTCCACTGCGACGGGTCCTGGTCGCCCTTGGACTCGTTGCTCGACGCCGACACCGCGATCAGCTGGGGGTCGGTCAGGTCGTTCGCGAAGTCCTGCCGCTTCGCCGTGGTCCAGCTCGCCGCGCCGGAGCGCCACGCGTCCGCGAGTGGTACGACGTGGTCGATCTGCACCTTGCTCGGGTCGGTGGTGGTGGTCTTGTCGTACACGCTGTACCAGGAACCGGCGGTCGGGTAGCAGTCGGTGCCGACGGTGACGCCGTTGCCGTCGCGCTTGAGCACGACCTCGCGGGTGTTGCAGTTGTCGCCCTGGCTGATCCAGTGCGGGAACTTGTCCCGGCTGTACCCGTCCATCGAGCCCGGCGCCGCGACGGTCAGGGTGGCCAGGTGCGCCGCGGATTCGGTCGCCGACGGCGGGGCCGGCGGGTACGCCTGGGCGGGACCGGCCACCCCGATCGCCGCGAGGGTGCCGGCGGCCGCGACGGCGCCGAGCACGGTTCGGATTCGCATCTGTCCTCCTCCGTCATGAAACTTCATACCTTGAGGGCATCATGCACGTTTTCGACCGCGTACGGGAGGGGACAATTACCTAATAACCGGTTACCGAACGGCGTCGTCCGGCTACCGGGCACGGTCCCGGCCGCCGGTCGCGACCGGTCAGTACGGCGGGAGGATGCCGCGTTCCAGCGCGGCGGTGACGGCGGCGGTGCGGTCCGAGACGCCGAGCTTGCCGAACGTGCGCAGCAGGTGCGTCTTGACCGTCGCCTCGCTGATCAGCAGCGCCCGGCCGATCTCCGCGTTCGTCCGGCCGGCGCCGACCAGCCGCAACACCTCGATCTCGCGCGAGGTCAGGCCGACCGGCGAGCGCAGCCGGGACACCAGCTTCGCGGCGACCGACGGTGCGAGCACCGTCTCGCCGCGCGCCGCCGCCCGGATCGCCTGCGCCAGCTCGGCCCGGCCGGCGTCCTTGAGCAGGTACCCGGTCGCGCCGGCCTCCACCGCGCGCAGGATGTCGGCGTCGTTCTCGTACGTGGTGAGCACGACGACGCGGCACCGGGGCTGCTGCGCGAGCACCGCCAGGGTGGCGGCGACGCCGTCGCCGTTCGGCATTCGCAGGTCCATCAGCACCACGTCCGGGTCGCACGCGCGGGCGGCGACGACCGCCTCGGCCGCCGACCCGGCCTCGCCGACCACCTCGATGTCGGCCTCGGCGCCGAGCATGCCGCGCAGCCCCTCCCGTACCACCGGATGGTCGTCGACCAGCAGCACCCGGATCATGCCGGCACGTCCACGGTCAGCGTGCTGCCGTGCCCCGCGGTACTGCTGATCGAGAGCCGGCCGCCGACCTGCGCGACGCGTTCCCGCATGCCGTGCAGGCCGAAGCCGGCCGCGGCGGCCGGATCGAACCCGACGCCGTCGTCGGACACGGTCAGCCGCACCGCGTCCGGCAGGTACCGCAGGCGCAGGCTCGCGGTCGCCGCGCGGGCGTGCCGGCGCACGTTGGTCAGCGACTCCTGGGCGCACCGCAACACGACCACCTCCGTACCGGCGGGCAGCGGCCGCGGCTCGCCGACGAGCTCCCAGCCGGCGTCGATGCCGGTCTCCTCGCCGAGCCGGCCGGCCAGCCGGCGCAGCGCGTCCGGCAGCGAGGCACCGGTCAGGTTCGTCGGCGGCTCGGCGGCGACCAGGGCGCGGGCCTCCGCGAGGTTCTCCCGCGCCGCCCGCGCGGCCCGGTCCAGGTGTACCTTCGCCTGCTCCGGCGGCGCCGCCTCGGCCGCCTGCAGCAGCATCAGGATGCTGGTGAAGCCCTGCGCCAGGGTGTCGTGGATCTCCGTCGACAGCCGCTGCCGCTCGGCCAGCGCGCCGGCCGAGCGCTCCGCGGCGGCGAGCTCCGCCCGCGCGTCGGCGAGCTGGGCGAGCAGGTCGGCCCGTTCCCGACTCTGCTGGATGATCCGCTGGATCCACCACCCGAAGTAGGCCGCGAACACCAGCACCACCACCGTCACCCCGGCCACCGCGAGCCCCGGGTACGCGTCCTCCCCGGTCAGCGTGGCCACCGGGACCACGTTGCCGGCGAGGGCGGCGAGCACCGCCCAGCGCAGCGGCAGCAGCATGAACACCTGCGGGATCAGCGCGAACAGCAGGAACGAGCTGGACAGCGTCGCCGTCTGCGCGACGATCACCAGCGCCAGCGCGACGAGCTGGTAGCAGGCGGTCCGGGCCGACACCGGCCGGGAGCGCACCGCCCGCCGGCCGACCAGGCAGTACCAGCCGGTCAGCGCGACCAGCGAGGCCAGCGCGACGAGGCGACCGTCGCCTGCCCCCGAGTGCCAGACGCCGGCGAGCGCGCCGACCATCACGAGGCCGTAGTACGCGTCGCGGAAGATCGCTCCCCTCGTCCACGCGTGCACCGCCGGCTCGGACGCTGGCGCGAGGGCTGGTGGGGGCGGCACCGGACAAGCATGCGGTACCGGATCAACTCGCCCGGAGCCGGGCGTACTCCGAGCCCAGCAGGTGCACCGCGCCGCGACCCTCGACCTCGATCTTCTCGCCGTCGGTCAGCACGATCCGGATCGGATGCCAGCTGCGGCCCGGGGCGACGGTCAGCTCGGTGATCCGGTCCAGGGACACCTCGCCGACGTGCTCACCCACCCGGTTGAGCATCGGGTCGGCCCGCCAGACGTGCAGCGCCGCGGCGGTGAGGCCGAGGATCATCGCGGCGTCCAGCGGTACCTCGGTGCGTTCGGTGATCTTGTGCGCGGCGGCCCGGGCCGCCGGCCGGGCGATCAGGTAGTTGCCCAGCGGGGACAGCAGCCGGGTCAGCCCCAGCACCGTGTCGACCCGCGCGTACGACGCCGCCAGCAGCGGTTCGCCGAGTTGCCGGGACAGCTCCGGTACCAGTTCGTCGTCCTTGAGATGCGTCATGCGGCCAGCATCGCCGCACTCGCGGCGCCGCACCGTCGACCGATCCTCGACGCCGGTGTCCACCGGACGGTGGACACCGGCCCGGGCGTAACGTGACCGAATGGCCGTACTGTCGGGCAAGGGCGCCGTCGTCACCGGCGGCTCACGCGGAATCGGGCGGGCGATCGTGCGGCGGCTTGCCGCCGACGGTGCGACCGTCGTCTTCAACTACGCCACCAGCACCGAGGCGGCGAACGAGGTCGCCGCCGAGGTACGCGAGGCCGGCGGCCGGGCGCATCCGGTCCGCGCCGACCTCGCCGAGCCGGGCGCCGTCGACCGCCTGCTGGCCACCGCCGCCGAGCACCTCGACGGGCTGGACATCCTGGTCAACAACGCCGCCGCGGAGACCCCGCCCACGCCGCTCGCCGACACCGACGAAGCGCTGTGGGACAGCATCATGACGGTCAACGCGCGCACCGTGTTCCTGACCCTGCGGCACGCGGCACGGACCATGCGCGACGGCGGCCGGATCGTCAACCTGTCCACGCTCAACACGGTGCGCACGGCGCCGGGCATCGCCAGCTACGCCGCCAGCAAGGGCGCGGTCGAACAGCTCACCAAGGTCGCCGCGGCCGAACTCGGCCCGCGCGGCATCACCGTCAACGCGGTCTGCCCGGGCGCCACCGACACCGATCTGCTGCGGCGCAGCAACACCGCCGAGGCGCTCGCCGGCGTCCCGGCGATCACCCCGCTGCGACGGCTGGGCGAGCCCGCCGACATCGCCGACGTGGTCGGGATGCTGGTCGGACCGGACGCCCGCTGGATCACCGGACAGATCGTGCTGGCCACCGGCGGACTCTGACCGCCGTTGCCGCCCGCCGCCCCGGCCCCGAGCCGGTACGCACGCGGCGCCGGCTCGGCCCGCAGCCGGGTGCCACGCGGCGCCGGCTCGGGCCGTAGCCGGGTGCAGAAGCGGCGCCGGCTCGGCGTGCGGCCGGGTGCCGGCGCGCTGTGTCGGTGCGCCGGCGGGTGCGGCGGCCGCGGACGGCCGCCGCACCGGCGATCAGCGCGCCCGGTTGACGGCGCTGGTGACGGCGCGCAGCGACGCGGTGGTGATGTTGGCGTCGATGCCGACACCCCAGTACGTCCGGTCGCCGATCTCGCACTCGACGTACGCGGCGGCGACCGCGTCACCGCCGCTGGTGAGCGCGTGCTCGGCGTAGTCCCGGACCCGGACCGTGACGTCCACATCGGACAGTGCGCGGACGAACGCGTCGATCGGGCCGTTGCCGGTGACGGTCGCGCTGTGCCGCGCGCCGTCGGCGGAGAACTCCACGCCGAGCTCCAGCTTGTCGTCGGTGGCCGACCGGGTCACGTAGTCGTGCACCACGACCCGCCGGTCGCTCTGGTGGTCGACCGAGTACTCCTGCTGGAAGATCTCCCAGATCCGGGCCGCGGCGACCTCGCCGCCCTCGTCGTCGGTGTGCCGCTGCACCACGCCGGAGAACTCGATCTGCAGCCGCCGCGGCAGGTCCAGCCCGTACTCGGACTTCAGCAGGTAGGCGACGCCACCCTTGCCGGACTGCGAGTTGACCCGGATGACCGCCTCGTAGCTGCGGCCCACGTCGTGCGGGTCGATCGGCAGGTACGGGATCTCCCAGGCGACCTCGTCGACCGGCACACCGCGCGCGACGGCCGCGGCCTCGCGCGCCTCGAACCCCTTCTTGATCGCGTCCTGGTGCGACCCGGAGAACGCGGTGAACACCAGGTCCCCGGCGTACGGGTGGCGCTCGTGCACGCCGATCTGGTTGCAGTACTCGACGGTGCGGCGGATCTCGTCGATGTCGGAGAAGTCGACCTGCGGGTCGATGCCCTGCGAGTACAGGTTCATGCCCAGGGTCACCAGGTCGACGTTGCCGGTGCGCTCGCCGTTGCCGAACAGGCAGCCCTCGATCCGGTTCGCCCCGGCCAGTACGGCCAGCTCGGCGTCGGCCACCGCGCAGCCCCGGTCGTTGTGCGTGTGGACGGAGAGGCAGACGTGCTCGCGCCGGGACAGGTTGCGACTCATGTACTCGATCTGGTCGGCGTACACGTTGGGGGTGGACCGCTCGACGGTGCACGGGTAGTTCAGCACGATCTCCCGTCCCGGCCCGGGCTGCCAGACGTCCATCACGGCCTCGGAGATCTCGATGGCGAAGTCGAGCTCGGTGTCCATGAAGATCTCCGGCGAGTACTCGTAGCCGAAGTCGGTGCCGGTCAGGTACTGCTCGGCGAACTTGACGACCGCCTGGCTGCCCTCGACCGCGATCGCCTTCGTCTGCGCCCGGCCGTCGCCGTCGAAGCCGAAGACCGTCTTGCGGAACACCGGCGCCGCCGCGTTGTACATGTGCACGGTGGCGCGCCGCGCGCCGACCAGGCTCTGCACGGTGCGCTCGATCAGGTGCTCGCGCGCCTGGGTCAGCACCGAGATCGTCACGTCGTCGGGGATCCGGCCGCCCTCGATCAGCTCCCGGACGAAGTCGAAATCGGTCTGGCTGGCCGACGGGAAACCGACCTCGATCTCCTTGTACCCCATGCGTACCAGCAGGTCGAACATGCGGCGCTTGCGTTCCGGGCTCATCGGGTCGACCAGCGCCTGGTTGCCGTCACGCAGGTCGGTGGTCAGCCAGCGCGGGGCGCGCTTGATCCGGTTGCCCGGCCAGGTACGGTCCGGCAGCTCGACCTTGTTGTAGCTGTGGAACGGCTGGTACCGGTGGTACGGCATCGGGGACGGTTGCTGGCGGTTGAACGTGGCGCCGGTCATCGCGGCGTACTCCTTCTTCGCGTGCTGCGGGGAGAGCGCCCGTACGCGACCGCGTGGTGGCGGTGTTCCGGCGCGCCGGGCGGGGTCTGCCGCGGCGGGCCGAGCTGCTGGTACGGGCGGATATCGGTGACGATCCTCGGGCGGCGACATCGGGGTCGACAAGACGTCGCCAGAGGCCCAAACGGGCGGATGGCCCAGGTCTGTGGTGGAATCCCCAGCCTCGCTCGGCCGGGGATTCCACCACACGACCTACCAGGAACGACCGGCACGCGGCACCTCCGCGACGAGGTGCCAGCCTCTAACGGGCCTCGTCGCGGCAGCGAAGGAGAAGCAGGCCGCGGAACATATCGGCCGCCACGTTACGTCATCACCCGGCCGAACCCGAAGCCGCCATCCACAGGCTGAGACATCTTTCACGCCAGCCGTGCCCACCGCCGGCGTACCACCGCTACCGCCAGCCCGAGCGTCACCGCCCACAACAGCACGGTCGGCACCGACGAGACGGTCATCCGGGTCGAGTGGGTCGCGAGCTGCGCGGTGTCCCCAGCGCGTGCGCCTCGTCGTCGTAGCCGACGGTGGGCACGCGCGGCACGACTCATCGCCACAAGGTGCGAACCCCCCGCAGGTTCTCGATCACCCCGATCGGCGCCGAGGTCCGGGACTCAGTACCGCCGGCGGGGTGACCCCGGGAGCGGCGGGCCGGGACGGGGCGGGGCCTGCCGCGGGTACCACCGGCGCGGCACGGAGCCGGGCGGCGTTCCCGGCGGCTGGGGCAGGGAGCCGGGCGGCGGCCCTGGCGGGTAGGGCGGCCGGCCGCGCCCGACGTACCGGTTACGGCCGTAGCGGCGGTTGACCACGACGACGGCCAGCACGATCGTCGGGACCAGCAGGACGAACTCGACGATCGGGTACGGCAGCAGCGGCAGCGCGCTGTCCAGCTGCGCGTTGTCGCCCAGCGCGCGGATCGGCACGTTCCGGCCGGCGCTCGACGCACCCGCGCCGGCGATCACGTCGCGGTGCTCGGTGCCGTTCGCGTCCCGCCAGGTGCCGTAGCAGACCGTGGTGCTGCCCCCGCGGCTGTTGCGCTCCTCGCACCGATCGACGTGTGCGGTGGTCCGGTCGCCACCGAAGTGGAGGACCGACTTGTACACCGTGATCACGCCCCACAGCGCCGTCGCGAGGACGCCGACCAGCAGCAGGCTGGGCAGCATCGGCAGGCTCCGACGTTCGCGCACCACCCCACCCTACGAACCGAGAACACACCGTCTCATCGCACGGGACCGCCGGCCCGACCCGCTAGCGTGCCGCCCCCACGACGCCGTTCGTGCACGGGATCCGGGGCGTCAGGTGGTGAGGGTGGTCAGGCGGTCGACGAGGGTGGCGGGGGCGGGCGTGGCGGCGATCTCGGCGCGGACCTCGGCGGCGGCGGTGCGCAGGGCGGCATCGGTAAGCAGGCGGTCCAGGGTGTCGGGGGTGAGCTGGTCGGGGGTGTCGACGGCGAGGCCGGCGCCGCGGTCGGTGAGCAGCATGGCGTGGTGGCGGCGGTCACCGGGCCCGGCGGGTACCAGCTGCGGTACGCCGAGGGCGAGGGCGGTGAGCATCGTGCCGGCGCCGCCGTGGTGCACCAGCGCGGCGGCGGTGCGCAGCGCGGACGGCAGCGGTACCCACTCGACCCAGCGGGCGTTGTCCGGCAGCGGCCGGGTCATCAGCCGGCGGTCCGGCCGGACCAGGACGACCTCGGCGTCCAGCCGTGCCGCCGCGGCGAGGGCGGCGGCCATCAGCCGGTCCGGGCGGCGGCCGGTGACGGTGGGGCGGGTGACGAGGATGCGCGGCCGGTCCGGCGGCGGTTCGCGTAGCCAGCCGGGCAGCTCGCCGGCCGCCGCGTACGGCACGTAGCGCATCGGCCAGCCGGGCCGCTCGCCGACCAGGCTCGCCGGCGCGACCGTGAACGTACCGATCGGGTCGGTGCCGGCCATCGTGCCGAGCCGGGCGAGGATGGCGGCGGCGATCGGCCGCCCCTCGCGCAGCGAGATCTCGTGCAGTACCGCGGGCAGCGCGTGCTCGGCGGCAACGGTGGCGGCGATGGGCGCGCTCGGCTCGTACACCACGACCTGCGGGGCGAACGACGACACCAGGTCGGCGAGCGGGGCGCGCAGCCGCCGGTTGATCTCCGCGAGGCGGATCACGGCGCCGCGGTTCCCGGCGGTACCGGCGTGCTCGGCGCGGGCCAGCAGCGGGTGGCGCAGCGCGGCCCGGCGCGCGACCGGCTGGTACCGGAAGCCGGGGAGCAGGTCGTCGACGGCGACGCCGGCGTCGGTGGCGGCCGCTCCGGCGCTCGCCAGCCGTACCTGATGGCCCGCGGTGCGCAGCGCGTCGGCCAGCGGCACCAGCGGGAACAGGTGCCCCAGCAGCGGTGCGGCGACCAGCAGCGCCCTCATCGGCGCGGCTGGTCCGAACCGGTGTTCATCGCTCGATCGTGGCACGCCGGCGGGCCCGGCAGATCCGCCGGTCGGGTCACGTTCCCGGCCGGTGCGCCGACGAGGGGTCGGGGAGGCTGGCCAGCCGGGCCAGGATCTCGGCCGGTGCGTCGAACGCGACGAGTTTCTGGTCGGCGACGTCGGCGACGGTGAGCACCAGGTGGTCGAGCCGGAACTCGCCGAGGGTGGGGTGGCGGAGCAGCTTGTGGCCGCCGCCGACGCGGGTGATCTGGTGTCGTGGCCACCAGGCGCGCACCTCGGCGCTGGCGGCGTGCAGCCGCTCGGTCAGTGCCGGGAACGACGGATCGTCCGGGTAGCGCGCGGCGGCGGCCCGGTAGCGGCCGAGCAGTGCGGCGGCCTCGTGCTCCCACTCGACGAGCACGTCGCGGGCGCCCGGGTCGGTGAACATCCACCAGACGATGTTGCGGTCGGCGACCGGCACCGCCGGCCAGTCCGTCCACAGTAGACGGACCGAGCGGTTCGCGGCGAGCACGTCGAACCGCCGCCCGGTCACGTACGCCGGGGCCGGGTCGAGCCGGTCGACCAGCGCACCGAGCCCCGGTGCGAGCGTCTCCGCGGCCGGCGGTTCGGCGGCCGGCGCCGCGCCGTGCACCAGCTCGTGCAGGTGCGCGCGCTCGCCCTCGTCCAGCCGCAGCGCGCTCGCCAGCGCGTCGAGTACCTGCCGGGACGGCGTCACCGCCCGCCCCTGCTCCAGGAACGTGTAGTAGGTCGGGGAGATCGCGGCGAGCGCGGCGACCTCCTCGCGGCGCAGCCCGGCGGTGCGGCGCCGGGTGCCGGCCGGCAACCCGACGTCGGCCGGGCTCAGCCGCGCCCGCCGGGACCGCAGCAGCTCGCCGAGCTCGCGCGGGTTCGGCGCCATCCTGGTACTCCTGGTACTGGTAACAACGGCAGCGGGACACCACTGTACGGCCGTCCTAGCGTCGGGGTCATGCAGAAACGCACACTCGGCGACTCGCTGACCGTCTCCGCCCTCGGGCTCGGCTGCATGGGCATGTCCCAGGGGTACGGCCCGGCCGACGACGACGCCTCGCTCGCCACCCTGCACCGCGCCCTCGACCTCGGCGTCACGCTGCTCGACACCGCGCAGAGCTACGGCGCCGGGCACAACGAACGGCTGCTGTCCCGGCTGCTCGCCACCCGCCGGGACGAGGTCACTCTGGCCACCAAGTTCGGCATCGTCCGGGACGCCGACGGCACCCGGCTGGACGCGCACCCGGACCGGGTCGCCGGCTACTGCGACGCGTCGCTGCGCCGGCTCGGCGTCGACACCATCGACCTCTACTACCTGCACCGGCCGGACCCGGCGGTACCGGTGGCGGACACGATCGGCGCGATGGCGGCGCTGGTGAGAGCCGGCAAGGTGCGCCATCTCGGGATCTCCGAGCCGAGTCCGGCGGACCTGGCGTCCGCTGCGGCCGTGCACCCGATCGCCGCGGTACAGAGCGAGTGGTCGTTGTGGTGGCGGGAGGTGGAGGACGAGGTGGTGCCGACCGCGCGCCGGCTGGGTATCGGTGTCGTGCCGTACTCGCCGCTCGGTTCCGGCATCCTCGCCGGCGCCACGTCCGCCGCACCGTTCCGGGACCGTGACCCGCGGTACGCCGGGGCCGACCGGGACCGCAACCTGGCTCTGCTGGGCGAGGTCCAGGCGATCGCGGCGGAGCACGGGGTCAGTTCCGGCCAGCTCGCGCTCGCCTGGCTGCTGGCGCAGGGCGACGACGTGGTACCGATCCCGGGCACCCGCAACGCCGACCGGCTCGCCGAGAACGCCGCCGCGGCGGACCTCGTCCTCACCGCCGCGGAACTCGACCGGCTGGAGACCGCGGTACCGCGGGGCGCCTGGGCCGGTGACCGCAACTCGTTCGCCGCGCACGGGGCCACCCGTACCGGGTGACCGGTTATTCCTAGACGTGGTGTCTCGTTAATGGGTAGGCTGGTCGGGTCGACCGGTGGTCGCCGGAACCCGCGCTCCGCGGCCCGGCCCCCGGTCGCGCCCCGACAACCGCGGCAGGGAGCGACGGATGCCCGATCGGATCATCGTGATCACCGGCTCGACCGACGGGCTCGGCCGGGCGCTCGCCGGCGCCCTCGCCCGCGAACCCGACACCACGCTGCTCCTGCACGGCCGGGACCAGCGCCGGCTCGACGAGCTGGCCGCCGACCTCGCCGGCGAGCGGGCCGCCATCCAGACCGCTCGCGCCGACCTGTCCGAGCTGGCGCAGGTGCACCGGCTCGCGGACGAGATCGCGAGCCGCACCAGGTACGTCTCGGTGCTCGTCAACAACGCCGGTGTCGGCGGCGGCGAGCCGGACGGCGTCGACCGCCGGCTCACCGTCGACGGGTACGAGCTGCGGTTCGCGGTCAACCACCTCGCCGCGTTCGCGCTGACCCGGCGGCTGCTGCCGCTGCTCGACCGGGGTGCCCCGGCGCGGGTCGTCGACGTCGCCTCGCTCGGGCAGGCGCCGATCGACTTCGACGACCCGTTCCTGGCACACGGCTACACCGGCACCCGCGCGTACGGCCAGTCCAAGCTCGCGATGATCACCACCGCGCTGGTGTTCGCCCGCCAGCTCGACCCGCGCCGGGTGACGGTCAACAGCCTGCACCCGGCCACGTACATGCCGACCAAGATGGTGCTGCAGACGGTGGGGCACAGCGTCGACTCGCTGGAGACCGGGCTGCGGGCGACCCGCCGGCTCGTGCTCGACCCGCGGCTCGACGGCGTCACCGGGCAGTTCTTCGACCGCACCGAGACGGCGCGGGCGCACCCGGACGCGTACGACCCGCGCGTCCAGCAGCAGCTCTGGGACCTCAGCGTCCGGCTCACCGAGCGCCGCTAGCGAACGCCGGTGCCCGGCGTCACGCCGCCCGCCGGTACGCCGGACCGTAGGGTCGGGGCATGACTGAGGCACAGCCGGTACGGGTGGGGTTGGTCGGGGCGGGGCCGTGGGCGCGGGGGATGCACGCGCCGATGCTGACCGGCGGACCGGAGACGGAGCTGGTCGGCGTCTGGGCCCGCCGGCCGGAGGCGGCGCGGGAACTCGCCGCCGCGCACGGCACCGAGGCGTACCAGGACTACGCCGCGCTGCTCGCGCAGTGCGAGGCGGTCGCGTTCGCCGTACCGCCGGACGTGCAGGCGGCGATGGCGGTCGAGGCGGCGCGCGCCGGCAAGGCGCTGCTGCTGGACAAGCCGATCGGGCTGACCCTGGCCGAGGCGGTCGCGCTGACCGAGGCGGTCGACGCGGCCGGGGTGGTCAGCCAGCTGGCGCTGAGCAACCGGTACCGGCCGCGGGTGCGCGAGTTCCTGGCCCGCGCGGCGGCGTTCGACACCTACGGCGCGCAGGCGCGCCAGCTGACCGGGGCGTTCATCGCCGGCGACTACGCGCACGGCTGGCGGCTGGAACACGGTGCGCTGCACGACATCGGCCCGCACGCGCTGGACCTGCTGGACGCCGCCGTCGGCACCATCGAGCAGGTGACCGCCGCCGGCGACTCCCGCCGGTACCTGACGCTGACCTGCCGGCACGCCGGCGGCGCGGTGAGCCAGCTGGCGCTGTCCGGCGTGGTGCCGCGCACCGGCGACGGCCGGTACGAGACGTTCGAGCTGTTCGGCCCGACCGGCGCGCTGTCGCTGGACTTCGCCGCGCTGTCCGCGGACACCGCCGACGACGCCGAACGCTGGGCGACGCTGCGCCGCGAGTTCGCCGCCGCGGTCCGCACCGGCCGGACCGCCGACCTCGACGTGCACCGCGGCCTGCACCTGCAACGCCTCATCGACCAAGCCCAGCGCAGCCTCGCCTGACCGCGACGACGGGCCGGGGTTCGGTGGTGGCTCAGGTGAAGGCGGTCAGCTCCACGACCACCAGGGCGGTGAGGAACAGCCCGGCGATCAGGTAGATCACGGCCCACGTCTGCATCTGGATCCCGTACAGGGTGTGGTCGGGCGCGTCCCGGTTGAGCCGGCGGCCGAGGATCCAGGTCGGCACGCACCCGGAGAACAGGCACACGGTGCCGGCGGCGTCGGCGAGCGTCGGGTCGAAGGCGCCGATGATCACGAACCCGAGCACCAGCCCGGCGGCCAGGAACGGCAGGGTCAGCCAACCCCAGCCGCTCCAACCGATGACGAGGCGCAACATACCCGACATGATAGGCCAGGAACCCCAGGCCGGTAGCGCACCGGACGTCAGGTACGGGCCGGCTCGGCGACCGGTTCCGGCTCGGTACGGGCGCGGCGCAGCGCCGGCGTGGTCAGGGCGATGGCGACGACCCCGGCCAGGCAGGTGAGCCCGCCGGACAGCAGCGCCGAGGTACCGGAGGTCCAGCCGGCGACCAGGCCGCCGCGCAGGTTGCCCAGGTCCGGCCCGGCCTGCCCGACCGCCTGCTCGGCCGCGGCGACCCGGCCGCGCAGCGCGTCCGGAGTCGCGAGCTGGACGATGGTGCTGCGGGAGACGACCGAGACGGTGTCGGCGGCGCCGGCGATCGCCAGGAATCCCAGCCCGAGCCAGGCGTTCGGCGCGACCGCGAACCCGGCGAGGGCGGCACCCCAGGTGGCGGCGCCGACGAGCATCGCGCGGCCGGGCCGGGCCCGGCGGGTGAACGTACCGGACAGCGCCGAGGCGACCACGCCACCGACCGCGATCGAGGTCAGGAACAGCCCGTACGTGCGGGGGTCGTCGCCGAACCGCTCCGCGTTGACGATCGGGAACAGGCTCATCGGCATGGCGAACACGGTCGCGGCCAGATCGGTGAGCAGCGCGCCGCGGACCACCGGGGTGCGGACCAGGAACGCCAGACCGTCCGTGACGCCGCGCAGTCCGGGCCGGGACGACTCGCCGTCCGGCCGCATCGCGGGCAGCCGGGCCGCGCCGTAGAAGGCGAGCAGGAAGCTGACCGCGTCGATCAGGTAGCAGCCGCCGACGCCGAAGGCGCCGATGATCAGCCCGGCCACCGCCGGCCCGACGAGCATGGTGCCCTGGAACGAGATCCGGCTCAGCGCAAGGCCCGCGGCGACTTGCTGCGGCGGCAGCAGCCGGGGGATGAACGTGCGGGCCGCGGGGCCGCCGGTGGACACGAAGCAGTACTGCACGGCGACGATCGCGAGCACCCCGATCGCCGGTACGACGCCGGCGAAGCCCTGCACCGCGAGCAGCACCGAGCACAGCGCCTGGCCGGTCAGCGCGAGCAGGTAGAGCCGGCGCCGGTCGACCCGGTCCACCAGGCTGCCGGCGGCGAAGCCGACCGCGATCAGCGGTACCGCCTGGGCGATCCCGACCGCGCCGGTCCACACGGTGCTGTGCGTCAGCTGCCACATCTGGTACGGCACCGCGACCATGGTCGCCTGGCTGCCGAAGCCGGAGAACACCCCGCCGAGCCAGAGCCGCCGGTACGCGGGGGAGGTGCGCAGCGGCGTGACGTCCAGCAGCGCGCCGCTCACCCCCATCGCGGGTCCCGGTCGAGTCGGTCCCGGATCCGGTCGTGGAAGCTCTTGCGCGCCAACGCTTCCCGGAGGTCGGTGACGACCTGGCTGAGCGGGTACGGCACCTCGTCCTCGAGCTCCTCGATCGCGGCCTCGGTCGCCTCCCACTCGGCGGTGAGCCGGTCGACCAGCCGGGTCGCCTTCGCGGTGAGCGTCACCCGCTTGCTGCGCGCGTCGGGGCCGGGCACGGTGCGGACCAGCCCGGCGGCGCGCATCGCGGCCACCTTCTGGCTCTCCCCGGAGTGCGTCACCTGCACCGACCGGGCCAGCTCGGCGATGGTCATCGGGCCGCGCCGGTGCAGCCGGATCAGCTCCATCACCCAGGTCGGCCGCAGCCCCTCGATCGCCGCCTCGGCGTAGACGGTCGCGATCTCGTCGTCCACCGCGGTCAGCAGCAGCCGGACCGGTCGCCACCGGCTGCGTTCGGTCGGGTCGTCCCCGTGTTCGTCTGCCACGCCGCCAATATAACAGTGCTTATATAAGCACTGTCAATTCTGTTCCCGGCCGGCGAGCGCCCGGCTCACCAGCCAGGCCGCCGCCGAGGCGAGCACCGCCGCCGGCACCGCGTCCGTACCGGCGCGGCCGACCAGCAGCGTGGCGAAGATCAGCGGCGAGAACAGCAGCCGGGCCTGCGCCGCCATCCCGGCCGCGGTACCCACCGCGATCGCGAGCGTCGGCGACACCCCGAAGCCGACCGTGGCCACCGCCGCCAGCGCGACGCCGAGGAACACCGCCGGGAAGATCGGCCCGCCGCGGAACCCGCAACCCAGGCTCACCACGTATGCCAGCGCCTTGCCGACGAGCAGCACCAGCACCGCGCCGACGCTGCCCGCGCCGACCAGCGTCGGCAGCGACGCCTGGCCGGAGAACAGCACGTCGGCCGAGTTCGCGCCGAACCAGGTGACGGCCAGCGCGAGCAGACCCACCAGCAGGCCGCCACCGAGCAGTACCGGCGCCATCCCCAGCCGCTGCTGCAGCCGCTCCACCCGGGTCGCGGCCCGGTGCACCACGGCGACCAGCAGTGCCGCCAGCACCCCGACGGCGACCGCCACGAGCAGGTCGTACAGGTGCAGGCCCTGGTAGGCGGGCAGGTGCGGGACGGTCAGACCGGGGGTGTTCAGGCCACCCCAGCTGCCGAACCCGATGAAGATCACGTACCCGATCGCGGCGGCCACCACGCCGGGCAGCAGCATCGGCAGCAGCGCCGTGCCGGCGGCCAGGCCGCCCTCCAGCAGCAGCATCCCGGCCACCACCGGGCCGCCGAACAGCGCCGAGATCGCCGCGAACGACCCCGCCTGCGCCAGCACCTCGGTGCGCCGTGGATCGAGCCGTACCAGCCGGGACGCCGCGACGCCCAGCACCGAACCGAGCGCGATCACCGGCGCCTCCGGCCCGAGTACCGCACCGAACGGCAGCGTGCCCAGCGCGGCGAGCACCACGCCGGGGCCGGCGGCGACCGGCGTCGCCCCACCCCCGAGCCCCTGCAGCGGCCGGTGCCCGCCGTCGCCCGGCAGCAGCCGCCGCACCGCGACCACGATCAGCGCGCCGACCAGCGGCAACCCGACCACCAGGTACCAGGGTGGGGCGCGGTGGTGCAACGCCGACGGCAGGTCGGTCCACAGCCAGTGCTCGCCGAAGTGCACGAGGGCGAGGAAACCGGCCGCGGCGAACGCGGCCGGGATGCCGATCGCGGCGCCGAGCAGTACCAGCCGCAGCAGCCCCGCGCCGGACAGCGTGCCGCGGCCCGTCGCCGACCCCGTCGCCCCGTCCACCGCCGCTCCCCGGCTCGCCGGCCCCGTACCGTCACGCTACGGCGGTGCTCGGTCCCGGACCCCCGAGTCACCGGAACCGACGACCCCGCGCGGCCCGGTCGAGCCGCGCGCCGCTCAGCCGAGCGCCGGGTGGGTCGGGCTCAGGTCGGGTCTGGGGGCGCCGGCCGCCCGGCCGAGGCCGAGTCGCGTGGACGCCGGGCGGCGGGCGAGTCGGGCGAACGGCGGGGGCTGGTAGCGGGTCAGCGGCCGCCGGCGGCGCGGTACCGGTCCGCGTCGTACAGCAGCCGGAGGCCGGTGATCCGGCCCTCGGTGAGCCGAAAGAACTCGGCGAACCGGACGGTGCCACCGGGCAGCTCCGCGTCGTACAGCGTGGCCGCCTCGCCGTCGCCGGCCAGCCGGTGCAGCATCGTCATGCCCCGCATCGTCTCGACGAACCCGGTGACCCCGTGCACGAACCGGTCCGCGCCGACCACCCGGCCGGCGATCGGGCCCTCGAAGACCAGGTCGTCGGCCAGCAGCGGCCGCAATCGGACCGGGTCGAACGACGCCGTGCCGCCCGCGAGCAGCTCGTAGTAGGCCGTGACCGCCGTGCTGTTTCGATCCATGACTACCTCCCGTGTCGTGCCGGCAAGAGGCCCGGACAGGCCGTCTCCTCGTCACGACGCCGCCCGGACACACTGGTACAGACACCGGCGCGGGCGGGATCGGAACGGTCAGCCGCGGTGCGGCGGCAGGCCGAAGGCGGCGGCCAGGCTCGGATCCAGGAACCGGGTGATCCGCTCGATCCGGCCAGCCGCCGGCGTGAGCACCACGATCCCGTCGAACGTCCCGGGCCCGGCGCCGTCCGGCGTCACCGACTCGGCGCCGTCCGGCGTCACCGACCACGCGCCGTCCGGCGGCACCGACCACGCGCCGTCCGGCGTCACCGACCACGCGCCGTCCGGCGTTGCCGAACGCGTGGCGGCGGAATCCTCCGGTGTCGCGCGGGCGGGGGCCGGCCGGTCGTCCAGGTAACAGGCGAAGGCGGGCTGCCGGTTCGCCCCGACCGTTACCAGCCGGAGCCGCCGGCCGCCCCGGCCCCGAGCGCTGGCCGCCAGGAACGCGCGGATCGCCGCCGCACCGTGGTACTCGTGCGGCGCCGGCGGCATCGCCAGCCACGCCTCGTCGGTCAGCAGCGCCAGCACGCCGTCGACGTCGTCCGCGGTGAACGCCGCCGCGAACCGGCGCGCCACCGCCCGCTCGCCCGCATCGGGCCCGGCCGGCCGGTGCTCGTTCGCGGTGAGACCGGCGCGGGCGCGCTGCAGCGCGCCCTTCACCGCGGTCGGGGTGGTGTCCAGCATCTCCGCGACGTCGGTACGGCCGAAGTCGAGGACGTCGCACAGCAGCAGCACCGCGGCCTGCCGGGGCGGCAGTTGCTGGACCGCGGCGACGAACGCCAGCTCCACCGTCTCCCGGCTCAGGTACCGGGCGGCCGGGTCCGGTGCGCGCTCGGCGATCCGGTCCAGCGCCGCGTCCGGGTACGGCTGCAGCCAGGTCACCGTGGCCCGCCGGGACGGCGCCGGCGGAACGAACGGCGGTACCGGTTCGGCCGGCACGCGCCGGCTCGCGTCGCGCAGCGCGTTGCGGCAGCGGTTGGTGGCGATCCGGTACAGCCAGGTGCGAACCGAGGAGCGGCCGGCGAAGCCGCCCAGCCCGCGCCACGCCGCGAGCAGCGTCTCCTGGACCAGGTCCTCGGCGTCGGCGAGCGAGCCGAGCATCCGGTAGCAGTGCAGGTGCAGTTCGCCCCGGTACGGCTCGACCAGCTCCCGGAACGCGCTGGCGTCGCCGCCGCGCGCCCGGTCGAGTACCGAACCGTCCATCCGCCGATTCTCCCGCCGTCGCCGCCGGTCAGCGCCCGCTGGCCCGGTACCGGGCCGTCGCCAGCGGTACGAAGACCGCCAGCAGGACGCCGGCCCACAGCAGCGTGACCGCCACCGGGTGCTGTTCCGGCAGCGCCGGGTGCGGCCCGCCGCCGGGGTTGCCGAACAGGTCCCGGCAGGCCGCGACGAGCGAGCTGACCGGGTTCCAGTCGCACACGGTGCGCAGCCACGCCGGCATCCCGTCGGTGGGGACGAAGCTGTTGGACAGCATGGTGACCGGGAAGACGACCGGGACCATCGCCTCGGCCGTGGCCGGCGGGACCGACAGGCCGATGGTGATGCCGACCCAGGTGGTCGCGAACCGCAGCAGCAGGACCAGCGCGAACCCGGCGGCGGTGGCGGCCACCGAGCCGTGCGGCCGCCAGCCGACCGCGAGGCCCAGCCCGGCCATCACCGCGATCCCGGCGGCGCCGGTGAGCAGGTCGGCGACCGCCCGGCCCAGCGGTACCGCGGAGCGGGCCATCGGCAGTGAGCGGAATCGGTCCATCACCCCCGCGCCGATGTCGGTGGCGATCATGGTCGCGCTGCTGGCGACGCCGAGCAGGGCGACCATCGCGAACATGCCGGGCATCAGGTACGACCGGTAGTCGCCGTCGCCCGGCACCTGGATGGAGCCGCCGAACACGTACCCGAACAGCAGCACCAGCATGGCCGGGACGGCGAGCATGGTGACCAGTTCGCTGGGCTGCCGGCGCAGCTGGGCGAACTCGCGCCGGGCCAGCGTCCAGCCGTCCGCCAGCGTCCAGCCGAGCCGGGCGAGCGCGCCGGCGGATGCCGCCGGCAGCGCGAAGGGGGTCGTCATGCCGCTCCCTGCCGTTCCGCCGCGTCCCCGGTGAACCGCAGGAACACGTCGTCCAGGGTGGGCCGGCGGACCCCGACGTCGGCGGTGGCGATCCGGGCCGCGTCGAGCGCCCGGACCGCGGCGAACAGCGCGGCCGACCCGTCCGGTACGGCCACGCCGAGCCGCCCGCCGCCCGGCTGCGGTACCGGCTCGGCGTCCGTGGCCGCGGCGACGGCGGCGACTGCCCGGTCCAGGTCGGCCGGATCGCGCAGCACCACCTCCAGCCGCTCGCCGCCGGCCTGCGCCTTGAGCTCGGCCGGCGTACCGGAGCGCAGCACCCGACCGTCGTCGACCAGCACGATGCGGTCGGCGAGCCGATCCGCCTCGTCCAGGTACTGGGTGGTCAGCAGGACCGTCGTGCCGTCGGTGACGAGCCGCCGGACCGCAGTCCACACCTCGCTGCGGCCGCGCGGGTCGAGTCCAGTGGTCGGCTCGTCCAGGAACAGCACCGCGGGCGCGAGGATCAGGCTGGCCGCCAGGTCGAGCCGGCGCCGCATTCCGCCGGAGAACGTCCGTACCGGCCGGTCGGCCGCCGCCGTCAGGTCGAACCGGGCAAGCAGCCGGTCGGCGCGGTCCCGGGCCCGCCGTGCACCCAGGTGGTACAGCCGGCCGAACATCCGCAGGTTGTCCCGGGCGGTGAGGATGCCGTCCACCGCGGCGTGCTGCCCTGCCAGCCCGATCCGGTAGCGCACCTGGTCGGGCCGGCCGACCACGTCGCACCCGGCGACCGTGGCGGAGCCGGCGTCCGGCCGGGTCAGTGTGGCGAGGATCCGCACGACGGTGGTCTTGCCGGCGCCGTTGGGCCCGAGCAGGCCGCAGACGGTACCGGCGGGCACGGCCAGGTCGACGCCGCGCAGCGCGCAGGTGGCGCCGTACCGCTTGGTGAGGCCGCGGGCCTCGATGGCCAGCGGAGGTGGTGCCGCTGTCGGTGGCATGACGATCCTTCCCGGTCCGGGTACGCCGGTCGCACCGGCGGTTCGTGCGTGCGCCGCACGCGGAGGCGTGCACCGTACGCGGAGGCGTGCATCGTACGCGGAGGCGTGCATCGTACGCATTGATGCGTGCAGCGTACGCGTGGCGTACTCTGCACGCAAGATGGCGGCGAGACGAGACGAGGCGGGGCGATGGCGGATCGGCGGGCGAAGCAGGAACGCGAGGAGCAGGCGGCTGCCTGGGTGTGGGCCCGGCTGCCCGACGGGGCCGACCGGGCCAAGCCGGCGCTGAGCCCGACCCGGATCGTCCTGGCCGCGCTGGAGCTGGCCGACGCCGAGGGCGTCGACGCGCTGTCCATGCGCGGGGTGGCGAAGCGGCTCGGCGCCGGCACCATGTCGCTCTACCGGCACGTCGCCACCCGCGACGACCTGATCGACCTGATGGTGGACGAGGTCGTCGGCGCGGCACCGCTGCCGGATCGACCGTCCGGCGACTGGCGCGCAGACCTCACCACGCTGGCCCGGTCCACCCGGCGGACCGTGCGGGAGCACCCGTGGGTAGCCGGCTACCTGTCCCGGCCCGGCCTCGGACCGCACTCGCTGGCCCGTACCGAGTTCGCCCTCGCCGCGGTCGCCGGGCTGGGGCTGTCCACGGACCGGATGCTCGACCTGATCGGTACTGTCGACGCGTTCACGCTCGGGTTCGTTCAGGACGAGTGGGGCCGGCAGGAGGCACGCCGGCGCGCCGGCCTCAGCGAGGCGGGCTGGCGCGAGCAGCAGGCCGCGTACCTCGACCGGGTCGTGGCCGCCGGCGACCACCCGCAGCTGGGCCGGGTCGGTGCCGGCCCGGCCGACGAGCCGGACGAGCGGTTCGCCCGCCGCCTCGGGTACGTGCTGGACGGGCTGGCCGCCGCGCTCGGCCACGCCGGGTCGCGCGGCTGATCGGCGCCGCGTCAGACGATGTCGAGGTTGGCCATCATGCCCATGTCCTCGTGCTCGGCGTTGTGGCAGTGGAACAGGTACCGGCCGCGGTAGCCGTCGAAGCGGGTGATGATCTCCGCCGACTCGCCCGGGCGCAGCGCGATGGTGTCCTTGAGGCCTACGTCGGTGGGCAGCGGCCGCCGACCGCCGCGGGACAGGACCCGGAAGCCGACGAGGTGCAGGTGGACCGGGTGGTGCACGTCCGCGATCAGCCGCCACACCTCGACGTCGCCGAGCCGGGCGGTGACGTCCGACCGGGCCGGATCGAACGGCAGCCCGCCGATCAGCCATCCGTGCCCGCTGTCCATCCGGCCGGCCCGGAACGCGAAGTCGCGGACCCGGACGGCGTCGCCGCGGTGCCACGTCGGCAGGTCGCGGGACAGTACCCGCGGGATCCGGCTGCGGTCGGCGGCCTTGCGGGCGACCCGGAACGCCAGCACCTCGCGGGTCCGGCCGGTACCGAGCCGGTTGCGCAGCCGGACCCGGGAACCGACCGGTACGGCGGCGAAGTCGACGACCACGTCGTAGCGTTCGGCCGGCGCGATCGGCAGCCGCCGCTGGGCGACCGGCGCGGCGAGCAGCCCCTGGTCGGCGCCGACCTGGACCAGGTCGAGCCGCCGCCCGTCGTCGGTGACCGCCTCCAGCTCGTAGTGCCGGGCGTTGGAGGCGTTCAGGATCCGCAGCCGGTAGCGGGCCGCGTCGACCTCGTGCACCGGCCACGGCGCGCCGTTGACCAGGATCACGTCGCCGAGCACCCCGGCCAGGTAGCGCTCCGGTACCCCGGGCCGCTCGCGCAGGGTGGGGTCCAGCGCCGGGTAGGCGAGGCCGCCGTCGGCGGCGAACGCGCGGTCCGTGATCATCAGCGGCAGCTCGCGCGGCCCGGCCGGCAGGCCCAGCGCGTCCTCGGCGTCGTCCCGGACGACGTGCATCCCGGCCAGCCCGCGCCAGATCGCCGGCGCGGTGAAGTCCATCCGGTGGTCGTGGTACCACAGCAGCGTCGGCCGCTGGTCCAGCGGGAACGTGTGCGTGCGGGTCGACCTGGTCACCACCGCCCGCGGATCGGCCATCCCCGCCATGCCGGCCGGGTGCCGCATCCCGTCCATCGGGTCCCGCCAGCCCCGCGGCAGCACCAGATCGGTCGGGTACCCGTCGGACTCGGCCGGCGTCCGCCCGCCGTGCAGGTGCACCACCGTCGGCACCGGCAGCTCGTTGCGGTAGGTGACGGTCACCGGCCGGCCGCGCCGGGACTCGATCGTCGGCCCCGGGAACGCCCCCTCGTACGTCCACATCGGCGTGTCGACGCCCGGCAGGATCGGCACCCGCGCCGCGCGCTGGGTCACCCGGTACCGGTCCACCCCGCCCGCGGTGTCGACCGGCCGCAGCACCGTCGGCACCGGCAGCGGCGTCCGGTACGGCACGGGCAGCGGCACCGCGCTGCGCAGCTCGGCGCCGGTGACCGCCGGCCGGCGTGCCAGGACCGTCGAGGCGGTCAGGCCGCCCGCGGCCAGCATCCCCAGCGCGCCACCGATGCCGAACACCCGCCGTCGCTCCACGCCGTACTCACTCATCGCCGGCCTCCCCGGTGAGTCGGGCTTCTCGTCCGCCGGTTCCGGTGCGTGGCTCGTCGGTGGCCTCCGGCAGGTCGTCGGCGGCTCGGGCGACGCGGGGCAGCGGGCGCAGCCAGACGGCGACGAACTGCCCGATCAGCCCGGCGATGGTCAGCACGCCGAGCGGCAGGTGCAGCCAGAGCGCGCCGTCCATGCCGGCGACGTACTGCACCGTCTCGGCGGCGACCAGCGCGACCGTGCCGAGGAACAGCCCGGGCTGGCGCAGCCGTACCCAGGCCACGACGGCGACCACCAGCTGGACGTAGCCGAGCGTGGTGACGATGTCGGCGCCGGTCGCGTGCCAGCCGAGCGCGTCGAAGTCGCCGCTGAGGTACACGCCGGCGAACACCGGCTGGGCGAGGATCGCGGCGACGTGTGCGCTGACGACGGACCGCAGCACCCAGCCGGCCGGTCCGGTCCGCGGCACCGCCCGGGCGGGTGGGAGCGTCTTCGCTGCGGTGGTCACCGCGCCTCCTCGATCGTCGGTACGAACGGTTCGACGCTATGGCCCGAGCGTTATCTTGACCAAGACCAATATTGCGATGGTGTTATGACACTGCTGTTATGGCAGGGAGGGCATCTTGGAGCTCAACTCGCTCCGCCAGTTCCTGGTCGTGGCCCGGCTGCAGCACCTCAGCCGGGCGGCCGACGAGCTGCGCGTCGCCCAGCCGTCGCTGAGCCGTACCGTCGCGCGGCTGGAGGCGGAGCTCGGCACCCCGCTGTTCGACCGGGGCGGCCGGCTGACGCTCAACGACGCCGGCCGGCTGTTCCGCGAGCATGTCGAACGCGCGCTCGGCGAGCTCGACGCCGGGCGCCGCGCGGTCGCCGAGACCACCGCCGAGGGTGCCGGCACCGTACGGCTGGCGTCCGAGACGTTCCTGACCCTGACCGGCCCGCTGGCCGCGTTCAAGCGGGCCCACCCCGCCGTCGAGGTCGAGCTCAACTGGTCGCCGGCGGCGGACATGGCGCGCCGGCTCCGCGCCCAGGAGGTCGACCTGTGCGTCGCCTCGCAGCCGATCCCGGCGAACGGGCTGGCGTCCACGCCGCTGTTCGACGAGCCGGTCGGCCTCGGCGTGGCGACCAGTCATCCGCTGGCCCGCCGCGAGACGGTACGCCTCGACGACCTCGCCGACGAGCCGTTCGTCAGCGCCCGGCCGGGACACTGGCAGCGCCAGCTGCTCGACCGGCTGTTCGCGGCGCGCAACCGCACTCCGCGGATCGTCTGCGAGGTCGACGAGCCCAGCGCCATCGCCGACCTGATCGCCGCCGGCCTCGGCATCGGGCTCGTACCCGGCTTCGCCCGGCGGATCGAGGTGCAGCTCCCGGCCGTCTGGATCGCCGTCGACAGCCCGGACTGCCGCCGTACCGTCACGCTCTACTGGGGCGCCGACAGCCACCTGCCCGGCGCGGCCCGGCTGCTGCGCCGCACCATCACCGACTGGGACTGGCCCGCCGCCGAACCGAGCGCCACCCCGCCGCGCGCCTGACCGCACCCCCGCTCGTACCGGCCGTCGGGCCGGACGAGGCTTCGCGCGCCGGGGCCGCTGCGGGCACGCCAGCGGCCGACCCTACCGGTGCTGCGGTCAGCCGACCGTCCACCGGCGGAGCTTGTCCGGGTTGCGTACCGCCCAGATGCGCGTGATGCGGTCGTCGGCGACGTCGAACGCGTACACCGACACGACGGCGTCGTGTTGCCGGATCATCAGGCCGGGCTGGCCGTTGACACTGGTCTCGGTCATCGTGATGCCGTCGGCCAGCCGGCCGGACAGCGCGACGACGTACTGCGCGATCCGCTCGCCGCCGGTCACCGGTTCGAGCGCCGCGCGGACCAGCCCACCGCCGTCCGCGGTGAACACCGCGTCCGGGTCGAGCAGCCGGACCAGCCCGTCGATGTCCTGCGCCTGCCACGCCTGCTTGAACTCCCGGACCAGGTCCGCCTGCGCTGCCACCGGCGTCACCGGGTGGCGCCCGGTACGGATCCGGCGCCGCGCCACCGATGCCAGCTCGCGGCAGGCCGCCGGCGTGCGGCCGGTGATCTCGCCGATCTCCGCGAACGAGTAGCCGAACACGTCGTGCAGGATCAGCGCGACCCGCTGCGCCGGCGTCATCGCCTCCAGCGCGACCAGGAACGCCATGCTGATCGACTCGTCCAGGGTGACCCGGTCGGCCGGGTCCACGTCCTCGACGGCGGTGCGCCCGCTGACCCAGCCGGTACGGTCCGGCACCGGCTCCGGGATCCACTCCCCCACGTACCGCTCCCGGCGGGCCCGGGCCGAGCCGAGCAGGTCCAGGCAGATCCGGCTGGCCACCCGGCTCAGCCAGGCGCCCGGTGACTCGATCGCCGCCTGCTGCTCCCGCGACATCGCGTACCACCGGGCGTAGGTCTCCTGCACCGCGTCCTCCGCCTCGGCCAGCGACCCGAGCAGCCGGTACGCGAGGCTGATGAGCTGCCGGCGCTCGCCGATGAGCACGCTCAGGTCCGGGTCGGCCCCGTCCTGCCCCGGCACCGGGTCGGTCGTCATGGCTTCGGCTGCCCCCTCGGTCGGCTCCGCGGCCCGCGCCGGGACGCCTCGGCGCCGACCGTACGGACCTCTCATCAGGTACGACGAGGCAGCCGGCCCGGATGTCAGGCCTGACGTTCGGCGACCGCGCGTCGTCGTACCGGTATCGAACCAGGAGGTGCCGACGGTCAGCGCGCCGAAGGCCCGTTTCCGCCGGTACCTCCGGATCCACTCGCACGGAAGGGCGACGGGAATGTCGACACGACACGAGGCGGACGAGGCGGCGATCCGGCAGCGGATCGACGCGGTCATCGAGGGGATCGAGGGCAAGGATCTCGACACGCTGCGGCGCAGCTACGCACCCGACGTGGTGTCCTTCGACGTCGAACCGCCACTGCAGCACGTGGGGGTGGACGCGAAGCTGAAGAACTGGGAGCGCGCGTTCGCGATGCTCGACGACCTGCACTACGACACCCGGGAACTGGCTGTCGAGGTCGGTGACGTGGTGGCGTTCGCGCACTGCTTCGGCCGGCTGCGCGGCACGCTCGCGGACGGTACCGTCACCGGCGGGATGTGGGTGCGCGGCACGTTCTGCTTCCGCAAGGTCGGCGACGACTGGCTGATCGCGCACGACCAGGCCTCGGTGCCGCTCGACTTCCCGACCGGCCGGGCCCTCACCGACCTCGAACCCTGAACCGTCCCCGTCCCGGTCAGCCCGCGATTCCGGTCGCCGGCTGGCCCTCGGCGGCCGTCGGGCGGGTGGTGGCCGGCCTGGTCAGCAGCACCGCGCCCGGGCCGGCGGCGCCGACGAGCCGGTAGCCGCAGCTGCGGTAGAGCCGGATGTTGGCGGTGCTGTGCCGGCCGGTTTCGAGCGCGAACGTGCTGATCCCGGCGGGTGCCTGGGCCTCCGCGTACCGCAGCAGTGCCCGGCCGAGGCCGGCGCCCCGCTGGTCCGGCGCGACCATCAGCCGGCCGAGATGCCAGCTGTCGCCGGCGCGCCGGGCCCGGACCGCGCCGACCAGCCGCCCGTCGTACCGGAGGCACCAGGTGTGCCAGCGGTCGAGGCCCGCGGTGACCTCGGCCAGCGTCTCGTGCAGCGCGGCGATGTCGAGCGTGTCGTTCGCGATGGCCTCGTCGACCCAGCAGCAGCGTTGCAGCACCAGCAGCTCGGCCGCGTCGCGGGCGGTCGCCGGCCGGACCGGTAGCGTACGGATATTCTTTGACATGTCAACGAACATAGCGCAGGTCTCTGTGACATGTCAAAAGAACGTAGACTGGTCGGGTGACCGAGACGAGGTGGCTGGACGCCGACGAGGAACGGTCCTGGCGGGCGCTGCGGCGGCTGCTCACCGCGCTGCCGGCCCGGCTGGGCCGCGACCTGACCGCGCTGGGACTGTCGTCGACCGACTACGAGGTGCTCAGCACGCTGTCCGAGCGGGACGGCTGGCGCTGGGGCCTGAAGGACCTGGCCAGGAAGATGGAGTGGAGCCGCAGCCGGCTGTCGCACCACGCCGCCCGGATGGAGGCACGCGGCCTGATCGAACGGGAACCCGACCCCGACGACGGCCGCGGCTCGATCTACCACCTGACCGACGCCGGGTTCCGGACCCTCGAAGCCGCCGCGCCCGGTCACCTCGATTCGGTCCGGCGCCGCCTGCTGGACCACCTCAGCCGGGACGAACTCGCCGTACTGGAGCGGATCTCCACCCGGATCGCCGACCTCCCGGACTGACCCGAACCCGAGCCGCGCCGGCGGCGCCACCGCCGACCGGGGCCGGCGGTGGCGACCGGATCAGGCCAGCGTCGCGATGTCGATCACGAAGCGGTAGCGCACGTCGGAGCCGAGCACCCGCTCGTACGCCTCATTGATGTAGTCGGCGGAGATCAGCTCGGTCTCCGGCGCGATGCCGTGCTCGGCGCAGAAGTCGAGCATCTCCTGGGTCTCGGGGATGCCGCCGATGCCAGACCCGGCGAACGAACGCCGCTGGCCGGACAGCGCGAACGCGTGCACCGGCAGCTCCTCCGGCGGTGCGCCGACGATGACCAGCGTGCCGTTCAGTCGGAGCAGCCGCAGGTAGTCGTCCATGTCGAGCGGCGCGCTGACCGTGTTGACGATCAGGTCGAACCGGTTCTTCAGCGCCGCGAAGGTGTCCGGGTCGCTGGTCGCGTAGTACTCGTCGGCGCCGAGCGCGAGCCCGTCGTCCCGCTTCTTCAGCGACTGCGACAGCACGGTCACGGTCGCGCCCATCGCGTGCGCGATCTTGACCGCCATGTGGCCCAGCCCACCCATGCCGACGACGGCGACCCGGGTGCCGGGGCCGGCCTTCCAGTGCGCCAGCGGCGAGTAGGTGGTGATGCCGGCGCACAGCAGCGGCGCCGCCTTCTCGAACGGGATCGACTCCGGTACCCGGAGCACGAAGTCCTGGTCGACCACCACGTGCGTCGAGTAGCCGCCCTGGGTGATCGTGCCGTCCCGGTCGACCGAGGCGTAGGTGCCGACGTTGCCGTTCAGGCAGTACTGCTCCATGCCGGCGCGGCAGTTCTCGCACTCCCGGCACGAGTTGACCAGGCAGCCGACGCCGACCCGGTCGCCGACCTGGTGCTTGGTCACCTCGCTGCCGACCTCGGCGACGACGCCGACGATCTCGTGCCCCACCACCTGCGGGTACGTGATCGGGCCCCACTCGCCGCGGACGGTGTGGATGTCCGAGTGGCAGATCCCGGCGTACCGGATCTCGATCAGGACGTCCGTGGCGCCCACGTCGCGCCGCTCGATGGTGGTCGGGACCAGCGGTTCGGTCGCCGACGGTGCCGCATACGCGTTCACGCGCACGATGTACTTCCTTCGTACGGGGATGTTCCACCCAGCAAACACCCGCCCCCGCGCCCCCGCCAACCCTGAGCACGAGCCTGTGGTCCACGGCTCCGATCGGCCGGGTCCGGCGCTGGGCTACGACATTGGGTGTAGTAATAATGGGGACGACGGTGGTGGTCTCGGGGGGCGGGATGGGCCTGCGCGATCGGCTGGCCACGTACCGTGTGGTGCGGCCGGCGGTGCCCGGCCTGTTGCGGCCAGGTCGAGCCCGGTGACCTCGGCGTTCGCCGACCTCGGCGCGCTGCTCGGCCAGTACGGCTACCTCGCGGTGGCGGTGCTGGTGCTGGTGGAGGACTTCGGGGTGCCCGCGCCGGGCGAGACCGTGCTGATCCTCGCGTCGATCGCGGCGCACGACGGCCGGTTGAACATCCTGGCCGTGGCCGGCATCGCGTTCGCCGCCGCGGTGGTCGGCGACAACATCGGCTTCGCCATCGGCCGCTTCGGTGGCCGACCGCTGCTGCACCGGTACGGCCGGTACGTGCTGCTCACCCCGCACCGGCTGGCGCGGGCGGAACGGTTCATGATCCGGCACGGCGGCAAGGTCGTCGTGATCGCCCGGTTCGTGGAGGGGCTGCGGCAGGCGAACGGCCTGCTCGCCGGCGCCACCGGGATGCCGTGGCGCCGCTTCCTGCCGTACAACGCGGTCGGCGCGGCGGCGTGGGTGGGCGCCTGGTCGACCCTCGGGTACCTGGCGGGCGGGCACCTGCCCGAGATCGAACACCTCGTCACCCGGTACGAGCTGTACCTGCTCGGCGCCGCCGTGCTCGCCGTCGCGGGGTTCGTCGGCTGGCGGACGCTGCGGGCCCGGCGGCGCCGGCGGGCGCTGCCGGTGCCCGACTCCGAGTCGCGGTGATCGCCCGCGTGGTCAGCGCACCGGAACGGTCAGCCGAACTCGACGCTCGGGTGGTACCGCTTCACCAGGTGCAGCGTGTTGCGGTCGGTGTGGTGCATCGTCTCGCCGGTGGCGGCGAGCGCCAGGACGAGGTCGGACGTGTAGCCGAAGGTGCCGTCGTCGTTGATGGTGAAGACGCTCTCGTACTCGGTCGCCCGGGCCCGCTCCATCAGGTACTTGTTCTGGGACAGCCCGTACGTGTCCGAGCCGGGCGTCGCGGTGAACGTCAGCGTCCGGTCCCGCGCACCGGCGTCGCCACCGGCCAGGATGGACAGGCCGCGGGGCACCGCGAAGCACCGGATCACCTGGCCGTTCTTCTTGTCCCACAGCAGGTAGCCGACCTCGTCGTGGAACGGGTCCATGGCCTCCTCGCCGTGCCGCCAAGCGGTCATCGAGTAGTTGAGGCCCTCCATGACCTGATGGCCGTTCTCGACGACCGGAATGGGCTTGAACGAGGCCCGCTCGAAGTAGCCGGTCTCGGTCGCCTCGTCGTCCTTGTTGTGATACGACAGGTCGACACCGACGTTTCCCTCCCACTCGCCCACCAGCGGGGTCAGTGGTCCCAGTTTCTGCGGGCCCAGCACCGTTGCCATAGCCAACCGGCTTTCTCGTCGAGAATCACCATCGCTCCGCCACCAAGACTGGAGCGACTCCAGTTAACACCGGGCGGCGAAGGGCTCCTCACCGACCCGTGCGCGGTGTGGCGTGCTCGCCATCCGGCTGGCCCGCGGGAACCCAGACGGTGGGGCCGGGGGCGGCGTTACGGCGTCGATGCCGGGTGCACCGGCGGTCGCAGCACCCGCTCGTGGTCGAACATCGTTCCGGTGTCGGTGAAGCCGTAGCGCAGGTAGAACCCGAGCGGCGACCCCTCTCCCGGTACGACGCCGGTCACCAGGTGTCGCACGCCCGGTGGAGAGGCCACGCGATGTCCGGGCTCCCGGTCGTACGACGGTGGCCGGGTCAGCGCAACAGCTCGGCGGTGAGGGCGCGGACGACCGGTTGCGCGGCGAGTCCGAGCACGAGGGAACCCCCGGCGGCGGTCACCGCCACCGCGGCGGGCCACCGGCCGGCCACCGGATGCGGCGCGTCGCCGCGCCGGAACAGCGGCACGATCCAGCGCAGGTAGTAGTAGAGGCTGGCGAGGGTGTTGAGCGCCGCGACCACGACCAGCCAGAGCAGGCCGGCGTCGAACGCGGCGGTGAACACCGACAGCTTGCCGACGAAGATCGCCGTCGGCGGGGTACCGACCAGCCCGAGCAGGCAGACCACCAGCGCCAGCGCGAGCACCGGCCGCCGACCGAACAGCCCGCGATGACCGTCCAGAGTGGACGACGGCAGCGCGGCGAGGACGGCGAAGGCGCCGATGTTGGTGATCGCGTACCCGGCGAGGTAGTAGCCGAGGCCGGGCAGCGCGAGCGCGGCGTGCCCGGCCGCGGCGACCGCGAGCAGCAGGTACCCGACCTGGCTGATGGTGGAGTACCCGAGCAGCCGCCGCGGGTTGGTCTGCGCGAACGCGGCCAGGTTGCCCAGCGTCATCGTGCCGGCGGCGACGACCGCGACCAGCAGCCGGGCACCGGCGACCCCGGGCAGCGCCACGTCGAGCAGCCGGTACGCGGCGATCAGCGCACCGATCTTCGGGATCGTGGTGACGAACGCGGCGACCGGCGTGCTCGCGCCTTCGGTGACGTCCGGTACCCAGAACTGGGCCGGGGCGCCGCCGGCCTTGAACAGCAGCCCGCCGAGCACACCGACGAACCCGGCGGCGACCAGGACCGGCGGCGCGTCCGGCAGGGTGCGGGCCAGCGTCGGGTAGTCGGTGCCGCCGCCGGCGGCCAGCAGCGCCGCGACACCGAGCATCAGCACCACCCCGAACAGCGCCCCGATCAGGTAGTACTTGAGGGCCGCCTCGGTGCCGGCCGGGTCGGCGTCGAACGCGGTCAGCGCGTACAGCGGCACGCTGGCGAGCAGGTAACCCGCGATCAGCAGCAGCAGGTCGGTGGCGCCGGCCAGCACGACCGCGCCGAGCGCGGCCAGCACCAGCAGCACGACGAACTCGGTCTCCCGTCGGTGCCCGGACACCGCGGTGCCGGCCAGCGCGATCACCAGCAGGGTGGCGGCGAGGACGACGATCCGGCCGGCGGCCAGCCCGGTGTCGATCGCGTAGCTGCCGCCGAACACGGTACGGGCGGGTCCGGCGGCCGCGACGGCGGCGGCGACGATGCCGACGGCGCAGGCGATCGTCGCGAGCAACCGGACGATCCACTGCCGCCGCCGGGGCAGCCACGAACCCGCGAGCAGGCCGACGACGGCCGCCACGGCCAGGGCGATCTCCGGCAGCAGCGCCGCCGGATCCTCGTTCATCCCGGTCATCGCGCGACCGGCCGCTCGTTCGGGGCGGTCATCGCGCGACCAGCTCCGCCGCGGTACGGGCGGCCGGTTCGATCAGGTCCAGCAGGAACCGGGGCAGTACCCCGATCAGCAGCGCCAGCAGCATCAGCGGCGCGATCGCCACCGCCTCCACGACGGTCAGGTCGCTGACGGTGGCACCGCCCGGCGCCCGGTAGCCGCCGAGGAAGATCCGGCGCAGCGCGGCGAGGAACAGCGCGGCGGTCAGCAGGATGCCCAGCACGGCGATCGCGGTGGCGACCGGTACCGGCCCGAGGCTGCCGGCGAACACCTGGAACTCGGCGACGAAGCCGGAGAAGCCGGGCAGGCCGAGCGAGGCGAACGCGGCGGCCGCGGTCAGCAGCGCGAACCGGGGCGTACGGCTGGCGAGGCCACCGTAGGCGTCCATGGTGTAGGTGCCGCCACGCTCGTACAGCACACCGGAGAGCAGGAACAGCGCGCCGGTGATCAGCCCGTGGCTGACCATCTGGGTGACCGCGCCGGTGACGGCGAGCGAGCGCGCCGCGGCACCGGAGCCGAGCAGCCCGGCGGCGCCGATCGCGAGCAGCACGTAGCCCATGTGGTTGACCGAGGTGTAGGCGATCATCCGCTTGAAGTCGCGCTGCGCCAGCGCGACCAGCGCCCCGTAGACGACCGACACCACGCCGACCACCACCGCGACGAGGGCGTACCGGCGCCAGGTGTCCGGCAGCATCGGCATCGCGATGCGGACGAACCCGTACGTGCCCATCTTCAGCAGCACACCGGCCAGGATCGCCGAGCCGGCCGCCGGGGCGTCGGTGTGCGCGGGTGGCAGCCAGGTGTGGAACGGCACCGTCGGTGTCTTGATCGCCAGCCCGAGCCCGATCGCCAGCAGCGCCAACGTACCGCCGAGTCCGGTCAGCGGGTGGGCATGGGTCAGCGCGACCATGTCGAACGTGTGCGGGGTACCGGACAGGTACAGCCCGATGAAGCCCAGCAGCAGCGCCAGCGAGCCGAGGAAGGTGTACAGGAAGAACTTCAGCGCCGAGCGCTGCCGGTCGCCGTGACCCCAGCCGGCGATCACGAAGTACATGCCGACGATCGACAGGTCGAAGAACACGAAGAACAGGATCAGGTCCAGCGAGACGAACAGGCCCAGGCTGACCGTCTCCAGGAACAGGAACAGCGCGGCGAACCCGCGTACCCGGGTGCGCTGGCGCAGCGAGTAGATCGCGCAGGCGAGGAACAGTACGGCGGTCATCGCCAGCAGCGGCAGCGACAGCCCGTCGACGCCGACGTGGTAACCGACGCCGACCGACGGGATCCACCGCAGGTTCGTCTCGTACCCGATGCCCCGGCCCGGGTAGCCGATCCAGATCCCCACCACGAGCGCGAGATCCACCGCGCTGGCCGCGACCCACAGCCAGCGGACCGCGCGGTCCGGCAGTCGCGGCACCGCCAACACCCCGAGACCGACCAGCAACGGCCAGAACACCACCAGGCTCAGCAGCACGAGCTCACCTCGACCCGAAGACGATCAGCAGCACGATCAGCACCGCCAGCCCGACCAGCGCCTGCGCGTAGTACTGGTGCAGCTGCCCGGTCTGTGGCAGCCGCGCCCACGCGCCGAGCCGCCGCACTCCGGCCGCGAGCGAGCGCACCGCGGTGTCGACCCGCAACTCCACCACCGCACCGGCCACTGTGGACAGTACGGCGGCCGACCGGGCGGCGGCCCGGACGCCCCCGTCGACGAGCCGGTCGTCCACGGTGGCCAGCGCCCGGGCGAGCCGCAGCACGGGCCGGGCGACGAGCAGCACGGCCGCTCGCTCCAGCCACAGCCAGTCGACCAGCATCCGGTTCGCTGCGGCCACCGAACCGCCCGGTCGCGCGCCCGACGTCACCGCGCCGCGCGGCTGTCCGCGTCCTCCCGCCGCGGCCGGCGCAGGGCGGGTTGGTGGTCCGCCCGGGAACGAGCGCGCTCGGCGGGTTGGTGGTCCGGCGGGGGACGAGCGCGCACGGCGCGACGAAACCCCTTGCAGGGCGACGACCCCGGCGAACGCGGCCGCCGCGATCGCGCCGGAGAGGACCAGTTCGGCCGCCGTCGGGCCGGCCTCCCCCGGTACGCCGAGCAGCCGGCGCCAGGCGGCGGCCACCGGCGGCAGCGACAGCGTGGCGAGGCCGGCCGCACCGGCCGCGAGCGGTACCAGCGCCGCCCGCATCGACCGGGTGACCGGCGCGGCCGGCTGCTCCCGGTACGCGCGGTCGCCCGGCCCGCGCCGCCACACCGCGGCGACCGCCTTCCCCGCGTACGCCGCACCGAGCAGCGTGGCCGCCAACCCGACCGCGTACAACGGTGTCGACGCGCCGGTGACGATCTCGTCCTTGGCCGCCCAGATCGACAGCGGCGGCACCCCGGCCAGGCTCACCGCGCCGACCGTGAACACCACCCCGACCAGCGGGTACCGCCGAGCGGCGCCGGCCAGCCCGGGCAGCTGCTTGGTGCCGAGGCCGGTCAGCCAGGCGCCCGCGCACAGGAACAGCAGGCTCTTGGTCGCGGCGTGCGCGACGAACTGCTGCGCGCCACCGGCCACCGTGGACACGCCGGCCGCGAGCACCAGGTACCCGAGCTGCGCGCAGGTGGAGGCGGCCAGCAACTGCTTGAGGTCGCGCTGCGCCACCGCGACCGCGCCCAGTACCAGGGCGGTCGCGGCACCGAGCCAGGCGACCAGCGGCGCGGCCCAGGACGTCGCCGCGAGCAGCGGGTGCAGTCGCAGCAGCAGGTACCCGCCGGCGGCGACCATGGAGGCCGAGTGCAGCAACGCGGACACCGGGCTGGGGCTCGCCATCGCTCGGGACAACCAGAAGCTGAACGGCAGCTGCGCCGACTTGCCCAGTGCCGCGAGCACCACGCCGGCGGCGACCAGGTCGCGCCAGCCACCGGGAGCCGCCGCCAGCCCGGCCAGCCGCAACCCCGGTACGCCCGCCGCGACCGCGCCGCCGGCCGCCAGGTACAGGCCGACGTCCGCGGTGCGGGTGGTCAGGAACGCCACCTCGCCGCCGCGTACCCGGTCGAGGTCGGCGTGCCAGAAGCCGATCAGCGCGTAGGAGGTGGCGCCCATGACCTCCCACGCCGCCAGCAGCGCCGGCAGCGTCGTCGCGGTGACGGTCACCAGCATCGCGCCGGCGAACACCAGCAGCAGGCCGAAGAACCGCCACCGGCCCGGATCCGCGGACAGTTCACCGGCCGCGTAGACCAGTACCGCCAGGGTCACCGCCGCCACGGTGAGCGCCAGCACGGCGGACAGCCCGTCGATCCGCAGCCCGGCCGGGGAGCCGGCGAACAGCGGCACGGAGACCGCCGGCCGGGTCGCCGCGCCGATCGCCGCCAGCACGACCGACCCCACCGCGGCGGCTACCGCCACCGGTGCGGCGATCCGGTTCACCGCCCGGCCGGCGCCGAGCAACCCCACCCCGGCGGCGAGCGGCAGCACGACCAGCAGCAGGGCGATCATCGGCGCAGGTCCGCGGCCGCGTCGGTGGTGTCGACGTCGCGGGCCCGGAAGATCGCCGTGGTGACCGCGAACCCCATCGCCATCTCGACCGCCATCACGGTGATCGCCACGACCACGAGTACCTGGCCGTCCGGCCGGTGCGGAGCCAGGAACCACCACGCCGCCGCGCCGGCCACGATGACCGCGTTGACCATCAGCTCCAGACCCATCATGATCATCACGATCGACTGCTGGGACAGCGCGCCGTACAGCCCGATCGCCAGCAGCGCCGCGGCGAGCAACAGGAACAGCTGCAGCATCATCGGCCCACCCCGCCGCGGATCGGGTCGTCCGGGACCCGGCGCTCCAGCTCGTCCCCGTACCGGTCGTAGCGGCCCCGGTGCTGTGCCAGCACCACGGTGGCGACCATGGTCGCGAACAGCGCCAGCCCGAGCACCATCATCACCAGCATCTTCGAGCCCATCAGCGCCTCGCCCAGCTGCCGGGTGGGCTCCGCCGGCGGTGCGCCGCGCCGGGCCGGCCACCGGACCAGCAGGATGCCCGCCGCCAGCAGCACGAAGGTACCGGCCGAGATCGCCAGCGCGCCTCTCCTGTTGTGCATCATGCTCATCGGCATCAACCCGGCCGGGTTCATCATGTACATGATCATGAAGACGGCCATCACCACCATCTCCATGATCATCATCAGGATGACCAGCACCCCCAGGTACGCCAGGTGCAGGAGCAGCACGTCGACCGCGACGAACACGAACGAGGCGAGCAACGCGAACGTCGCCCGGGCCATCGAGTCGACCCGGAACACCGCCGCGCCGGCCGCGACCGCACCGACCGCGCAGACCACGAAGACCACCAGCTGCATCCCGTTCACCTCACCAACGTCGACCGCATCCCGTTCACCGCAGCAACACCACGATCGCCACCAGCAGTGCCTGCACCAGCGTCGCCGGCAGTAGCACCAGCCAGGACAGCTCGGTGTACCGCTCCATCCGTACCGTCGGCAACCGATCCCGCAGCCACACCAGGAACCCGAGCACCGCAACGGTCTTCAGCAACGACCACAGCCACGCCGGCAGCAGCGGGCCGGCGCCGCCGCCGAGGAACGCCGGTACCGCGAACGCCGCCGCGGCGGTCAGCATCAGGTACCGGCCGGCACGCAGCAGCAGAGCGTCCACACCGGACAGTTCGGCGCCGAGCCCGCCGGCCAGGTCCGCCTGCGCGGGCGCGTCGAACGGCCCCCAGAACGCCATCGCCAGCGCCGCGACCAGGTAGGCGACGAACGCCACCGGCATCCACACCACGAACCACAGTCCGGACTGCGCGGCGACCACGTCGCCGACCCGCAGCGAACCGGCGCCCAGCGCCACCGTGGTCAACGCGAACATGTGCGGCAGCTCGTACGCCAGCCCCTGCGCCAGGAACCGGTAGCCGGCGACCACTCCCCACACCGAGTTCGCGCCCCAGCCGACCAGCCACAGCCCGGCCCACACCACGACCTCCATCGCGTTGAACCACACGACGCCGACCGGCGAGTCCCACGCCGTCCACCGCCCCAGCGGTACGACGAGGGCGGCGAGCGCCGCGGCCACGCACACCGCGGCCGGCCCCGACCGCCACAACAGCCGGTCCGCGGCGAGCGTCGACCGGCGCTGCTGCGCCAGCAACCGGGCCACCTCGGCCACCGGGGTACCGGCACCGGCGGCGCGACGGGCGACCGCCACCCCGCGACCGACCGCCGCGATCGTCGCCAGCGCGAGCAGCACCGCACCGGCCAGCAGCGCCGTCCACAGTGGAGCTTGCCGGACCATCAGGCACGCTCCGGTACAGGCTCGTGGACCGGAGCCGCGCCGAGGCTGGCGACGACCAACCGGGCGGCCGCGAGATCACCGCCGGCCAGCGCCGCCGGCAGCAGCCCGGGATCCGGCTCGACGAGCTCGATCGCGCGCCCGGCGAACACCGCGTCCAGCCCGTCGAGCCACGCCGACAGCCGCCCGTACACGTCGTTGGCCGGCCCGGCTCCGGTTGGCGGCACCGCACCGGCCCGTGCCCGGGCTCCGGCGCTCGATCCCGCGCCCGTCGGTGTCCCGGGCCCGCCGCCCGGGAGCGGCCCCAGCCCGGACAACGACCAGCGCAGCATCCGCGAGCGTCGCACCCGCGTCGCCCAGCGCCGGTACCCGGTGGGCGCCGCCCCGGCCCGCACCGCGTCGCGGAGCCGGCGGGCGTCCCGCGCCGCACCCGGCCAGCCGGCCAGTACCAGCAGGCAATGCGCCTGGTCGAGCAGCCGCACGGCCGGCACGACCGAGTGCCGCGGCCCGGCCGGCAGCAGCTCGGCCGCTGCCTCCTGGACGACGTCGCCCTGCAGCACCAGCCGGACCGTCAGACCGGCCGGCCACGGGTACAGCGCCGGACCGAGCGTGACGTGCAGCCGATCCAGCATCAGCCCGTCCCGGTCGGCGCCGCGATCGGCCATCGCCACCCCACCCGGCAGCACCATCCCCCCGTGCCCGTGCCCGTGCCCGTGCCCGCCGTCCTCGTGCCCGCTGTGCTCGTGCCCGCCCTCGTGTGCGCTGTGCTCGTGTGCGCGATCGTCGTGCCCACCGTGCTCGTGACCGTGCACGTCGTATCCACTCGGCTCGCCGTGCTCCCGGTGCCCACCCGGCTCGCCGGGACCGTCGTGCCCACCGGGTCCTCCCTGCGCGGGGAGGTCGGGCGCCGGCTGATCGGGCTCGGGGTACCGGGGCCCGCCGGTGCCGTGGCCGTCGGGCTCGGCGGCGTCGTCCGGCCGGTACGAGGGGGAGCGCAGGGCGGCGAGCGCGTGCCGCAGGGCCGCGTCGGCGTCGTCGGCGGCGCGTACCGTGACTCGCCGGCGGGGCAGCGGCAGCTGGTGCCAGACCTCGGCGACCACGGCGTCGAGCGCGGCGGACCCGGGGCCGCAGACCACCAGCGCGTTGGCCTGCGCCGGGGCATACGCGGGCGACCAGGCGTGCCGGTCGCACCAGCGTTCCACCGCCATCCGGGCCGGCTCGCCGCCCGGTGCGGTGACGATGAGCGGCCGCAGCGGGGTCCGGCGGCGCAGCGCCGTGGTCAGACCCATCGCAGCGCGCCCTCCCGCCAGGCGTAGAGCACCCCGGCGAAGAGCACGGCCAGGAACGCGAACATCTCGATCACGGCGCTGGCACCGACGGTGGCGACGACCAGTGTCCACGGGTACATGAAGACCATTTCCATGTCGAACGCCAGGAACAGCATCGTCACCGTGTACCAGCGCACGTGGTAGCGGGAGAGGGCGTGCTCGACCGGCGGGTTCCCGGACAGGAACGGGGCGCGCGGGGCGCCCTGCGCGGCGACCCGCACGAGCCGGCCCACCCCGTACAGGGCGAGGACGGCGAGCGACGCCACGCCGGCCACCAGCAGTACCGCCGTCATCCTGCCGCCCTCGCCGTCACCATCGGCGTACGATACCCCGAGCGGGTATGGAGGGCAGCCGGTTTCCCGCAAACGGCCCGCCGCGGTCGGTGGCGTCCCGCCCGGTACCCTGGCGAACCGGAACACACCCCCGGGGGGTACGGGAGGAGGTGGCGGTGATGCCGGCACGGGTGACGCGGTGGTCGCTGCTCGCCGTGCTGCTGGTCTGCGGCATCGCGCTGATGCACACCCTCGGCCATCCCGCGATCGGCGCCGGCGACGCGGGGATGCACAGTCGTGCGGCCCCGGCCGGCCAGCACGGCTCGGCACTGCGGCACCAGCCATCGCCGCAGCGCGACCTGCTTCAGCACGCCGCCCCCGTTCCGCACGGCGCCCCGGCTTCGCACGTCGCCCTGGCTTCGCACGGTGTTCCGGCTTCGCACGGTGCTCCGGTTCCGCGGCGTGACCCGTTGTTCGCCGCGTCGTACCCGGTTGCGATCTCGATCGTGGCGCTGGCCCCGGTGCTGCACCTGCCGACGCCCGGCCCGCACGGCATGGACCCGAGCCTGATGTGCCTGGCGGTGCTCACCGCCCTGCTGTCGGCCGGTGCCGTGATCGCCCTGCTCCGGTACCGCGATCGAACCGCCCGCCCGGGCCCGGCTCCGGCACCGTCCGGGCGGGCGGTCCGTGGCCCGCCACCACCCCGGTCCGGCCCCGCTCTCGTCCGGTTGTCGGTGTTGCGCATCTAGATGCCCGCCGCGGTGCCCTCGCGGCGCCGCACGCGCATCTCGTTCACCGACAACGAAAGCGAGCACAGATCATGTTCCGACACACGTACCTTCGGCGTGCCCTGCTGGGCGTCGCGGCCGGTGCGGCGGTGCTCGCCGTCGCCGCCGGTTGCGGCGGTGGCGGTACCGGCGCCGACCACTCGACGATGAACCGGCGGGACGGTTCGGCCAGCCCCGGCGCGGCCGGCCACAACGACGCGGACGTGATGTTCGCGCAGATGATGATCCCGCACCACCGGCAGGCGATCGCGATGACCGATCTCGTCCTGTCCCGCGCGTCGAGCGAGCGGGTCAGGAGCATCGCCACGCAGATCGCCGGTGCACAGAACCCGGAGATCCGCACGATGTCCGGGTGGCTGCGGTCCTGGGGTGAGAAGGTTCCGGCGGCGGGCGCCAAGGCGGGCGGGATGGACATGGCCGACGGCATGATGTCCGACGCGGACCTGGCCAAGCTGAAGGCCGCTCGGGGTGAGCGGTTCGACGCCCTGTTCGCCCGGATGATGATCGCGCATCACGACGGTGCCATCGCGATGGCCCGCGACGAGCAGTCCGACGGGAGGGACCCGGACGCGAAGCGGCTGGCCGGGCAGATCGTCAGGTCGCAGACCGCCGAGGTCAGGACGCTGCGCGGCATCGCCGGCGGCAGGTAGTTCGATGCCCGGGTGTGCCGTCGGCGCACCCGGGTTCTCGCCTGCCCGCTGCCGGCCCTCGAAGACCGAGGTCCGCGGCTCGGGCCGAGCTCGCTTCGATATACCCCCAGGGGGTACTTGCGTCGGATCGCGGAGCGCGTTACCGTGACGATCCTCGATACCCCCTAGGGGTACATGGGAGCGTTCGGGAGGACGTCATGTCGGACCTGGCAACGGGCTCGCGCCGGTGGTGGGCGCTGGGATTCATCGCGCTGGCGCAGTTCATGGTGATCATGGACACCTCGATCATCGGGGTGGCACTACCGAGAATGCGCGTCGACCTCGGGTTCTCACCGGGCGGCCTGTCGTGGGTGTTCAACGCGTACGTGATCGCGCTGGCGGGGCTGCTGCTGCTCGGCGGCCGGCTGTCCGACCTGCTGGGCGCGCGACGCGTGTTCGCCGCCGGTTGGGTGATCCTCGCGGTCGGCTCGGTGGTCGCCGCGCTCGCCGGTACGGCCGGCGTGGAACTCGTCGGTCGGGTGGTGCAGGGGGCCGGCTCGGCGCTCATCGCGCCGTCGGCGTTGACGCTGCTGATGACGGTGTTCGGGCCACGGCCCGGCGAGCTGGGCAAGGCGCTGGCGATCTACGGTGCCGCGGCGCCGGCCGGCGGCACCGCCGGGGTGTTCCTCGGTGGCGTCATCACCCAGTGGCTGTCCTGGCCGTGGGTCTTCTGGCTGTACGTGCCGATCGCCGCGGTGGCGATCGTCGCCACGCCGCTGCTGATGCCGGTGGCCGGCCGAAGCCGGGGCTCGGTGGACGTCACCGGCGCCGCCGCGGTCACCGGCGGCCTCGCCCTGGCCGTACTCGCCATCGTTCGCGCACCGCAGGTCGGCTGGGCCGCGCCGTCGACGCTGGCGATCCTGGCCGGCGCGGTCGTGCTGCTCGCCGGATTCGTCGCCCTGCAACGCATCCGGCGCGAGCCGCTGGTGCGCCTGGGCATCTTCCGCACGCCGTTGCTGGGTGCGGCGAACCTCGCGCAGGCGTTGCTCGGCGCGGCGTGGATCCCGATGTGGTACTTCCTGAACCTGTACCTGCAGCAGGTGCTCGGCTACGGTGCCTTCGCCAGCGGCGCCGCGCTGCTGCCGATGACCCTGCTGATCGTGCTCCTGATGGTCGCCGTCGCGCCCCGGCTGATCGCCCGGCTCGGCGCCAAACCGCTGATCGTGGGCGGGCTCGTGGCGCTGGCCGCCGGGCTGGTCTGGCTGTCGTTCGCCCGCCCGACCGGCAACTTCCTGGTCGACGTGCTGCCCGCGTCGCTGCTCGCCGCGCTGGGCCAGGCGCTCGCGTTCATCCCGTCGTTGGGCACCGCGATCGGCAGCGCCCGGCCCGAGGAGGGCGGGTTGGCCGCGGGGCTGGTCAACACCTCGTACCAGGTCGGCTCGGCGCTGGGGTTGGCCGCGATGACGGCGGTCGGTGTCTCCTTCGGCGCCGGTCGGATCGGCCACCCGGCCGAGCTGACCGCCGGCTTCTCCGCCGCGTTCCTCGGCGCCGCCGGTATCGCCGTTCTCGGCGCGATCCTGGTCCTGCTGGTGTTCCGTACCCGCCGGCTGGCGAACGCGCCGGACCGCGAACCGGCCCGGGTCGGCTGACCGGCCACCGCTCGTGGGCGTCGACGGCGGTCGACGCCCACGAGCGCGTTCGCCGCCGTCAGCCGGCGCGGGTGCCGCCGAGGAACGGGGCGCGGACGATCTGCTGGATCGACCCGGGCGACGGGGGGTACGGACGGCCGGTGGCAGACTCGCGTCCCGACGGGGGACACTGCGGGGTGAATCCGATCGACGACGAGGCGGTGCGGTGAGATGGAGCGACCCGAAACCGGTCCGGAGCTGGACAGCGCCGACCTCGACCGGCCGAGTCCGGCCCGCATCTACGACTACCTGCTCGGCGGCGCCCACAACTTCGCCTCCGACCGCGCCGCCGGCGAGCGCGCCGCGGCGACCATGCCGACGCTGACCGCCGCGATCCGGGCCAACCGCGGCTTCCTCCGCCGGGTCGTGGTCCGGCTGGCGGGCACCCTCGGCATCACCCAGTTCCTGGACCTCGGGTCGGGCATCCCGACCGTGGGCAACGTGCACGAGATCGCGCAACACCAGAGCCCGGGCAGCCGGGTGCTCTACGTCGACATCGACCCGGTGGCGGTGGCGCACGCCCGGCACATCCTGTCCGGCAACCCGCTGGCCGAGACCATCCAGTGCGATTTCCGGGACCCCGCGGCGGTTCTGGACCACCCGGCCCTGACCGACCTGCTCGACCTGAATCGGCCGGTCGCGGTCCTGATGAACGCCGTCCTGCACTTCGTCCCGGACGAGCAGGATCCGGGCGGGATCATCGACGGCTACGTCGAGCACCTCGTACCGGGCAGCTACCTGGCCGTCTCGCACGCGGCGCCCGACCCGGACCACCCGCGCGAGCAGGAAGCCATGGTCGAGGACTACCGGCGCACCACGGGGGCCGAGTTCATCAACCGGTCCGCCGACACCATCGCCGGGTGGCTGCACGGGCTCGACATCGAGCCGCCCGGCATCGTCCCGGTCAACGAGTGGTACCCGGACACCGCGGCCGAACCCATCCTGCGCACCTACGGCGTCCTCGCCCGCAAACCCTGATCCGCGGGAACCCGCCCGTCCAGGTCAGGAACCCTGCTGCGCCCGGAACACCAGCAGCGCCAGCTGGACCCGGTTGTCCAGGCCCAGCTTGGTCAGGGCCCGCGAGACGTGCGTCTTGACCGTGCCCTCGCTCATGAACAGCGCCGTGGCGATCGTGGCGTTGGACGCACCCTCGGCGACGGCGTCGGCCACCGCGCGTTCCCGCTCGGTGAGGACGGCCAGGGCCCGTACGGCTTCCGTACCGCCGTCACCGTTGGCGGACCGGGCCTGCCGAGCCACCAGCTGCCGGGTGATCGTCGCGGAGAACGCCGACTCGCCGGAGGCGGCAAGGTGGATCGCATGGCAGAGTTCCTGCGGCGCAACGTCTTTCAGCAGGTAGCCGCTCGCACCGGCCTGCAGCGCCTCGAGCACGTGGGTGTCCAGGTGGAACGTGGTGAGCATCAGCACCGCGCACGACGGCACCGCGTCGTGGATCCGCCGGGTCGCCTCCACGCCGTTCATCTCGGGCATCTGCAGGTCCATCAGGACGACGTCGGGCCGGTGCCGGGTCGCCGCGACGACGGCGTCGGCGCCGCTCGGTGCCTCGGCGACGATCGTGATCGTGGGGTCGGCCGACAGGACCATGGACAGCCCGGCGCGGACCATCGCGTCGTCGTCGACGACGAGGACCGAAGTGGTGGTGTTCATCGGTAGGGCACTCTGCCATGCATCCGGAACTCGGCGGCGCCGCCGTCGCCGTGTCCGATGATCTCGTGCTCCACCGCGCCGCCGAGAGCGGTGAGACGCTCGGCGAGTCCGACCAGCCCGGCGCCGCTGCCGGGCAGCGCCGGTGCGCTCCGGTCGACCGGGTTGGTGACGGTCACCAGGAGGTTCGGACCGTCCCGCCGGACCCGGACGGTCACCAGCGAACCGGCCGCGTGCTTGCGTGCGTTGGTCAGCCCTTCCTGGACGAGCCGGTACGCCTCCTCGGTGGCCGGGTTCGCCGCGCGCAGGGCCTCGTCGTCCAGGTGCGCGACGACGAGCTGACCCGCCTGTCGGGCCTCGTCGACGAGCCCCTGCACGGTCCGCTCGTGCCGGGTCTGCTGCGGTACGGCCAGCGTGCCGTCCCGGAGCACGCCGATCACGGTACGCAACTCGTCGAGCGCCTTGGTCGCGGTGGTGCGGATCGTCGTGGCGGTGGGGCCCACGTCCTTCCCGTCCGCACCGGCGACCTCGAGCCCGCCGGCGTACAGCGCGATCAGCGACATGTAGTGCGCGACGGAGTCGTGCATGTCCCGGGCGATCCGGGCGCGTTCGGCCAGCTGGATCTGCTCGGCGCGCAGCTCGCGCTCGCGCTCGATGCGGGCCGCCCGGTCCCGGTAGACGGCCACCAGATCCTGCTGCTTCTGTTGCAGCGCACCCCAGGCCACGACCGCGAGCGCGATCGCCGTGTTGACCACGACGGTCAGGCTGAGTTCGGAGTTGGCCGGGTAGATCAGCCAGAACCCGAGCGCACCGACCACATCGGCGAACGCCACCGCGAAGGCGAGCTCGATCCGCCGGGTGCGGGCGACGGCGAACAGCGCCACGTAGTTGGCGATGCCGGCGGTCGCGCAGAACGCCGCCAGGACGGCGAGTGTCAGGCCGACGGCGACCGGGGCCCGGCGGCGCAGCAGCAGGGCGAGGCTCGCCAGCGCGCCCACCGTGATGTCGAGGGCACGCCAGCCACCGCCCGGCCGCTGTTCGAGAACGAGGAACAGCAGCCCGAGGCCGCCGGCGAACGAGGCGAGGACCAGCAGCGCCGACCGCCCACGCGATTCCCAGCGCTTCCGGCTGCTGGGCGATTCGGTCGTCACGGTCGGAGAGGGCGGCACCGGGCCAGCCTAGGAGGTACCGGCAAGCGCCGGCCAGCGCGGCCACGCACCGGCGGCGGTGCCGGGGTCAACGAAAGTGGCAGCCGGTGCTGGCCGTTGGCTGACCCGTTCGTCCCGAACGGCAGACGACGCGGGCAGGCGCCGACCGGCATCGTTGACGGCATGAACACGACACGGCACCGCCTGGCCATGTTGCTCGGGACGAATCCCGCCGAGCAGCGCTCCACCTCCCGGATGCGCTTCACCGTCACCGCCGTTGCCGCCTTCGGCACCGCGATCCAGGTCATCGTCTGGCTGCTGATGGCCATCTTCGGTACCCACCTGGACGGCCCGTGGTGGCTCTGGACGCCGGCCAGCGCGCTGGCGATCAACGCTGCGCTGCTGGGCCTCGACCACGTCCGCCGGCACTGGGCGAGCACCTCCGTCCGGACCGAAACCGCTCAGGAGTCACTGTGACGACCTCGTCGATCGCCCCCGGCTCGTCCGCCGCCCGTACCGCGGCCGGCGGCTCCGACGCCCGGCTCGCCGGCCGGGCCGGCCTCACCGTCGGCGCGCTCTCCGTGCTGCTGGTCGCCCTGTACTTCGTCTACTCCGGTCCGCCACCCGCGTGGAACGTGCTGAGCCGCAGCCTGCTGACGCTGGTCATCGTCGCCGCGCTGACGGTGTTCGGCGTGGGGCTGGCCCGGCTGCTGCCCGTCGACGGCAGGGGCCGGCGCACCGTCGCGGGGCAGCTGTCGATCGTGTCGCTGTTCACGTACGGCGCGGTCATCCTCTTCGCGACCTCGCTGGAGGCGGGCACCCCGCTCGCCTACCCGGACAAGGCGATGGACCCGACCACCGACGGACCGCTGGCTGCCGCGATGGCGCTGGCACACGGCCCGATCGCGCACCTGTGGATCGCGATGTTCTTTCTCGGGCTCGTGGTCGCGGTGAGCCGATCGGCCGCCGCGCGCATCGTGCCCGGCTGGACCCTGCGGGGCAGCGTCGTCGTCGCGGTGATCAACCTGCTCGCGGTGCCGTCGCTCTACTTCGGCATGGACGCCAGCAACTTCTACGCCGTCAACGGGTGGGGCGCGGACGCTCTCGTCGGGCTGATCACCCTGGTGTGGGTGGGTTTCGTCGGGCTCGGCATCGGGCGGGCCCGCCGGAGGTCCTGACCGGTCACCGGCCGGGAACGTGGTCAGGAAGCCGTGGTACTCGGCACGTCGAGGCCACGGGCGGCGACCACGTCCACCCGGCCGTCGGCCAGCCGGTAGCACAGCCCGACGACGCCGGCCCGGCCGGCCGCCACCCGCTCGGCGAGCAGCCGGGACCGGTCGAGGAGCAGATCGACGGTGCGGCTGACGTGCTCGGCGAGGATCTCGTCGGCCCCGGTGCGCCCGGCGGCCCGGGCCGCCAGCACGCTGGGAGTCACCTGCTCGACGACGTCGCGGATGTACCCCGGGGCCACCCCGCCGTCCTCGAGCGTGGCGCGGGCGGCGCCGACCGCGCCGCACGCGTCGTGGCCCAGCACCACGACCAGCGGGCAGTCGAGCAGCTCCACCCCGTACTCGATGCTGCCCAGCACCTCGGGGCTGATGACCTGGCCCGCCGTGCGGACCACGAACAGGTCGCCCAGGCCGCGGTCGAAGATGATCTCGGCGGCCAGCCGGGAGTCCGAACAGCCGAACACCACGGCGCACGGGTGCTGACCCTGGGCGGTCTGGGCACGGCGGGCGGCATCCTGATTGGGATGTTCCGGCGTACCCACCACGAACCGTTGGTTACCGGCCAGCAACAACTCGAACGCTTCGGCAGGGGTCAGGGCCCGGGTCTCGGTCATGACCGCAGGTTACGTCGTCCGGCCGGCCGCCAGCCGGCCGAGGGTGGCCGTCCCGGACGCGACGGGCTCCGCGTCGCCCGGACGTGACGGGATCCCGGGCCGGGGCCGCGGCGGGGCCGCATCGACCGTTCGGACGGGTACCGGCGGGGCCGCGGAGCACGATGATGGGTGGGGGCCACGGTGCCCGCCGCGGCCCGGTGGCGTGCGGCGAGGCGGTGGCACGATGCCGTGGCACTCAGGTACCGGAAGAATCGGACGATGGGCGCGGGTCGGCGCCGCGGCGGTGCTGGGCGGTGTCGCGGTGCTGACGGTGGCGGCGCCGGCGGCGGCCGGTGACGCGCCGGCCGGCTTCTGGTACGGCACCGACAGCAGCACGATGTCGCCCACCGGCACCGGCCCGTACCACGAACCGGTGATCGGCGGCTCGTACGGCGGCTACCTCGGCATGACGGCGAACTGGGCCAACCTCACCGGCTGCCACAAGGTCGTGGTCTGGTCGGCGACCAACGCCGCGCAGGCCAGCCGCAACCACACCACCTACCACCTCGGCATCGGCACCGGTGCGTACTACTTCATGGGTGGGCCGGGCGTCGACCCGCACTACACCGGCGGCACCGGCGAGGCGTACGCGTGGGGCGAGCGGCAGGCCGCCGACGCGCTGAGTCACCTGGCGCACCAGACGATCGACTACCCGGTGGTGTTCGCCGACATCGAGCTGCCCGGGCACTCGCCGAGCTACACCCCGGCCGACGACAACGGCTGGAACAGCGTCTACACCTCGCCGTGCAGCGGCGTGGTCAGGAAGTCGTCCGTACCGATCTCGGTGGACCGGGCCGACCTGAACGGCTTCGCCGCGTACCTGACCACGCACTCCCCGGACAAGCTCGGCGTGTACTCGGCGCCGGACATCTGGTCGTCGATCTTCGGCACCGGCACCGACGCGTCGATCCCGAACACCTACGAATGGACCTACGAGTCGTTCACCTCCAGCCTGTCGCACCACCCGTACGGCTGGTGCCTGTCCGGCACGTCGACCTGCGCGCGCTTCTTCGGTGGGCAGTCCAGCAGTTCGAGGTACGCGCTGATGTGGCAGTGGTCCGGCGGTGGCGGAAGCCGCAACGGCTACGGCGACTTCGACCAGATCGACGCCGCCCGCACCCCCTGACCCGACCGGTACGGATCTCAGTCGCCGGTGCCCGGGCCGTGCGAGACCAGGCTGGGGTGCCGCGCGAGGTACTGGCCGGCGGTGTCGTCGCGCATCGCGGCGAACAGCTCGTCGTCGACCGGCTGGACGAGGCCCTCGTTGCCGTCCGGCAGGGTACGGTGCGCAATCTGCAGGCCGACCAGCCTGGCCGGCGTGAGCCGGCGCAGCGCCAGCGCGAGGTCGGACAGCCGGTAACCGTTGAGGTCCATGGTCAGGGCGCGGTTGGTGGCGTCGAGCAGCCGGTTGAGCTTCACCGGGTTGGTCAGCACGCCGGTACTGGTGGCGCGGGTCAGGATCTGCTTGAGGTACTGCTGCTGCATGCGTTGCCGGCCGTAGTCGGAGTCGGCGTAGACGTAGCGTTGCCGGACCAGTTCCAGCGCCCGGGTCGCGTCGTAGTGGTGGCAGCCGGCGGTGAACTTCTCGCCGCGCAGGCCGGGTTGCCGGGACACGAACGTCTTGTCCACGCAGAGGCGGACGCCGCCCAGTTCGCTGGTGATCGCCGTGAACCCGTCCCAGTCCGCCAGCGCGGCCAGCTCGAAGCGCGCGCCGGTGAGCTGCTGCACGGTCGTGTTCAACAGCTGCATCCCGCCGGCGGTGTCGGCGATGTCGCGCATCCCGTACGGGAACGCCGCGTTGATCTTCGTCGTGCTGTCGCCCTGGCCGGTACGGGCGTCGGCCGGGATGTGCACCTCCAGGTCGCGCGGGATCGACAGCAGGTACGCACGGTCCAGCGACGCGGTGACGTGCAGCCACATGATGGTGTCGGCGCGCGGCAGCTCGCCGGTCGCCTTCCAGCTGCTGCGCAGGTCCGAGCCGGCCAGCAGGATGTCCAGCGGCCCGGTCACGGTACGGGAGTGGCGCGAGCTGCCGTCGCCGAGGAGGTCCTGTTGCCGGACGGCGTGATCGAACCGGTCGGCGACGAGCACGGTGCCGGCATAGGCGCTGCCGCTGCCGAGAGTGAGGACGATCCCGATGATCAGGCACAGCCTGGTCCAGAGCGGACTCCGGCGCTTCCGGCTCCGATTTCGCATGGCCACCGCGACCTTCCGCGCCGCCCGGCCACCGCCGGTCCGGCGCACCCCCGTGCCCGACACGGTCCACCCGGGGCGCGGGGTTGCGGGTTCTGCAGGGCCGTACCGGTGCCATCGTCCCACCGCGGCGACGCCCCGGCCGGCGGATGGCCCGAAACGGTGCGCCGATCGGGGACGGGCCGCGCGGTTCCGGGACCGGCCGTCGGGCGCCGGCCGGCTCAGACCGGGTCGGTACGGCCCGGCGGCTGGGCATCGGTGCGCGTGACCGCCAGGTAGCCGACCAGCACGAGGATCAGCACGCCCAGCACCAGCGCGACCGGGCCGTCGCCGAAGCCGAGGCCGCCGGCACCGGCCGGTTTGCCCAGGCCGTCGGCGATCGAGGCGCCGAGCGGCCGGGTGAGCACGTAGGCGAACCAGAAGGACAGGATCGGGCTCCAGCGCAGCCACCGGTAGCCGATCGCCGGAAGCACGATGAGTGCCGCGAACACGGCCGCGGAGGCGAAGTACCCCAGCCGCAGCGTGGCGGCCGTGAAGTCGCCCAGCGCGGTACCCATCGCGAACGTCGCCACCACGGCGGCCCAGTAGAACGCCTCCCGCCGGGGGGTGTCGATGCTGTGGATCGACAGCGTCTTCTCGGTCGCGCGCCAGGTGCCGAACACGGCGGCCAGCGCGACCGCGTACAGCACGCTGGAGTACAGGTACGGCACGCCCAGCCCCACGTGCAGGACGTCCGCCGCCATGGTCCCGAAGGTCCCGACCATCACGACCGCCAGCCAGTACGCCCAGGCCACGTAGCGCGCCAGCGCGAACTGGACGATCAGGGCCACCGTGAAGCCGGCGAAGCCCAGCAGGACCGCGAGTACCGGTGGCAGCACGTGCACCAGGTAGTCCGAGGCGGACTCGCCCATCGCGGTCGACAGCCCCTTGATGATCCAGAACACGACCGTGATCTGCGGTACCCGCCGGGCGCCCCGGACCGTCAGCCAGGAACGGGAACGCCGTTCCGCCAAGGTATGCACCGCCGGATGATATGTGGCTTCCCGACCGGTGTACGCCGTCGAGATCCCCTCGCGCCAACGTTTTGCCGAGCCGTTGCGCTGCCCTCGCACAGCCGCGCGACCGGCTCCGGGCGACCGGCTCCGGGCGTTCCGGCCGGGACCTATCGTCGGCGTATCGACAATCGCGTACGTCGTGGCAACATCGCGCCGGCTGCACTGGGCACATGTCCACGACCGTGCCCCGCCTGACACCGTCCGCGCCGCCCCGGCAGTACCCGCGTACCGGTACCCGGCGGCGCGGCCTGGTGCTCGCCGCGATGGCGCTGCTGCTCGGCCTGCTGCTGTGCGGGCACGGCTGGATCCCGAACGCGGGCGGGCATCTCGGCAGCCTGGTCGAGACGTTCCTGCCCTGGTACGGCCTGGCCGTCCCGGTGCTGCTCGTCGGGGCCCTGTGCCGTCGGTCCGTCGTGGCGACGGTGGCCTTGCTGGTGCCGGTGGTGGCGTGGCTGAGCCTGTTCGGCGGGCTGCTTCCCGACAAGTCCGGACCGGGCGCGCAGCTCACCGTGGTCAGCCACAACGTCGGCGCCGCGAATCCGGACCCGGCCGGCACGGCGCGCGACCTGGCCGGCTCCGGCGCCGACCTGGTGGCGCTGGAGGAACTGACCCCGCAGGCCACCGGCACGTACCAGGCCGGCCTGGCGCGGGCGTACCCGTACCACGTGGTGCGGGGCACCGTCGGGCTGTGGAGCCGGCTGCCGCTGTCGGACGGCGGGCCGGCCGGGGCGATGGATCCGTCCCGGGCGCTGCGCGCGACCGTGCGCACCGACCGCGGCCCGCTCGCGGTGTACGTGGTCCACCTGTGGTCGGTCCGCGTCGGCCCGAGCGAGGGCTTCTCGGCCGGCGTACGGGACTCCGGCGCGGCCACGCTGGCCGAGGCGGTCGCCGCCGACCGGGCCGAGCGCGTGGTGGTGCTCGGCGACCTGAACGGCACCCCGGACGACCGTGCGTTCGCCGGCCTCACCGCTCGGCTGCGTTCGGCCCAGGCCGTTGCCGGGCACGGCTTCGGCTTCAGCTGGCCGGCCACGTTCCCGGTGGCCCGGATCGACCAGATCCTGGTACGCGGCGTGCAGCCGACCCGCGCGTGGGTGCTCCCCGGTACCGGCAGCGATCACCTCCCGGTGGCGGCCGGCCTGCGCTGGTGACCCGTCCGGCGAGGATCCGGGTACGGAGCGGCGGAAGCTCGGGCCGCCACGGGCTCCGGTGGCTACGCGGTGCGGCGGTCCGCCTCGGCCAGCAGCAGCTCACCGAAGGGCTGAAAGCCGATGCTGCACGCGTAGACGCCGCTGAACACCCGGTGGACGGTTCCCCACTCCCAGATCGCGGTGGCATCCACGCCGGTACGGGAAGCCAGCTTCGCGGTCCGCGCCCGCAGGTCGTCGCCGAGGCCCGGATCGCACCGCACGATGGTGCCGAGATCGCACGCCGGTTCGGCCCGCAACCCGGCGGGGTCGACGAGCTTGTAGCTGCCGTCGTTGGCCTGCAGGGCGTTCAGCTGGTGGATGTCACCGTGAACCAGCACCGCCGACCGATCGTCGTGCGCGATGCGCCGACGGTTCATGCAGGTCAGCGCGTCGGCCACGGTGGCCGGCGAGCACGGTCGCCCCGCCTGCTCCCACAGTTCCGGCAGCCGATCCGCGTACTGCTCGGCGAGCGTCGCGCCGGTGGGGAGGTCGATGTCGGGCCCGACCGGACGCCACAGCCGAACCGCCGCCTCGCACAGCAGCTCGTGCCGGCGTACCGGGTCGGCGACGACGTCGTGCATCGCCGGCCCGAGGCGCTCCAGCAGGAGCGCGTGCCGGCCCAGGTCCTCGTGCAGCAGCGTGGCGCAGCCCGCTCCGTTCGCCAGGCGCAGCACCGTGGCCTCCGGCCCGGGGTCCCGGCCGGGCACCCCGATCTTGAGGACCGCCGGCGTGCCGTCGAGACGCGTCGCCTCGACGACCAGGGCGGCCTGCCCGCCCGCGAGACTCGCCCCGATCGTCAGCGACCACGTCCGAGCCAGCGAGTCGAGCACACCGGGCAGCTCGTCCAGCCAGGGTTCGTTCCCGTCGGCCACGACCGTCCGGCGGAGCTGGTCGGGAATGTCGAGCGGCACGTCGTCAGGCTAGCCCCGCCCCTCCCCGGACCGCACGGTGTCGTGGCGGCCGACGACGCCGCCGCCCGGGCGCCACCGCCGCCGGTTGGCCCCCGGTACCGGAAGCAGGTGGCGGCGTGGTCACGGCGTCGCCGGCGGCAGGGTGGGGTGTTCGGCCGGGTAGAGGCTGACCACGAACGAGTACGAGGTGTCTCCGTCCCGGGGCAGCTGGTCGAACTCGTTGAGCAGCGCGACGACGCGCTCCCAGAAGGCGCCGGCCTGGGCGGAGGAGATGTGGGCGTGGTGACGCAGCGCCCGCATCCGGTCGGCGTGGTAGGCGGGCATGGACTCCTCGGCGGCGTCGGCGAGCTCGTTGGGCCAGGGCGGTGGCGTCACGTCCTGCGGCCGCACCTTGCCCACGGAGATGTTGCGGGCCGTCCGGCCGTAGAAGCTCTCCTCGATCGCCCGCACCCGCCGGGTACGCACCACCCGGACGAGCCCCGCGTCCAGCAGCACCTTCACGTGGTGCGCGACGGTGCTCTTCGGGCGGCCCACCGCCTCGGCGAGTTCGGTGACCGTCGCGGCTCGTTCCAGCAGCAGGTCGAGCAGGGTGCCGCGGAACGGGTCGGCGATCGCGCGCAGCTCGTGCGGCGCGGTGACGACCCTGGATTCGTCGAGGTCGTAGTCGGGGAAGCTGCTATTGATCGAAGGCACCCGAATATACTAACTTCATGGATCATTGGCGGTGACCCGCCGTTCGATCAGGGAGGAAGCATGGCCGAGGTCGTCCTGTTCCACCACGCGCTCGGGCTCACGCCCGGTGTCGTCGGCTTCGCCGACCAACTGCGCCGCGCGGGCCACGCCGTCCACACCCCCGACCTGTTCGAGGGGCGAACGTTCGGCAGCATCGCCGAGGGCATGGACCACGTCGAGCAGATCGGCTTCGGCGAGGTGATCGATCGAGGCACCCGGGCTGTGGACAGCCTGCCCACCGCGTTGGTCTATGCGGGTTTCTCCCTGGGAGTGCTGCCGGCGCAGAAACTCGCTCAGACCCGGGCGGGAGCCCGAGGCGCCCTGCTGTACTACGCCTGCGTGCCGATCGCGGAGTTCGGTGGCAGCTGGCCGCAGGACGTGCCGGTGCAGGTGCACGGCATGGACGCCGATCCGATCTTCGCCGGGGAAGGCGACCTCGACGCGGCGCGGGCACTGGAGAAGGAGAGCCAGCAGGCCGAGCTGTTCACCTACCCCGGCGACCAGCACTACTTCGCGGACCCCACGCTGCCCTCCTACCGGCCGGCGGCGGCGGCCCTGCTGACCTCGCGCACGCTGGCGTTCCTGTCCGCCCGCTCGTGACACGGATCTCGGCGTCGAGGCCGCGTCCCTCGACCGGCCCACCGCGCGGACACGCTGGAGGTCGCCGGCGGGTAGCCGGTCCGTCGCCGGGTCAGATCTCGACGTCGGTACCCATCGTGACGGTGCGGCGCCGGGGGAGTTGGAAGCGGGCGGCCGGGCTGGCCGCGTTGGTGGCGAGGACGACGAACAGCCGCTTGCGCCAGCGGGCCATGGTGTGCGACCGGGTGGTCTGGATCGCACCGCGAGACAGGAAGTACGACGCCCGGCCCATCCTGGCCGCCTCGATGCCCAGGACGTCGCTGGCGCAGGCGCGCCGCAACGCCCGGGGGATGTTCGGGGTGTCGGAGAAGCCGATCTGGATGTTGAGGTACTCGATCCCGTCGTCGGAGTAGCCGAGGTCGTCGTGGGTGAACGCCTCGTCCCAGGGCACGTGCGGCACGTTGGTCGTCTCCACCGACACGATGACGACGTGTTCGTGGATGATGTGGTTGTGCTCGACGTTGGCGCGTAACGCCAGCGGGGTGGTGCCCTTGTTGGGGTGCGGGAACACGGCGATCCCGGCGGCGCGGGGCAGCTTCTTGTCCCGGACGTGCTGGACGAACTCCGCCAGGGAGCCCTCCTTGTCCCGCCGGCGATCGGACACCAACTGGCGACCGCGGCGCCAGGTCGTCATGACCGTGATCACCGCCAGCGCCAGCAGCAGCGGTACCCACCCACCATGCGCGACCTTGGACAGGTTGGCGGCCAGGAACGTCACCTCCAGGCTGCCGAACACCACCGCCGCCAGGGCCAGCTTCCAGGCCGGCCAGTTCCACAGCGGTCGTGCCACCAACAGCAGCAGCAACGTGTCCACGACCAGGGCGCCGGTGACCGAGACTCCGTAGGCGGTGGCCAGCCGGGCCGAGGAACCGAACAACAGGGTGACCGCCAGCACGCCGAGGAACAGCAGGACGTTGACCGCGGGCAGGTAGACCTGCCCGCCCTCCTCCTCCGAGGTCTGCCGGACCGTCAACGGCGGCAGCAACCCCAACCTGACCGCCTGCCGCGACAGGGAGAACGCGCCGGAGATGACCGCCTGGCTCGCGATCACGGTGGCCGCGGTGGCCAGCACCACGACGGGGAACCGGGCCCAGCCGGGAAACAGCAGGAAGAACGGGTTGGCGCGAGCCGACGGATCCTGCAGTACCAGCGCCGCCTGGCCCAGGTAGTTGAGCATCAGCGCCGGGAACACCACGAAGAACCACGAGCGGCGGATCGGCGCTCGGCCGAAGTGCCCCATGTCCGCGTACAGCGCCTCGGCCCCGGTGATCACCAGCACGACCGCGCCCATGGCCACGAACGTCAACAGCGGGTGCGCCACCACGAAGGCCACCGCGTAGGTGGGTGACAGCCCCAGCAGCACCGACGGGCGCCGGGCCAGCCCGGTGAGCCCGGCGACGGCGAGCACCGCGAACCACAGCAACATCACCGGACCGAACAGCCGGCCCACCTTGCCGGTACCGAACCGCTGCACCGCGAACAGCCCCGTCAGGATCACCGCCGCGATCGGTACCGCGAGATGCCCGATGCCCGGCACCGCGACGTTCAAACCTTCCACCGCGGACAGCACACTCATCGCCGGGGTGATCACCGAGTCGCCGTAGAACAGCGAGACACCCACGATCCCGATGATCAACAACGAGGCGGTACGGCCGGCGCGGCTGGCGTAGAGCCGCTGCGCGAGCGCGGCAAGAGCCATCACCCCGCCCTCGCCGTTGTTGTCGGCCCGCATCAGGATCGTGACGTACTTGATCGACACCACGATCGTCGGGCTCCAGAACATCAGCGAGATCACGCCGTAGACGTCGGCCTGGGTCGGCCGCACGATCCCACCGTCGATGCTGAACACCGTCTGCAGCGCGTACAGCGGGCTGGTGCCGATGTCGCCGAACACCACGCCCAACGCGGCGACGGCCAACCCGACAAGACCTGCGCTCCGACCCGCAGAGCCTCGACCGGTACCCGCCGCGCCGGCGGCCCCGGTGGCTCCGGATCGCCCCGTCACTCGACCGGCCCGTACGCGTCGCTGTCGCTCAACACGCGTTCATCTTGCCTCCACGCCGCCAAGGGCGCAGCGGTAGGTGTTCGGGGTCGCCGCGGCAGGGGCCACCGGGCCGAGGTGCCCGCTCCTGCCCGGTGAACCGGCCGACGGTGCTTTCCCGCCGTGGATGCCCCATCGCACGCTGGGTCCGTGCTCCGTTTTCGGTCCAACAGAGTGGGTTCGGCGGGGCGCGCGACACCAGGGCCGCCGAGACCGGCCCAGCGACCGAGCACGCACCTCTGCGACCGTGATCCCCCACCTCCGCGACCGCCGGTCAGGCCAGCCTGGTGACCCCCGCGTACGGCTGTGACCTGCACCGATACCTGGACTTGGCGGGGTCGACCAGGCACGCGGACGCCACCGTGCTTGCGGTACCGTGTCCCGTGCAGGGTCGCTAGCTCAATTGGCAGAGCTGCGGACTTTTAATCCGTAGGTTGTGGGTTCGAGTCCCACGCGACCCACCCTCTGACCTGCGAAAACACCCTCATGGGCTAGTTTCTGTGGTGCTCGGGGCTTGCCTGGGCTACCCAGTTATGCCGGCTTTCGACCGCTTTTACTCTCGGTCACATCAAGGCCTTGACCTGCGAGAACGCCATTTGCACCTGCGGATTAGGCGTCCGATGTTACACGCCGGCCTTTCGCCCTGACATCTCCCCGGCTGAGTGAAACTCACGATCTCAGCTGCTGATGCAGTAGAGGCTGCCTCCGGCAGAACCTCCTGCTGGCATTGCCGCGACCCTCCTTCGCCGCGGGTCCACAAGCGCGCGATTCACAAGACCCATTCACGATTGCACAACGTAATCATCGTGAGGCTCCGTACGTCTGAAGGGACAGCGCTGAGGCCCGGTCGGGTACCTACGCTCCCGGCGTTCTCCTCCTGCTGAGTGGCAGGTCTGTCAGCTCGCCCTGGAACCGGTGCGCGGCGGCCTGCCAGTTCGAGGTAATGCCGTCGGGGCGGGCGAGAAATCGCCGAGCAGTTTGACCGGTATACGGGGTTCTGGTCCACACCTTCGGGCGACATGCTGTCCGATTCAAGGGGGGTCGCTGGCAGTAGGTAGTAGGCGCGCAAATCGCGCCGGCCCAAGCCCCCAGCCGAAGCCCGCTCCGGTCAGCGCCCCGGGAACACCCGGGGACAGCCCGAGCGGACGCCGCCGGCGGGCCTGCTTGGTGATGCAAAACCAGAAGGGACCAGACCAATGAATGCAACGCGACCTGCGCGCCAAGTGTGGCACTTGGACGACATCCGTCAGCTGGGCGTGACGACCAGCCTGACTACCGCCGCGCAGATCCTGGGAATCTGCTACCCCACTGCCCGCCGCCTCGCGGCATCCGGGATGTTCCCTGTCCCGGTCATCCGCCTCAGCCGACGCTGGAAAGTGCCCACGGAGCCATTGATCGCGCTGCTGACTACGGGCCGCGTTCGGGACCGCACCACGGTCGCCCAGGAGCAGCATGGCCCGCTCGACACGACCAAGCGTGGTTGAACGAGGGCAACCGACGGCGCCTGATGCACCACCGACATGTCCGCCGGGCAGGCCGACCAACACACCCCGTGTACCGCAGGGTCCGGCCGCACATCCGGTCCAGCGCTAGTCCCAGACGAACGGAGCGCGCCATGCCAGTCCTGGCGGCGAGCCCAACGCCAGCACACCAAGACAACTCCGCAACCATCACAGACAAGGGAACCGCACATGAATGACCGGATCGATCAACGGCGCGGGTGTCAGGCCACCACTCGCCGGACGCCGCCTACTGACATCCAGTTTCGTGCGCAGCCGCCCGCCGATATCGACAAGATCCCGACGGTCGCCGAGTGGCTGTCGGAATGGATGACACGACGAGAGCGGCAGCTGCGGCACAACACCGCCGCCTCCTACCGGGGCCACATTCGTAACCATCTGATCCCGCACCTGGGACGTCTGCGGCTCGACGAACTCCGCCGCCAGCACGTGATGGACATGTTCGACGCAATCGAAGACGGCAACCACCTCATCAGCCAGCTCGCCGGCAGCAGCGATCCTCTCGACCGCGCCCAGGTCCGCGGCCAACGTGTGACGAACGCTGCCACCATGCACCGGATCCGTGCCACCCTGCGTGCCGCGCTCAACGCCGCGATCGTCGAAGGATGGCTGACCAGCAACCCCGCCACCCTTCTCGACATGCCCGATTCCGGGCGGCCGACGCCAATGCTGTGGACCGAGCCCCGGGTCCGTGAATGGCAGTCCACCGGACGCGTACCCAGTCCTGTGATGGTCTGGACCGGCGCGCAGCTGGGCGCGTTCCTCGACTCCATCGCCGAGGAACGGCTCTACGCGCTGTTCCATGTCATGGCCTACCTCGGGCTACGCCGCGGCGAGGCGTGCGGTTTGCTCGACGCCGACATCGATCTCGACGAGAACAGCATCCACGTGCGATCCCAACTCGTCGAGCACGGCGGGATCCCCACCCTGACCGGGCCCATCAGCCGCGCGTCGGATACCAAGGTCCCGATCGCCGATCGAACCGCTGCTGCCATCGACCGATATCGCGCCCTACGTGCAGCCGAACGTGCCGCTGCGGGGGATGCCTGGACCGATACCGGGCTGCTGTTCGTCAACCCGGACGGGACCGCGCTGCACCCATCTCGCATCACCGCCGCGTTCGCCACCTACCTGCGCCGTGCCGAACTACCACCGATCCAGCTCCGCGACCTGCGGCGCGGCACCGCAACCCTCGCGCTGGCCGCCGGCATCGACCTTCGAACCGTCACCGCCATCCTGCGACACTCCTCGATCGCGGTGACCGGCCTCTACTCCAGCGTGACCGCCGAGCTTGCCCACAAGGACGCCCAACGCATCAAGGATGCGGTCCCCCGCCGTGCTGCCATTAGAGGCGATCGCTAAGCATCCTGGCGGGCCGGATACCACGGTGTGCTGTGCGGGGAGTTCGGCCCAAGCCACCCGGTCGCACCCGCCTGAGACGCGCCGGCCGAGCCGCTGATCGATGAGCCGGATCCACCTATGGCCCGGTGGCAGTGGTGACGCCCGCGGCGCACGGCGACCGTGCGGGCGCCACGCTCTGTCGCTGTGGACGCCGGGGACCAAGAGGGCGGCCGCGACGCCGAGCAGGATCCGTACGGCGGAGACCAGGACGACGGTGTCCGGGCCGGTCGCGTCCGATCAGGTTGTGGCGGTATCCAACAGCGGCCAGCAGCAGCCACACCACGAGGGCCAGCGCACACATCATCTCCACGATGGCGCCTACACTCGTCCCAGCCGTACTGGGGTCTAGTCGGGCTCGGCCCTTCCGCCAGTCACCTCACCCTGCTGGCGTAGGCGTCGGTCCCGTCAGTGCAAGGCCGGTTGCCGGAGTAGGTCGAGCAGTTCGACCAGGTCGGTGGGTGCTGCCACTCCGGCCGGGGTGGGCCGCGCCAGCCAGCCCGGGCCGCAGGCGGCAACGATCGGGGGGCGTGGCCTGGCGGCCGTCGCGGCCTCCAGCTGCCGTCGGTCTTCGCGGTGCAGGCGATGTGACCAGAGCACGACGGCGCGGGCGCCGGACTTGGTGATGGCCGCCGACAGTGCCGAGACGGGGACGCGGGCGCCGAGCATGCGGCTACCCACACCCACTTCGCTCAGGGCGGCGGCCGTCGCCTCCAACGCGAGGGTGTGTTGCTCGTCGGGACCGCAGGCGAGCAACACGGTCGGGCGAGTGTTGGCGCGGGGTATGCCAGCAAGGGCGCGGGAGACGGCGTTGGACAGTAGGTGTTCGACCTCGACGTAGCGGCCGGTACGGGCGTGTCGGCGGCCGATGTCGATCAACGCGGGAGCCATCAGCGTCGTCCAGGCCGAGACGACCCCGTGCCGCAGCGCCCGCGTCAACAGCCGGTCGAGCTGCCCGACGTCCAGAGCCAACGCGGCGCGGCGCAGCCCGCGCACCTCCACCCCCGCGGTCGCGGTGGCTGGCCGGGCGTCGGTGTCACTTGCTGTCGATCCTGGTGGGGATTGCCGGGCAATGCGGGCCGCCTCGGCCGGTGCGACGCCGTCAACGGTGAGTTGCCGCATCAGCTGCAGGCGGGCAAGGTCCGCGCTGTCGTACCGGCGGTGCTTGCCGGTCTCGCGCCGGGCCGGGCCCAGGCCGTACCTGCGGTCCCAGGTCCTGATCGTGGTGACGGCGACGCCCAATTTGCGCGCGACCTCGCCCGCGCTGAGGCTGCGTTCGTCGTCGCTCACTGTGTCTCCGGGCGCGATAGTGCAGCGAGGGTACCGGCCCGGCGGCGGGCCCGTGTCACAAGCGCCATGCCGCCCCCTCCCCGAATGGCCAGCCAGATGACAACACCGTAACCTAGCCTGGTAGCTGCGTCGTTTTACGCGTCGATATATCATCGTCTCGGGGTGGTTTTGTCGTGTCCTTGTTGGCCTCGTACGAATACTGCCGGGCGCTGCACCGGCAGCATGGCCGCAGCTATTACCTGGCAACGCGACTGCTGCCGGCCTGGAAACGTCGACACGTGCACGCGCTGTACGGCTTCACCCGGTACACCGACGACATCGTGGACCGGATCGACACGGGGTGCGATGGCGATGCGCAGTATCGCGCCAGGCGCCTCGACGCCTGGTCAGCGCGGTTTCGGGCCGGTCTCGCCGGGGAGGGGACCGGGACGGATCCGATTCTGCCGGCCGTGCTGCACACCATCGCCGTGTTCGGTCTCCCGCTGGCCGACTTCGACGCGTTTCTGACCAGCATGCGGATGGATCTGACGAAGCGACGGTACTCGGACTACCCGGCTCTGCTGGAGTACATGGAGGGCTCGGCGGCGGTGATCGGGACGATGATGCTGCCCATCCTGCTGGCCGAAGATCGCCGACGCGGACCGGCGGCGGAGCGGCTGGCGGCGGCGCGGGAGCCTGCGCGGCAGTTGGGGCTGGGTTTCCAGCTGACCAATTTCATCCGGGACGTCGCCGAGGATCTGCAGCGCGACCGGGTGTATCTGCCGCAGCGGGATCTGGACCGGTTCGGGGTGTCGCGCACCGACCTGGCCGCCGGATCGGCCAACGCCGCGGTGCGCGAGCTGGTCGCCTTCGAGATCGGCCGGGCCCGGGACCACTATCGGGCGGCCGAGCCGGGCATCGAGCTGTTGCCGCCGGTGTCGCGGCGCTGCATCCGGCTGGCGGCGACGGTCTACGGCGGAATCCTGGTCGAGATCGAACGTCATGGTTACGACGTGTTGTCTCGGCGTGCGGTGGTGCCGCGGCGGCGTCGGTTGGCGGCGGTGGTGCAGCAGCTGGGTCATCCGGCATGAGCGAGGAACCGACCGCGATCGTGTTGTTCACCCGGGATCTGCGGGTGCACGACAACCCGGCGCTGGAGTTGGCGTGCCGGTTGGCGCGCCGGGTCGTGCCGCTGTTCGTGGTGCACGAGGGTCTGGGCTTCGCGACTGCCAACCGCGGGCGCTTCCTGCGCGAGAGTTTGGCCGATCTGCGGGAGAGTCTGCGCGGGGTGGGCGGTGAGCTGATCGTGCGCTACGGCGATCCGGTGACCGAGCTGATGCGCTTGGCCGGCGAGGTGCGCGCCGAAGCGATCGTGCTGGCCCGAGACGTCAGCCGGTACGCGCAGCGGCGGGCCGCCCGCATCGTCCGGGCCGCCGAGCGGCAGCGCGTTCGGGTGGAGTTCGTCGATGCCGTCACGGTTGCCCGCCCGGCTGCGTTGACGCCGTCCGGCGGGGGCGACCACTTCCGGGTCTTCACCCCGTACTGGCGTGTCTGGTCGGCGTACGAGCGGCGCAGCGTGGCATCGCCGCCGCTTCGTATCGAGGTGCCCTCCGGGCTGCGTTGTGGTCGGCTTCCACCGGCCCGCTCGACTCGTGCCGAGCTACCTGACGGGGGCGAAGCCGCGGCACGCCGTCGGATGCGAGCCTGGCTTGCCGGCGGGTTGGTCGACTACGCCGATCGGCACGACGACCTACCCGGTGACGCCACCTCGCGGCTGTCCGCAGACCTGCACTTCGGGTGCCTGTCGCCGCTGGAGTTGGCCGTGGCCGCCGAACGCGTCGGTGGCGACGGCGCCGACGCCTACGTCCGGCAGCTGTGCTGGCGGGACTTCCACGCCCAGGTCACCTACGCTTTTCCGGACATCACGCGGGCCGACTACCGGCCGCGGCCGCGCGACTGGCGGGACGACCCGGACGCGTTGGACGCTTGGCGGTGCGGACGGACCGGGCTGCCGATCGTTGATGCCGGGATGCGTCAGCTCGCGGCCGAGGGGTTCCTGCACAACCGGGCCCGGTTGCTGGTCGCCTCGTTTCTCACCAAGCAACTCGGCCTGCACTGGAGTGGTGGCGCCCGGCACTTCTTCGATCACCTGGTGGATGGCGACATCGCCAACAATGCCGGCAACTGGCAGTGGGTTGCCGGCACCGGCAACGACACCCGCCCCAATCGTCGGTTCAGCCTGCTGCGCCAAGCGCAGCGCTTCGACCCGCAGGGTGACTACGTGCGCCGCTACATCCCCGAGCTGGCCGGTGTCGCCGGCGCTGCTGTTCATACCCCGTGGCGGTTGGGTCGGCTTCCTGCTGGGTATCCGCCGCCGCTGCTCGATCCCGGCGGCGGGCAAGGCGGTCGGCACCGATGAGCGCTTTCCACACCCGACGGCGATCTCGGTGGGGGACGTGATGGATGGCTGGCAGTACCTGGTGGTACTAGGAGTGTGTGTGGTGGTGACCGTGCCGTTGGAGTTCGTGCTCGGGGCGCGGGTGTACCGGCGACCGCGATTGCTTGTTGCCACGCTGGCGCCGGTCGTCGTCGCCTTCGGCGCCTGGGATCTGTTCGGCTACCACCGCGGTGACTGGTGGTACAGCATCCGGCAGACTCTCGGGGCGCGGCTGCTGGGCCTACCGGTGGAGGAGTGGCTGTTCTTCCTTGTCGTACCGGTGTGCGCGCTGCTGACGTTCGAGGCGCTCGGGAGCAGAGGTGGCGGCCGTGATCGGTGAGTACACCCTCGGCGCGATCGTCGCGCCGCTGGTTGCCGTAGCGTTGGCCCTGGTGCTGCGTACCGGGTTGCTGCGTCGAGGCCGCTTCTGGCTGACGGTGGCGATCACGATGGCCTTCCAGATCCCGGTCGACGGCGTGTTGACCAGGCTGTCGGACCCGATCGTGTCGTACCGGCCGGGAGCCACGTGCGGGATCCGGTTCCCGTGGGACATCCCGATCGAGGACTTCGGGTTCGGGTTCGCGCTGGTCGTGTGCACCCTGTCGATCTGGGTCCGGCTACGGCAAGGCTCCGCGACCGAGGCGACGGGCAGCCGCCGTGAGGTGACCACCGCGGGGTCGCACCGATGATCGACGCTGCGCTGCGTGCCGCCATGGACCGGGTCCTGCGCCGCGGGCTTGGCGCGGTGTGGGTGCGCGGCGTGCTGCCGAAGGGCCCGGTGGTGTGGGCCGCCAACCACCACAGCTGGTGGGACCCGTTCGTCGCGGCGGGGCTGCTGCACCGCGCGGGACGGCGGATGGCGGTGCTGATGGACCAGGCCAGCATCACCCGCTACGGGTTCGCCCGGCACATTGGTGGATTCGGCACCGACGAGTTGCCCCACGGCATGGCTGCGTTGCGGGCCGGGCAGGTTCTGGTCATCTACCCGGAGGGCAGGCTGGTCGCACCCGGCCCGCCCGCCCTGCTGGCCGGTGGGGCCGGTTGGTACGCGCTGCACGCGCCTGCCCGGTTGATGGTGGCCGCGACCAGGGTCGCCCTGCGCGGCGAACAGTGGCCCTCGGCGTATGTCAGCCTGACCGAACTCGCCGTTGACGGCGACGTCCACGCGGTCACCGCGACGCTGTCGAGGGCGCTGCGTTCGCAGTTGTCCGGGCTGGACGCCGCGCTCGCCGAGCAGGACCCGCGTGCCGCGCTGCCCGGGTTCCGGCGTGCCGTCACCGGCCGGCGCAGCTGGGATCAACGCGTGGACAAGCTGCGCCGGAGGCTCTCATGGTGAGCCCGACCGCCACCGGGGTGCTGGTGTTCCACGCGATCAAGCTCGTTGGCCTGACGATCAACGCGGTGGCCTTTCCGGTGCTGCCCAGTCGGCCCCGCACCGGGAAGGCCGAGGGCGTGGATGTCTCACTGCTGGTGCCCGCGCGGGACGAGGCGACGCGGCTGCCGGAGACGTTGCCCGGTTTCCTGGCCCAGTGGGTCGACGAGATCCTGGTGCTCGACGACGGATCCAGCGACGAGACCGCCGCCATCGTGTCCGCCGCCGCAGCCCGCGATCCGCGGCTGCGGCTGATCACCGGCCAGCCTGCGCCGTCGGGCTGGGTCGGCAAGAACTGGGCGTGCCAGCAGCTCGCGCGGGCCGCGCGCGGTGATCGGCTGGTGTTCTGCGACGCGGACGTCCACCTGGCACCCGGCGCGGTGGGCGCCGTCGCGGCCGAGATGGATCGACAGTGCGCTGCGGTGCTGTCGGTGTTTCCGCGCCAACTCACCGGAAGCCTCGGCGAACGGCTCACGGTGCCGCTGATCGACGAGGTACTGCTAGCGTTTCTGCCCTACCCGCTGCTGCGGCTGCCGATCCGGGCGGCGGCCTGCGCGAACGGTCAGCTGATGGCTTTCGACCGGGCCGGCTACGAGCGGATCGGCGGGCACGCGTCGGTGGCCGGCGAACTGGTCGAGGATCTCGCGTTGGCGCGTCGGGTCCGCCGGTTCGGTCTCCGGCTCGGGCTGGCGTTGGGCGGCGATGTGGTGCAGGCGCGGCTGTATCGCGGCTACGGCGAGGCGGTGCGCGGCTTCGCCAAGAGCCTGCGCGGCGCGCACTTCGGCAGCCGCGCGCTGCTGCTGGCGAACCTGGCCGCTCATGTGGTGGTCTACACCGTTCCGTGGCTGCGATGGAACTCGGGCACGGCATGGCGTATCGCCGCGGTCGCCGGGCTGGTCGAGCGGGCGCTGGTCAACGCCAAGACCGGGCGTGGCCAGTACGGGGAGCTCGCACTGGTGCCGGTCGTCGCACCCGCGGTGGTACCCGCCGTGGCCGCAGCCATGAGGCGACGCGTGTGGTGGAAGGGACGCGAATACCCGTGAGTGTCGCCATGCCACCTGCGATCCCGCTGCTTGGTCATCTGTGGGACTGGACGGCACATCCGTTGCGGCTGCTGTCGGCAGGGGCCGCCGCCGGCCCGGTCTTCCAGCTGAGGCTGTGGCGTCGGGTGCTGGTCGGGTACCGGCCGGAGTGGAATCGGGCCATCCTCGCAGATCTGGACACCTTCCGCAGCGTCGGAAGTCTCAGCGGGCTGACCCCATACCTGGCCGCTGGAATCGTCCACACCGACGCGCCGGAGCACCAGCCTCGTCGTCGCCAACTCAACCGCCATTTCAGTGCGCGCGCCCTCGGGACGCTTTCTGACCGGCTGGCGGAGTTGGCGGTCCGGCACCGTCCGCAGGCCACCGTCGATGCTTCCGCATGGGCGGGAGCGCTGGTTCGGCACATGCTCAACGCGGCGCTGTTCGGCTCGGCGGTGCCCGATCCGCTGTTGGCGCGGTTTTTGGCGCCGTTGGATCGACGATTGCCGGCGCCCATGCTGCCGCGGCCGCGCATCTTCGGCCGCATCGACGCGGCTATCGCAGCCGTGCTCGCCGCGCCGCCGCCGGGGTGCGTCGCCGAACATCTCGCTGGCGCACCCGATGCGATCGAGCAGCTTCGCACGGCGTTGGCGGCCGGCTACGACACGACGGCACACACGTTGGCGTGGGCGGTATGGCACCTGGCCGGCGAGGCCGGCCAGCGAGTTCCCGATGATCTGGATCCTCTGATCGACGAGGTGCTGCGGCTGTATCCGGCGGGCTGGATCGGCAGCCGCATCGCCGCACGCGACACGAGCTGCGCAGGGATCAGTGTTCCGGCGGGCACCATGGTGCTGTACTCCCCGTACCTGACCCACCGTGATCCGTTGTTGTGGCCGGACCCGACCGCGTTTCGCCCGCAGCGATTCGCCCACGGTCGTCCGAGCTGGTCGTATCTGCCGTTCGCGGCGGGGCCACGCACCTGTCTGGGCGCGCACCTGGCACGGTTGATGCTGCGCAGTGCGTTGGGCCCGCTGTGTTCCCCGGCGTTGCGGCAGTGTGGTGGCGATCCGACGCCACGGCCTGGGCTGACCCTGCGACCGGGCGGCCGTCTGCCGATCGAGGTCGATCACGCCAGGGTGCGGCGCAGCCCTCGCGCGGTCGGCCCGGTCAACGTCGGTCGCCCGTGACGCGTTCGGCCGCCAGCCGGGCGCTGACCAACACCATCGGCACGCCGACGCCGGGCTGGGTACCGGATCCCACGAACACGACATTGTCCAGTCCGGGGGCAAGGTTGCCCGGCCGCAGCGGGCCGGTCTGGCTAAACAGGTGCGCCGCGGCGAACGGCGTGCCCTGGGCCATTCCGGCCCGCGCCCAGTCTGCCGGGGTGACCAGGTGCCGCACCACTGTGGCCGCGCTCAGGCCGAGGTAGCCACGCTGCTCCAGAGTCCGGAGCAGTTCGTCGGCGTACTTCTCGCCGATGGCTGGCCAGTCGATGCCGGCGCTCAGGTTCGGCACCGGGGCAAGCACGTAGTAGGTCTGAGCGCCCCTCGGGGCAAGGCCAGGGTCAGTCGCGGTCGGGTTGCACACCAGGACCGACGGGTCGCTCATCAGCTGGCCGGCATCGATGACCTGCCGAAACGTGCGCCGCCAGGCGGCGCCGAAATGGATGTTGTGGTGCGCAATCTTGCCGTAGCTGGCGCTTGCACCCAAATGCAGCACCACGCAGGACGGGGAGAAGCGCAACGGCCGACGCAGCGGCCGGTGCAGCAGATCGCGGGAGGCGACGGGAAGATCGGGGTTGAGCACCACGACGTCGGCGGCGACGCGGTCACCGTCGTCGGTGCGCACCGCCTGTGCCCGCGAACCGGAGATCTCCACCTCGGTGACCGTGCGGCCGTACCGGATGTCCACACCGTGCTTGACCGCCACCCCGGCCAGCGCGGTGGGCAGGGCGTGGATCCCGCCGCGCGGGAACCAGACGCCGGCCACGGTGTCCAGGTAGCTGATCACGCTGTACAGGGCCAGGGCGCGGTCTGGTGCGACCCCGGCGTACAGCGACTGGAACGAGAAGATCCGGCGGGTCCGGGGGTCACGGAAGAAGCTGCCGATCTTGGGGCCGAGCCGGCGGAAGCCGCCAGCGGCCGCCAGTCGAGCGAGGTCGCGGCCCAGCAGATCGGTCGGCGAGTCGAAATTGCGGTCGATGAAGGAGTTCCACTCGATCTCATACATTCGGCGCGCGTAGTCGGCGAACCGGAGGAAGCTGTCTGCTTCTCGCGGGCCGCACACGCGGGCGATCTCGGCCGCGGTGCCGGCCGTGGTCGCCCGGATGTCGAGGGTCGAGCCGTCCGGAAAGTGTGCCCGGTAGCTGGGATCCAACCGCACCAGGTCCAGCCAGTCGCTGCGGTTCTCCCCGACCGCGGCGAGCGTGTCGTCGACCAGATCCGGCATCGTCAAGACCGTGGGACCGGTGTCGAAGGTGAACTCGCCATCGGTCAGCCGACCCGCGCGGCCGCCGGGAAGCTCCTCACGCTCCAGCACGATGACCTGCCGGCCGGTCGCCGCCAGCCGGATGGCGCAGGCCAACCCGCCCAGACCGGCGCCGACGATCACGACCCGATCGGTTGCTCCGATCACCGTACGCACGGTGCACACCTCCATGAGGATCCTGCGTCGGCGATCACCGTAGCGTACAATCATCGTGTGCGTCGATTTGTGCACCGATATTTCCCCGTCGTTGCCCGAGGAGGGCCAGCGGTGACGAGCAGTCCGTGCATCCCGAACACCACGGTGCGCCGCCATGTCGGCTAGAGCAAAGAGCGCGCCACCCGAACCCGCCGGGTCGGCACCCCCGGCGGGCGACCTCTCGTCGGAAGCCGACCAGACCTTCGTCGCGCACCACGTGATGCCCACCGTCGCGGAGCTGCTGTCCGAGGAACACCTACGCTGGAAGGAAAACGACGCGCCCTGGTCGGACCCCGTCGATGCGTTGCAGGAATTCGTGGGCGGCGGCAAGGGCCTACGACCCCGCTTCTGCTACTGGGGTCACGCGGCCGTGTCAGGTCGTGGCGCCAACGATCTGGTCGTACGAGCGGGTGCGGCGTTGGAGTTGCTGCACGCCTTCGCCCTGATCCACGACGACCTGATGGATGCCTCGTCGATGCGCCGCGGGCGGCCGGCGCTGTCGCGCGTGGTGACCGACACGCACCGGCAGCACGGGTGGGCCGGTGATCCGAGGCGTTATGGCCAGGCCACCGCGATGCTCACCGGTGATCTCGCTTTCGGGCTGGCCTGCCGGCTCGCCGCCGAACTACCGGCCGCCACCCGGGAGGTGTGGAATGCGCTGATCACCACGCTGACCGCGGGCCAGTTTCTTGATCTCAACGGTGCCGCGCGCAGCGATCGATCCATCGACACCGCACGTACCGTCGCCGGCCTCAAATCCGGCCACTACACCGTCACCGGGCCAATGGCCCTGGGAGCCGCCATCGCTGGCCGCGACCTGCCGCAGCGGCTTGCCCGCTTTGGCGATCTGGTCGGTGAGGCGTTCCAACTCCGCGATGATCTGCTGGGTGTGTTCGGCGACGACGCGCAGACTGGTAAGCCGGTCGGGGACGATCTGCGGGAGGGCAAGCCGACGCTGCTGCTCGCCCACGCCCGGTCCGCGGCGACTCCCGATCAGTTGCGGATGCTTGATCTGATCGGCCGCCCCGATCTCGCCCCCGCCGACATCGACCTACTGACGCGAATCCTGAACGTGTGCGGTGCCCGCGCGCGGGTCGAGCAGCAGATCGACACCAACCTTCGGCGCGCCGCCGAACTGCTAGACGAGCTGAATCTCTCGCCCGAGGTTCGCGCCGGCCTGCACCGGCTCGCCATCAACGCCGGTCGGCGCAGCGTCTAGACCTCGGGCAACGATCGGAGCGGCTGTGGATGATCAGCACGATGTCATCATCATCGGCGCCGGTGCCACCGGCCTCGCGGCGGCGAGGCATCTGTGCGACGCCGGCGCGGACACTGTCGTGCTGGAGTCCTCCGACCGGGTCGGTGGCCGCATCGCCACCGAGCTGATCGACGGGTACCGGATCGACCGTGGCTTTCAGGTCGTCAACACCGCCTATCCGGCTCTGCGCAGACTGGTCGATCTGGCTGAGCTGGACCTTCGGCTGTTCGACCACGCCGTCGTGCTCGCGGACGGCACCCACCGGTACCAGATTGCCGATCCGCGCCGCCACCCGAGCAGGCTCACCGACAGCCTGTGTACTCCGGTGGCGGTGTCGGAACTGTTGCGGCTGGCCCGATTCAGCGTGCGTGTCGGCTACGGTTCAGCGCGGGCGTTGCTCGCCGAGCCCGAGACCGATGCCGGCAGCTATCTCGCCGCAGTGCTGGACGAGCAGACCATCCGACGGCTGGTCGTGCCGTTCCTGACCGGTGTGTTCGGTGCGGAGCCGCTGCGCACCTCCAGCCGGGTCCTGACGATGATCTGGCGTTCCTTCGTGCGCGGCCGCATCGGTGTACCAGCGGCGGGGATGGCGCGGCTGGCGGAGCTGCTGGCCGCCCCGCTGCCTTCGGGTTGCGTTCGACTGAATACCCGGGTGACCGGGATCTCTGGGCACCGGGTGCGCACGGAGGTGGGAGGTTTCCGCGCTGCCGCGATCGTTGTCGCCACCGACCCGAGCAACGCCGCTGCCCTGTTATCGCGCCTGACGGCGCCACCTCAACGGGCCCTGACGACGGTGTATCACAGTACGGACACCGCACCCAGCGCGCGCCCGGTTCTCTTGCTGGATGCCTCGGGTCGAACCGGCATCGCCAACAGCGTCGTGCTGACCAACGCGGCACCGCAGTACGCTCCCGTCGGGCGGCATCTGGTCGCCACCACCCTGGCACACGGCCAACCGGTCGACGAGCGCGCGCTGCGTCGCGCCCTGGGCCATCTCTACGGCGTAGACACCAGCAGCTGGCAGCAGGTGACCACCGTGCACCCAACACCTGGGCTGTCGGCAGCCCTGCCACCACGGCGACACCTGCGCGACCCGGTGATGGTCGGCGACGACGCCTTCCTGGCCGGCGACTACCGCGACTCGCCGTCGATCCAGGGTGCCCTGGCAAGCGGTCACCGCGCCGCCCGCGCAGTCTGCGCCGACCTCGACCTCAGCCCGGGCTTCACCCACTCATGAGCGAGGGCGTGCGCACCAGCCGTGCCGGGCGGTCGAGGCGCGGGGCGGTAGGCGCTGTGTCGTTGAAGGCCACGCAATCGGCTGCGGCAGACCGGCACACACGACACCATGGGAGGATGCGTTGTGTCGTGTTCGGCGCCAGCGGGTATATCGGCGGCCGGCTGGTGCCGGACCTGCTCGAAGCCGGACACCAGGTACGTGTCGTCGCACGCAACCCGGCGAAGCTGGGCGATCGGCCGTGGCACGACGACGTCGAGATCGTCCGGGGTGACGTGCTGGATGCTGACAGCACCGAGCAGGCGGTGGACGGCCAGCAGGTCGCCTACTATCTGGTGCACTCGTTGCACAGCAACGACTTCGCCGCCCGGGACCGGCAGGCCGCCGGAAACCTGTCCAGCGCAGCGGAAAGTGCTGGTCTGAGGCGCATCGTCTACCTCGGTGGCCTGCACCCCGACACCGACGAGCTGTCGCCGCACCTTGCCTCCCGCAAGGAGGTCGGTGACATCTTCCTCGACGGCCCCACCGATGCGGTGGTGCTCCAGGCCGCGGTGATCCTCGGATCCGGATCTGCGAGCTTCGAGATGCTGCGACACCTGACTGAACGACTACCCGCCATGGTGACGCCGCAGTGGGTACACAACCGGATCCAACCCATCGCCATCCGCGACGTGCTGCGGTATCTGGTTGCCGCAGCGAGTTTCCCGGCCGGGCAAAACCGCACCTTCGACATTGGCGGACCGGACGTACTGACCTACGTGGAGATGATGCGCCGCTACGCGGTGGTCGCCGGCCTGCCGCGGCGCATCGTGCTGCCGGTGCCGGTGCTGACGCCGTGGTTGTCGGCGCAGTGGGTCAATCTGGTCACCCCGGTTCCCGGCTCGATCGCGGTGCCGCTGATCGCATCGTTGGTCCACGAGGTGATCTGCCAGGAGGACGACATCTGCGAGTTGGTGCCCGATCCGCCGCAAGGACGGCTGCACTTCGAGCAGGCCGTGGAACTTGCGCTCACGCGGATCGGCCAGTACCGGGTGACCACCCGCTGGTCGGACGCCGGGTGGCCGCACGATCCGTCGCAGCCGTCGGCCGCCGACCCGGACTGGGCGGGCGGCACGGTGTACGAAGACCTCCGGGAGCGGCACAGCACCGCATCGCCCGAGCAGGTGTGGCAGGTGGTCGAAGGCATCGGCGGTGAGCACGGCTGGTACTCGTTCCCGCTGGCCTGGGTCGTTCGCGGCTGGGCCGATCGGGTGTCCGGCGGGGTTGGCCTGCGGCGCGGGCGACGCGACCCGTACCGGTTGCACACCGGCGAGGCGCTGGACTGGTGGCGGGTCGAAGACATCGAACGGGGCAGCCGATTGCTGCTGCGGGCCGAGATGAGGCTTCCCGGCCGGGCATGGCTGGAGCTGTCGGTCTCGCCCGGCGTCCACGGCGGTACCTGTTACCGGCAACGTGCGGTGTTTCGCCCACACGGCTTCGCGGGGCACGCCTACTGGAAGCTGATCGCGCCGTTCCACGACGTGGTGTTCGGTGGCATGGCGGCGAACATCACCGGCGCGGCCGAGCGTGCGAGCTGAGCAGCCCGTGGGTGGGTACCGACCAGATCGGCTCCACCGGGTGGCCGTAGGAGGTCAGGATCTGGTTGGCGGCGCGGATCCCGGTCAGCGCGGCGCGTTCCATCAACGCGGCCGGCACCGGCGAGCCGACCCAGTCGCCGGCCAGTTCCAGGCCGGGAAGCGCCGTCTTGGTGCCCGGGCGTTGCTCCCAGCGCCCGACGGGGAAGCCGGCGGCATCGCGGCCGATCCGGCAACGACGATCCAGCACCGACGAAGCAGCGATCTCGGGCCACAGCTCTGCCAGTTCGGACAGCATCGTGTCAGCGATCTGGTCGGCGTTGGCGTGCGCGTTGCAGGCGTAAGCGTGCAGTTCCACCACCGTCCCGCCGGTGCGCTCGTGCCAGTCCCGAGCGTGTGGCTCGAACCGGTGGTACAGCGTCACCGAGTCCAATTCCCGCGCGTCGCCGATGCTGGTGAACTGAGCGCGGTGGTCGTCGATCTTGCCGGACAGCCAGTACCTGGCCACCGCGTACGGCGGTCCGACAAACGGATCGGTGGCTGCAGCTCGCAGCTGCGGGTCGCGCTCGGTGACCTCCGGGGATGCCGCGAGGATCGCGCCGGCCGACCGGGCATCGGTCGCCAGCACAACGCGGTCCACCTCGATGCTGTGCGTGTCGGCATGCACGCGCCACGTGGAGCCACCGATCGGTGCGAGACGGGTAACCGGCCGTCCGAGCTCGAACTCGACCCGGTGGCGTTGCGCATACTGCTGCAGTGGAGTCCAGATCGCCGTCTGGTAGTCGGCGTGCGGAGCGTCCATGCCCAACCCCTCCGGGTTGGCCAGGAAGTAGAAGTGGAACATCGCCACCAGTTCCGCTGCGGACATGTTGTCGGCGTCGTTGGAAAAGGAATGGGCGAACACGTTGAACAGCATGGCGCGGGCCCGATCCGGTAGCCCGAGCTCGGTGAGGAAGGCTTGTGCGCTCAGCTGGTCCAGCCGCCGCGGGGTGCCCGAAGCGCTGTAGGCCAGAAGCTCACGCGCGAGGTTCTGGTTGGCGTGCCGAAGCTCGCCCAGACGCAGGCTCGGCGATCGGGCGACCAGCGCGGCAATGCTGACCGGCGGTGTCGGCGGCAGCGCGTCGAACTGCTCGTCGGGAAAACGGGACGACACGACCGGATAGCTGCCGAGCGGCTGCAGCAGGCCGCCGTCCTGGTCTATGCGCGACAGGACGGCACGCCAGTTGTAGTACTGCCGGAAAAAGCCGTGGAACCCGTGATCCACCAGCTGTGTCGTTCCGTCCGGCAACGTGTGCGGCACCGCACAGAGCCGGCCACCGAGCTGCGCCCCGCTCTCCCAGACCGTGACCGCAAATCCGCGTTCGGCCAGCACCACCGCAGCCGACATTCCCGCGATGCCAGCACCGATCACCAACACCGACCCGCCCCGGCCGACCGGGCCGCCCAGCTCGCGGGACCCGGATGGGTGAATCTGCAGCCGACGCTGCACGCCGAGCACGCGGCCAAACGCCCGCGAGAAGCCAGCGAGTGCTGCAGAACTGGTCGACTGCGTCACGTGGCTCTCCCGATCGATGTGCGACCACTAGCTCGGAAGCATACGCTGAGGTTGCGTCGATTTGCGCATCGGTTCTATCTAGCTAGAATATCTAGGTGTGAACAGGAGGGCGTAGATGAATCCGTTGCGCGACCAGGTCGTCACGACCAACCAGAGGATGATCGAGCGAATACTGGCTGAACCGCCGGGCCAGGTTCGCAACGATGTCTGCGTTCTTCGCGTGCTGGAGACCGTCGGCCGCACCAGCGGGCGCCGGCATCGCACACCAGTCGGTCTGCTCGGGCACGGACAAGACCGCTACCTCGTGTGCCCCGACCGGGACCGGGACTGGCCCGCCAACCTCCGCGGTCATCCTCGGTGCCTGCTGCTGGCCGGGTCAGAACGCGTCGAATACCTCGCAGCGCCGATGGCTGGTGACGAGGCGGCACACGCGGTCGCGGCGTACTTGGCTGCCACGGCCATGCCGTGGGTGGCCGCAGCCTTCCCTGTGGCCGAGGGCGCCGACCTTGCGCAGGTCGCCGAGGCGCTGCCACAGATGGCGGTGTTCCGGTTGTCTCGACCGGCCGCGGAGACGAGCCCATGACGGCTGCGCGGCGCTGCTGCGTGATCGTCGGTGCCGGGCCCGGCGGGTTACTGCTGGGCTACCTGCTGGCGCGCGCCGGCGTAGCCGTCACCGTGCTGGAAACCCATCACGACTTCGATCGCGACTTTCGCGGTGACTCCCTGCACCCCTACACGCTGGAGCTGTTCAACCAGCTCGGCCTAGCCGACAAGCTGCTGCGGTTGCCCCACCACAAGGCGCGACACTTCCGATTCCACACCCCGACCGGTTCGGTGACCACGGCCGACTACGGCCAGCTCGGCACAGCCTTCAACTATGTCGCGTTGATGCCGCAAGCCCGGTTCCTGGAGTTCCTCGCCGCCGAAGCAGCCCGCTGGCCGAACTTCGAACTACGGATGGGATGTCGAGCGCGTGGGCTGGTCGAGCATGAAGCCCACATCCGTGGCGTCGAACTCGACACGGGTGCACCGGTGCACGCTGAGCTCGTCGTGGCCGCCGACGGCCGGTACTCTCGCATGCGGCGCGCGGCCGGCGTGAGACCGATCCGGCTCGGCGCCACCACCGACCTGTTGTGGTTCCGGTTGCCGCACCACGAACTGGATCCGCCCGATGCCGATGTGGACCTGTTTTTCGGCCGACACCAGTACGTCGGCCTGCTGGGTAGTCCTGCCGGCTGGCAGGTGGGCGTCAGCCTGCCCAAGGGCGGATACGCGGCGCTACGCGATGCCGGTATCGAGGTCGTCCGCGACGTGGTCGCACGTCAGGTGCCATGGCTTGCCGACCGCGTCTCGCTGCTGACCGACTTCGACCAGACCACCCTGCTGTCGGTCGACATCAGTCGCCTGCGGCAGTGGTGGCGGCCCGGGCTGCTGTTCATCGGCGACGCCGCCCATGTGATCTCTCCGGTCGGCGGCAACGGAATCCTGATGGCCGTCCAAGACGCCGTCGCTACCGCCAACCTGTTGTCCTCGCCGCTGGCTCACCATGCCATCACCGACGACGACCTCGAACGGGTACAACGCCAACGTGAGCCGGCGCTGCGCCGCGTGCAGGCGGCGCAGGTCCGGGTCGAACGGCGCTCGGCCCGCGCCCGTCGCGCCGGCCGGCCGCTGGTGCCGGCAGGGCTACTGCGCATGCTCACCGCACTTCCCGGCGCCCAGGCCCGCGCCGCCAAAGCCAACGCCTACGGACCGCAGCCGCCGACACTCGCCCGCCGGATCCGCACAGCACCCGAACCAGCCAACGAACACTCCGAACCGGACCTGGACTCGTGGCGGTGACCGTCGACCGCTCAGCCGTCGCCGCCGTCCCCTCGCTCGGTGGTCTGCCCGTATCCCCACATCGCGTCGGTGACGCCCTGCAGGAACCGCAGCACCGCACGACGCTGCGAGGGGCTCAACTGCTCGACAACGTCGGTGACCTCGCGCGCCAGGGGCAGCAACGCCGCACCGACCTCCTCCCGGGCATGGTCGGTGACCGACAAGGTGACCCGGCGCCCGTCCTGAGGATCGCGATCGCGGGACAGATGGTCCACGGCAACCAACCGATCGACCAGGACCGTGGCCGAGGCCGACCTGATGCCCAGCCGCGTGCCCAACTCCACGGGCCCCAGCGGCTCATCAGCCAACAGCACATGATCGACAGCCTGCACATCGGTCACCCGTACGCCCAGCTGCCGTGCGAGGGCGGCCTGCATCTGCCGACCGGCCTGCAGCAGTCGACGCACCGCGGTCGACAGCTCCAGCGAGTCCGGGGAGTCGGTCACTCCCGTATCGTATCCAGCCCGAGACGCAGCCTTGTACTCTGAGCTCATGACTAGAAATTCTAGCTATGCTGCTCGGTATGCGGCATCTGTCACACGACCGCCCCGTGGGCGCCGGGGGGCATCGTGACCGAGCCGCAGCGACGGAGGCCAGCGCGGCGTTGGCTGCGGTGGGCGGTGCCCGCGGCGCTGGTGCTGGTGTGGCTGGTCGGTGGCGGCCCGCTGGGGTCGGCGATCGGCAAGCTGTCGCAGGTGCAGACCAACGACAACGCGGCGTTCCTGCCGTCGAGTTCCGAGTCGACCACCGTCCAGCGCGAGGCCGCCCGGTTCGTCGACAGCAGCACGGTGCCGGCGATCGTGGTCTACCACCGGTCGCCGAAGCTGACCGACCGCGATCTGGCGAACATCCGGTCCGACCGCAAGCGGCTCAACGACTGGCATGCGGTCAAGGGCCAGATCAGTCCGCCGATGGTCAGCAAGGACGGTCAAGCGGTCGAGATGGTGGTCCCGCTGGGAAACGGCTCGTCGCTGAGCGGGCAGGTGGACACGTTGCGTTCGCGACTGACCGCCCCCGACGGCGGCTCGGCACATGTCGCCGGCCCGGCCGGGCTGACCGCCGATCTGGGTAACGCCTTCGCCGGTATCGACGGGACACTGCTGCTGGTCACCGGGGCACTGGTGTTCCTCATCCTGATCGTCGTGTACCGCTCCCCGCTTCTTCCTCTGGTGGTGCTGGCTACCGCCGTGCTGGCCCTTGCCGTCGCCGGCGCGATCATCTACCAGCTTGCCGGGCACAACGTGATCGACCTGAACGGCCAGAGTCAGGGCATCCTGTTCATTCTGGTCATCGGCGCCTGTACCGACTATGCCCTGCTGCTGGTCGCCCGGTATCGCGAAGAGCTGCGCCGCCACCCCGACCGGTTCGGTGCACTGCGCACCGCGTACCGGGCCGCCGTGGAGCCCATCGCGGCGTCCGGCGGGACGGTGATCCTCGGGGTGTTGTGTCTGCTGGTCACCAACCTCAAGTCCACCCAAGGGCTTGGTCCCGTGGCCGCTATCGGCATCGGCGCCTCGCTGCTGGCGGCACTGACCTTCCTGCCCGCAGCCCTCGCGCTGCTGGGGCGGGCCGCGTTCTGGCCGGCGCTGCCGCATTACGCTCCCGACCATCCCGACACGGTGACCGGGCACACCGTGTGGGCGCGGATCGGGCGCTGGATCGGCGGCCGGCCACGCACCGTCTGGATCACCGTCGCGCTGATCCTGATCGCCCTCGGCGCGGCGTTCCTTCCGCAGCTGAAGGCGTCCGGCACCACCCAGACCGCCCTGTTCCTGCGGCCGCAGGACTCCGTGGCCGGGCAGCAGATCATCACCGCGCACTTCCCCGCCGGCGCCGGGAACCCGACGCAGATCCTGGCCGCGGCAACGCGCACCGACGAGGTCAGCAAAGTCGTCCGCGGCACGAAGGGGGTCGTGCCCGACAGCGTCGTTCCCGTCGGCAAACGCGGAGTACCAGGCGGGCCGGCCAAGGTTGTCGACGGACGCGTCCTGATCGACGCCACGCTCACCAACCCACCCGACTCGCAGGCGGCCATCGACACCATCCAGCGGTTACGCGATCGGCTCGACGAGCAACAACCTTCCGCCCACGCCGTGGTCGGCGGATACACCGCCACCCAGGCCGACACGCTCGCCACCTCACGACGCGACCGCACCGTGGTCATCCCGATGGTGCTCGCCGTCATCCTGCTCGTACTGATCCTGTTACTGCGCGCGCTGGTGGCGCCGCTGATGCTGGTGGCAAGCGTGGTCGCCTCGTTCGCCGCCACCCTCGGCGTCTCCGCCCTGGTGTTCAACCACCTGCTGCACTTCCCCGGCGCAGACCCCTCGGTACCGCTGTTCGCCTTCGTGTTCCTGGTCGCCCTCGGCGTCGACTACAACATCTTCCTGATGAGCCGAGTCCGCGAGGAGTCCAAACGCGGCACCACCCGCACGGGGACTCTGACCGCGCTGACCGCCACCGGCGGCGTGATCACCTCGGCCGGGATCGTCCTGGCTGCGACCTTCGCTGCCCTCGCTGTGATCCCGCTGTTGTTCCTGGCGCAGATCGCGTTCCTCGTCGCCTTCGGCGTGCTACTCGACACCCTGCTGGTGCGTACCCTGCTCGTGCCGGCGTTGGTCATCGATGTCGGGCGCACGGTGTGGTGGCCCAGCCGGCTGAGCCGATCTTCCGTCGCCACCACCGACCAGGACACCGCCAGACCCGCCAGGCCCTCGGGCTGATGCCGGTGCCAGAAGGCCGCTCGTCCGGCGAAGGCCAGACGGGCAGCCGTTCGTCAGTCTTGCAACCGCCCGCGCAGCATGCTCTGCCCGTGCTCTGCCTGACCCACTCGTTGCAGTGACACGTCCACGACCGAGAACCGGCTCAGCGAGATGGAGGACGGGACCGGGAGCTCGACGGCACCGCCACCATTGGTGAGCACACCGACCGGAATCATCGTGGTTTTCCCGTCGAACAGCCAGACCTCGTACAGGCCCGACGTCTCTGGCATTCCCTTGAGCGACAACTTCAGCGTCGTGCTCCCCGATCGGGACACGATGCTGACATCGCCGCGAGCCTGCGCCGGCGCTGCGGTGGTGGGTGCCAACGACGCAGTCGCAACAACCGAGGTATCCGGTCCGCGCAGCGCAGGAATCTGCTGCACACCCACTGCCACACCGGCGCCCAACACAAGCCCGGCGGCAACGGCGGCTGCGGTCAAGGCCCAGCGGCGACGAGGCCGGGAGGGCGATGGCTGCGACGTGATCGTGTGCGACGACCGGGGCTGCGGTGCGAGGGCAAGTTGGGGTGCGACGCCGGCCTGGTCGGCGATGCGCTCCCAGACCCCGGCGGGAGGTTCAGGAAGGTCCTGATCGTCACGGCTTGCGCGGGCGATCCGAGCGACCTCACGCAGGCTGGCAAGCTCACCGGCGCAGCTGGCGCAGTCACGCACGTGTCGGGCCACAGAACCGTCATCGGGCTCACCCAAGGCGATGAGCGTCAGCTTGTCGCTGCTGGGATGGGACACGGTTCACCTCCCAACGATCCTTCAACCTCAACATTGCTCGCCGCAGCCGACTTTTGACAGTGCCCAGCGGCAGACCTGTCTGCGCCGCGATCTGCTGATGACTCAGATCGTCGAAAAACGCCAGGCGCAACAGCCGTTGCTGCTCGGGTGAGAGCTGCCTCATCTCCTCTGCCATGACCAAACGATCGATGATGCCATCCGCCGCGTCGGCTCGATCCGCGCCAGGCGGCATCAGCGACGCCGCGACCGTGACCGCCCGCTCATGGCGTTGGCGGGCGCGGAGCTGATCGACGGCCTTGCGCCGCGCGATCGCCAACAGCCACGTCAGTAGGCTTCCCCGCACAGGGTCGTATGAATCGCGTGCCTGCCAGGCAGACACGAACGTTGCCTGGACCACATCCTCGGCGTCGGTCGCGGTGGGCAGCACCGACCGCGCCAACCGCCACACAGGCGGCCCGTACCGGTCGAAGACAGCACGCAGCGCCCCGTCAGCTCCACGGCGGAACTGGCTTGGCAGCTCGTCAGGGGTGTCCCCAGCGTCATCGGCAGAGATCATCGTTCCCCGCCACGACTGGCCTTGCCGCGTGGTACATCACGACCACTTTAGCCTGGCCGGTCGTCGGTGAATCCAAACGGCTCGCTGCGTACGTATCCCTACTGACAACACCGCGGGGCGCTCGCGTGGGCGCCAACGGAACAGACGATCTTGGGGGACTGACGACCATGACCATCCCGCACCTACGGCGCATCGGCATGGCTGGCGCCATGCTGGTCGTTGGAGCCGTGGCCGGCCTTGCAGTAGGCGCACCGGCCTCGGCGGCCGATGACTCCAGCGTGTCGGTCGTGCACGGCATTCCGGGCCAGCCCGTCGATGTCTATGTCAACGGCAAGAAGACACTGAGCAACTTCCAACCCACGAAGGTTGCCGGCCCGCTGTCGCTTTCGGCCGGCAGCTACGACGTGGCGTTGACCAAACCCGGCGGATCGGTGGACTCGCCAATCATTGAGAACAAGTCACTCGCCGTGCCGGGCGGCAAGAACCTGAGCCTGGTCGCGCATCTGACCGCTGACGGCAAGCCGGCTCTGACCCCGTTTGTCAACGACACCAGCATGATCAAGCCCGGGATGGCGCGGCTGGTGGTCCGGCACACCGCTGCGGCGCCCGCAGTGGATGTTCGGGCGAACGGCAAGGTGGCCTTCTCCAACCTCACCAACCCCAAGCAGGCGTCAGCTGATCTCCCGGCCGGCAGCGTCAAGGCCGACGTCGTACTGGCGGGTACCAGCACCGTCGCGATCGGACCGCAGACGGTGAACCTGCAGGCGGGAACCGAGACGATCGTGTACGCGATCGGTTCCGCCAGGGACAAGTCGCTTGCCTTGGTCGCCCAGAACATCTCCGGGCTGGGCCAGGCGCCTGGTGGTATGCCAGCCGGGACAGGCGGTCAGGCGGCATCCGGTGGACACACCTGGTGGTTTGCCGGTGCTGGCGCGGGAATCGTGCTGCTGATCGCTGGGGTGGCGCTCGGGATCTCCCGACGCCCGCACGCGGTGTCTCGGCAGTGACCGCCGTATGACGAAAACAGCGTCGTCAGGCGGGCACCGGGCGCACAAGCACGGTGCCCGCCGGCGCCGTCGATTTGGCGCGACACTGGTTGCCGTCGCCGTACTGATCCTTGCAGCGACCGGCATCGTGTGGTGGCAGGCTCAGCCTCCGGGCGACACCGGCAGCTCGACAGTCCGTGCGCTGGAGACCGCCTCTCCTCGGACCACCGCGACTGTCGACCGGCCACCCGTACGGGCTGGCGATCTGCCGGATGCGAGTCATCAGGTGCCACCGACCCGACTCGACATCAGCGCGATCCACGTCAAGGCACATGTTGTGCCCACCGGAGTTGACTCCCGCGGCGACTTCTCCGTACCGCCCAGCGTCGACACGGTGGGCTGGTACAAGTACGGGCCCGGCCTGACTGCTTCATCGGGCTCCATCGTCATCGGCGGACATGTCGACAGCGCCACTGAAGGCGTTGGCGCCTTCTTCCACCTCACCGACCTTCGCCCAGGCAACCGCATCAGCCTGTCGAGCCGGGGCACGACCCGCTGGTTTCGTGTCGTGGCCCGAGAGCAAATACCCAAGGCGAACATAGACCTCGGCCGCTACTTCAGCGCCGGTGGCGCGTTGCGCCTGACACTGTTCACCTGCGGCGGAAGCTTCGATCGCGCTCATCGTTCGTACACCGACAACATCGTCGTGACTGCCGTGCCGGCGAGGTGAAATCGACCTGTTGCGATCGCGCACAGCGGTACGGCTCGACACGGCTGGCGTGGAAATGATCCACAGGCCCCGCGTAGACCTGCTGCGCAACCTCACCACACCAGTCTCGGCGAATCGGTGCCGTGGCCCGTGAGGCCGTTGGGCGGCCCGGAGCAAGGCCGGACGGGGCAGCCGCCAACCCGAATCTGGCAGCTTGATCCGCTCAGTTCTGGCGGCACCACGGAAGTGTCACCGCGGACCAATGACTCCGCAATCTGGTGCAGTGTCGTTCCGCCGGGCACGAAGTGCTTCGGGATGTCGGGATGCAACGCATCGCGGGCTCCCTGCAGGAGACGCATACACCGCATCCCTGGATGCGTCGACCCATCGGCCGCGCAGTCCTCGCCTCCGACGCGCAGCGCGCCGGAGGCGGCGCTGACTGTGAGTTCGTGCCTCCGACATTGTTGACCGACCAGACCGTGCCAAGATCCGAACCGGAGCACGCCACCGCAGGTTGTCACATGTTTCGACGCAAAAAACGACTCAACTGGGTTCATCGGCCGTTAGGCTATTGATGCCAGAATCTGCGATCGTCGACCAATGCGGGGCCCCTGTGCGCGCAGAATTCACCCAGACCCTCGATGCGCCGCTTGACGAGGTCTTTGGCTGGCACGAGCGTCCCGGCGCACTGCACCGACTCAGCCCACCGTGGCAGCCGGTCACCGTCAGGCAAGAGGCCAGCTCGCTTCGCGATGGCTGCGCCGTCCTTGCGCTACCGGGTGGGATCCGGTGGGTCGCCCGACACCTGCCCGCTGGGTATCAGCCGCCACATCAGTTCGTTGATCGGCTTGACTCCGCGCCGCTGCGGGCGGTGCTGCGCTGGCGACACACCCATCTGTTCGAGGCAGAGGGCACCGGGACTCGGCTCATCGACCGGGTCGACACCTCCGCACCGCTCGCCCTGCTGCGGCCGATGTTCGACTATCGGCACGCCCAGCTCGCGGCAGATCTCGCTGCACACCGGTGGGCACGCGCGCTGCACCCAGCGCCGTTGACCATAGCGGTCACCGGCTCGTCGGGACTGATCGGATCGGCACTGGTCGCCTTCTTGTCGACCGGTGGGCACCGGGTCATCCGTCTCGTCCGCCGAACGCCGCGAACAGCCGACGAGCGCCGCTGGGATCCCGACGATCCCGATCCCGCGCTACTGACCGGCGTCGACGCCGTCGTGCATCTGGCGGGCGCCTCGATCGCCGGACGTTTCACCCCCGGCCACATACGCGCCATCCGCTCCAGTCGCATCGACCCGACACGACGGCTGGCGGCGCTGGCCGGCGCGTCGAGCACCGGCGTGTTCGTGTCGGCCTCGGCGATCGGCTACTACGGCCCCGAGCGCGGGGACACCATGCTCGCCGAAGACAGCGACCCCGGCCGCGGTTTTCTCGCCGAGGTCGTCGCCGACTGGGAACACGCCACCCGCCCGGCCGTCGACGCCGGCATCCGCGTCGTGCACGTGCGCACCGGACTGGTGCAGGCGCCCGCGGGTGGAATGCTGCGCCTGCTGCGGCCCGTATTCACGGCCGGCCTCGGTGGCCCGATCGCACAGGGGCGTCACTGGCAGTCCTGGATCGGACTCGATGACCTACTTGACATCTACTTACGCGCCCTGATCGATGATCGGATCACCGGACCCGTCAACGCGGTCAGCCCCCATCCGGTTCGCAACCTCGACTACAGCCGAACCCTCGCCCATGTCCTGCGCCGCCCCGCCCTCCTGCCCACACCGTCGATCGGCCCACGGCTGCTTCTCGGGTCCGAAGGCGCCCACGAACTGGCGCTGGCCGACCAACGCGTCCTGCCACAGCGGCTGACCGACAGTGGCCACCAGTTCCGCCATCCAGACCTGGACCACGCGTTGCGGCACGCGCTCGGCCGCTAAGGACCGGCCACGCCAGCCGCCCGACGCTGCGCTCGGCAGGATTCCGCGGCGGCGGCCGGAAAGCTGCACGCCGCGAAGGCCCACTCCGATCTGGTTGGCAGGCGATCGTCTGGCCTGCCAACCAGATCGAGCAGCGTGGAACAGATCGCCCATGTCGCCGGTGACCCGGGTGCCGGCCGGTCCGGACGGCTCCGGCCTGCACGGTGCCCACGCCAGCGGCTTGACATCCACCACGTGGTGGGGGAGCGATTGCTGCGGGCTCGCTCGGCCCCATGAACGGCTGATGCCGCGCCGGCACCCGCTCCGTGGCCGGATCGGCTCGCTTCTGCATCGGTGAGGCGTCGCCGTCGTACTCCTCGGAGATGACCGCACAGTCGTAGAAGCTGGACACCGTGGCCAGGACCCGGTCCACGGTCGCGGGCGACAGCAGACGCCCAGTCGTTCCTCACCGCCGACCACCACCGTCAGACCGAGTCGCTGCGCCGGAAGGTTGCTTGGCCGGCCATGCCCGTACAAAATGACAACGTTCAGTAACCAACACCGTGCGCGGGAAGGCTCAGCCGATGCGGTAGGCGGTCCGGTCGCACAGCGGTGCCCACTCTTCGGCAGGCCGCCACTCCCAAGAGATCTCCTGGGTACGCCCGTCTTCGCTGAAGGTGTAGGTCGTACGCTCGTGCTCGCCGGTCAGCGTCCAGGTGCGGCCGTCGACGGTCATCGTGTAGTCCCGTGCGAAGCCGTGGTTTTCGATGGTCCGAGCGAAATAGCGTCCGGCCTCCGCGTCCCAACCGAGCAACCTCAGGGTGTCGAAGGGCCCGTTTGCTCGCTCGTCCTAGACGATGAGCCCGGCCGCATGGCGGGCCCGCCCGAGGGCTGATCGCCGTACATGTCGGAATGTGCGAGGTAGGTGGTCTGCCAGTGCTCGCGCTGCGCGTCGGCCAGCCGCCGCTCGCAGGTCCCGCGCGTTTCGACGGCCCGTGCCACGGCCGCGGACAGTTCATCGACGTCGGGGGTCCCGGCCAGACCGGACGCGGTGCGATACAGCCGGCAGGACAGGCCCGGCACCCGGTCGGGGTCGGCGAACGGATCCCGGCCGTCGATCAGGATGATCGGCGATCCGGCGAACCCGATGCGCTGTGCCTCAGCAAGGCTTGTCACGGTGCGGGTGTCGATTCCGGTGTCGCGCGGGCCGGCCGCATCCAGCGCCTGTCGCAGCCGGGCGACGGCCACCGGCCGGTTCGGGCAGTCGGGCACCACCAGCAGTTCGACGCGCATGCCGTCAGCCTCCGCCCTGTCGCTCACCGACCATCCTCCCGCTCGGCACAACATGCGCAGCCGGGTGGGCACCCGTCCGTTCGACCATCTGCTGTCGTGACGCCGCTTGCCTGGGAGGTTCCCGGGGTGCAGCAGGCGTCGCCGCGCCACGCTTGGATGCCTTCCTTGACCGCCACCGCGGCGATGGCCAAGGCGGCGAGCGGGTCGGCCCACCACCAGCCGAACAGCACGTTGACCGCGAGGCCGACCAGCAGCACGCCGGACAGGTAGGTGCACAGCAGGGTCTGTTTGGAGTCGGCGACCGCGGTGGCCGAGCCGAGTTGGCGACCGGCGCGACGCTGCGCGTAGGACAGGCCGGGCATGACCGCCAGGCTCAGCGCGGCGAGGACCATGCCGACGGTGGAGTGTCGGGCCTCGGCGGCGCCGGCCAGCGCGCGGACCGACTCGACCACGACGTAGGCGGCGAGGGCGAAGAACGAGACGGCGATCGCGCGCAGCGCCACCTTCTCCCGTGCTTCGCGTGTGTTGTGGTCATGGGCGGCGAACTGCCAGGCCACGGCGGCGGCCGAGGACACCTCGATCACCGAGTCCAGCCCGAAACTGACCAGCGCGGTGGAGGAGGCCACGGTGCCGGCCGAGATCGCCACGGCCGCCTCGATCACGTTGTAGGAGATGGTGGCGGCCACCAGCCACCGCACCCGGCGGGCCAGCACGCTGCGCCGCTCGGCGGTGTCGGCCACCGGGAGACGGCGGGTGGCGATCCGGTCGCGCAGACTGGCGCGGCCGGCCATCAGCAGCACCTCGTCTGCTCCGAGTCGGGGCAGGTGGCCGGGTCGACCGCCAGGACCACGCCCAGCAGATCGCCCAGGGCATGTCCGAGTTTCGGATCCGCCAGCTCGTAACGGGACCGTCGGCCCTCCGGAACGGCAACCACCAGGCCGCAGCCGCGCAGGCAGGCCAGGTGGTTGGACAGGTTCTGCCGGCTGGTCCCGAGCCGTTCGGCCAGCTCCGCCGGGTAGCCCGGCGCGTCCCGCAGCGCCAGCAGCAGCCTGGCGCGAATCGGGTCGGACAGGCCGTGGCCGAACCGGGCCAGCACCTGCCCGTGGGTGACCGGCTCGACCGTCGACGTCTCCATGACCCTCGACAGTACACGAAACGCTGTATTCAGCCTCTGGTGTACTGCCGTGAGTGGTCAGCTGGTGCGGTGGTCAGCGCCTCGGGATGGCCGCAACGACCGGTGGTGGGCGAGGGCGGCGTGCGGGTCGTGGCCGGCGGTGGCGGCCGGGTCGGCGTGCACGGTGACCGAGGTCAACCGTGGTACCGCGTGCAGCAGTCGGTGTTCGGCCTCGGCCGCGATGGTGTGTGCGTCGATCAGCGACAGTCTGGGGTCGACGATGAGGTTGGTTTCGGCGTGCAGGTCGTGGCCGATCCAGCGCAGCCGCAGCGCACCGACCGATCGGACCCCGATGGTGGTGATCAGCACCTGTTCGGCCTGGTCGACCAGGGCGGGGTCGACTGCGTCCATGAGGCGTCGGTAGATCTCGCGGGCGGCGTCCTTGAGGACGAACGCGATGGCCACGGTGATGGCCAGCCCGACGACCGGATCGGCCCAGTCCCAGCCGATGGCGACCCCGCCTGCACCGAGCAACACGGCGAGGGAGGTGAAGCCGTCGGTGCGGGCGTGCAGCCCGTCGGCGACCAGCGCGGCCGAGCCGATGCGACGGCCGACCCGGATGCGGTAGCGGGCGACCAGTTCGTTGCCGACGAACCCGATCAGTGCGGCGATGGCCACCGCCCACAGGTTGTGCACGCCGGCGGGATGCAGCAGCCGGCGGATCGCCTCGTACCCGGCGAGGATGGCCGAGGCGGCGATGAACGCCACGATGACGATGCCGGCCAGGTCCTCGGCGCGGCCGTAGCCGTAGGTGTAGCGACGGGTCGCCGCGCGCCGGCCGACCAGAAACGCCAGCCCGAGCGGTACCGCGGTCAGCGCGTCGGCCACGTTGTGCAGGGTGTCACCCAACAGCGCCACCGATCCGGTGAACACCACCACGACGGCCTGCAGGATCGCGGTGGCGCCCAGACCCGCCAGCGAGATCCACAGCGCCCGCATCCCCTGCCGGCTGGCCTGCATCGCGCCGTCGACCTTGTCCGCCGAGTCGTGCGAGTGCGGGACGAGCAGATGCCGTAGCCCGTGCCACATCCGGCCCCGCCCTGAGCCGTGTTCATGGCCATGATCGGCATGACCGTGCCCGGATCGGTCGCGATCACCATGGTCGTGGTCACCGTGGTCGTGCCGCGCGTCCGCGCCGTGGCTGTGCGACTCGGCGCCGACGCCGTGCTGGTGGTCGTGGGTGTGCTCGCTCACCGGGTGCTCCTGGGCTGGACAGCGGACGCGAATCCGACCATCATAGGTTCTCATGTACGCACGCGACTACAGTGCAGATGCCAGTGGCCAGCAGCAGCTACCGCCTGGCGAACACGTCGAGGCGGCGGCAACGGCACTGCGGATGCTGGCCGACCCGACCCGGCTGCGCCTCGTGTGGCTGCTGCGTGACGCCGAACTGGATGTCACCGCGCTCACCGCAGCTCTCGGCGGCGTGGCCCGTCCCGCGGTGTCGCAGCATCTGGCCAAGCTGCGACTGGCCGGGCTGGTCGCGATGCGCCGAGACGGACGCCGCGCCCTCTACCGGGCCCGCGGCGGCCATGTGCGGCGCCTGGTCGAGGAGGTGTTCCACGCCGCTGACCACCACCTCACCGGCCAGGCCGACCACGAATAGGTGCCCACTCGAGCCGGCGGCGAAGCCGCGAGGCCCGTCCAGGAGACGATAGGCACGAGCCGACCCGGCGCCATGCAGGACCGCTGGCAGCCCGGACGGTCGCGCCGCATCGCGTCATGATGGATGAGCGAACACGATCGAGAGCTGGCGCGCCATGGCACCTGTGGCCCCGATGGACCGGCAAGCCGTCCATGACGGGTACGAGCGCGCCCGACAGGAGTTCCATCGCCTGCTCGATGCGGCATCCGAACAGGACCTGGCCCGACCCACCTGTGGTACCCGGTGGGACAACCGGGAGCTGTTGTGGCACATGCTCTTCGGCTATCTGGTCGTTCGGTCGCTTCTTGGCCTGGTGCGTGTGTCGGGACGGCTTCCGCGCGGCGTCAGCAGAGTCTTCGCGCGGTTGCTGGAGGGTGTCACCGTGCCGTTCGACCTGGTCAACTACGCCGGGCCGCGGGGCGCGGTGAAGGTCTTCAGCCTCCACCGAATGGGCGTCACGTTCGACCGCGTCACCGATTCCCTGCACCGCCGGCTCGCCGCGGAACCAGAATCCGACCTCGGTCGCGGCATGCACTTCCCCGTGCGGTGGGATCCCTTCTTCGCCGACTTCATGACCCTGGCGGACGTCTACCGCTACCCCACGCAGCACTTCGAGTTTCATCGCCGTCAGCTCACCCTGAGCGGACCCCGCCAGTAGCCGGGGCGCACGTCCGAAGACCGGTGATGTTGGGGTTGGAAAGGACCAGCGTCGCTCTGCACCGCGTGACTTTCCGGGTAAGCACCGCGAGAACCCTCTGCCGAGCATGACGGCCGAGCATGACGGCCGGACCGGGGCCGTCTGCATGGCGTCGTTGTCGGCCGCGGGGACCCGTGACGCGGTCCTCTATCGGGCGGTGGGTGTGGTGGTGGCTGCGACGATCGCGGCGAGAGCGGTGACGGCGCCGAGTGCGACGAACACGGCGGGGTAGCCGCCGAGCAGGGTGGCCAGTGCGGCGCCGGCGGCGGGTGCGGTGGCGGCGGCGAGGGTGGTGGGCGCGGACAGCAGGCCGTTGAGGCGGCCGTAGTGGCGGGTGCCCCAGCGGTCGGAGATGGCGGTGGCTTGCAGGAGGGTGAACACGCCGCGGGCGGTGCCGGCGAGCACAGCGCCGGCGATCAGGAGTGCGGTGGGGCCGGGGATAAGGCCGAGCAGCAGGGTGGTGGCTGCGGCGGCGGCGAGGATGGCGATGGTACGGGTGCGCACGCTGCTGTGGGCGACCAGGCGCTGGTAGCCGAGGCGTCCCGCGACCTGCCCGAGGCCGCCGAGTCCCAGTGCCCAGGCGGCGAGGGTGGGGGTGACGCCGCGGGCGGTCAGCAGCGGGACCTGGTTGACCACGACGGCGTAGACGGTGAACGCGGCGAGGGTCAGCACAGCGGTCAGGACCAGGAACGCTCGGCTGCGGGCGATACGGGCCGGTGCGGCGTCGCCCGTGTCGGGCTGGTCTGGGTGGTCGGGTTCGTGGCTGGGTGGGGCGGGCCAGGTCAGGCGTAGCCCGAACAGGTGGGCGGGGATGGTGATGGCGGCCAGGGCGGCGGCGAGTACGAGGTAGACGCCGCGCCAGGTGAGGTGATCGGTAAGGGTGGCGGTCAGGGGTGCGAACACGGTGGAGGCGAGTCCGCCGATCAGGGTCAGGGCGGTGAGGGCCTTGACGCGGTCGGGTCCGTACCAGCGGGTCAGCGCGGCGAAGGCGGGTGGGTAGAGGGTGCCGGCCATTGCGGCGCCGACGGCGACCCAGGCGGTGAGGAACCAGCCGAGGGTCGGGGCGTAGGCGACGGCGATCAGGGCGGGCGCGGCGATCACCGAGGCGGCGGTCATGATCGCGCGGGGCCCGTGTCGATCGAGTAGGCGGCCCAGCGGGATGCCCAGGGCGGCGGCGACCAGTTGGCTGATCGACAGGCCGCGGTCAGCGCGGGCAGCGGCCAACCGGTGGCGGTGTGGATGTGTGGGGCCAGGACGGGGAAGGCGTAGTAGAGCACACCCCAGCTGGTGATCTCGGTGGTACACAGCACGATCAGTACCCGCCGGAGCCGCCTCGCGGTGAGCGTCACGGCGGCGGTGGTGGTGGGTTCGGGCTGTGTCACGAGTCCTGCCTTCGATGGGGATCCTCGGCGCCGCAGCCGGTCCCGGCCTGTCGAGGGGCCAGGACCGGGACCGGTGGCGTGGGGTCAGGGGCGCAGGGTGGGTAGGGCGATCAGTTCGGGTTCGGGTGCCGCGCAGCAGCCGCCGCCGGTGGCGGCGGGGTCGTCGAACACGCCGGAGCCGCCGCAGACCCCGGTCTCGGGCAGGGTCAACTCGACGCGGTGGGCGGATTCGGTGTCGCCGGCGAGGGCGGCGACGATGCTGCGAACCTGTTCGTAGCCGGTGAGGGCGAGGAAGGTCGGGGCGCGGCCGTAGGACTTCATCCCGGCGAGGTAGAAGTCGGGTTCGGGGTGGGTCAGTTCGGCGACGCCGTGCGGGTAGACGGTGCCGCAGGAGTGCACGTTGGGGTCGATCAGCGGTGCCAGCGCGGTCGGTGCCTGCAGTGTCGGGTCGATCCCGAGCCGGATCTCGGACAGGAACCCGTGGTCGGGGCGGAAGCCGGTGACCACGACGATCTGGTCGACCGCCTCGATGCGGCGGCCGTCGTCGGCGACCAGCGTCCACTTCCCGTCAGCGGGTTCGAGACGGTCGGTGCGGAAGCCGGTGACGGTGGTGATGTGCCCGGCCTGCACGGCGGCCTGCGCGCGTTGCCCGAGTACGCCGCGCGCCGCCAGCTCGTCGGCGGCGCCGCCCCCGAACACCGCGCCCGTCTGGCCACGGCGCAGCAGCCAGCTGATCCGGGTACCGGGCGTGGCCGCGGCGAGCTCCGCGAGCGCGACCAGTGCGGTGAGTGCGGAGTGGCCGCTGCCGGCGACCACGACGTGCCGGCCCGCGTAACGCTCCCGTACGGCGGGGTCGGTCAGGTCGGGGACGCGGTAGCTGATCGCTCCCGCGGCGTCGGTTTCGCCGAGGGCGGGCAGGCCGTCGGCGCCGAGCGGGTTCGGGCCGCCCCAGGTGCCGGAGGCGTCGATGACCGCCCGCGCGATGATCCGGTCCTCCCGGCCGTCGGTCCCGCGGGTGTGTACCACGAACGGGGTGGTGTCGCGGCCGGCGTCGACGATCCGGTCCCGGCCCCGCCGGGACACCCCGACCACCCGGGTACCGAACCTCACGGTGTCGCCGAGCGCGTCGGCCAACGGCTGCAGGTAGTCGGTGGCCCAGTCGGCGGCGGTCGGGTAGGCGTCGTCGGGCGGGTCCTGCCAACCGGTCGGTGCCATCAGGCGGGCCGCGGCCGGGTCGACCAGCTGGCTCCACGGCGAGAACAGCCGCACGTGCGCCCAGGTCCGTACCGCGGCGCCGGCGCCCGCACCGGCCTCGAGCACGAGGGCCGGCAGGCCGGCCTCGGTCAGGTGCGCGGCGGCAGCCAGCCCGACCGGGCCGGCCCCGATGACCACCACGGGCCGCTTCTCGGATGGATCGGTCATGATTGTCCTCCCACTGATTCGACGTTCATCAATACAACAGCGTGTGGTTGTCCTTGGGACACAAGGGAAACCGGTCAGGCGATGGTTGGGCTGCGGCGTTCCAGCAGTACCGTGTCGCGCCAGCGGCCGTGATGGCGGGCGATCCGTTCCCGCACGCCGAGGGTGCGGAAGCCGCAGGCGGCGTGCAGGGCGAGGCTCGCGGTGTTCTCCGGGAAGATCGAAGTCTGGACCGTCCAGATCCCGGCTGCCTGCGTCGAGTCGATCAGAGCTGCCAGCAGCCGCCGGCCCACACCGCGGCCCCGTGCCGTCGGGGCGACGTAAACGCTGTGCTCGACCACGCCGGCATACACAGGCCGGGTCGACGCCGGGCTGGCCGCTACCCAGCCGACCACCTCGCCGGCGGTCACCGCGACGTGTCGGTGGTCGGGCAGGCGGGTGGCGTCGAACCGGTCCCAGGTCGGGGCGGTGGTTTCGAAACTGGCCTGCCCGGTGTCCAGGCCGGCCTGGTAGATCGACAGGACCTGTTCGGCGTCGGCGGTGAGCATCGGCCGCAGTGTCACCGCTGCCGCATCGGTCAGCATCGCGGTTCCTGCGTACTGGGTGCGGGCCTGCCCATGACCACGTCCGCGGCGGTGGGGAAGCAGTCGATGCACGCCTCGTTGACCCGGTACCGGCGGGAGGTCCCGACCGGATCGACCAGCACGAACCGGACCCGCGCAAGCACCGCAAGGTGTTGCGAGACGGTCGATTGCGCCACACCGGCCTCGGCCACGATCTGCCCGACACTCATCGGTTCCCGGCGCCGGGCCAGCAGCTCCAGGATCTGGATGCGGGTCGGGTCGGCCAGTGCCTTGAACCAGTTCGCGTACTCCTCGGCGGTTGCCCGGTCCAGCAACCCGCCCGCGCTGTCGCTCTCACTATTCATCGTCAATCGACGATAGACGATGAACGGTGGGGTGGCCAGGCCGGTCATCGGCGTGTCCGGTCGATGAGCGCCCGTACGGTGGCGGTGACCAGGCGGGTCGCGGCCGACAGGGTGTCCGGTTCGACCCGGTCGGGGGTTTCGGCGGGGGTCTGGTATCCGGGCATTCCCATGCCGATCCCGACCGCGGGCAGCCCGGCGGCGGCGTAGCGGCGGTTATCGGAGGCCATTGGCCCGGCCCGCAGCGCCACCCCGACCGCACGGCCCGCCGTGTCAAGCGCGTCGAGCAACTCGTCGGCCGGGCCGCCGGCCTCGATGGCGGCGGCCCCGTCCAGGTGGGCGGCGCCATCGACGTTGAGCACCGTCGTGCCCACGGCGAACTCGCCGGCGAGGTGGGCGACGTGGTGGGCCGAGCCCAGCGCGCCGGCCTCCTCGGCGTCGAGCAGTGCCACCGCAAGACCGGTACCGGCGGGCAGGGTGCCGGCGAGCCGCCGGGCGGCTTCCAGGACGACGGCGACACCGGAGGCGTTGTCTGCGGCGGCCGGGAATCGCTGCTGGGGGTCGTCGCCGACCCCGTCGTAGTGCGCGGTCAGCAGCACCGACCGGCCGCCGGGCGCCGGGCGGCAGAACACGCCGTGCAGATTGGCGCCGGTCGTGGACACCACCTGCACCGGGATCCGGCCGGTCAGCTGGGCGACGTCGTCGCCAGCGGCGGCCAGCTCCGCGTGCAGGTCGGCGCGCAGGCTGACCACCGGCAGCGGCAGCGGCAGCGGGGCCGGGCCGGTGATCATCTTCGGCATCCAGCCCGCCTCGTCGACTCCCCGCGGTACCAGCACCCCGGCCGCCCGGCGGTCCGCTGCGCGGGCGGTCAGCGCGGCATCCAGCCCGGGCACCAGCACGAAGCGTCCTCGCCAGTCGCCGGCGTCGGTCGTGATCACCGAACCGGTGACCTCGACCGGCAGTCCGGCGCCGGTCACGTGTTCGGCCCAGTCACGCCGGTGTGTCAGGGGCCGGCCCTGGTAGGCGAGTGTGGGGGTGCCGGTCAACTCTCGTACGCCGGTGACCGGGAAGGTCTCGACCCGCGTGGCCGCTCCCGCCGCGCGCAGCTGCCCGGCCAGCCACTGGCGCGCGGCCCGGCCACCGGCGGTTCCGACCCGGCGGCCGGTGAACCGATCGGCAGCAAGCTGCCCCACCGTGTCCACCAGCCGCCGCGTCGCGTCGTGCCCCCGCGTCGCGGCGGGTGTGCTCATCCGCAGCACCCGGCCCCGGAGTCGATCGCGTCCTGTCGGGCGGCAGGTGTGCAGCACCCGCCGGAGGTCTCGGCCGGCGCCGTCCCGCAGCAGCCACCCGACGCTTCCGGTGCTGCCGACGTCGCTGCCGGGGCGGGGCCCCCGCAACAGCCACCCGCCGCCGGCGGCGCATACGCCTGCGCCGGATCGCCCACGAACCCACCCTGGGTCGCCGTGTCACTCATGATCGTCTCCTCTCCTTGCTGCCGGTTGTGGCTGACGTTGTGCCCCCATCTGAGGCCAGCCAGGCAGATACCGGGCGAGCCGGACTCCTGGCCGGGCGGCGGTCGGCCGCCGACTATGGCCGACCCCACCGCAGGCCGAGCGCCTGATCCCGCATCCGGTCGAGCCGGGCCGAGGCCCGGCACTGCCCCGAGCAGACCTGGGCGCAGCTCTCGCAGTAACTCACCGATCGGCGCCGACCGAACAGTCGCATCATCACGACTCCTTGAATAGACGCTTGTCGAACCAGACGAAGCTTGCCTCGTTCTTCGATGCCTGTCAAGATAGAAGAATGTCAAAACAGCTTCCGGTGCTGACCGACGACGGCGCGGGCTGCTGCGCCCCGATCGCGCAGATGCCGCTGCCCGCCGAGCACGCCGCTCGCCTGGCCCGGGCGTACAAGGCGCTGGGGGATCCGGTGCGCCTCCAGCTGCTGTCGCTGATCGCCTCCCACCCCGACGGCGAAGCCTGTGTCTGCGACATCACCGCCCCGTTCGAGCTGACCGGGCCGACGATCTCGCACCACCTGAAGGTGCTGCGCGAAGCCGGCCTGATCGCCGGCGAGCGGCGCGGCACCTGGGTGTACTACCGGCCGGTGCGCGAGACGATCACCGAGCTGTCCACGTTGCTCGTCCTGCCCCAGGCTGCCGCCACCGTCTCCTGACCGAACCGGGCGCTGCGAGCGCGGGCACGCCATGGGCACCCGCCGAGCGATACGTCGGTCATCGACTTGTCTGGCGGTCGAGCTGGCGTACGACATGGGCGGCGTCGCGGCCGACACCGCGCAGGGTGGCGGAGGAGAAGCTGCGCTGCCATTCCAGCCCGACGTAGCCCAGCCCTGGATGCGTGCTCGAGAGGCCACCACGGTGTCGAAGGTAGGCCGTGCGCATCGAGACCCCAGCTCGGCGAGGTAGCCCACGGCGGGCCGGTACCCGGTGGCCAGCAGCACCGTGTCGACGTGCTCGCGCCGGCCGTCGGCGAAGGTCAGGGCCTGCCCCGCGGAGCGGGTGAACATCGACCGCCGATCCGGGTTGCCCGCGGCGATCTCGGCCGCGTAGCTGCCGGTGTCGAACACCGGCGTACCGGTCCCGCCGGTCAGCGCTCGCCGCGCCCAACGCGCGGTGTCCAGCCGGGTCGCCGTCAGCCAGAAGTGCATGTCGCGGCCGGCGACGCGCTGCGGCAGGAACCGGATCGGGTGCCGCGAGGCGATCGTGACCCGCGAGCAGGCTGCAAGCTCGATGGCGATCTGGATCGCCGAGTTGCCGGCACCGACCACCACCACCCGCTGCCCGGCGAACGGTTGCGGGCCGCGGTAGTCGGCGGCGTGCAGAACCCTGCCCGCCGAACCCCTCCAATGCCGGAATGTGTGGCCGGTACGGGGTGCCGAACCCGCCGCTGGCCGCGATCACCCGCCGCGCCGCGATCTCCTGCCCGTCCACGGTGCGCACCGCGAACCCGCCCGGGCGCGCGACCACCTGCTCGACCCGCTGCCCGTACCGGATGTCGACGTCGAGGCGCTTCGCGTAGCCGCGCAGGTAGTCGACGACCTCGTCGCGGTGCGGGTACCGGTCCGGATCGCCGTCGAATCCCGCCCCGGGCAGTGCGCTGTAGCGGGCCGGCGAGAACAGGGTGAGGCTGTCGTAGAAGTGCGGCCAGGAACCGACCGCGTCGCTCCCGGCCTCCATCAGGACCGGCTCGGCGCCGGCGGCGCGCACCGCCCCCGCCGCGGCCAACCCGGCCTGACCGGCGCCCACGATCACCACGGGCTGCATCTGGTTGCTGTGCATGGCAACGATCATATCGTCATTTCGTGAAATGACAAATTGTCGATATGAGGTTAGCGTGGTCGGCGAGGAGGTGCGCGATGGCTGACGAGGCGACGCAGGAGTGCTGCGAGGGTGCGGGTCCGCAGCTGGCGACGCTGACCCATGACTTCCTAAAGGCGCTGGCCAGCGACACCCGGCAGCAGATCATGTTGCTGTTCTCCCGGGGTGCCGAGCTGTCGGTCGGCGAGGTCGCCGAGCAGGCCGGTATCGGTCAGTCGACCGCCTCCCAGCAACTCGCGCTGCTGCGCCGCGGCGGGATCGTCACCTCCCGCCGGGACGGCAAGATCGTGCTCTACCGCGCCGACAAGGCCCGCACCTCCGAAGCTCTGGCCGACCTGCAGACCTACCTGAAGCACTGCTGCTGAGCCGGTCGCGGCTCAGTCGGCGAGGTGGTCCACGAGCTCGGCCACGCTCGCCTTCGCGGTCCGGGCGGCGCCGATGATGGTCGCCGAGGCGGTGCCGGTCCAGTCGCCGTACCCGAGCAGGTGCAGCCGCGGTTCGTCCACCGACCGGGTCCCCACCGTCATCGGCACACCATCCACAGTGGACAGTCCGAGCGGGGTGAGGTGACCCAGGTCGGGCCGAAAACCGGTGCACCAGATGATCGAGTCGAAGGTCCCGACGGTGCTGTCCGGCCACTCGACGCCGTCGGCGACCAGCCTGGTGAACATCGGCCGCGCCACCAGCACCCCGCGATCGCGGGCGGCCCGCACGCTGGGCACCATCACGATGTCTCCCAACGCGGCGACACCGCCGTTATCGCTCCGGCCGGCGGCAAGCGCAGCCTGCCGGCGGCTCGCCACATCGAACAGCACCCGGCCGTCGACCTCGTCGGGCAACAGCCGGGGCGCTCGCAGCGTGGCCCAGGTGGTTTCGGCGACGGTGGAGACCTCGGCGAGGATCTGCGCCGCCGAGTTCCCGCCGCCCACGACCAGCACCCGTTGCCCGGCGAAACGGCGCCGGGCGCCGGTACGACACCGTGTGCAGCTGCCGGCCGCCGAACCGGCCCGGGTAGCGCGGCCAGTACGGCCGCCGCCAGGTCCCGGTCGCCGAGATCACCGCCGCGGCCCGCCACCTCGCCCGGCGGGACCGTACCTCCAGGCTCCCGCCGTCCCGGCCGACCGCGGTGACCTCGACCGGCCGCACGATCGGCAGCGCGTACCGCCGCTCGTAGTCAGCCAGACACCTGCGGACGTGCGCGGCAGCGGGGAACGGCTCGCCCGGCTGCGGAGGCATCCACCACCCTCCCACCACTGCACCGACGCCGAAGACTGCCGACTGCTCAACACCGACGCCACCCTCGCCCGCGCCGCCGAGCAGCTCGCCGAGCGGTTCGCCGGCATCTTCGGCCCCGAAACCATCCACCACTACCTGCACCAGTCCCACGCGATGCTTGAGGCCACCGCCCGCATCCACCGCCACACCCCGGTCCTGGCCGTCCACTTCGCCACCGACCGGCTCACCGCACTCGCGAAGACCCGAGGAGCCGTCGTGTCCACCACGCCGGAAGTACTGTTCGTCTGCGTCCACAACGCCGGCCGCTCACAGATGGCCGCCACCCTGCTGCACCACCACGCCGCCGGGCGCGTCACCGTACGCTCCGCCGGCTCCGCCCCGGCCGACACCATCAACCCCGCCGTCATCGAAGCCATGACCGAGATCGGCCTCGACCTCACCCACGAATTCCCGAAACCCCTGACCACCGAAGCAGTCCACGCCGCCGACGTCGTCATCACCATGGGCTGCGGCGACGCCTGCCCCGTCTTCCCCGGCAAGCGCTACCTCGACTGGAACCTCCCCGACCCCAACGGGAAACCCCTCGATCAGGTCCGCCCCATCCGCGACGACATCGACCACCGCGTCCAAGCCCTGCTGGCCGAACTGACCACCACCGGCAGACACTAACTCCGCTCGGACACTTCGCCTGCGCCGCACCGTGATCAGCATCGCTCAGCGCTCCGCATCTCACGCTGCGAGACCGACGCTGGCGGCCGAGCGGTGCCCGAGAACCCGCAACACACCTTGGCCAGGCGACATGGGGCGGCTTCGGGACTTGGGCGCCCGCTGTCGTTTTGCCAGCGCTCGGCCACTGTTGTTGTGGCCCAGGGAATCTCCGCATCAGACACGGCACAAGGTCGCGGTCTGCGCGAGCCAAGCTCCCGCCGGTCCCCGATCTGCTGAGTCATGAAGCTCGAGTCGCCATTCTTCGGGCATTGCGCTGGCCTCGACGCTGCGCACCGTTGGATGCTGACAGCCGCTGGGTGTGCGAGAACAAGATTGCCTGCAGTGGCCGAAGGCCCTCGTTCCAAATTAGGCGCCAAGGCGTGATCACCCAATGTCGACGTGTCGCCTTGAAGCATGACAACGGACCCGTTGTACGTCACTGATCGTGATCCTGGTCGTCGGCTTGCGGAGCCCCCGCTTTCGACCGAGCGCCATTGCATCTGAGGCGCGACGGTGTCGCGCCGGTGCAGGTGAGCACCGGCGGCAGCCTCGAGAGGAGTCATGTGATGGCCGGTCATCGTCGCGCTGGAGTCTTCAAACGGTGTGGCTGTGTGGATCAGGAAACCGGGCGATCTTTGGGGAAGGGCTGCCCCCAGTTGCTGGATCCCGACCATGGGAGCTGGTACTTCAAGTGCACACTCACCGAGGTGTTCGGGACCTCGCGTGTGGTTCGTCGAGGCGGTTTCGCTACTCCGGAAGCAGCTGCGAAGGAGCGGAGCAAAGTACTCGCGGAAAGCCGGCGGCGTCGCGCTACGGGCTGCAGCGTCGCGGAGTGTCTGAGGCAGTGGCTGAGCGTCAGCGAGCAGCGGGTGCGGCCCAACACGCTACGCGCCTACGCCACCCACATCGACCGGTACCTGATCCCGCACCTGGGGCACCTGCCACTGACCAAGCTGGCGCCGGGTCACGTGTCGACCATGCTGACCGAGCTGGCACACACCACCAGCAAGCACGACCAGCCGTTGTCGGCGACCACGGTACGGCGGATCTGGGCGACACTACGGGCGGCCCTGAGCTGGGCCGTACGGGCAGGTCTGATCGAACGCAACGCGGCGAAGCTGGTGCAGATGCCGCGGGAACCAGCCCGCCCGCCGCAGGTCTGGACCGAGGAACTGGTCGCCGAGTGGAACGCCACCGGGCGGCGTCCGCTGGTGGCGGTATGGACCCTGGTACAGCTGCGACGGTTCCTCGACCTGGTCCGCGACGACCGGTTGTTCGCCCTGTGGTGGCTGTTCGCGCTGCGTGGGCTGCGCCGTGGCGAGGCGGCGGGGCTTCGGTGGGTGGATGTGTCCCTGGAGGAGCGGGCGTTGAGGATCGTTCAGCAGCGCATCACTGTCGGCGCCACCGTGCAGATTGGTGAGCCGAAGACCCGTTCGGGCCGTCGGAGCATCGCGCTGGATCGACGCACAGTGGAGGTGCTGCGTTTACATCGTGAGCGGCAGCTGGCCGAAGCTGCGGCGGCGGGTGGCCGCTGGCGCCACAGCGGATATGTGTTCACCAAGCTGGACGGGGATCCGTTGCACCCCAACTTCATGACGCACCGCTTCGCCGATCTGCTGATCGGATCCGGGCTGCCACCGATCCGGCTGCACGACCTGCGGCACGGCGCAGCAACCCTGGCCCACCATGCCGGTGTGGATTTGAAGACGGTGCAGGATCTGCTCGGACACGCCAGCTATCAGCTGACCGCCGACACCTACACCAACGTGCTCCCCGAAACCCAGCAGCACGCAGCCGACGCGGTCGCCGACCTCATCCTCGACCGTCACGACCGCGACCAGCAGCGTGACACCAAGGGCGTCTCCGCCGACTCGCCGACCGGCTGCGGCGTTGGCGGCGGCGACCCACCCGCCTGCAGTCACCGCAGCCTCGCCAACCGCGCCTGGAGTGGCCATCTGGGCCGCATGTGGCGCCTCGGCCGCCGACTTCGACCGCGACGCCGGCAGCACCACTCCGACAGGAGAACCACGACGCGCCCCACCACCAGCGCCCGATCGATCGGCCCCTGACCGCCAGCCAACGCACGGTCGCGGACTACATCTCCCACAACCCCGACGCCACGGCAGCCCACACCGCTGCTGAGATCGGGTTGGGCAGATCCACAGTGACCCACGCACTCAAGACACTCGAACAGAGTCGACACCTACGGCGCACCGCCGCAGACCGCGCTCGCGGCAAGCAAATCCCCTACAGGTGGAGCCTCGCCAGCCCGCTCACCACCTTGACCGGCGCCCCACAACTCCGCCGCGGACAGCTTCGGCGACTTGTCCTTGACCACCTCGCGGCCCACCCCGGCCAGAGCTTCACCGGATACCAAGTGGCCAAAGCGATCGGCCGTTCAGCAGGAGCCATCGCGCCCGCGTTGGGCATGTTGTGTGATGAGCGATTGGTCGATCAGGTGAGTCAACAGCCCCTGAGATACCGGCACCACCGCACCGCCTGGCCATCGCGCGCCAACGGACGAGGCTAGTGCAGCCACGAGCTGGGAGAAACTCGACGTGCCGGCCAACTCCGTCCACGACCACGGTCATCACCGTCATCGATGGCAAGGTCGCTGTCGTCTCCGACGGTCCCTGGAAGCTGTTCGACTGACCACTCCTGCGTATCTACACCCTCCATTGGGGTGAGCCGCTAAACCAGCGGTGGGAAGACAACGTTCAACAGACTCTGCGGTCTCCGGTTCCCAGGCCAAAGGTCCAGACGAGTGAGTCCGATCAGCCGAGATCTTGGGAACGAGGCCGGAGCTAGCGTGTTGGTGAGAAGCGCGGGAGGCCGTCGTGGACTATCGGTACAACTCGCCGCCTGGATGGCCGACACCACCGCCTGGCTGGCGACCACCGCCCGGCTGGCATTCTGATCCTCGCTGGCCCGCACCGCCTCCGGGGTGGCAGTTCTGGATCCCGGTAGGTCCAGACACAGCCGAGGCCGCAGCGCCCGAAAGCATTGCAGCGGTCCAGGAGACTCCCGCACCGATCGGCAGCGACCGGCAGGATGAACCTCCGCGCCGACTCGGCACCAGAAAGCGGCTGCGCGTTGCCGAAGAACGAAACAGCGACCTCATTGGTCAGGTAGCAAGTCTGACCGACGAGATCGGCACACTCCGGGCACGAGTCGACCAACTGCGCGGCATGGACGCAGTAGCGCTGGAGGCCGAGACCGAGCGAGCCCGCGCAGAACTTGCGACGGTTCGCCGGCAGATTGACGAAGAACGTCGGCAGGCCGACGAACGGATACAACAACTACACCGCAAGGCCGAAGCCGACCGCGCCGCGGCGCAGGAATCGCTGTACGACCTTCAGCGACAAAACCAGCTCGCGGCAGCGCAGCTTGCCCAGCTCCAAGCGCAGGTCGTACAGACACAGGATGTGGCAATGCTGCAGGAGGCGGGGCTCTACGAGTTCCGGCATCGTCTGGCGGATGCCGTCGCATACAAGTCTCGGCTGGAAGATCTCCGGGACCAGATCAAGACCGCTGTACGGGCTGGCGAGGCGGTCGAGTCGGCGACGGACTGGATGGTCAATGGGTCGGCCAGCCAGGGGCGCAAGATGCTGCGAGAGACCACGAAGCTGATGTTGCGCGCCTACAACGCGGAGGCCGATGCCTGCCTCCGCACCATGCGCCCGCATCGCCTGGCCTCGTGCACAGACCGCCTCAGCAAGGCACGCGACACGATCGCCCGTCTCGGCTCGACGATGAACATCCACATCACCGAGCACTACCACCGGCTCCGCATCACCGAGCTCGAGCTGACCTCCGACTATCTCGCACAGGTGGAAGAAGAAAAGGAACGAGTCCGCGCTGAACGTGAGGCCGCCCGCGACGAGGCAGTGCTACGCCGCGAGATCGAACGCGAGAAAGCGAAGCTTGCCAAGGAAGACGCGCACTGGGCGAACGTTCAGGAACGAATGCATGCTGCGGGCGACACGATCGGGTTGTCCGAGGCCGAGGCTCGACGAGCGGAGATCGCGGAAGCGCTGGAGGATGTCGAGGCGCGAGCAGCGAATGTCCGTACCGGCTGGGTGTATGTCATCTCCAACATCGGCGCCTTCGGCCAGCGTATGGTCAAGATCGGCATGACACGCAGGCTGGACCCGACCGAGCGGGTCCGCGAGCTTGGAGACGCCTCCGTACCGTTCAAGTTCGACATCCACGCACTGATCTTCAGCTCGGATGCCGTCACCCTGGAGACCCGCCTGCACCAGGAACTCGCTCACCGCCGGGTCAATCAGGTCAACCTGCGACGAGAATTCTTCTACGCCACCCCAGCCGAGGTGCGTGACCTGTTGCAGCGCATCGACGGGCAACATCTCCTGGACTTCACCGAAGACTGCGAAGCATCAGAATGGCGCGCAAGCCAACAAGCCGCGGCCGGGACGGAGTCTGCTCAGGGCTATCCGTCGGTGGCCGTGGGGTAGCACGCTCGCTGAAGTGGGTGGGCCGAGTAACCGGCTGGGCCAGGCCGCCAGCCCGGATCGCCTAGGCCACAGTCACAAGGTGGATCGCTTCGCCGAGTGTGCGGCGTAAGTGGGCGCGAGGCTGAGGTGGCCCCCGGCGGGGTCGGTAAGCGCTGCTGAGCCGAGTGGATCTTGGCTTCATTCGGAGGGATCTGTATTCGGGTCCGGATGGGCCTTAGGTTCGATGAGTGGCGAAACGTGCGTTGGTGTGCGAGCACTGCGGTCGGCCGATGCCGTTGTTGAAGCGTTCGACCGCATTGTGGTGCTCTGATCGATGTCGAGCGAAGGCATGGCGGTTACAGGCTGCCCGCAAGGCGCACACATCCAGAGACACGGCCTCGTGTCCAGAGTGCGGCGAGTCGTGGCTACGGTCGGCGCACCGTTCAGACAAGCGGTTCTGCAGTCGCTCTTGTGCGAAGAAGGCTGCCAGGAAAGAAGCCAGCCAGTCGAGGGAACGTTAGCGCGTACGTTTTCTCGTAGATTGACCTGCATGAATGCCCGGCGAGGTTGTTAGCGGGGAAGCAGGGCGCCGGAAACCGCGTATCGTCCCGCTATCCTTGAAGGGCATGAGTCAGCCCCAAACGCGGATGGTCCGCGTTGGTGCGGACGGTCAGCGGTTGGGGCTGGAAGAACTGGCAGGTTCTGCGCCAACCATAGCCGGCACGACCTGGGATTTCAAGAGCATCGGATCTTGGGCCTTGTGGTGTCGGTCGCGTGATCGTATGCCCGGCTGCCTCGGCAGGAAGGTTGTTGATGGCAAAGGGCAAGGTGTCCACGCGCACGTTCGTCGCCTATCTGACCACCGCCGGCCCGAAGCGGCTGAGCGTGGTGAGCAAGCAGGTCGCGTACAAGGACAAGCCGTTCCCTGGGGATCCGTACGCGCGCCTGTATTCGGCGATGGCGAGTTCGGTCCGGCTCAACGATCCGGCGCCGGTGTGGGCGGCGGTGACCAACGAGTCGACTCGGATGCGGGCAAGCTACGGCGAGTGCGCCGAGGGCTGGGAACAGATCGTTCCCGCGTTCCACGGCGCGGTCGTCGAGAGGCGGCATACCGGTGTGTGGTCGGCGCGGCGCATCACCGTCAATGTCACTCCGCACTTGCGGTTGAGCTACCCAGACGGGCGACGGGAGCTGGTGTGGGTACACGCGCGGGCCGAGAAGCCTGACCCGTTGGAGATCGACGCGGTGTTGTGGCTGTTGGAGCAGGCGGCCGACGATCTGCTGCAGAACGCGGAGCCGGTCTTTGTCGATGTGCGCCGCGCTCGTCTGATCCGCCGGCGACCGTCGCAGGTGACCACCCCGTGGATGGAAGCTGAGGCAGCCGGATTCGCCGAACTGCTCGACCAGTTCGCGACGTCGGCCGCATAGCCAGATGCTGGGGGTAGGCGCCGACCACGCCTACCCCCTTCGGCGACCTCGACGCGGGGCCCTGCGGGGCACGAAGAGCTCGTACTCACCGATCTCCTCGACGATCTCGGCGGAACCGATCACAGTTTCCTGGGCCGAGGCTCGGCCGTTCGTTCGCCGACACGGCGTCTGACAGCCGCGCGGAGTCGACTTGGCTGGGGTGGACGATCGACGGGTGCTCGGCTTGGTAGAGGCGATGAACGACGGCGTCTCCCGAAGTAATTACTCAGAGTGAGATCCTCGGGGCCGTTGCTCAGCGATGTGGCATGACATCGTCAACGCTTCACCGTCGGGGCCGGATCGCACATTTTATGGTAGTTCGCCGGCCGAGTTGGGCGCAGTTTCGTCCCGCTCCCCGGCCGGTTGCCGCAGTCGACTCTCCGCCGCTGGGTGCTCCAAGGGTGCTCCATCGGGCTGAACTTACTTTTCGTTAGATTGCGCTAGCTTTCAGTTCCGTCACCGTGCGCAGCCGGCGATCGGGCAGGTTCACTGTGCAACGAGGCGCTACTGTGGTAATCTAAGGTAAATCAAGTTCATAGCCGTCGATCTAAAGATCAACAAGGATATGGGCTTTTAATCCGTAGGTTGTGGGTTCGAGTCCCACGCGACCCACTTCGGTCGTGATGGTGAGCGGTCTTCGGACGCGCCGATCTCTTCTGCTGCCTCTTGTCGAAGCGTCGTGTCCATATCGGACGGTCGAGACGTGATCCACGAGTCAGGCCGGGTTCGCGCCGTGGGCATCGCTTCGGGTGGCGGTAGGTAGCCAGGGTTGCAGGCCGTGCTGGGCGGCCTCCAGAACCTCGGCCGGCGACAGTCGGTCGGCCTGGTCGACCACGACGAGCTGCCACCGGGAGCGGCGGACCGTCGCCAGCGTCGCCGCGCGTTCGCGGCGCAGGTAGGTGACCGCCGACGCGGCGTCGGTCACCGCGGGCTCGACCCGGTAGCGGGCGAGCTTCGCGACGTACCAGTCCAGCCAGTGCGGCCCCTCCCGGCGCGCGGCGCGCGGCAGCGCCGTCGCGGCGTCCCCGTCGAGGAAGATCATGACCGGGCCGACCGGTGCCAGTACCGGGGTGAGGTCGGCGAGGAACGCGTCGATGGCGGGCTCGTCGTGTCCCATCGCCAGCAGTGTCGGTACGAACGGCATCAGCGCGTCGGCGATCACCACGTCGTCGTCGCTTCGCAGTACCGACTCGACGAAGCGCGCGGTCGCCGCGAGCAGCGTCGCCGGCTCGACCCGGCCGGTCGCGGTGAACTCCTCGGCCACCGCGGCGAACTGCGGCCGGGTCATGATGTCCTCCTCGCGGAAGTGGTCGACCCGCAGCCCCGCGTCGGTCAGCCGGCGCGCCAGCCCGGTGCACAGCGTCGACTTGCCCATCCCGGGCGAGGCGCCCCAGACCGTGATCAGGATCGTCATGGCCACGAGCCTAGGGGCGCACCGGCACGCTCGGCCGCACCGTCGCTTCGGGCCGCGCGCAGCTCTCGACGATGGACGCGGACGGCCGGCCTGGTGCGGGTCGAGCGGCACGGGCTGGTGGACGCGCGGACGGTCCCGTCGGAGAAGACGCCACCGGGCAAGGCGGACTCGCTCGACGCCCAGGGCCGTGCCCATCGCGACGAGTTCTGGATGGCCTGGGGCTTCTGATCCAGGGGCGCGAACGGTTCCGAGCACGCCGCCGGTACGTGCGGCGGTCGGTGACGACCACGCGGCTGGCGGGAACGGCTCGCCCAAGGCCCCTCGGACGGGCTCGGCGGAATGAGCCCGTCCGGACCGGGCTGGACTGCGGCCGCTTCGGTGCGGCCGGACTGCGGTGCGGCGAGGCCGCGCCGTCGGACCGGACGGAACGGTCTTCGGGGGCGATCTCGCCCGGGCCACTGTTGCGGGGGCAACGCTGGGTGAACCACCAGGGTGGGCCGTCGCGGGGTGGCCATAGCATCGGCTCGTTGGTCGAATTGGTGGAGCCGGCCGAGAGCTTTTGGTGGGTTCCTACAACGATGCGTCCTGAACGTGCGTTAGTTGCTCCATGGCGGGACGGATCGGCAGGCGGAAAGGTGGACCGGGGCGGCCGCGGCGCGGCGCGCACTTCGTCGTCTACGGAAAGGCTGGGTCGGGTGTTCAGTCGTGTCGCCATCGTCAATCGTGGGGAGTCCGCGCGGCGGCTCATCCACGCCGCCCGGGAGCTTTCCGCGCAGACCGGGCACCGGATCGAGACCGTGGCCCTGTACACCGACGTCGACCGGGCCTCGACGTTCGTCCGGGAGGCCGACCACGCCTACGACCTCGGCCCGGCGTCGGCCCGGCCGTACCTGGACCTGAAGGTGCTGGAGCGCGCGCTGCGCGAGACCCACGTGGACGCGGCGTGGGTGGGCTGGGGTTTCGTGGCCGAGGACCCGGCGTTCGCGGAGCTGTGCGAGCAGGTCGGCATCACGTTCGTCGGCCCGAGCGCCGAGGCGATGCGTACCCTCGGCGACAAGATCGGCGCGAAGCTGCTGGCCGAGGAGGTCGGCGTACCGGTCGCGCCGTGGAGCCGTGGCGCGGTCGAGACGCTGGAGGCCGCGTTGACCGCGGCGGCCGAGATCGGCTACCCGTTGATGCTGAAGGCGACCGCGGGCGGCGGCGGCCGGGGCATCCGGGTCGTGACCAGCGAGGCCGAGCTGACCGACGCGTACGAGCGGACCAGCCAGGAGGCGGCCCGCGCGTTCGGCAGCGGCGTGGTGTTCCTGGAGCGGCTGGTCACCGGCGCCCGGCACGTCGAGGTGCAGGTCATCGCGGACGGCGAGGGGACGGCGTGGGCGCTCGGCGTCCGGGACTGTTCGATCCAGCGCCGCAACCAGAAGATCATCGAGGAGTCGGCCTCGCCGGTGTTGCCGGCCGACAAGGTCCTGGAACTGAAGGCGTCGGCGGAGCGGCTGGCGGTGGCGGTGGGCTACCGGGGCGCGGCGACGGTCGAGTTCCTGTATCACCCCGGTACCGAGGTGCTGGCGTTTCTCGAGGTGAACACGCGGCTGCAGGTGGAGCACCCGATCACCGAGTCGACCACCGGCTTCGATCTGGTGAAGGCGCAGCTGCACGTGGCGTCCGGCGGCCGGTTGGTCGGCAACCCGCCGGCGGAGCGCGGGCACGCGATCGAGGCGCGGCTGAACGCCGAGGACCCGGACCGGGACTTCGCGCCGGCGCCGGGCCGGATCGCCCGGCTGGACCTGCCGTCCGGCCCGGGAATCCGGGTGGACACCGGCGTCAGCGAGGGCGACGTGATCCCCGCCGACTTCGACTCCATGATCGCCAAGATCATCGCGTACGGGCGGGACCGGGACGAGGCGCTCGGCCGGCTGCGCCGGGCGATGCGGCAGACCACCGTGGTCATCGAGGGCGGTGCCACGAACAAGAGCTTCGTCCTCGACCTGCTCGACGCGCCCGAGGTGATCGACGGCAGCGCGGACACCGGCTGGATCGACCGGGTCCGTGGCGAGGGCCGGCTGGTGTCGCACCGGCACTCGGCGGTCGCGCTCGCCGCCGCCGGCATCGAGGTGTACGAGGACGAGGAACGCGTCGAGCGGCAGCGGCTGCTGTCCACCGCGTTCGGTGGCCGCCCGCAGGTGCAGCACGACAGCGGCCGGCCGGTGGATCTCAAGCTGCGCAACGTCGGCTACCGGGTGCGGGTCGCTCGGGTGGGCGCGCACCGGTTCCGGGTCTCCATCGAAGCCGGCGGCGAGCTGCGTACCGCGGACGTCGAGCTGGACCGGTACGACCGGTACTCCGGGCAGATCGTCGTCAACGGCGCCCGGTACCAGCTGCTGACCGACACGCACGGGCCGGTGCACCTGGTCGAGGTGGACGGGGTGACGCACCGGGTCAGCCGGGACGAGGGCGGCGTGGTCCGCTCGCCGGTGCCGGCGCTGGTCGTGGCGACGCCGCTGGCGGTCGGCGACGAGGTCGAGGCCGGCGCCCCGGTGCTGGTGCTGGAATCGATGAAGATGGAGACGGTGCTGCAGGCGCCGTTCCGGGCCCGGCTGAAGGAATGCACCGTGTCGGTGGGCAGCCAGGTGGAGACCGGCGCACCGTTGCTGCGGTTGGAACCGTTGGCCGACTCCGACGACGACGAGGCCGCTGCCGAGCAGCCGGCCGATTCCGTCGAGCTCGACCTGCCGGCCGCACCGGCGACGGTGCCGGCCGCCGACCGGGTCCGCCGCGGTCAGGAGGATCTGCGCAGCCTGCTGCTCGGCTTCGACGTCGACCCGCACGACGAGCGCCGGGTGCTCGACGACTACCTCGCCGCGCGCCGGGAACTCGCCGCGACCGGGCACCGGCCGCTGTCCGGCGAGCTGGCGCTGGTGGAGGTGTTCGCCGACCTCGCCGAGCTGAGCCGCAACCGGCCGACCGACGAGGACGGCACCGACACCCACGTGCACAGTCCCCGCGAGTACCTGCACGCCTACCTGCAGAGCCTGGACGTCGAGCGGGCCGGGCTGCCCGAGTCGTTCCAGGCCAAGCTGCAACGGGCGCTGGCCCACTACGGGGTGACCGAGCTGACCCGCAGCCCGGAGCTGGAAGCCGCGGTGTTCCGGATCTTCCTGGCCCAGCAGCGGTCGGCCACCGACGCGGCGGTCGTCACCGCGCTGCTGCGCGCCTGGCTGCAGGAGCCGCCGCCGGACGGGACGCTGCGCGAGCCGACCGGGCTCGCGCTGGAGCGGCTGGTGTCGGCCACCCAGCTGCGTTTCCCGGTCGTCTCCGACCTGGCCCGGGGCGTGGTGTTCGGCTGGTTCGGCCAGCCGCTGCTGCGCCGCAACCGCGCCGAGGTGTACGCGAAGGTGCGGGCGCACCTGCGCTACCTGGACGCGCACCCGGACGCGCCGGACCGGGCCGACCGGATCGCCGAGATGGTCCGTACCACCGAGCCGCTGGTGCGGTTGCTGGGGCAGCGGCTGCCGCGGCCCGACCTGGACAACACCGTGATGCTGGAGGTGCTGACCCGGCGGTACTACGGGAACAAGGGGCTGACCAACGTCCGCGCCAGCCGGATCCCGCTCGGTACCTTCGTGGTCGCCGAGCGCGCCGGGTCCTCCCTGGTGTCGGCCGCGGTGCGGTTCGAACGGCTGGGTGACGCGCTGCGCGGGCTGGAGCAGCTGGCGACCGGCGACACCACCATCGACGCCGACGTGTACCTGTTGTGGGACAACCAACCCACCGACGCGGACGAGATGGCGGCGGCGCTGACCGAGGTGGTCCGCGCGCACCCGTTGCCGTACCAGGTGCGCCGGCTCACCGTGACCCTCGCGGGCAGCCGCGCCGGGGTGATGCACCACCACTTCACGTTCCGCGCCGCGCCGACCGGGATGGCCGAGGACCGGCTGATCCGCGGCCTGCACCCGCACATCGCGCAGCGGATGCAGCTGGAGCGGCTGAACCGGTTCGACCTGACCCGGCTGCCGTCCTCGGACGAGGAGGTGTACCTCTTCCAGTGCGTCGCGGCGGACAACCCGTCCGACGACCGGCTCGTCGCGTTCGCGCAGGTACGGGATCTGAGCCCGCTGCGGGAGCAGGACGGGCGGCTGGTCGCGTTGCCGACCGCCGAGAACGTCGTGGCCACCTGCGTCGACTCGATCCGGCGGGCCCAGTCCCGGCGGTCGCCGCGGAACCGCTTCAACACCAACCGGATCGTGCTGTACGTGTGGCCGCCGAGCGAGCTGACCGACGCCGAGCTGGACATCATCGCGAAGCGGGTGCTGCCGGCCACCACCGGCGCCGGCCTGGAGGAGATCTGCTTCATCGGTCGGCGGCGTGATCCGCAGACCGGTGCGTTGAACAAGATCGCGATGCGGATCTGCTTCGACGCCAACGGCGGCGTGCAGGTGGTCTTCGGTGAGCCGTCGGACGAACCGCTGGAACCGCTGGACGACTACCGGCTGAAGGCGTTGCGGGCGCGCAGCCGCAACTCGGTCTACCCGTACGAGGTGACCGAGCTGCTCGGCGAGTTCGTCGAGCACGATCTGGACGACGCGCACGCGCTGGTGCCGGTGGACCGGCCGAAGGGCCGCAACACCGCGGGCATCGTCGCCGGCGTCGCGACCACCGTCACGCGGCGGCATCCCGAGGGCGTCACCCGGGTGGTACTGCTGGGCGACCCGACCAAGTCGCTCGGCGCGCTGTCCGAGCCGGAGTGCCGCCGGGTGATCGCCGCGCTCGACCTGGCCGAGCGGATGCGGGTACCGCTGGAGTGGTACACGCTGTCGTCCGGCGCCCGGATCGCGATGCGCTCCGGTACCGAGAACATGGACTGGGTGGCGGCGGCGCTCAAGCGCATCGTCGAGTTCACCCAGGCCGGCGGCGAGATCAACGTCGTGGTCGCGGGCATCAACGTCGGCGCCCAGCCGTACTGGAACGCCGAGGCGACGATGCTCATGCACACCAAGGGCGTCCTGGTGATGACGCCGGATTCGGCGATGGTGCTGACCGGCAAGCAGGCGCTGGACTTCTCCGGTGGCGTGTCGGCCGACGACAACTTCGGCATCGGCGGCTACGACCGGGTGATGGGCCCGAACGGCCAGGCGCAGTACTGGGCGCCGAACCTCGCCGCCGCCAACGACGTGCTGCTGGCGCACTACGACCACACGTACGTGGTGCCCGGCGAGGCGGCGCCACGGCGGGCGGAGACGACCGACCCGGTCGACCGGGACGTCAGCGGGTTCCCGCATTCCGTTGCGGGCAGCGACTTCGCCACGGTCGGCGAGATCTTCTCGGCGGCGAACCCGGACCGCAAGAAGCCGTTCGACATCCGTACGGTGATGCGGGCGCTGTCCGACCAGGACCACCCGACGCTGGAGCGGTGGGCCAGCATGGCGGACGCGGAGACCGTGGTGGTGCAGGACGTGCACCTCGGCGGGTACCCGGTCTGCCTGCTCGGCATCGAGTCGCGATCGGTGCCGCGGCGCGGTTTCCCGCCCACCGACGGGCCGGACGCCTACACCGCCGGTACGCTGTTCCCGCGCTCGTCGAAGAAGGCGGCCCGGGCGATCAACGCGGCCAGCGGCAACCGGCCGTTGGTGGTGCTGGCGAACCTGTCCGGCTTCGACGGCTCGCCGGAGTCGATGCGCAAGCTGCAGCTGGAGTACGGCGCGGAGATCGGCCGGGCGATCGTCAACTTCGACGGCCCGATCGTGTTCTGCGTGATCTCCCGCTACCACGGCGGCGCGTTCGTGGTGTTCTCCAAGGCGCTCAACCCGAACATGACGGTGCTCGCGCTGGAAGGCTCGTACGCCTCGGTGCTCGGTGGTGCGCCGGCCGCGGCCGTGGTGTTCGCCGGTGATGTCAAGGCGCGCGTCGCCGCCGACGAGCGGGTACGGGAGCTGGAGGCGCGGGTGACCGCGGCGTCCGGCGCCGACCGGGCGGTGCTGACGGCGGAGCTGGACGAGCTGCGCACCACGGTACGGGCGGAGAAGATCGGCGAGGTGGCCGCGGAGTTCGACCGGATCCACAGCATCCAGCGGGCGGTCGAGGTCGGTTCGGTCGACGCGGTGATCCGGACGGCGGAGCTGCGCCCCCGCATCATTGCGACCATCGAGGCAGGTCTGAACCGGTAGGCCCGGCGAAGGCGGCTCGGCTCGCCAACGGGGCGCCGAGCCGCTTGGCGGTACGGGGGTGCGCGGGCCGCCGATGCCCCGTGGTAAAGCACGAGACACCGGCGGGCATGGGGGGGCTTGCCACGCCGGTCGGCCTACCGCGCCGGCACGCGGGCGTGGGGGCCGGGATGACGCCCGCTAGTCGACGTGCTCGCTGCGGGGGAGCGGATTCATCGAGGCGATACCCGATGGGTCACGGAGCCATGCGGGTTCACCGGTGATGCTGCCACCGTCGGTCTCCCACTCGGGGTGCAGCCCGAACCCGGGATCGTGCCAGGAGTCCACCGGCAACGACACCGGATCCTGACCGATCGGGCGGAGGATCTCGCTGCCACCCAACGCGTTGCCGGGATCCGCGGCCGTGGCCATGGCGGCAGACGCCGCGTCGTTGAGTGCGTCTGGCGGTATGACGAGCAGGTCGTAGATGGCGCCATTGGGGCAGGACACGCTGACGGTGTGCACGTCGATGCTCCTGAACCAGGCGACTCGCACCCGCCTGCCGCCGACCTCGGTGCGCTCGGGTATCTCACCCCACTCGTCGCGGGCCACCGCCACCCGGCTGACGTGCTCGCTGTGGCCGGGGCTGCGGCCCGTCAACCATGCGTCGACTCCGGCGACCAACGCGGGCAGCTCGGCGACGAGATCGTTGGTGTAGGGCCACCAAGCGCCGTCGAGGGCGCCGTGTTGGCCCCTGGTCGGATCCATCCGTAGCCGAACACCGCCGGTTCCCGCAGGGGCGATCCTCGGGTCCAGCGGCGCTGCGGTGGGAAACGTGTCGGCGTTCGTGGACTGGACGGCCATGACGGCGCCCCCTCGACCGAACCCACTGCGGGCCGGCCCTGCAATCCTTCGCCTAGGGCGACGCCAACATTGGCACCATCTGCATGGCGGTCGACGCTTCGACAAGTCCTCGGTATCTCCAGCCTAGCCCGCAGACCGCCCAGCGACGAACATCTTTCCGTCGCTGGCTCCGCACGGAAGGGACCGCTACCGGTCGACGATGCTGGTAGCGGCCTACCGAGGTGCCCGCAGCTGCTGCGCCAAGGGACAGGAGAACGGGTCGCGTCCGGCCAACCCCACGTCGTTGAGATAGCGCAGCACGACCGCGTACGCGGCTCCCAGATTCCGTTCGGTGTACGCGATGTCGTTGTCCGTGCAGGCCCGGCGGACGAGCGGCTGAACGAGTCGGAGGTTCGGCCTCGGCATGCTCGGGAACAAGTGGTGTTCGATCTGGTAGTTCAGCCCGCCCAGCAGGAAGTGGATGGCCCGGCCGCCGGTGACGTTGCGCGACATCAGTACCTGTCGCTGCAGGAAGTCGATACTCAGGTTCGCCGGAACGATCGGCATACCGGTGTGGTTGGGTGCGAACGCGGCTCCCAGGTACAGCCCGTAGAGGCCGAGCTGAACGCCCACGAACGCGGCCGCCACCCCCGGCGACATCAGCAACAGCAGGACGGCGAGGTACCCGGCCAGCCGCACTGTCAGGAACGCGATCTCCCAGCCGCGGCGCTTCATCGGCGCACGGCTCACGACCCGTTGGACGCTGCCGACGTGCAGGTTGATCCCCTCCAACAGCAACAGTGGGAAGAAGAACCAGCCCTGCCGGTCGGCGAGGTACCTGCCGAGGCCGCCGCGCTGTGCCCGCGCATCGGCGGTGAAGGCGATGATGCCGGCGGCGATGTCCGGATCCGCCCCCTGTTTGTTCGGATTGGCGTGGTGTCGGGTGTGCTTGTTCTGCCACCAGCCGGCGCTCAGCCCGCCGAGCAGCGTGCCCTGCACGAGCCCGGCCCACTCGTTGGCCCGGCCGGAACGAAAGATCTGCCGATGTGCGGCATCGTGGCCGAGGAACGCCAGCTGGGCGAGCACGACGGCAAGCACCCCGGCCAGTACGAGCTGGAACCACGAGTCGCCGACCAGCACCATCGCCACCCCGGTACCGGCCAGTGCGAGCACGGTCAGCGACATTTTCGTCCAGTAGTAGCCGTACCGGCGCCGCAGCAGCCCGGACTGTTTCACCTGCCGCACCAGCTGCGTGTACTGCTGCGTGTAGCGGTCCTGTCGTCGACCGCGTCTGGCGTCTGTCGGATTACGCGCTTCCGGAATTCCGGCAACGGATGCGGCACTCATGCCTGATCCCCTCGGCTCGGCAACTTCGATGCGCACCGGGGTCTGGGGCACGACGATTTCGGGTCGACAACGCCTGCCAGGCGTCGCCCCCCACGACCGTCCCATCAGCAGTCGTACGACCAGTGTCTCCCTGTCGGTACCCCCATCATGTCACTCGAAACGGTGAGGACCCGTCCGGCGCGCCCGACGGTGCGCACCGCTGCCGGAACGGACTAGGCTTGCCGGGTCGTGACAGGGCGGAGGCCTCATGGCGGACAGGCGGCAGCGGCTGCGGGCTCTGTTGTCCGCCGACCGGGCATCCCAGCCCGGCCCGCCAGTGGGTCTGGTCTGCGCTCGATGCGTGGTGGAACTGTCGGTGACGGGCGCCGGTGCGACCGTGCTGGCGAACCTGAACCGAGGCGACGGGGACGGCAGGAGCGACGGTCATCCCAGCCGTGGCCTGGTCTACGCGACCAACGCGACCAGCACGGCATTGGAAGACCTGCAGCTCACCGTCGGAGAAGGCCCCTGCCTGGACGCATTCGAGTCCGGTGGGCCGGTCTTGGTCGCCGACCTGGCTGCGGAGCAGGCACGGTGGCCCGCCTTCGCCACCGGGGCCACCGCGCTGGGGGCGGCGGCGGTCTTCTCGTTTCCGCTGCAGATCGGGGTGGTGCGGTTGGGCTCGCTGGACCTCTACCGCGACGCAGCCGGGCCGCTGACCCGGACGGAAGTGACCGACGCCCTGATCCTGACCGATCTCGCCACCGAACAGATCATCGAGCAGATCGACGGGCATGCGGTCGCCGATCTGAGCTGGCTGGCGGATGCACACATCGAGGTGCATCAGGCAGCGGGCATGGTGCAGGTGCAGTTGGGCGTGACCACTGAGCACGCGTTGATGCGGCTCCGCGGGTACGCGTTCACCCACGACCTGACGATGGCCGAGGTGGCGCGGCAGGTTGTGGAGCGCTCGCTGCGCTTCGAGCCGGAGCCGGAGCCGAAATGACCCATGGTGAAGGAAGGTCGTCTGCCATGAGCAACACCCGTGACCAGCAGCTGGCTGCCACGTTCGTGTCGCTGGCCGACACCCTGGTCGCCGACTTCGACGTGCTGGACTTCCTCGGGATGCTGACCGAGCGGGCCGTCGAACTGCTGAGGGTCGACGCCGCCGGCGTGATCCTGGCCGATCAGCGCGGCGGCTGGCGTCCCGCGGCCGCATCGTCGGAAACCTCTGGGCTGGTCGAGGTGTTCGCCGCGCAGACCCGGCAGGGGCCATGCCTGGACTGTGTGCGCACCGGCCGACTCGTGGTCAGCGAGGATCTGGCCGCCGACACCGAACGATGGCCGCAGTTCGCCGCGTTCGCCGTGGGCGCCGGGTTCGGCGCGGCGTGCGCGATTCCGATGCGGCTCCGCGACGAGGTCATCGGCGCGCTGACCCTGCTCAAGACGGCATCGGGACCGGTCGAGCCGGACAGCATCTCGCTCGGGCAGGCCCTGGCCGACGTCGCGACCATCGGGATCCTGCAGCAACGTGCGGTGACCCGGCACGAGATCGTCTCCGAACAGCTGCAGGCCACCCTGCATCGACGCACCGTCATCGAACAAGCCAAGGGCGTGCTCGCCGAGCGCGGCGGCGTGGACATGCACGAGGCGTACACGCTGTTGCGCGGCTATGCGCGGGTGAACCGGCGACGACTGTCCGACGTGGCCGGGGAACTGGCCAACGGCGAGCTCGATGCCACGCAGGTGCTGGCTCCCCACGCCGATACCCGCGGCGCCTGACCGCCCGAGCGAAAGGAGCGCCGGATGCCGCCCACACCGGAGCAGGCCACCGACAGTCGAGAACACCGCGTGTCCCGCGCGTTCGTCGCCCTGGCCGACACGCTCGTCGCCGACTTCGACATCGTCGACTTCCTGAGCATGCTCGTCGAGCGCTCCACCGGCCTGCTCTCCGTGGATGCGGCGGCCGTCATCCTGCGCGGCCCCGACGACGACCTCCAGGTCGTGGCGAGTTCCGGCCACGGTGCGCAGCTTCTGGAACGCTTCGCCGTACGGACCGGCGACGGCCCGTGCATCGACTGCGTCCGCAGCGCACAACCGGTCGTCTGCACCGACCTCGGCGCCGAGACCAGCCGCTGGCCGGGCTTCAGCGCCGCGGCGAGCGAGTGCGGATTCCGCGCCGTGCACGCTCTTCCGATGCGGTATCACGAGCGGATCGTCGGTGTACTCACCCTGCTCGACGCCGCCGCTGGCGCGGTCGGTACCGACGCCGCTCGGCTTGGGCAGTCGTTCGCCGATGTCGCCACGATCGGGATCCTCCAGCAACGCACGATCGACCAGGGCGAACGCGTTTCGCAACAGCTGCGAGCAGCGCTGACCAGCCGCATCGCGATCGAGCAGGCGAAGGGCGTCATCTCCGAGCGCGGCGGCGTGTCGATGGACGAAGCATTCGACCAGCTCCGTGGCTACGCCCGGGCGCACCAGCTGGGGCTCACCGCCCTCGCCCGCAGCGTCGCCGCCGGCAACGCCGACCTTCGCGCGATCCTCACGCACCGTCGCCGGTAGCCGACGGCACCCGCGCCGGACTTCCTTCGACGGCATGCGGTCGGCGCCGATCGGCGGTGCGCCGCGAGGCACTCTGTGCCGTTCACGAGTTGCGCTGTGCACTCGGCTGGAGGACAGTAACCATGACCCCGCCGTGGCCCGGACCCCGCTGCTGGCCGGTTTGCGGTGGAGGGATGCGCCCGGTGCGCGCTGGGGGGAGCGCCCGGAATCCTGGGGGATTCACCGTTCGGCCGGCCTCGGACTGGCCACGGCGGGTTCCCCACATTGATGCAACACACGTTCGGTCGATCGTGCGATGGACGGAGTAGAGTCGAAGACGTTCCCCCGTCCGGTGTCGTGGCTGGAGGCCAGGCAGGACGGAGGGCGGCGGCACGGCATCGTCCCGTGCGTCGGCGCAGGCTGGCACGCGATCCGACGGCCGCCGGTGATGGAGCCCCGTGCTTGGTGCACGGCCATCACCAGCCCGACTCGTTCGGCTCAGACCCGGCTCGAGCCACCCGTCTGCTGTGCGCGGGTGAGCCCAGCGAGCCACACCCGCACCGGTTCGGTGTCGATGCCCGATGCCGGCGCATCAGCTCGGGCGCCGTTTCGCGGCACCGAGGCCCATGCCTCCATGGACGGAGAAGACAATGACCAACTCGACATCCCGGCGCTCGATCGACCCGAGTGAGTGGCGCGGTCTGGACGTGCTGCTCAGCGGCGGCGACAAGCTCGGCAAGCTGGTCGACGTGTACTACGACGCCGACAGCGACGATCCGGTGTTCCTGTGTGTCAAGCCACGCAGGTTCTCCAGCAAGCAGGTGCTCGTACCGGCAAGCAAGGTGCACAGCGCGCCGGCCGGCCTGACCGCCGACTGGTCGGACGAGGACGTGCGGGGCGCGCCGACCACCAAGCCCGGCGAGGGGCTGTCCGGTGCCGACGAGCAACGCGCGTTCCGCCACTACGGAATGGACTACGCGGAGCCCACCACCGACAATGGGCGGCGTCTGGTCCGCCACTGACCCGCGCGCCAACCGCCCACCGTCTCATGTGGACGATGACGGGACCGGGCGCCGTTCGAACGGGTCCGGGTGTTCGGTGCTGAGCACCCGGGCGGCGTTGATCAGCGCCAGGTGGGTGAACGCCTGCGGGAAGTTGCCGACCTGCCGCCCGTGCGGCACGTCGTACTCCTCGGCGAACAGCCCGACGTCGTTGGCCAGTCCCAGCAGCCGCTCGAACAGCTCCCGTGCCTCGTCCCGCCTTCCGTTCAGTGCCAACGCATCCACCAGCCAGAACGAGCAGGCCAGGAACTGACCCTCGGTACCGGCCAGGCCGTCGTCGGTGTCGTCGGTGGAGTAGCGCGACAGCAGCCCGTCGTGCCCCAGCTCGGCCCGCACCACGTCGATCGTCGAGGTCACCCGCGGGTCGTCGGCGGGCAGCAGCCCGACCAGCGGGATCATCAGCACGCCGGCGTCCAGCGCGGTCGACCCGTAGTACTGGGTGAACGTCTCGCGGTGCGGATCCCAGGCACGGTCCAGGATCTCGGCCCGGATCGCGTCCCGGGTCGCCGCCCACTTCGGCACCGGGCCGTCCAGCCCGAACCGGTTCGCCATCGTGACGGCCCGGTCGAACGCGACCCACGCCATCAGCTTCGACTGGGTGTAGTGCCGGCGCGGGCCGCGCGACTCCCACATCCCGTCGTCCGGCTGCTGCCACACGCCGTCCAGGTAGTCCAGCAGCTTGCGCTGCTGCCGCCACTGTCGGTCCGGGTAGCGGCCCGCCTGGCCGGCGACCGCGGCGGCGACCCCGAGCACCTCGCCGTACACGTCCAGCTGGAACTGGCCGGCGGCGGCGTTGCCGACCCGCACCGGCCGGGAGCCCTCGTAGCCGGGCAGGTGGTCCAGCTCGTACTCGGCGAGCCGCCGCTCGCCGGCGATCCCGTACATGATCTGCATCTGCTCCGGATGGCCCGCGGTGGCGCGGAACACGCAGTCGGCGAACGCCCGCGCCTCGTCGGTGTAGCCGCCGGCGAGCAGCGCGTTGAGCGCCAGTACCGAGTCGCGCAGCCAGGTGTAGCGGTAGTCCCAGTTGCGTTCGCCGCCGAGCTCCTCCGGCAGCGACGTCGTCGGCGCGGCCAGTACCGCGCCGGTCTGCCGGTCCGTCAACGCCTTCAGCACGATCAACGACCGCAACACCTCGTCGCCGTACGCGCCGGTGTAGCCGCACCGGCCGGACCAGTCCCGCCACCACCGTTCGGTCCGGGCCAGCGCCGAGTAGGCGTCCTCCACCAGGCCGGGCGGCTCGTACGGCGGGAACCAGGTCAGCATGAACCGCTCCGCGCCGCCCGCCGCGAGCTCGAACTCGCCGACCGTGGTCAGCTCGTGCCCGTGCAGCGGTACCGAGGTGGCGAGGTGCAGCGCATCCGGTCCGGCCTGCGCGACGACCCCGTCCGGCACCCGCTGCACCCAGGGCACGACCGACCCGTACTCGAACCGCACCACCAGCTCGACCTGCACCCGCACCCGGCCGCGCAGCCCCTGCACGATCCGGGTCAGCTGCGGCCGGGCGCCGGGCTCGCGCGGCGGCATGAAGTCGATCAGCCGGACCGCGCCGTCCGCCGTCTCCAGGTCTGTCTCCAGGATCAGCGTGCCGTCCCGGTACCGCCGGGAGGTGCGGGTCACCGGGGCGGCCGGGGCGATCAGCCAGCGGCCGTGCGTCGGCTCGCCGAGCAGTGCGGCGAAGCAGGCCGCCGAGTCGAACCGCGGCAGGCACAGCCAGTCGACCGATCCGTTGCGCCCCACCAGCGCGGCCGTCTGCAGGTCGCCGATCAGCGCGTAGTCCTCGATCCGCATGCCGCACCCCCGTACCACGCTAGTTGGCGCCGGGGTGCACCGCGCCGCAAACGCCGGTACCGGCGCCGGCCGCCCGCTCCCGGCGCCGGCCGCGCGGTACCGGGGCTGGCCGCCCGGTGCCGGCGGTCCGGGGCGCGCGGTACGGACGGGTCAGCCGAGGACGCGGACCGGCTCGCCGTCCAGCCAGCCGAGCACGTCGGCGACCGCGTCGCCGTAGAACGTCGCGTAGGTCTCCCGGGTCACGTACCCGACGTGCGGGGTGGCGAGGACGTTCGGCAGCCGGCGCAGCTCGTCGTCGGCGGGGAGCGGTTCGACGTCGTACACGTCGAGACCGGCGCCGGCGAGCCAACCCGCGCGCAGCGCCCGCAGCAGCGCGGCCCGGTCCACGATCGGCCCCCGGGAGGTGTTCACCAGGTACCCGGTGGGCCGCATCGCGCGCAGCAGCCGCTCGTCGACCAGGCCGCGGGTCGCATCGGACAGCACCAGGTGGACCGACACCACGTCGCTGTCGGCGAACAGCGCGGTGGCGTCGGCGGCGAGCCGGGCGCCGCCGGCCGCGGCCCGCTCCGGCGTGAGGTGCGGGCTCCAGGCGAGCACGTCCATGCCGAACGCCTGCCCGACCGCGGCGACCGCGCCGCCCAGCCGGCCGAGCCCGAGCAGCCCGAGGGTACGGCCGCGCAGCTCCAGGCCGATGCCGCGCTGCCAGTCGCCGGCCCGCATCCCGTTCGCCTCGTCGACCAGGTTGCGGGCCAGGCCGAGGATCAGCGCCCAGGTCAGTTCCGCGGTCGCGGTGCTGCTGCCCCGGGTGCCGCAGACCGTGACCCCGTGCGCGGCCGCGGCGGTCAGGTCGATCGACGCGTTGCGCATCCCGGTGGTGACCAGCATCCGCAGCTCGGGCAGCGCGTCGAACACGGCCGCCGGGAACGGCGTGCGTTCCCGCATCGCCACCACGATCTGGTGCCCGCGCAGCGCGTCGACCAGCTCGTCCGGGGCCAGCGGCCGGTCGAACCGGTCGAGCTCGACCCGGCCGTCCAGCGGCGACCAGTCGGTCGAGGTCAGGGCGACGTGCTGGTAGTCGTCCAGGATCGCGCAGCGCGGCAGTGCCATCCCGCCAGCATGCCAGCGTGCGCGGGCGCCCCGCCCGGGCGGTAGCCGGGAGCCGCCAGCGCTGCCGGATCCGGGCCCAGCGGCCCGCCAGCGCCGCGGGATCCGCCGCCCGGGGTTCCCGCCAGCGCTGCGGGGCCGCCCGAAGCCACCGGCTCCGGCGGCTCAGGTCAGCGGGCGCCAGCCGGTGCCGCGGGCGAGGAACCGGGCCGCCTCGGCGTCGGCCTGGCGCGGGTCGGCGCAGGACACGTACTCGTACGACTCGCGCGGGCCGAGGTGGTCGACTCGCCAGCGGCCGGACCGTTCGTGGATCACCACCTGCTGCCGTCGCACGGGATCGTCCTGCCCGTTCCACCAGCCCCGTACCACCGTCATGACCAGGCACTCTATCGAACACCTGTTCGATGTCGCGACGCCCGGTGGGGCTACAGCTTGCGCAGGCGGACCCGTTCGACCGAGTGATCCGGGCCCTTCTGCAGCACCAGGGTGGCGCGCGGCCGGGTGGGGCGGATGTTGTCGACCAGGTTCGGCTCGTTGATCGCCGACCAGATGCCGGTCGCGGTCTGCACGGCCTGCTCGTCGGACAGCGCCGCGAACCGGTGGAAGTACGACGCGGGGTCGGCGAACGCGGTCTGCCGCAGCTTGAGGAACCGCTCCACGTACCAGCGCCGGATGTCGTCGGCGTGCGCGTCGACGTACAGGGAGAAGTCGAACAGGTCGGCGACGGCGAGCCGTTGCGCCGGCTGCAGCACGTTGAGCCCCTCGACCAGCAGGATGTCCGGTTGCCGGATCACGTTCCGCTCGCCCGGCACGATGTCGTACGTCAGGTGCGAGTACACCGGGGCGGCGACCTCGGCCTGGCCGGACTTGACGTCGGTGACGAACCGGACCAGCGCCCGCCGGTCGTAGCTCTCCGGGAACCCCTTGCGCTCCATCAGTCCGCGCCGCTTCAGCTCCGCGTTGGGCAGCAGGAAGCCGTCGGTGGTGATCAGGTCGACGCGCGGGTGGTCCGGCCACTGGGCGAGCAGGGTGCGCAGCAGGCGGGCGATGGTCGACTTGCCGACCGCGACGCTGCCGGCGATGCCGATCACGAACGGCACCGGCGCCGGCGTCTCGCCGAGGAACACCCGGGTCGCCTCGTTGAGCCGCTGTCGCGCGGCGACCTGCAGGTTCAGCAGCCGGGACAGCGGCAGGTACACGTCGGCGACCTCGTCCAGCGAGACCACGTCGCCGAGGCCCTGCAGGCGGGACAGTTCGTCGGCGGTCAGCCGGAGCGGGGTGGACCTGCGCAGCGTGCGCCATTGCGCGCGGCTCAGCTCCACGTAGGGGGTCAGGTGAGACACGCGAAACAGTGAACATCGTCGTACCGGCGGCACCGCGCCGGGGTTGCCCGCTGTGCGGTTTCCCGGCCGAACGTCACATTTCGTACCTGCGGGGTCACCGTCGAGCGTCCGCCTTCGCCCGACAAAGAGTAATTGTCGAACTACGATCGGTGCCCGTGGCCGTCGTGACGCGGGCCGGCGCCGCCGGACTCGGCCGGGCGACCGGGGTGATGGCGCTCGGCAGCGCGGTCTCCCGGGCGACCGGCTTCCTGCGTACCGCCGCGCTGGCCGCGGCGATCGGCTTCGGCCTGGTCGGCGACGCGTACAACACCGCCAACCTGCTGCCCACGCTGATCTACGAGCTGCTGCTCGGCGGGCTGCTCAGCAGCGTGGTGGTGCCGCTGCTGGTGCACGCGCGGCGCCGGGACGGCGACGGCGGGGACGCGTACACCCAGCGGTTGCTCACCCTGATCGTGGTCGCGGTGACCGCGGTGACGCTGCTCGCGGTGCTCGCCGCGCCGGCGCTGACCTGGCTGTACGGCATCCGCGACGATCCGGCGCAGGTCGCCCTGACCACCCTGCTCACCCGGATCATGCTGGTCGAGATCGTGTTCTACGCGATCTACGGCGCACTCGGCGCGGTGCTCAACAGCCGCGGCGTGTTCGGTCCACCGGCCTGGTCGCCGGTGCTCAACAACCTCGTCGTGATCGGTACCTGCGTGGCGTTCGTGCTGCTGCGCGGCGCCGGCGAGCTGACCCCGGCGGGCATGCCCGCCGGCGGCGCGTGGCTGCTCGGCATCGGTACCACGGTGGGCATCGCGGCGCAGGCGGCGGTGCTGCTGCCGGCGCTGCGGCGGGTGGGGCTGCGCTGGCGGTGGCGGTTCGACTGGCGCGCCGCGGGGCTGGCCGAGGCCGGCCGGCTGGGCGCCTGGGTGCTGGTCGACGCGGCGATCAGCCAGGCCGGCTACCTGGTGATCACGTCGGCGGCGAACACCGCGGGCCGGGCGTCCGGCGTCGGCTCCGCCGTGTACGCCAACGCGCACCTGCTGCTGCAGATGCCGTACGGGATCATCGGCGTCGCGTTGCTGACCGCGCTGCTGCCCCGGATGAGCCGGGCCGCGGCGGCCGGCGACACGGCCGGGTTGCTCGCCGACCTGTCACTGGGCAGCCGGCTCACCGCGGTGGCGCTGGTACCGGTGACGGCCGCGCTGATCGTGCTGGGGCCGGCGCTGTCCACGGTGGTGTTCGCCCGCGGTGAGGTGTCGCCGGCGTCCGCCCGCACCGTCGGTACGGTCCTCGCGGTGTCGGCGTTCGGGCTGGTCCCGATGGCGATCGGGACGCTGCAGCGGCAGGTCTGCTACGCGCTCAAGGACGCCCGCACACCGGCGTGGATCAACGCGGCGATGGCCGCGGTGCTGGTCCCGGCCTGCCTGCTGGTACCGCGGCTGCTGGCGCCGGGACACGTAGTGGCCGGCCTCGCGGTGGCGTACGGCGGGGTGCAGCTGGTCGGGCTGGTGCTGGGGCGGCTGTGGCTGCGGCACCGGTTCGGTCCGCTCGGTTCCGGCCGGGTCGGTCGGACCGTCGCCCGGCTGGCCCTGCTGTCGGCGTTCGGCGCGGCGGCGGGTGCGGCGGCGGTGGCCGCGGTGACGGCGGTGGCCGGCCGCGGGGTGCCGGGCTCGCTGCTCGCCGTGCTCGCCGGTACCGCCGCCGGGCTGGCCGCGGGCTGGCTCGCCGCCCGGTTCGTGCATATCCCGGAGGTACGGGCGATGTCCGACCTGGTGCGCGCCCGACTCACCGGCCGACACGCCAGTTGACTACAAATTGAGATAATTCGGATACGCATTGTTACTTTCGTAAGCGTGCTCGTCTCGACCACGGAGGCACCGTCCACCGGGACCCGGCCCACCGCCGGGTCCTCCACAGCGGGATCGTCCACGGGGAGCAAGGCATGGGATCACCGAAGCAGGACCTGCGACCGGCACCTGGGCTGCGGCCGGTCCGCCGACGACGCCGCGCCGCGCCACCGGTACCCAGACCGGACGTACCGGCCTACCGGGCCGCGGTCACCGAGCTGCTCGACGAACTGGCCGGATACGCCGGTCCGGACCGCACCGGCGCGGCGACGGCGATCCTGACCCGGCGGCTGGCCGAACCGGTGTACGCGGGCCTGCTCGCGGCCACGCCGCGCGGCCGCCACGCGGTACTCGGTGACCTGCTGCACGCGGTGCTGCGGCGACCCGGTGAGCTGGTACCGCTGGTGCGGGTGCAGCTGCTGGCCCAGATCGACGCGCTGTGGTGGGGCCGGTCGCCCGCGTACCCGTCCGGCGCCGAGCTCACCGCCGCGCCCGACCTGGTCGACCTCGACCCGCTGCGCCGCGCCGGCCGGCTGGGCTTCCGGTACCGGCGGCAGCCGACGAACCTGGTCGGCCGGGCGATCCGGTCGGCGCACCGGCGCGCGGTGGGGCGCGGCCTGTGGCCGGAGCGGGCGCCGAGCACGGCCGGCCTCCGGTACCCGCGGACCCGGCCGGAGGCGGTGGCGCTGCTCAACCAGGTCGCCCGCCGGTTCGCCGAGCTGGCTCCGGCCGGTACCCCGCCGCTGTGGGTGACCAGCCTGGCCCGCAGCACCCGGCACCAGGACCGGCTGACCCGGCTCGGGTACCCGACCATGCCGGCGTCGGCGCACTGCTCCGGCTACGCGGTCGACGTCGAACTCGCCTGGTACGGCCGGTACGGGGCGCGGCACGTGCTCGCCGCCGAGCTGCTGGCCCGGCAGGACGCCGGCCAGATCAACGTGATCGACGAGGGGCAGGTCTGGCACGTGTGCCTCAGCCCGGCGGCGCTGCCCGCGCTGCGCCGGGACTTCGACGCGGCGCTGGGCGGCTGACGTGTGCGGCATCGTGGTGACCGTCGGCGCCGGCGCCGACGAGACGACGTTCCGGCGGATGATCGGCGCGATCGTGCCGCGCGGCGAGACCACCGAACTGCTCCGGCACGGCGACGTGCTGGCCGGTACCCAGCGGTTGCACATCGTCGACCGGGAACGCGCCGTGCAGCCGTGGCTGTCGGCCGACGGGCGGTACCTGCTCTGCTACAACGGCGAGGTCTTCAACCACCGTGAGCTGCACGCCGAGCTGGTCCGGCTGGGCCGGCCGCTGCGGACCGAGTCGGACACCGAGGTGGTGCTGGAGGCGTTCCTCGCCTGGGGCGAGACGGCGGTGCACCGGCTGCGCGGCGAGTACGCGTTCGCGATCGTCGAACTGCCCACCCGGCGCACCTACCTGGCCCGCGACCCGCTCGGCGTCAAGCCGCTGTACTGGTCAGCCGAGGGCGGCCGGCTGCACGTCGGCTCCGAGGTGAAGGCGCTGGTACCGGCGGGTGGCCGGATCACCGAGGTGGGCCCCGGCGAGCACGGCTGGGCGGCCCCGGGCGAGCCGCCGAAGCTCGCACCGTACGTCGACCTGCTCGCGCTGGGCGCCGACGAGTCGCCGATCACCGACGTGGACCAGGCCGCCGCCGCGGTGCGCGAGACGCTGCGCGACAGCATCCGGGTACGGCTGGACACCGACCTGACCGTCGGCGTGGTGCTCTCCGGCGGGCTGGACAGCACGCTCACGTTGCTGCACGTCCAGCGGTGGCATCCGGACTGCGTCGCGTTCACCATCGGCGCGCCCGGCAGCGAGGACCTGGACTACGCCCGCCGGGTCACCGCCGACCTCGGCGTACCGCACGAGGTGATCGAGCTCGACCCGCGGCAGGTACGGCTCGCCGAGATCCGCGAGGCGGTCCGGATCGGCGAGCTGACCGAGTACGGCGACATCATCAACGCGGTCGTGTCGGTACCGCTGTTCCGCCGGATCCGGGACGCCGGCGTCAAGGTGGTCCTCACCGGCGACGGCTCGGACGAGCTGTTCGGCGGCTACGACATGTACCACCGGGTCGGCCCGGCGGCGGCGCGCCGGCTGTTCCTGCACAAGATCCGCAACCTGTGCCGCACCGAACTGCAGCGGGTGGACCGGGCCAGCATGGGACAGGGCGTCGAGACCCGCATCCCGTTCCTGGACCTGGCGCTGGTACGGCTGGCGATGCGGTTGCCGGTCGAGCTGAAGCGGCGGGACGGCCGGGAGAAGTGGATCGTCCGGCAGGCGTTCGCCGACGTGCTGCCCGACTACGTGCTGCGGCGGCCGAAGAACCCGCTGTCCTACTCGTCCGGGCTGCACGAGCGGGCAAGGCTGTACAAGCCGCTGTTCCCGCGGCTGCACCGGTCGTTCGGCTACGAGGCGTACGAGCCGGTGCGCCGGGACTTCGACACCCTGCTCCAGCGGTACGACCACGACCTGGACGCCGCGGTCGCCGCCGGCGCCGCCCGGCACGACTACACGCTGCTGGAACGTGCCCGTGACCTGGCCGGCGCGGCCCGCCGGAACCTGGCACCCCCGCGCCGCGCCACCGTGCCCTGACCCGCGCCGACCGCGGGCCGGGGTGCAGGCTGCGCGGCGGGATCGTTGCGGGTGGGCTGCGGGCCGGTCATGCTGCGGGTACCGCTGCGGCTCGCGGCGGTACCCACGGAAGGGGCGGTCGATGGTGCGCGAACTCAGCCTGGCCGAACAGGCGTCGCTGACCTCCGGCGCGGGGATGTGGGAGACCGTCGCGGTGCCCGGCGCGGTACCGGCGTTGACCGTCTCGGACGGGCCGCACGGCATCCGCCGCCCCGACCCGGACTCCGCCGACGAGCTCGGGATCAGCGAGAGCATCCCCGCCACCTGCTTTCCGCCGGCCGTGACGCTCGGCTGCTCCTGGGATCCGGAGCTGGCCCGCCGGGTCGGCGCCGCGCTCGCGGTCGAGGCGCGCGCCCTCGGTGTCGGTGTGATCCTCGGGCCCGGTGTGAACATCAAGCGGTCGCCGCTGTGCGGCCGCAACTTCGAGTACTTCGCCGAGGACCCGTACCACGCGGGCGTGCTCGGCGCCGCGCTGGTCACCGGCATCCAGTCCGGCGGGGTGGGCGCCTGCGTCAAGCACTTCGCGGCGAACAACCAGGAGACCGACCGGCTGCGGGTCGACGCCGACGTGGACGAGCAGACGCTGCGCGAGATCTACCTGCCGGCGTTCGAACGGATCGTGCGGGAGGCCCGGCCGGCCGCCGTGATGTGCTCCTACAACAAGCTCAACGGCACGTACGCGAGCCAGCTCCGGTGGCTGCTGACCGCGCTGCTGCGCGACGAGTGGGGCTTCGACGGCGTGGTGGTGTCCGACTGGGGTGCGGTGAACGACCGGGTCGCGGCGCTGGCCGCCGGGCTCGACCTGGAGATGCCGCCGACCGGTACCGACGAGCAGATCGTCGACGCCGTCCACGATGGACGGTTGAGTGCCGGGGCGGTGGCCACCGCGGCCGGCCGGGTCGCCGCCCTCGCCCACCGGTACGCGACGACGCCCCACGCCGCGGGTGCCGGGACGAAGCCCGACGCCGAGGACGCCGCAGGTGTCGGGACGAAGCCCGATGCCGAGCACGCCGCGGGCGCCGGGACGAAGCCCGACGCCGAGCACGCCGCGGGTGTCGGGACGAAGCCCGACGCCGAGCACGCCGCGCCGGCGGACGCAGCCCGTGCCGGTACGCCGGGGTGGGACGTCGACGCGCATCATGCGCTGGCCGCCGAGGTGGCCCGCTCCAGCGCGGTGCTGCTGAAGAACGACGGCGCGCTGCTGCCGCTGGACCCCGCTGCGGCGCAACGGATCGCGGTGCTCGGCGAGCTCGCCCGCACACCCCGCTACCAGGGCGGCGGCAGCTCGCACGTGACGCCGACGAGGCTGGACGCCGCCTGGCCGGAGCTGCGACGGCTCGCCGGCGAGCGCACCGAGCTGACGTTCGCCGCCGGCTACCACCTCGACGGTACGGCCGATGCCGAGCTGGCCGCCGCCGCGGTCGGCGCCGCGGCCGGCGCCGACGTCGCCGTGCTGTTCCTCGGCCTGCCGGACGCCGCCGAGTCCGAGGGTGTCGACCGGACGAGTATCGACCTGCCCGCCGACCAGCTCGACCTGCTGCGCCGCGTCACCGGCACCGGCACCCGGGTCGTGCTGGTACTGGCCGGCGGCGGCGTGCTGGCGCCGGACGGCTGGTGGGACACGACGGCGATCCTGGCCGGTTTCCTGCCCGGCCAGGCCGGCGGTACCGCGCTCGCCCAGTTGCTGTTCGGGGTGCACGCGCCGGCCGGCCGGCTCACCGAGACCATCCCGCTGCGGCTCGCCGACACCCCGTCGTACCTGCACTTCCCGGGGCGGGACGGGCACGTCCGGTACGGCGAGGGCCGCTACGTCGGTTACCGCTACTTCGACACCGTCGAGCGCGAGGTGGCGTACCCGTTCGGGCACGGCCTGAGCTACACCACGTTCGAGTACCACGACCTGGACGTGCGGGCCGCCGGCGAGAACCGGTGGCGGGTCGAGGCGACGGTGACCAACACCGGCGACCGGTTCGGCCACGAGGTCGCCCAGCTGTACGTGGCGTTCCCCGCCATGACCGGCGACGCGTTCCCCGGCGACCGGCCGCGGCACGAGCTGCGCGGCTTCGCCAAGGTGGCGCTCGCGCCGGGCGAGTCGGCCCCGGTCCGGTTCGAGCTCGCCCCGCGGGACCTGGCCGAATGGTCGGTACCGCGGGGCGACTGGCAGATCGTCGCGGGCGGGTTCACCGTCGAACTCGGCGCCTCGTCCCGGGACATCCGGCTGCGCGCCGAGTTGACCACCCCGGGCGACGGGTACGTGCCGCCGGTCGGTCCGATGTCCACGGTCACCGAGTGGCTGGCGCATCCGGTCGGCGGCCCGCTGTTCACCGCCGCGCTCGCCCCGGCGCTCGACGGGCAGCCGCTCGACCCGGCCCTGGTCGCGCTGGCCCGCTCGCTGCCGCTGGCCAAGCTCAGCATGTTCCCGGTCGGCCTCACCCCGGCGCGGATCGCCGACCTCGTCGCCCAGGTCGCACAGCACCCCAGCTGAACCGGGCCGGCGACCGGTGCTGATCGCCGGCGCGTCAGCAGGCGGCGGCGACGGCCGACCAGAAGGTGTCGAAGCCGTCCTGCGGGCCGGCCATGCCCCGCTGGGTGAGCAGCACGCCGACCAGCTCGCGGCTCGGGTCGACCCGTACCGTCGTGCCCGTACCGCCGTCCCAGCCCCAGGCGCCGGCCGCCTGCCACGGCTCCACCGCGGCGATCTCCACCCCGGTACCCAGGCCCCAGGACTGGGCGGCGCTCAGGATCGGTACGCCCTGGGCCCGCTGCTGCGCGGTGATCGCGTCGGTGGTCATCGCCGCGACGGACGCCGCGGGCAGGATCGGCACGCCGCCGTCGGCCAGCGCGGTGAAGCAGCGCAGCAGGTCCGGCGCGGTCGACACCAACCCGGAGCTCAGCTCCCGGAACGCCGGCTCCGCGGCGAACACGCCGTCCGGCGGGTCGAGCACGGTGGGCCCGTCCGGCCCCGGCAGGTACGCGGTCGCCAGTCGCGTCGGGTCGGCCGCCCAGAAACCGGTCGAGGTCAGCCCGAGCGGCCCGGCGATCCGGTCCGCGACCAGCCGTACCAGCGACGCGCCGGTGGCCCGCTCCAGCGCCACGCCGAGCAGATCCATGCTGGTGTCGTACAGCCAGCCGGCGCCCGGTTGACAGGCGGCGGGCAGCGAGCCGATCCGGGCCACGAACTCGTCGCCGGTCACCGGCGGCGTCAGCGGCCCCGGTGACACCTGCCGCCGGGCCATCTCGCGCTGCAACGGGGTGGGCTCGAAGATCACGCCCCAGCCGCTGCGCATGGTGAGCAGGTCCCGCACGGTGATCGCCCGTACCGCCGGGACGGTGCTGGACAGCGGCGCGTCCGGTGCGGTCAGCACCCGGTGGTCGGCGAGCTCGGGCAGCCACCCGGTCACCGGGTCGTCCAGCCCGAACACGCCGTCGTCGATCAGCGCGAGGGTGAGGGCGGCGCCGATCGGCTTGGTCACCGAGGCGATCCGGAACTGGGTGTCCGCCGTCATCGGCGCGCTGCCCGGCTCGATCGCGGTACGGCCGCCCGCGCGCACCGCGACCTCACCCCGGATCCGTACCGCCGCCACGTAGCCGGGCAGCCGTCCGGTCGCCACCTGCCCGTCCAACACCTGCCAGATCGCCGGGAAGTCCGGCCCGCTCGTCCGCATGCCGGTACAGACGACCCCGCCGCGTGGTACTCATCGCTGCGCCGGTGCGGCCGGTGTCGCGGGTGGCGCCTCGCGCGCCGTGCCGCGGTCGGATCAGGGCCGTTCGTTCGCCAGCACGCTGCTGAAACGGTGGAGCAGCCGCAGGTAGGCGTACCCGCCGGCGCGCGGCGGGGTGAGCCGGGCGAGCAGCGCCAGCGGCGGCGACACCGGCAGGTTGGTGCGCTCCGACGCCGCCATCCGGGACACCAGCCGCACGTGCGGCACCCGCGCCCGCTCGTACCGGCGGAGCGCGGTCGCGGCATCCCCGGACGCACCCTGCAGCGCCCGGCGCAGCAGCCAGGCGTCCTCCAGCGCCTGGTTCGCGCCCTGCGCCTGGGACGGCGGGAACACGTGCGCCGCGTCCCCCAGCAGCGTCACCGGCCCCTCGCCCCAGCGGTCCGGGACCCGGTGCAGCACGTGCGGGTAGCGCCCGACGTCGGCGTCGGCGATGCCGGCGAGCAGCTCCGGCACCGGCTCGGCGTACCGGGCGAAGCGGCGCCGCAGCCAGTCGACCGTGCCGACGTCGGCCGGTTCCGGCCCGGCACCCCGGCGGACGTCGAACCACCACTGGGTGCGCCCCTGCCCGGCCGGCATCATCCCGACCAGCCCGGCGGTACCGACGGCGAGTAGTCCGGTGCGACCGGCGGCGATCGACGGCAGTACCTCGGTGAGCCCCTGCCAGGTGTCCCAGCCGACCTCGTCGGCCGGCGCCGGCCCGAGCACGCTGCGCCGCACCGCGGACCGGTGCCCGTCGGCGCCGACCACCACGTCGTACCGCTCGGTGCCGGCCGCGGACCCCACCTCGGCGCCGTCCGCGCCGGCCCGCACCGACTCGACGGCCGCGTCGTACCGGACGGTGCCGGCGGGCAGGCCGGCGGTGAGGCGGTCGATCAGCTCGGCCCGCGGCATCGTTCGCACCTGGTGGCCGGTACGCCGCCACAGCACGGTGAGGTCGGCCCGCATGATGCGCCGGCCGTACGCGTCGACCGAGGTCAGCGTCTCGATCGGCGCCCCGGGCGCCGCGCCGTCGGTAACGCCGAGGCCGGCGAGGGCGGCGGCGCCGTTGCTGAAGATCGTCACCGCGGCGCCGCCGCGGGTGGGGCCGGCCGCGCGTTCCAGCACCCGAACCCGGTGGCCGTCGGCGAGCAACCCGTGTGCCAGGGCGAGTCCGCCGATGCCGGCGCCCACCACGCAGATGTCCATGATCGATTTCCATTCACTACGATCGTTGTACATCGATGGTGCCATACGCTGGGCGGGTGCCACCACCCAACGCCGCCCGCCGCCGCGCGCTGGCGACCGCGGCGACCGAACTGGTCGTCGCGCAGGGGCTGCACGGGCTCACCCACCGCTCGGTCGACCGGCAGGCCGGGGTGCCGGCCGGTACCACCTCCAACTACTTCCCCAGCCGGGACGCGCTGCTCGTCGCGGTCGCCGAACAGCTCGTCGAGCGCCACCACGAGGACATGCACAGCCAGACCGAGCAGGCCCGCGGCGGCCGGCGGCGGCGCGGCACGCTCGCCGAGGCGGTCGACCTGATCGCCGGCTCGCTGCTGCACGCGGCCACCGCCGAACGCGACCGCTACCTGGCGATCTTCGAACTCCAGGGCGAGCTGCGCCGCCGCCCCGAACTCGCCGACACGCTCGGCGCGCTGGTCGCCCGGGCCGCCCAGGACACCGCCGCGTACCACCGGGAGTACGAGCTGCCGATCCCGCCGGCCGCGGTGCCCACGCTGCAGGCGCTGTACGGGGGTGCGCTGCTCGCGCTGCTCTCCCTGCCGCCGGAGCGGGTCACCCGGGACGCGGCCCGCGGGTACGCGGCCGCGATGATCCACGGCGTCCGCGGCTGACCGGTGACCGCTGATCCGTGATCGCCGCGAGCGGGCACCGCCTCCCCGCGGGCCGGCCCGGGCGGAGTGGATGCGCGGGCCGCTCCGGGCGCAGTCCGGGTGCAGGGCGGGCCGGTCTGGGCACAGCCAGGGTGCAGGGCGGACCGGTCCGGGCGCAGCCCGGGTGCAGGGGGCGGACGGGCCCGGGTGCAGGCGAGCCGAGCGCGCTCAGTCGCGGGCCGGGTGCGGGCCGCCGGGATCGGCGGGCGCCGGCGCAACGGCCTGGTTCGCCGCGTGCCGGGCCATGGTGCCGGGATGTGCCCACGGCGAGTAGCGGGGCACCCAGTGGATCAGCGCCACCGCGGCGGCCAGCCCGACCGCGCCCATCGTCACGATGCCGGCGGCGAGGCTGCCCAGCGCGGCGACCGCGGACACCACCAGCGGCCCGCCCGCGTTGCCGGAATCCGCGCACAACCGCCAGATCCCGAGGAACTGGGAGCGCGCCGCCGGCGGCGCCACGTCGGCACCGAGCGTCATCAGGATGCCGCTGCCGATCCCGTTGCCGAACCCCATCGCCATCGCCACCAACGTCAGCGACAGCACGCCGTGCGTCAGCGGCAACGCGGCCTCGCTCAACCCGAGGATCAGCATCGACGGCACCGCGACGGGCAGCCGGCCGAACCGGTCCATCACCCGGCCGGACGGGTAGAACAGCAGCATGTCGACCGCGCCGGCGATGCCGAAGACCAGGCTGGTGGTCGACGCGTCGAGGCCGATGTGGTCGGCCCACAGCGGCAGCACCGTCTGCCGGGTCGCCCGTACCGCGCTGACCATCAGCACCGCCAGCCCGAGCGTGACGAACACCTGACGGTGCGAGGCCAGTACCGCCCGGGTCGTGGTCGGCGCGGCCCTCCGTTCGGGTGTCGCGCCGGACACATCGCGCACCAGCAGCACCACCAGCCCGGCGGCCACCGTCGCCACCAGCCCGACCCAGTACGCGTCCCGTGCCGGCGCGCCGCCCTGCAGCACCGCCGCGCCGACGAACGGCCCGAAGAACGCGCCGATCCGGGCCGTACCGCCGAGGGTGGACAGTGCCCGGGCGCGCAGCCGGGTCGGGATCGCCTCGGTCAGGTACGACTGCCTGGCCAGGTTGAACACCGAGTTGGTCATGCCGGTGGCGGCGACGCAGGGGATCAGTACGAGCACGTCGCGGGCGAGCAGGCAGCCGGTCAGGGTGACGACCGCGACGCCCGACGCGACCAGCATCGCCTTCCGGTCGCCGAGCCGGGCCGCGAGGATCCCGGCCGGGACGTCGCCGGCGATCTGGCCGAGCCCGAGCAGCGCCAGTACCAGGGCGGCGACGCCGAACGAGCCACCGAGCTCGCGGGCGTTGAGCGCCACGATGGGGGTGATCGCGCCCTGCCCGGTCTCGAACAGCAGTGTGGGCAGGAACACCGCGGGCGCGATGCGCCACAGCGTCACGGGTCTGGTCATGTCGTGGTCACCCTGCTCCGGGCGTACGCCGGGGGCCAGGGATGGTGGCGCGGCTGTGCGCTACGCCACGGGTCGCTCGGGGCGCACGTTGATCCTGAGCCGTTCGGCCCGTAATCTTCCCGTTCGTCGGGAGGGGGCTGCGGGGGCGGCCACGGGGACCAGCCGGACACGGATGCCCTGGTACTGCCGCGTGCGACGGTGCCGCAAGATCAACTTAGTGTACGATACTGGCGATATCCGAGAGAGGGGTCGGAATCGGGCGCGTGCGAGTCTCGGCAGGCGGGTGCGGCCCGAAGCGGGAACGCCTCCCGCGTTCGTTTCCGGATCCTCGGCCGTGTCCGGCGAGTGGGCGCGTCGCACAGGCGGTCCGATCCTGGCCGCCGAAGGGCTGACAGGGTGTGGCGCGAGCAACCTGTCCGTGAGTAGGGTGCGGGCTTCGTCCGAATTGAACGACGGCGTACGCACCTCATCGCGGAACCAGCATGACGTCCGTTACCGGCCGTGTTGTGGAGCATCGTGAAGAAGCAATCTCAAGATACGGGAACGACGCCGCGTATCAAGGATTCGAAGCAGCCCGTATCCATCAAGTCTCGCTTCACCCGGGTCGGACTCATCCCCAGCATCGCGTTGGTGCTCACGTGGGCGATCGTGGCCGGCTACTTCGTCTTCACCGGTGTGTACACCCGGCAGGTCGCCAAGAGCGTGCAGCAGGTCTCGATCCCCGCCCTGGCCGGCCTGTCCTCGCTGCAGAAGGAACGCTCGCTGAGCATGGCGCAGCTGGCCGAGCCGGGCAGCACCCAGCCGTTGCGCTCCCAGCGGCAGCAGACCGACACCAACGTCGAGCAGATGCAGAAGACCGCGGCCGAGGTGATGGGTCTCGCCCCGGCCAGCATCAAGTCGAAGTTGTCCGCGCTCAACAGCGACCTGGACAAGCTGCCGGAGATCCGCCGCCGGATCGACGACCGGACGGCGACCGCGAACGAGACGTTCGCCGCGTACAACACGATGCTCGATGCGGCCAACGCGCTGTTCAACGCGCAGGCCCGGATCGTCACCGAGACCGACACGATCCAGGGCGCCATCGCCGCGACCGAACTGTTCCATGTCGCCGACCTGCAGTCGCGCGCCGCTTCGATCGTCACCGGCGCGTTCGCGGCGCACCGGCTCACCGCCGACGACCTGCAGCAGTTCCACACCCTGGTCGGCGCCTACCACGACGAGTTGCAGAACGCCACGCCGCTGCGCCCGGCGGTACGGCGGCAGTTCGACGAGCTGGTGCACGGGTCGGACTGGGCGCAGGTCACCGCGGCCGAGCAGCAGCTGGTGCGGCACGGCACGTGGTCCGGCGCCGTACCGGGCGGGCTCGGCATCGACGCCCGGCAGTGGCAGCAGTCCTCGACCAAGATCTCCGACGCCCTGCTGTCGATGACCACCACGCAGGCCACCGAGGTGTCGGCCGAGTACCTGACCGTCGGCAACAACCAGCTGCTGCTCGCCGTCGTCGGCAGCCTGCTCGCCCTGCTGGTCGTCATCGCGGTGTGGCTGGCGATCCGCCGGTCCCGGCGGCTGGTCGACGGCGCGGTGAAGGCCGGCCTGGACGCGATCGCCGCGGAGTCGAAGACGATCGCGAGCACGCTGCCCGAGGCGTTGAACCGGATCGGCCGCGGCGAACAGGTCGACCTGACCTCGCTGGTGCCCGCGGACGACGGGGAGAGCGCGGGCGGCCACGCGGTCGGCGCGGTCGAGCTGGGCGCCATCCAGGAGGCGGTACGCCAGACCAGCCGCACCGCGATCGAGGCGGCCACCGGTGAGGCCGTCGCCCGCAAGAACAGCCGGCAGAACCTGGTCCTCGCGGCCCGCCGGTCGCAACGCTGGCTGGCCACCCTCGCGGTCGGGCTGCGCGACCTGGAGAACGCCGAGCAGGACGACCCGGACAAGCTGGAGAAGGTCTACGCACTGCAGCACAAGATCACCACGCTGCGGGGCGACAACGACAACCTGATCATCCTCGGCGGCGGCGACCTCGGGCGCTCCCGGCGTACCTCGGAGTGGATCGACGACGTGCTCGGCGCGGCCAAGGCGCAGTGCGAGCAGTTCCAGCGGGTGCGCATCGAGGCGGGCCCGAAGGTGAAGGTCAGCGCCAGCGCGGTACTGCCGATCAGCCACCTGCTCGCCCAGCTGCTGAACAACGCGGTCTCCTTCTCGCATCCGCCGACGCAGGTGCTGATGACCTCCTCGCCGGTGGCGTCCGGGCTGGTGGTGGAGATCGAGGACCGCGGCATCGGGATGTCCACCGAGGAGCGCGAGCGGGCGAACGCGCTGATCCGGGAGGCGCCGGAGCTGGTCTCCTCGGAGAACGTGCAGAAGCTCGGCTTCCTGGTGGTCGCCGCCGTCGCGCAGCGGTTCAACATCCGGGTCGAGCTGAAGGACTCCGCGTACGGCGGCATCAAGGCGATCGTGCTGATCCGCAACGAACTGCTGGACCGGGCCGGCTCGGAGCACACCGGCGAGCTCGGCGCGGGCCACCGCCGGCCACCCGAACCGCTGTCGCCGCGGCCCGAGCCGGCGCCGACGGCCTGGGGCGACCCCGCGGCCCGGCCCGAGCCGACGTGGGGTGCGCCCCCGACCCGGCCGGAGCCGTCCTGGGGTGGGTCACCGACCCGGTCGGAGCCGGCGCCCTGGGGTGAGACCGGCCCGCGCACCGAACCGTCCTGGCCGGAGCCGGTGGCCCGACCGGCGGCACCGTCCCCCCGTCCCGAGCCCATGCCACACCGGGAGCCCGGCACGCGCCGGGAACCGCCGTCGCCGCTGGCGCCGGCGGTACGGGCGGAGCCGGTGTCGCCCGGCGATCCGGCGGGGCTGTCCGACCTGCCGCTGCGGCACGAACCGGTGGCGCGGCCGGAGCGCACCGAACTGTCCGACAACACGATCCAGTTCCCGGCGATCGACCCGCTCGCCGCCGACGGTCCGGACCGGACGTCCGGCCCGACGCCCACGCCGCGACGGCCGCAGCCGGCGGCCGAGCCCGAACGTCCAGACATGGGTGGTCCTGGCATGGATGATGCCGAGGTGAGCCTGCCGCGACGGGTGTCGACCGGGCCGGGCCGGGCCGGCGCCGAGCACGGTGCGCACCGGGCGAGCGGCGCCGAGGAGAGCGCGCCGCCGCGGCCCCGCCCGTACCCGACCGCACCGCCGCGGGAACGGTACGACGAGCCGGAGGTACCGGTGCTCGGCGAGCCCGCGCCGGCACCCGCACCGAGCGGCCAGTCCACCACGGCTGGCCTGCCCGTCCGGGTCCGGCAGGCGAGCCTGGCGCCGGGGCTGCGCCGGGCCCGGGCCGAGTCGCACGAGCCGGCGCAGGCCGTACCGACCCACACCGCAGATCAGGCCCGGCTCCGGTTCGCCGCGTTCCAGCAGGGCATGAGGGCGGGACGCGAGGCCAACCAGAACTCCGCAGACACGGTCTCAGAGAACAGGAACAGCGATGGCTGACGTCATGAATCCGCACCTGGTGCATCTGCTGGATCGGCTGGTCGAGGACGTCGAGGGGATCAGCGCCGCGGTGGTGTCGACCGACGGCCTGATCATCCAGCGCTCCAGCGGCCTGTCCAAGAACGCCGCCGACCAGCTCGCCGCGCAGTGCTCCGGCCTGGCCAGCCTGTCCCGCGCGATCACCCAGTCCGAGTACGTCAACGGCGGGCCGGTGCAGCAGACGATGATCGAGATGCAGGACCGGATGCTGTTCATCATCTCGGCCGGGCAGAACGCCTGCCTGGTGCTGCTCACCCCGGCCGAGGACGTCAACCTCGGCAACGTGGCGTTCTCGATGACCCGGATCGTGGCGCAGGTCGGTCGGCACCTCAGCGCGGAGCAGCGGGTCGTGACCGGCTACGCACCGAGCTCGTGACCGAGGGCGGGTCGTGATGGAGAATCCCGACGAGCAATGGGTGGACGAGTCCGCCACGCCGCTGTTCGACAACTACTCGCGGATCGGTGGCCGGGCCCGGGCCCGGCACACGCTGAGCCTCGACACCCAGGTACGCGCGGTCGGCTCGGTCGACCGCGCCGCCGTCACGGTCGAGCACGCGCAGATCCTCGAACTGCTGGCGAACCGCTGGCTGTCGGTCGCCGAGATCGCCGCACACCTGCACACCACGATGAACGTGATCCGGGTGCACCTGAGCGACCTGCTGGAGGAGCGGCTGGTGGCGATCGGCGCGCCGAGCGGCCGGCACGGCCGGCCGAGCCGGGAGGACCTGCAGAAGGTCATCAATCACCTGCGAGCGATGTGAAGGGACAGGGAGTGGGTCCGCAGTCGGTCAAGGTGATCGTCGCCGGCGGTTTCGGTACCGGGAAGACGACGTTGGTCGGCGCGGTGTCCGAGATCCCGCCGCTGACCACCGAGGAGGTACTGACCCAGGTCAGCGAGGGGGTCGACGACACCGGCGGGATCGAGTCGAAGACCACGACCACGGTCGCGCTGGACTTCGGTCGCCGCACCATCGCCAGCGATCTCGTGCTCTACCTGTTCGGTACCCCCGGGCAGGACCGGTTCTGGTTCATGTGGGACGAGCTGTCCCGCGGTGCCACCGGCGCGATGATCCTGGTCGACCCGCGGCGGCTGGCCACCAGCTTCCCGGCCATCGACTACTTCGAGGCGCGCGGCATCCCGTTCGTGGTGGCGGTCAACCTGTTCCACGGGCAGCGCCGGAACACCCTGGCCGAGGTGCGGGAGGCCCTGCAACTGGAGGACTCCTCGGTACCGCTGATCGAGTGCGACGCGCGCGACGCGCCGTCGTGCCGTGCGGCGCTGATCGCGCTGGTCGAGCACGCGATGGCCCGGATGCCCGCGCTCCCCGAAGCCGTCGGCTGACCGGCGCGGGCCGGCGGTCCCCGGTCGGGGCGGCGCGGCTCTGATCTCGCCGGCTCTGATCTCGCCGGCTCGGATCTCGTCGGCTCAGCACTCGTCGGGTAGCGGACGCGACAGGTGCTCGCCGGCCGGCGCGGCGCTCTCCGGCGGTACCTCCCGGCCACCGCCGCGCGCCACCAGCGCCGCGTTGAGCTGCGGCAGGTCGGTCGGTCGGGTCGGCGAGAGCCCGGTCAGCTGGGTGATCCGCCGCAGCCGGTAGTCGACGGTGTTCGGGTGGACGTGCAGCGCGGCCGCGGTGGCCCGGCGGTTCAGCTCGTGCCGCAGGAACGTGTCCAGCGTGTGCAGCAGGTCCGGCTTGTGGTCCAGCGGCGCGAGCAGCTCGGCCAACCCCGGCAGCGCGTCGGACGGCCGGCTCAGCTGGTAGTCCAGCAGCACGTCGGCGAGCCGGTACAGGCCGGGGCGGCGGCCGGTGCGGTGCACCAGCGCGACGATCTCCGCGGTCTGCGCGACCGCCGCCGGTACCTGTGCCGGCGCCACCACGGCGGCCGCGGCGGTGATCGCGCAGCCGGCGGCGTCGGCGGCCCGGCCGACGAGGTCGGTCAGGGTGGGCCAGGGCGGCGGCTCGCCGGCCGGTACCAGGGCGGTACCGCCGGAGGAGTCCAGCGCGGTCAGCGCCGGCTCACCGGCGAACCGGTCCAGCACCGCGCGTACCCGGCGGACCTTGCGGCGGGCGGCGACACCGGCGACGGCACCGCCGCCGAGCTCGTCCGGGTGCGGCGCGAGCGTCAGGTGCAGCACCACGTACCGGGGGGCCGGGCGCGGCCCGTTGTGGTGCGCGAACTTCTCCAGCGGCTCGCCGGCCACCAGCGCGGTGAGCAGCGCGTGCCGGCCGCCGTGCTCCTCGCTGTCCAGGATCTGCCGTACCTCCAGGTAGGCGGCGCTGACCGCGGACAGCACCCGCCGCTCGAACGCGAGTACCTGACCGGCGGTGGCGAGCACGTCCGGCAGGTCGGCCGGCGCGGCGCCGGCGGTGAGTTCGGACCACGCCATCGCCACGCCGATCTGGTAGGCGGACAGGATCGCGTCCAGCGGCACGCCCTCCTCCGCCCGCTGCGCCGCCGAGTCGCGCTGCGCGGCGAGCTGCTCGTCGGTGACCGGCTGCCGGCGCTGCAACACGTCGGCGAAGATGCGCAGGTTGTGCCCGACGATGTCGGCGATGTCGCCGCCGACCTCCTCGGTCGGCAACTGCGCGTACACCGGGAGCTCGGTGACCAGGCGGGCCACCACCTGCCGGGTCAGCGCCGGGATCCGCTCGCGCAGCTGGGTGGCGACGCACCGGCCACCGATCCTCAGCGGGGGCGGCGCCGCGCCGAGGTTGTGATCCGTCACAGCATCCCCCATCGAAATCTGCGCTTCGATCCACTTACCTGGGCGACGTCGGCTCTGCATTATGTCGTTTGACCCCAGTTCGCCGCCGCCCCGCAGCATCCCCGGCACTCCCGTCCCACCCGCGGGTCCGGCGCCGTCGCCGATCGACAGCGAGGTGTACCCCCATGCATCTGGTGCCAGCTAGGGCAAGGATCGTCGCCGCCGTGGCGGGGTGCGTTGCCGCCGCCGCCGCGGTACTGGTCGGTGCCGCGCCGGCCGCCGCCGCGCCCGCACCGCACTACGTGGCGCTGGGCGACTCGATGGCCTCCGGGCCGCTGATCCCCGACATCACCGGCCCGCTCGCCTGTGGCCGGTCCACCCGGAACTACGCGCACCTGCTCGCCAGCCGGTTGGGCGCCGCGTCGTTCACCGACGTCACCTGCTCCGGCGCGGACACCGGCGACCTCACCTCGCCGCAGAAGCTGTCGCTGGCCGGGATCGACATGGGTACCGCGCCGGCGCAGTTCGACGCGCTGCGCTCGGACACCACCCTGGTCACGCTCACCATCGGCGGCAACGACACCGGACTCGTCGGCGTGGCGCAGAACTGCATGCAGCTCGACCCGACCGCCGATCCGTGCAAGGACTCGTACACCGCCGGTGGGGTGGACCAGATCGCGCAGCGGATCGCCGCGTTCGCGCCGAAGCTCGCCACCGCGCTGGACACCATCCACCAGCGCTCGCCACAGGCGCACGTCGTCGTCACCGGGTACGGGCTGTACATCGAGCACGGTGGCTGCTGGCCGGTGCAGCCGATCCTGAACGTCGACGCCGACTGGCTGCAGGGCGAGGTGCACCTGCTGAACCAGACGATCGCCGCGCAGGCGGCCGCGCACAACGCGGAGTACGTGGACGTGGAGACGCCGGGCGTCGGCCACGACGCGTGCCAGTCGCCGTCCGACCGCTGGCTGGAGGGGTACGTGCCGACCAACCTGGCGGCGCCGCTGCACCCCAACGCCCGCGGTGAGGCGGCCTACGCGTCCATCATCTCGGGCCAGCTCGGTGCGGCCGCCGATGCGTGACGCGCCGGCACGCCGGAACCCCTTGGTACGAAAGGGTTCCGCGCCGCGACGGCTGCTGGCCGGGGCGGTCGCGGTGATCGCCGCGGTCGGGGTGCTGAGTGCCCCGGGCGCGGCACATCCGGCCCCCGCCCGGCCCGGCGGCTGCGACCCGCTGGTCGGCAGCGAGTGCCTGCTGCCGTTCCCGAACGACTGGTACACCCGCGCCGACCGGCACAGCGCGACCGGTCGGCGGGTGGCGTTCACCTCGGCGGTACTGCCGGCGAACGCGCTCGGTGTGCCGGTCGACCCGACCGCGTGGAACCGCAGCGACGGGTTCTCCCCGGGCCAGGCGCTGTTGGTGCAGGTACCGAAGGTGAGCCTGGTGCGGTCCGGCGCCGCGCCGATCACCGACCTCGGTGCGTCGTTGGCGCCGGACGCGCCGATCGTGCTGCTGGACACCGACACCGGCCGCCGCTGGCCGTACTGGGCGGAGCTGGACGCGAACGCCACCAGCGCGGACCGGCAGGCACTGCTGATCCACCCGGCGACGGACTTCACCGAAGGGCAGCACTACGCGGTCGCGCTGCGCGGGCTGCGCGACTCGTCCGGGGCCACGCTGGCGGCACCGGAGGCGTACGCGCGGGTCGCCGGGCACCGGCTGTCCCGGCACGATCCGTTGTGGGCCAGGCAGCGTGAGCTCGCGCCGTCGCTGGCCGCGCTGCGCCGGGCCGGCGTCGACACCGCGCGGGCGTACCTGGCGTGGGACTTCACCGTCGCCAGTGGTCGGAACCTGACCGGCGAGCTGGACCGGATCTCCGGCGACGCGTTCGGCCGGCTGCACGGCCGGGCGCCGGGCTACCACATCGATGCGGTCACGAACTTCACCGCCGAGCAGGACGCCCGGATCGCCCGCGAGGTGACCGGCACCGTGTCCGTGCCCAGCTACCTGTCGCTGCCCGGCGGCCCGGCCGGCTCCCGGTTCGCCCGCGACGGGCGGGGCCGCCCGGTGCACCTGCCGGGGAACACCCAACTCGCGCAGTTCCGGTGCGAGATACCGAGATCCGCGTTCGCGCACCCGTCCCGCCCCGCGCTGTACGGGCACGGGCTGCTCGGCAGCCGCAACGAGGTCGGTGCCGGCAACGTCAGGGCGATGGCCGCCGAGCACGACGTCACGTTCTGCGCCACCGACTGGATCGGGATGGCGTCCGACGACGTGCTCAACGTGATCGCGTCGCTGACGAACATCAGCCAGTTCCCGTCCATCCCGGACCGGCTGCAGCAGAGCATCCTCGACATGCTGTTCCTGGGTCGGGATCTCGTGCACGACAAGGGTTTCCGGGCCGACAAGGCGTTCCGCACCGGGGACGGCCGGCCGCTGCTCGACGCGCGCAAGTCGCTGGTGTACGACGGGAACAGCCAGGGTGGCATCGTCGGTGGCGCGGTCGTCGCCAGCTCGCCGGACATCCGGCGCGGGGTGCTCGGCGTGACCGGGATGAACTACAGCCTGCTGCTGAACCGCAGCGCCGACTTCGCCCAGTTCCAGCCGATCCTGAACGCGTCCTACCCGGACAAGCTGCGCCAGCAGGTCGTCCTCGGGCTGCTCCAGATGGTCTGGGACCGGGGCGAAACGCAGGGGTACGCGCAGACGCTCGCGCGTTCCGGCCGCGCGGTGCTGATGCACGTCGCGTACGGCGACCACCAGGTGGCGAACGTCGCCGCCGACGTGGAGGCACGCACCCTCGGCGCCCGCGTCGCCGCGCCCACGCTGACCCCGGGTCGCAGCCCGGACCGGGTGCCGTACTGGGGGATCCGGCCGGTCTCGTTGCCCTGGCACGGATCCACCATGGTGGTGTGGGACTCCGGCACGCCCTCGCCGCCGACCACCAACACCGCGCCGACCGGCTCCGGGTACGGGCACGACCCGCACGAGGATCCGCGCAACTCGGCGGCGGCGCGTACCCAGAAGGCGACGTTCTTCGACACCGGCACCGTGGTCGACGTCTGCGGCGGCCGGCCCTGTACCGCCGATCCGGCCTGACCCGCGGAGGAGGAACGATGAGAGCACATCGATGGCGTACCGGCCTGGTGGCGGTCGCGGCCGGCCTGGCGATGTTGGTGGCGCCGCTGGTGCGGTCGGTGCCGGCGACGGCGAGCACGGCCGGATTCGGCCAGGCGAGCGCTATCCGCGGCGCGGACGGATCGTACGCGCTGTCCTGGGCGTCGACCGCGACCGCGGTGACGGTGACGGCCGGTACCAGCCCGGCGGGCGGCGGCGACGGTGTCGCGGTCGGTTCCGGCGCCGGCACCGGCACGCTGACGGTGCCGGCGGGCACGCTGCCGGCCACTACCCGGTGGTACTTCACGTTGACACCGAACTCCGGCAGCCCGCTGGTGGTCGCCGACCGGTCGCTCGGGCTGCCGGACGCGACCAACTTCCGGGACGTCGGCGGGTACCGCACCAGCGACGGGCACTGGGTGCGGATGGGCGTCGCGTACCGGTCGAACAAGCTGTCCGGGCTGTCCGTCGCCGAGCAGCAGGTGCTGGTGGACCAGCACGTCACGCTGGACGTGGATCTCCGCAACGGCAAGGAACGCAGCGACGACCCGGACCGGATCCCGGCCGCCACGACCTACCGGGTCGCCGACGTGGAGGACCTCAGCCACGGCATCGACTTCCACGACGGCGCGGTGCTGACGCTGCTCACCGCGCTCGCGTTGGGGCTGCTGGAAGGTACCGGGAACATGGGGCAGCGGATCGCGTACCCGTTCATGGTGGACTTCGGTGGCGCGGACCGTGCGTACCGGACGCTACTGACCGGCATCGCGGCGAACCCGCAGGCGACGGTGTTCCACTGCAGTTCCGGCAAGGACCGCACCGGCTGGGGTGCCGCGGTCCTGCTCACCCTGCTCGGCGTGCCGCGGGCCACCGTGGAGGCCGACTACCTCGCCAGCAACGACTACCTGGGCCGCGCGGACGCGGTCGAGCTGTCCTGGCTGCGGGCCGCGTTCGACGAGGTCGACGCGCTCTACGGCAACTTCGACGGCTACCTGCACGACGGGCTCGGCCTGTCCGACGCGACGGTCGACGCGCTGCGGGCCAGGTTCCTGGCCTGAACCGCCGGGCTGCACCGGGCCGAGAGCGGCGCCTCCCGCAGGTCGGGCTGGCGCCGCTCCGCCGCTCGGCCGGCGCCCAGGCGCCGCTCTGTCGGCTGGTCGGCGCCGTGGCGCCGCTCTGCCGGCCGCGTGGTGCCGTGGCGCATCAGGTGAAGATGCTGACGCCGCCGGGGCCGACGAGCAGCCCGATGATGATGAGCACGATGCCCCAGAGGATTCGCCGCTTCAGCAACGAGACCACCCCGGCGACCACCAGAATCACTGCCAGAATCCACAACAGGAAAGTCAGCATGCATCGATGGTGCCCGATGTGACGGGTGTCGAAACCTGATCACTCCTCCGGTACCCGGGGGCCGGGTTCGGTGAGCCCGGCCAGCAGATCGCCGTCGCTGTCCACCCTGGACAGCGCCGCCGCCGGGCCGCCGGTCACCGGCCTACCGGCCTCGACCTCGGCCCAGTGCAGCGGCAGCGACACCATCGGCGCCGTGCCGGCGCGCAGCGAGTACGGCGCGACGGTGGTCTTGGCCGCGTTGTTCTGGCTCCAGTCGATGAACACCTTGCCCGGCCGCAGCGACCTGGTCATCCGGTCCACCACCCGGTCCGGGTCGCGTTGCGCCAACCGGTGCGCCAGCCGCTTCGCGTACCCGGACACCACCGCCGCCGGCTGGCTCGCCGCGATCGGGCACATCAGCTGCATCCCCTTGCGGCCACTGGTCTTCGGGCAGGCGGAGATGCCGTCGGCGGCGAGCTCCTCGCGCAGCGCCAGGGCCACCGGGAAGCATTCGGCCAACCCGGCCGGCGGCCCCGGATCGAGGTCGAAGACGATCAGGTCCGGCGGCTGTGCCGTGCCGTCGCCGTCGACCCTCCACTGTGGAACGTGCAGTTCCAGCGCGGCCAGGTTGGCCAGCCACACCAGGGTGGCGAGCTCGTCGACGACCACGAAGTCGACGGTCTCCCGGTCCATCGTGGACCCCGGCACCGGCAGCGTCGCGGTACGCACCCAGTCCGGCGTGTGCGACGGCGCGTTCTTCTCGAAGAACGAGCCGGCCGCCGCGCCGTTCGGGTACCGCTTCCGGGTCAGCGGCCGTCCGGCCAGGTGCGGCAGCAGCACCGGCGCGATCCGGGTGTAATAGTCGATCATCTCGCCCTTGGTGAGATCCGGGAACATCGGTTTGTCCAGATTGGACAGCGACAGTTCCCGCTCGCCCACCCGTACCCTCACTCGTTCGGTTGCCACGGAACCTCCCGGTCGGTCCGGATGCGGTTCAGCCGGGGGAAGCGGAGCCGCCCGTCGGTGGTCCGGTTCCCGTACGTCACCTCTACCACGATCGTCGGCGTCACCCAGTGCGCGCCGCGCGCGTCCTCGGCCGGTACCGGATCGGCGAACGGCGACGCGTCCGCCGCCAGCGGCGCGAGCAGGTCCAGCAGCTGTCGCTCCTTCGCCGCGGAGATGCCGCCACCGACCCGGCCGCGGTAGCGCAGCCCGGCCCCGTCGTACTCGCCGACCAGCAGCGCGCCGATCGTCCGCGCCCCCGGCCGGTACCCGCCGACGACCAGGTCGTCGTGGTGTACCCGCTTCACCTTGATCCAGTCGGCGGAGCGGCGGCCCGGCCGGTACTGGCCGTCGAGCCGCTTGGCGACCACGCCCTCCAGGCCGTTCTCCTCGGCGGCGGCCCAGGTGGCCGCACCGTCGTCGAACACCGGTGGTACCAGCCAGTGCGGCCCGTCGGCGACCCGGTCGCGCAGCGCGGCCCGCCGGGTCCGGTACGGCTGCGCCGTCAGGTCGGTGCCGTCGGCCGCCAGCAGATCGAAGATCAGGTACGTGACGGGCAGCCGGGCGGCGAGCGCCGCGGCCCGGTGCGCGTCCCGGACGTGCATCCGCTCGGCCAGCGCCGCGAACGACGGCCCGGCCGGCCCGAGCACCGCCACCTCGCCGTCGATCACGAGTTCCCCGGGCAGCCCGGCGAGCCCGCCCAGTTCCGGGTACGCCACGGTGATGTCCGCGCCGCTGCGGGCGGACAGCCGCAGCCGTCCGCCGGAGATCTCGGCGATCGCGCGAATCCCGTCCCATTTGAACTCGTACGACCAGCCGGGTCCGGTTGGCAGCTCCCCCGCGACCGCGAGCATCGGCCGGTACCCACCCGCCATCGGCTCACCCTAACGACACCGTGGGGCCCGGCAGGCCGTCCCGGAACAACCCGCCCGGCCGTCGCCGCCGCACCCGTTGGAAGGGCCGGCCCGCCTGCTGGGCAGACAACCGCGCGACTGCCAGGCAGGATGGAGGTCAGACGCCGGACCCACCGCGAGGGAGGCGGGCATGCGAGCGATCTGGAAGGGTGCCGTGTCGTTCGGCCTGGTTTCCATCGCCATCAAGCTGTATGCGGCGACCGAGGAGAAGACCATCCGGTTCCACCAGGTCCATGCCGCCGACGGCGGCCGGATCCGGTACAAGCGGGTCTGCTCCATCGACGGCGAGGAGGTCGGCTACGACCAGATCGCCAAGGGGTACGACATCGGCGGTGGCGAGGAGGTCGTGCTCACCGACGACGACTTCGCCGACCTGCCGCTGCCGACCTCGCACGCGATCGACGTGCTGGAGTTCGTCCCGTCCGAGCAGGTCGACCCGATCCTGTACGGCAAGTCGTACTACCTGGAGCCGGACGGCGCCGCGACCAAGCCCTACGTACTGCTGCGCGACGCCCTGGAGGACTCGGAACGGGTGGCGATCGTGAAGATCGCGCTGCGCCAGCGCGAGCAGCTCGCCACCCTGCGGGTACGTGACGGGGTGCTGGTGATGCACACGATGCTGTGGCCGGACGAGGTGCGCAAGGCGGGCTTCGACTTCCTCGACGAGGACGTCTCGGTGCGCCCGCAGGAGCTGTCCATGGCCACCTCGCTGATCGACTCGATGACCGCCGACTTCGAACCGGACGAGTACACCGACGACTACCGCGAGGCGCTGCAGGAGGTCATCGACGCCAAGGTCGCCGGCCGGGAGGTCACCCAGCAGCCGACCGAGGAGGAGGCGCCGTCGAACACGATCGACCTGATGGCGGCGCTGCGCGCGTCCGTCGATCGGGCGAAGACCAAGCGCGGCGAGACGCCGGCGAAGGCGCCGGCGAAGAAGGCCGCGGCCAAGAAGACGGCGAAGAAGGCCGCGCCGCGCAAGCGGGCCGCGAAGAAATCTGCAACTTCCAGTACGAAGCGTAAGACCGCCTGATCGGTGCACCTTCCTGGTATTCCAGATCTTTCGCCTCTCCCGGGGTTAGCTTGACCTCGAAGATGACTGTCTGTGCCGGCCGGCCGTGCAGGGTACGGCGCGGTCCAGGCCCCGGGCCGAATGGGGGAGGCCATGACACCAGTCCTGGCGGTCGATGTCGGTAGCTCCATCACGAGCGCACTGACCACGGTCGCGAACTTCGTACCCAAGCTCGTGCTGTTCATCGTGATCATGGTGGTCGGGTGGATCGTCGCGAAGGTCCTGCGCAGCGTGCTGGGCCGGCTTCTCGCGAGGGTCGGCTTCGACCGGGTCGGTGAACGCGCGGGCATCAACCGTTTCCTCGGCAAGTACACGGCGAGCACGTTCGTCGCGCTGCTCGTCTACGCCGCGATCCTGCTGTTCGCGCTGCAACTGGCGCTTGCCGCGTTCGGGCCGAACCCGGTCAGCAACCTGATCAGCGGCGTGGTCAACTTCCTGCCGAAGGCCTTCGTGGCGATCGTGATCGTCATCGTGGCGACCGCCATCGCCCGCGTGGTCAAGGACATCATCAGCAACGCGCTGAGCTCGATGTCCTGGGGCAACGCGGTGGGGCGCATCGTCCAGGCGATCATCATCGGGATGGGCGCGATCGCCGCGCTGAACCAGATCCACGTGGCGAGCAGCGTGATCACCCCGGTGTTCATCGCGTTCCTGGCGATCATCGTCGGCGTGGCGATCGTCGGCATCGGCGGTGGCCTGATCGCCCCGATGCGCAACCGCTGGGAGCGGATGCTGACCCGGGCCGAGAGCGAGGCCAGCACGATGCAGGTCCGCAGCCGGTCCGCGCAGCACGACGTGCAGCGCGCCGGTACGCCGACCGAGACGTCCGGACCGCAGCACAGCGCCACCATGCCCGGTGGCGGTGCCGCGCCGACCGACCCGAGGTACGGGCAGCCGCCGCAGCAGTGATCCGTCCGGCCCGGCCGGGTCGGGGTGGCTTGTGCCGCCCCGGCCCGGCTGGCTGGTTTACGGCGGTTCGGCGGATACCGCGTGGCCTGCGAGAAAGGTCACGAACTGCTTCCACCGGACGGCCTCATCCGGCAAGCCGGGTGCGGCCGCGTTAGGCTGCGAGGCGTGCGACCGGACCTGGACATCTCGGTGCGCCACGAGCCGGAGGAGACCGTGGTGGCGCTCGCCGGCGAGATCGACATCCACACCGTGTCCCGTCTGGTGACCACCGTCGAGGAAAGCCTGGAACACGGCTCGTCGCGGCTGTTGCTCGACATGGGCAAGGTGACCTTCTGCGACTCGCAGGGCCTCGGCACGCTGGTGGTGCTCAGCCGCACCGCGACCCGGGCTCGCAGTTCGCTGGTGCTCACCAACGTCGGCCCGTTCCTGGACCGGCTGCTGGAGGTCACCGGGCTGCGCCACTCGTTCACCATCCGCGCCGCGCAGTAGCGGCGGTCGCGCCGCCCCGGTGACCCAGTAGCGGCGGTCGCGCCGCCCCGGTGGGGCTGTAGCGGTGGTCGCGCCGCCCCGGTGG